>JADHSC010000048.1 GCA_016777125.1 Candidatus Poseidoniaceae archaeon
ATGCTCTATCAAAATACGTGGTCTACAGGGCATGTTCTATGGCAAATGAGCAACATGGAGTTTCCTTCAAAACCGTTCATCCATGCAATTTATTCGGGCCATATGACAACTTTTCTCTCGAAACTGGACACATGTTGCCTGCAATTCTTCATCGAATGCATCAAGCAAAAGAAAATGGCAACAAACCGATTGTTATCTGGGGAGATGGTTCTGCAAAGAGGGAATTCCTTTACGCACCTGATTTGGCTGATTTTTTGAATACAGCATTATCGAGATTTTCAGAACTCCCAGAGGTTATGAATGTCGGTTCTGGAGTTGAAGTTAGCGTGAATGAAATGCATCAGCATATGGCCAAAGTTATCGGATATAATGGTGAACTACAACACGACTTAACCCGCCCAGTAGGTCGAAAGAGACGATATTTAGAACTTTCAAGACAGAAGGAATTCGGGTGGTCAACAAAAACGCCATTTGATGAAGCATTGATGTTCACGTACAATTATCTCAGGGAGACATTAGAATGAGTTTACCACTAGCAACCAGTACTTGGGACCACGAAGAATACGATGCTATACAGCGAGTTATCACGAGCGACCGTTTCAGTATGGGGCCTGAAGTTGAAAAATTTGAGAAAGAATTCGCTTCATTTTTCGGATCAAAATATGCTCTTATGTCTAATTCAGGTTCTTCTGCAAACCTTCTTGCAGTTGCAGGAATGATTTACGCTAAAGGAATTGACTTGAAGCCGGGAGACGAAGTACTCGTACCTGCCGTTTCATGGTCGACAACATATTTCCCAGTTCATCAATATGGGCTTACAATGCGATTTGTCGATATTAACGAAGAGACACTAAATATCGATTTAGATGCTGTGGAAGCTGCAATTACTGAGAAAACAAAACTCATTTTTGCAGTAAATCTTCTTGGCAACTGTGTTGATTATCATCGATTGTTAGAGATTGCAGAAAAGAACAACCTGTATGTAATCGAAGACAATTGTGAGTCTCTTGGGGCGACAATCGCTGGTAAACAAGCGGGGACATTCGGTCTTGCAGGTACGTTCAGTTGTTTCTTTAGCCACCATATTTCGACAATGGAAGGAGGGATTACGCTCACAGATGACGAAGAATTGTATCACGTTATGCTTTCACTTCGCGCTCATGGCTGGACTCGAAATCTTCCTCAGGAGAACCATGTCGTTGAGAAATCAAATGACCCATTTATGGAATCATTCCGCTTCGTACTTCCAGGATACAACCTTCGCCCGCTGGAAATGTCAGGAGCTATTGGTCAAGCGCAACTTCGTAAAGTCGAGGATATCATCACAGGGAGAAGAAAGAATGCTGTTACGTTCCAGAACCTCATGAAGGAAGTTCCTGAAATCATGATTCAAAGAGAGATTGGCGAATCGTCATGGTTTGGCTTTTCGATTGTGTTACCCGACTGGTGTGAACGGGCTCCTGTTCTCGATGTCCTCAGGGATGCTGGGATCGAAACCCGACCAATTGTTGCAGGTAATTTCACTCTCAACCCAGTTATTGAATATCTCGATCATAGCATTCACGGCCCACTTGAGGCTGCGAATAAGATCCATGAACAAGGGTTCTTTGTGGGTAATCACCACTACGATATTTCACAACAACTTGCAGAATTTGCAAACCTGTTGAAGTCCTGCCTGGATGACCAGCGTCAATGAACGCATGTTTGATGAGTTAGCACATGATGGCTAACATATGCGACAGGGCGGATTGCACAGAACGTCGTTTGTTCTAATCGCAATGTTTCTGATGATGCCGAGCATCACATCTGCTCAGGAAGAACCTGACTGGAGAAGCAATGGAATCGATCCCTCAACATGGGAAGATGGTCCAGTTGTTGAAGACACGCCAATGCAATATTCCTACTATAATGACCCAGTTTTCTCCATTGAAGTCACCTATGCTCCTGGTCATTTCGAAGATGAAGTCAGTGGTACTATTATCATCGAATTATTTCCTCAATGGGCTCCAATCACGGTTGAAAACATGGTTGAACATGTTGAAGATGGATTGTATGATGGAATCTTCTTTCATCGAGTCATCAACGATTTCGTCACTCAATCAGGAGATCCTGAATGTACAACGGTCGGCGCTTATCCTATCACAAATCTGAATTGTGGCTCGGGAGGTACAGGCGAAACAATTCCACTTGAACACGACGAGAACCTAAGCCACGTTGACGGAGCAATAGGAATGGCTCGAGGTACAGAAGAAGACTCTGCGGATTCACAATGGTATATCGCTGAAACAGAGGCTCATGGACTTGATCCTGAAAACAGAGACGATGGAGGATATGCAACCTTTGGTATTGTCCGCCAAGGGATGAGTCACGTACGAGCAATTGCTGAAGTACCTACATCAGACGATGCAACAGGAACTGATCTCGATAATCCATTCTCATCCGCAGGACGTCCAGTCTATGAGGTAAAAATCAACAAAATTGAGATGATTGGTGTCGCCGACCCGGATGGGAAACTAAGTGGTCAAGGTATGGATGGAGACGATTCTGGAAGCGTTTCAAACGGGCTCCTCATTCTTATCTTACTGGGCATTGCAGTTGCAATTGGCGGTGTTACTATGTTTGTCCTGAATCAAAAAGGAGACTCTACGGAATTGACAGTTTATGATGCAGAATTACTCGATGAAAATGAAACATCGAGTACGACGTGACGTACACGTGGAGCGTACCACTTAACCTTCTCGAGATGCTGGTGGGTACAGAACCAGTCACGACCATCACTTTTCGCATAATTCAAGCATGTTAGAATTGTATCTTTCGTCCATTGTTCGATATGTTTTTCTTCAACATTCATGTGAATATGGAGGCTTCCACCTTGCTCTTTGAGGGTTGAAATTGCAGGTTTCCATGCTGCTTCAGAACTTGGAAGTAATCCCAAAAGGACACGATCTGCAATACCTCGTAAATTGGGCAGCGTCGATTGATTATTTCCTTCATGAATGGTAATTGATTTGGAAACATTGTTCTTTTGAGCAGCCCACTTCAACGCTTTGATACTCTCTGGGTTTAATTCACAAGCATGCACATGTGTGGCTTTTCCATGAACGAGTAGGGGTAGAGAATAGTAACCAATGCCTGCGAAAGCATCAACAATAATTTCGTCTTCAGCATTAAGCGAACCCATTCGGTGTCGTTCCGTAACATTTCCAGAGGAGTACATGACTTTACATGCATCAAATCCATAGAATAACCCGTTGTCTTTTACTTCAACCCAGCCAGAATCACCAAGCAATAATTCCATCTGAGATGATCGGATTGTATCGTTTGCAATAGGCTGCTGTCTTCCAACCCTTCGTGCTTGCAAGACTTGTGCAATTTGCTCATAGAAGTCAATCCCCTCTTCGATTATATCGACCCAATCAGATTCAGTAAACGCTTCTTTTGGAAATAGAATGAGATCATCTAAGCGTTCCCATTTTGTAGGAATTAACTCCAAAACATGTTCCAGTCCTTGTGGAATAAATCCTTGAATCACTTCCTTCAATTGGAGATGAGGATTTATTGATGGTGGTGAATGTTCAAACATTACCTTTTCAATTCTGTAAGGAATCTCGGTTGAGTGAAGAGAAGCAGTTTCAGAATAAATTGGAAGTGCAAGTTCTTCATTGATTTGTACAGGTGTATACTGTTTATTCAAGGCCTTTAATCGACGTAGGTTCTCATACATGGCCTCTCCAAACTGGAGCGGAACAATGACTGCAGAAAGTTCGTCCATAGCAACGTCTCTGACCACTCGTATGGGGAAGTCCTTTGAAGGTCTTCGGATTGTGGGGTTAACATGGACACCGTGAGTAATGGAAGGATTCGCTTTTTCAGTCTCTGTTTTACACTGTTTTTCGTGATACCAATTCTCGCTCCGTTAGCCTCTGCTGATGGAATGGCTGCATGCGATGGTGCAGGCATGAGTGAGTGCGATGATTACGATTCAAACGATGATGGAACACCAAATCAGCAAGATTGGATTCGTGGTACATATGACTTCGATTTAGAAGATACCTCAAGAATCACCCTTTCGTTGAGTTGGGCTATTCGAGAATTCAATCGAAGTAAAGTCGGCCTCGATGACCCACTGATTCAATCAGCACTTGCAAACGATGGTTTGGATGTAAACGATGGAATTCCCGCTGACATGATTCGAAGTTACTTTGCCTATGATGATGGTTCTGGGACTGTTGGTGACCGAATGCTTGGGGAAGTCCAAAGCACAATTCAAGATCTTCTCGCCTCAGGGTTTGGAACAGTAAATGGTATCAATACGCAATATGATACCTCTTACACAGAAGGTGGAGTCACTATCCCTTGCACAACCGATGCATCAATTGACTCGGTACATGGAGCTGAAGGAGCAAGTCAAAACAACGTCTTCGATCCTCCTTTGTGTTTCTCCACAATAGCGGATATCAGTTTGTCAACCAGTACGTTCAATCTTCTCAATAATTCAGATTTAGACTTGGAACGAGCGTATCAAGGTCTCTTGATTATGGGTTCTGAACTCACAACAAAATTCGAAGTTTTTGCTGAACCAGGCCATGCCTCTACATTCTCGATTAATCCCCCAGATTATGCAACAATCATTGGCGTCGATAGTAACGGTTCGGTTGCTGCACGACCAGGCCCTCCTGCTTACTTTGCAGGTGAATGGACAGTCGACAATCTCAATGCAGGAGTTGGCGATTCTCGGATTGACCAAACAGTGAGCCTTACCATGGCATATCGTGATTCAGCAACCACCCAAGTGGTTGAACTCGATCCTACTGATGAAGCAGTTTCTCTTTACTTAACAGTTGATCTTTTCGATGAACAAGCGGTCCAAATTGACTTTGTGGCTGGATTAAATTACCTCGATGAAACAACAATGACGGACTGGGGCATCTCTCTTGTCGAGTTATCTGAACTGGCTACAATTCCACAGATTACTTCTGATGGAATCCGTCTTGCCTATGAAAACGGCATTGCACCACTTGATGATTTCACTGATCAATTCCCAGTTGATTCAATCGGAGATGCCTTTTCTGATTCAATCCCTGGAAATCAAAATATCGAGATGAGTCAATTAACGTGGGTAAGTGATTCTGTAGCAGATGGAATACAAGGTGCAGCAGGTGGGCTGAATTACACGCACTCAACAGGTTGTTCAGAAACAGTAACTCCTCCATCGACAATAACATACTGCATCGAAGGGCCATCCGCAATGGGTTATAATCATCCAATCTACCTTCGTTCAACAAGCAATACATTCAATCTCGGTTTACTCGATATTATCAAGGAAAATATTCCTGAAACAAACTTCTCAAAACAGATTAACAACATCACAGAAGAAGATTTACGTCGTGTAATGGATGCAGGCCTTTCGCTTGAGACTGTGTTGAATACTTCTTTCCTTGAAGATATGATCCCCTCTGATCTACCTCCAACGGAGATTACTTTGGAGTTAATTTTACCGAGTTGGATTGAGACCATAGGCGGTGATGATCGAATAATTCTCCAACATTCTCTAGAGGGCGATAATCGTAATGAAATCTCGATTGCTGGGCCTTCGCCATACACCTTCAACCATCCTATTGAGAGCGAAGATGGAACCGTCATCTGCGTTCAAACGCAGAAGACATGTGTCTCAACTTCACTTGAAATTGATTTTGATACCTTCGATGTTAACGAGTGGACAAAATCAGTATCTGTAGAGTTTGGACTTGAAGCCAGTGCTGTTGTTCACCGAGTCGCTTTGCCACAAGGGTACTACGATGTCAACGATGATACAACGATAAGAATGGAGGTTATTCCAAGTGACTTGGTTCGATTAATGGGCGATATAATGAGCCGAACGGA
>JADHSC010000049.1 GCA_016777125.1 Candidatus Poseidoniaceae archaeon
CTTGTGAAAACGGTAATTTTAGTCTACTACTATAGTAGTAGGTCAGAAAATCAAATTCAATTTTGAATGGTTTTGATTTACAGCCGCAAGCAGAAATCACCTTTGCGATACCCTTGCGTGAGAAACTCATGGTTGGCTAGCGTCTGTATCGGCCCACTGAATCCCCTTTGTATTGGAAAATAAAATGCAAACGGGTTTCGGATAACCCCTTGCAACTCATCCGAATCAATTTGTCGCTGCTTTGGATTTCTTTCGGTTACGATTCCACTTCTTGATACGAGGCAGTTGCCACTTGATGATTCCAGTCGAAAAAACAATCGCTACCACAGCTTGTCCAACAAACATCGTGACCCAAGGATCATTGTCCCAGGCGTCAGTGTTTCCAGTGAAAGTAATTCGAGCGAAATAAACAGAAATCATCATCCCAAAGGTCAGATGAACCCAACGAAGAATTGTATTCCAATTTCTTGCCAAATTCATTCCTCTTTTGAGCTCTCTTGGTGTTCTTTCAATTTCGCTTCATATTCTTCTTTGGAAAGACCATGCCATCCTATACACATTCCAGTTGGTGATCTTCCACATCCGCATTTACTCATAATATCATTTCTCCTTGTCACTGGGAGATACCCTTCCTATTAAGGTGAAAAAGTCCCAAAGCAGAAACTATGGTATCTGGTTTGAAACTGGGTGGTTGATATAATCAAGCAACTTGGTATCGGTATGCAACCACCAATTTATGTGCAGCCCCTTTGCTTACAATCACAAGGAAGAGAATTCATCGAACTGTTAGGGAAGGCACATGTTCTCAACATGTTGTTTTTCATGCCTCGTACGAAAAAACCAATGAGATTTAATCAACTTAAGCGAGATATAGGCATTACTGCGACCACGCTTGGCCGTCGCCTGGATGAGATGATTAGGCAGGGGCTGGTTGATCGAGAAGTTTTTGCTGAAGTTCCTGCAAGGGTCGAGTATGAATTGTCAGAAAAAGGCAGAACGCTGGGGCCAATCCTCAAATCTGTTTTTGAATGGGTTGGAAGCAATAATTCCTAGGGTGATTCAGAAATGAAAGTAATATCAAAATACAAAGTGACCAAAGGTTACGGTGTATGGAAGAAAGAATTCGAGTCAAACGAGGCCATGAGGCTAAAACATAACGTCAGAGTCTTAGCTTACGGTCATGAAAACGACAACGAAAGTAACGTATACACGGTTGTCGAAATGGATTCGATTGAGGATAAGCGATTAAAGGACCCCAATATGATCAAATTTAGAAATAAGGCCGGAGTTGACCACGCATCGTTGGAAATCATAGCATTGGTTGAATAATGTCACTGAACATATCTCTGCTTATCCGTCAGAGCAGAGGGGGTCTCTTCTCTACATTTCATTCTAAGCGATTCCTCAAGTAGTTGGAATCTTGGGATTCTAACATGGTCAGGGGGAACACTCTTTCTGAGTCGCCTAAAACAAAGGTGACCTTTACGATTGTTACAGCTGTTTTTATTCTTCTCCTATGGATTGGATTTGCGACTGATTTGTTTTTACATAAAGCAAGTACAGATTCGATTGTTAACTCTGATATCATCCCAGATATCCTACTCGGTTTATTTCGAATAGCTGCGGCATATCTTGCGTTTCATACCATCGTATTTTGGATGGTGAAAAGCCAACGACCAGCCACTATGTACAGCATTAACTTTGATACTGGAAACGTAAATCAGCATCAAGTAGAAGGGATTGAACGTTGTGTTACATTCAGTAGTTGGCAACTTATTCTTTGTGGAATATTTTTCTTCCTGGCAGGTCTTGTTAGTTGGTTGACCATTTTTGGAATGGGAGTTCCTTCATTCCTTAATCGGATTATTCCACTTTTGTATTTTATGGCTTTAAGCGCATCGAGCTTAACGGCGATTGCTGTTCGATACGTCATCATTCCTGCCGATTTTAAGAGCAATAAACCTCTTGAGCATCTATTTTTGAAACATGAACAAGTCATGCATAACTGGACGATTATACTGCTTTCAGTTGAACTTATTCTTGGCTCGATCGAAGTGCTTCCAGAGGGCGTCATTCTTGGAGGGTTCCTAGGTGGAATTTACTTTTACTTCGCGTTTGTATGGGCTCGTTACTTTGGCGAATACTTCGTCTATGACTTTATCGATCCGAGACCTAAAACTGCACCATATGCTATCGTAGGTTTAGTCGTCGCCTTCGGGCTCTTCTTCATGACAATGTATGCCTTGTATCTGGTGCTTGAATGGAATCAATGGGTTGGGATACCCTTGGTTGCTCTCTTTGTTCAGCGTTCTGTTCTGTTCAAGCCACCAACGAAGTAATCACTTCGGGCTTGTCATGTCTTCGGGACGAACCCACTCATCGAATTGTTCATTCGTTAACAAGCCAAGTTCGAGGGCACTTTCTCGTAGTGTGATTCCTTTCTCATGTGCATTCTTCGCAATCTTAGCAGACTTATCATAGCCGATATGATTGTTTAGAGCAGTAACCAACATCAGTGAACTATCAAGATGTTTCTGAATCATTTCTTCATTGGCTTCTAATCCTTCTATGCAACGCTCTCCAAATGAAACGCATGCATCACTGAGCAGACGAATACTATGCAAGAGATTGTGAATCATCATTGGTTTGAAGACGTTAAGCTCGAAGTTTCCTTGACTTCCACCCATAGTAATCGCGGTGTGGTTGCCCATAACTTGGCAACAGACCATCGTCATCGCTTCAGATTGTGTTGGATTGACTTTGCCTGGCATGATACTGCTCCCTGGTTCGTTTGCTGGTAGAGAGAGTTCTCCAAACCCACACCGAGGACCTGATCCAAGCCAACGCACATCATTGGCGATTTTCATCAAACTTACTGCAAGTGTATTCATCGCTCCACTGGCTGCAACGATTGCATCGTGAGCAGACAACTGTGCAAATTTATTTTCAGCACTGACGAAGGGTAATTCGGTTCGTTCAGCGATGCGTCGAGCGACGTGTTCAGCAAATTTTGGATGTGAATTGAGTCCAGTTCCAACAGCAGTCCCTCCAAGTGCAAGTTCAAACAAATCTTTCTGAGCGAATTCAATTCTTCGTAAATCAGCCTCAAGCATGTGTACATACCCACTGAATTCCTGTCCAAGCGTCAATGGAGTTGCATCCATGAGATGGGTGCGGCCAATCTTAACGATGTCTTTGAAGTCCTTCTGCTTGGTTCTTAGTTTCCGTGTTAAACCTCGAACTGCTTTGAATAGACGATGCTCAATTTCTTCTGCAGCAGCAATATGCATTGCTGTAGGGAACGTATCGTTGGAAGATTGTCCTTTGTTGACGTGATCATTGGGATGAACTGGAGATTTACTTCCAAGAACGCCACCTGCCATCTCAATGGCCCTGTTTGCAATGACTTCATTTGAGTTCATATTCGTTTGAGTTCCAGAACCTGTTTGCCAAATTCGTAAAGGGAAATGAGCATCATGATCTCCATTCATGACTTCTTCAGCCGTATCAATAACGAGTCCAGCAATTTCCGGGTCGAGGACACCTAGGTCTCGATTCGTCCTTGCAGCAGCAGCCTTTAGAATTCCAAATGCACGAATCAATGGCTTGGGCATGATGTCTTCACCAATGTCAAAGTTGACCAAAGAGCGCGCAGTTTGGCAACCATAGTATGTGTCGCCAGGGACTTTCATTTCTCCCATTGTGTCAGTTTCAATACGGAACTCAACATTTGATACTGGGGCCTTCGGGCTTGGTGGAGTATAGGTCTGCGAATAGGTTCCCTTTACATCGAGTCGGTTTCGAATGGCTTGAACAATCCATGCGCTGCGACCCATATTCTTCCCGCCACCGGTCCAACGGTCGAGTTCTTGTGCAACGTCTTCGGGTATGCTGACCGATACGATTCGACTTCCGCCGATATTGTGTTTTCCCATAGAGTTTAACAATTGAATGATGTTATTAAACCAATGCTAAGGGCATAGAAAGACAATAACTGAACTCATAAACCTCCAATCGATAGGCAAGATATGGAAGAACAGTCCAACACTATGCCAAATCTAACAACGAATTACGGTTTATTTCTCCTTTCTTGGGGATTGATTGTAACGTATCTCTCTGAAGCACAATCGTTCACTTCATTCTTGCCTGCAGCGCTGGGGCTCGCACTTCTCGTCTCCGGCGAAATGGCCAAGGTACCTGAAGGAAAGCGGAAGTTGTGGATGCATGTTGCCGTTACGTTCGGTTTGATCGGAGCACTTGGCGGTACTCGCTTCTTCATGGTCATGGCTGATGGCCTTACCTTTGCTAGTTCGTCAATGCTGATGATGTTCTTGACAGGATCAGCGTATACGGCGCTCTGTGTACGTTCATTTATTGCAGCACGCAAAGCGCGTGAAGCTGCAGAAGCAGAAGCTTGATCAGAACTTACGTCGTACCTTTGCACTCGGTGCAGAAGTATTGGTGACATCAAAGTCATCGTCTTCTTGAACATCGATGGAGACATCGATTTGAACATCAGAAGCGACTGCTTTGGCGCTTCCTTGTTTGGATTCGAGTTTGTCAATGGTCTTGATCAACATAGCGAATTCTAACTCGAGATCTTCAAGAGAGTCGCTTAGTTCATCGATTTTGTCTGCCAATCGCTTCGCAAGTTTACGAGCTTTTGCCAACACACGTTCGGTTCCCATGACCATATCGTCGCGTCAATGAATTATCAATGCATCGAATCGCTGAAACGATAATGATTTCACTCAACAACAGTGCATCGAATGATTTGTTGTGGGACCTTTGGACGGTCTCCAGGCAACTTTTGACATCCTTCAATCGTCTTGACAATATCCATTCCTTCAACGACTTGTCCAAAGACTGCGTGATTGCCATTGAGCCAAGGGGTTGCAACGGTTGTGAGGAAGAATTGGGAGCCTCCAGTATTGCGGCCAGCATTTGCCATGGAAAGAATTCCGGGTTTGTCGTGCTTTAATGCCAGAGCAGATGCTTCGCAAGGAATCTTCCATCCAGGTCCACCAGTACCTGCGCCACGAGCCATTGGATCCTTTGAATTTGGACATCCACCTTGAATCATAAAGTCTTCAATGACTCGATGAAAGTGAAGTCCATCGTAGAACCCTTGGTTGACGAGTTTGACGAAATTTGCTACTGTATCGGGAGCACTTCCGTGAAAGAGTTCAATCATGATGTTTCCAGCTGAGGTTTCCATTTGCACTTGCATGGTTCGACCACAAGCCGATACTTCAAGAGCATTTGCTTCGTTTTTCAAGAAACCACATGTTCATCAATGAAATACAGTTGGAATGGTTATGGGCGAACTTTTTGATATTGAATTTGAAACAATAACTGGCGAGACCACATCTCTGAAGCAACTCGGTGGAACTGAATTTCTGATTGTGAACGTAGCCAGTGCATGTGGCTCTACTCCACAGTACGAAGGAATGCAAGCCTTGTACGAATCCAAGAAAGACGACGGTTTGGTCGTCATCGGTTTCCCTTGCAATCAGTTCGGAGCACAAGAATCTGGGACGCATGAAGAGATTCAAACCTTTTGCGAATCAACGTATGGCGTCACTTTCCCAATGATGGCGAAGATCGATGTTAATGGAGAAAACCGTCACCCTCTGTATGCTGAACTTTGCAACGTTCTCGATGAAAACGGTGTTGCAGACATTAAGTGGAATTTTGGAAAGTTCATCGTTCGAGAAAATGGATCGGTTGAACGGTTCTCTCACCGAGTCGCACCTGACGATTTACCATTGTAAATCCTATTTTGAGCCTCGATTTGTCCCTGATGTTCAAAAGCGAAGCA
>JADHSC010000025.1 GCA_016777125.1 Candidatus Poseidoniaceae archaeon
CCTGGATCCTTTGTATGGGTTTTCAGACCGATCATGACCATTGCTAGAAGTGTAAGCATGAGTCCAGCATTAACTACCATATTGATTGTTGATTGCTCTGGCATGCCAAAGAAACTACCCATGTCTCCTACGAGTTGGGGGAAAAGGCCGAAAACAGCTAAGATGATTGGACCGATCATTCCAATGGAAAGGAGTGATTCTGGAACGCCACTTAAGTCTTCGATGTATTTTTTGACATCTTCAGTACGCTCTTCCTCCATTCGACTTCCTTGTTTTTTCAAGGTATCAATGATGTCCGTATTTTGAGTGATATTCATGTGCATGATGTTGAGCAGACGACGATATCCTTCTGTCTCTGATTTGTTCATCATACCTTTGAGTTCTTTTTCGAGTGATCTCCCACCACTTCTGACCTTGTCCATCATCTCTTTGAAATCCTCTGAGATGATTCCGTATCCGCCTTGAGAAATACTGTGAATTGTTGCTTCTAGACCAATTCCTGATGACATGAGGACATCCATTGCACGAATAACATAGAGAACTTCTCTCTTTTCGTCCAGTTTACGCATGCTTTCACCTTCAAATGACGTCTTCTATGAGTTCGAAATGGAACTTCTCAGTGGAACCCTCGTACTCAAGAGCAGAAAAAATGACTTTAACATCTCTTTCTTCAAACGGATCGTGAATAAATGGTTGTCCTGACCTGAACATCTCAAGAATACGCTTGTAATCATCAAGGGATAGGATTCCTCGAACATTGTAGACTGTAGACTCCGACCCTTCATCGTGGAGATTATCGCCTTCTCCACCGCGGATAATTGTACGAGTCATCCTTCGTGTTAATCGAACATCAATATCTGCGTTCGGTATCCGAACCCAATCTGATGCACCTGTCCCAGTTGCCGGTCGAATGAAAAAATCCATGCCTGCCATAATGACCCCAATTAGTATGAGGGTGAAGGCAAGATTTGAATGTGTTGGAGCAATTCGTTCAAGAAACTATCTTGAACCAACCAAATCTTGGCTCATGCAAGATGCCCTCATCACTCATGGCATCAAGTTCAGATTCGCTTTTATCCCGTGAGAAGCCACGTGCTGCTAGATTTCGAACCAGAGATTCGAAGTCGACACCTTCTCCATTATCCATTGCTTGAATGCATTCGAGGACAACTGTTCTCAGATCGTCATCAGCTTCTGCTGTAATCTCTTCAGCCTCTGCAAGATTGAGCTTAGGTGGAGGTGCTGTTGCGGCCTCAAGTTTTCCTTCTGCAATATCCAATGCCTGCATGACGTTTAATCGATATGTTTCGGTATCGATCTGTCCGTAATGGCCTTGAGCAGCCAGCAGACCAGGTATCATGTCTTCAGCCACACCTGCTTCTTTCATTCCTTCAGCAGTTGGCTCACAATTCAATGTGAGTTTATGCTGACTAAGGCGATGAAGTGTGGCAGCAGAGGCGCTAACAAGCCATGAAGCGTATCGTTCTCTATCGATTATGCAAGCTTCTTCTGGTCGAAGGGATGTGTATACTGCTCCTTCATCGGTTTGGTACCATCTTGCCTTTGCAGTCATTGTGAGTAGAACGGGTTCTCCTGCATCGATCTTCTCCAACAACTGTATCACGAATTCTCTCATTGATTCAGTTTGATATTCGCCCACCGAGAAATAGTGGAGGCCAGAAGGGTCTCGAATTTGCCCATTGTACATTTGGGACCCATTACTTGTTTCTCTCAATTCCAGTCGTTCAACTAAGCCTGAAACAATAAGACGGTTGACCTTTGCTCCGAGTTTTGTGATGACGAAGGTTGGATCAAATTCTCCAGTCCCTTTTTCGTTAAGAGTCGATTCTCCAAACTCAGAAGCGAGCATGAACCATGCTGGTTGGCGTCTAATTTGTTGTGTCCCCATCATCATTCCATCCCCCATTGTGCTCGAAGTTCGGTTGCCCGAAGTGCAGATTCAGGCTTGAGGATTGTTGCATCATTACACAAAATCATCGAGCCTTGGCCGTCATTGATCACTCTTCCTGTGGCCTCTAATCGGCAACCGAGTAAGCGATTTCTAATTGATTGAACATACATCATCGATCCATTTGCTGAAATTTCATCTACCATTGCAGCATGGTCTGTCTCAAGGAGAGAAAGGGCAGCATCTTTCGATACCAGTAGTGCACATGTTGCTCCTTGGTCATCGAGAACAAGGCGTAGCCTTACATCCTCGTTTCCTTCAACAGTTCCGTGTTCACTGCATTGTCCTTCACGTAGAACTCTTCGACATTCTGGGCATCGCATAATGGTTCCAGAATCTTCACGAACGGATACAATGGTTCCAGTAGTGGAAATTCCCACTCTACTTGGTCCACTGACAAGGTCGTGTAGTCCAACTTCCACTTTCAGGTTTGTAAGATCAAGGTTTCCGTCCCAAGGAGTTTCATCGAGTATTGTGATTTGCTCGGCTCTATCGACGGTGATATCTGGAATACCTTGCCAAGCACGAACGCGTGCATCGGTGATACGTACGGTAATCGGCAATTTCGTTTCATCGATTGGTAAATCTACCCAACCACTCATTCGGCATTGGCCAGTTGGATCTGCTATCTGGCCTGACCAGAGGTATCGCTCTTCTCCATCTTTGGTGAATGTACGCTTTGCCCATTCCGTGATGCTGACAATAATTTCGACATCCTTAGAACCATCGCGAAGTGTACTCACTGTCGCAATGAGTCCTTCTTTCAGAGCGTCCGTATCTGCGAAAGAAGCATCGTGGAATGGCTCAATTTTCGTGGTTCTACCAAAGTTGAGTTCTGGTGTGTCTCGAAAGGTCTTGACTTGAGCTCCATCGATCTTTAGCAATGAACCGACTTCGAATTCAAAGGGTTCCCAAGAAAGGAAACCGATTGCACCTGATTCATCAGCCAATCGGCCTCGGACAACGTCAATACTACCGCTCCCGTCTCTCTTGTGGATTTGATCTGGCCGAACCGACATGACACGACCGACGATGCAAACATATCCGTCCCCAGGAAGGGAATCGATTCCGATTGGCTCGCCTGGAGCGACAACTGGTCGAGTTCCCTCGCGCAAGACAGCGATGCGTGATGATTGATTGATATTGATCGACATTCGTCCTTGATACTCGTTTACAGATGCTCCTTCAATTCGAACAACTGACCCTGGCGTAATGTTAGCGTTATTGCCCCAGTCTTTGTACTCCCAGCGGGTTCTTTCTCCAGAACCTTCCTGCCATGGGTCATCTTCAAGAAGACCGAAAGAGATAGACTTTGATTCGCCACGAATCATTTGTTCACGAACGTTGTGTGAAACGATTTCAACTTCGATTTCAATCTCACGATCGTCCGCTTTCAACTCAGAAAGGGAACTCACCTTTTTCGATGGCTTCTTGGTTTGACCACTCGCTCCTGTTTGAGAGGTTGGAGTGTCGCTTTCACTTCTAAATCGTCGAACAATCGATCGAATAGCATCTTGCGGGGGGATGAAAAATTCTTCTTCGTACTTCACGAAAGCTGAGCGGATTTCATCTTGATCGGCGTCAGGACATTCCTGCAATACTGCTGCAATATGGCCTGCATATCGGTCCTCTCCGCTCAAATAATCCACCTCCGCCAGGCGAATTGTTGATTGGGCCTGTGCGGAGAACAGGCTGCGGGCTTTCGTGCGGATTGGTTTAGACTTGACACTCCCATGACCTCCATGGAACTGAACAAGACTGACGAGGGGTGATAAACAATCCCCTTCACAATTCAGGCGGGATTGATACGCATTCCTTGTGCAAAGAGGACGTTTGAAAGGTGATTTGTTCCAGTGCTTGACACACCATTCCTCGTCGAACTGTGGCCGAGATTAACTTCCTTTGACAAGGCTTTGAAAAGATTTCCAGATACGCCAGCCTGTTTAATTGGCCCCAATATTTCCCCTTCTTCAATTCGAAGAACGGTACTTGATGTGACTGAGAAATCTCCGCTCGTTGGGTTAGCCGTATGTGCGCCCATGACGCTGTGAACAACATAACCCGTTCCCATTGTATCAATCATTTCATCAAGAGACATTGGAGGCTTTGATGACAGTAGATGGACGTCACCGCAACCTGTTGTTGGAGGTGACATGTGGCTACCTCGCGATGCAGAACCTGTTGATTCAGCACCATCAATTCTACCTTCTGATACATTCTTCGCAGCATCTCTCGAGGACCATAACATCTTGCGAAGAGTGCCATTTTCAATAATTGTGTGGCATGATGTTGGCACACCTTCTCCATCGCGTGAACCTGAGCCAAATCCACCTTCCATCCTTCGATTATCCATCATTGTGAGATGATTATCGAGGACAACTTCGTTTAACTTTCCAGACCAATAGGATTCGCCTCGAACCATTCGCTCACCAAGAATAGATGGTCGAATGATATTTGAGAATAAGGAACTGATTCCCTGTGAAGTCATTATGACAGGTGTGTCTTGTGCATCCGATTGAATTTCAATCGGGTCTCTTGTTTTTTGAGCCCATTCCACTGCTGTAGCCACACAATCAGGAATGCCTTCGATGAGTTTTCGTGAGGAAGAACTCTCCCATGAACTTGTCATTTGGTCGTCTACATCGATAGAGACTTGGACTCCTAAGCCATGGGATGTCGATATTCCAGATGCTTCAATACCTTGACTTGACAACATAACGCCAGCTTCGGCACCAATTCCAATGCCTCCGCCGATAACAACTGCTCTTTGGTCAAGGGATGTGACCTCCGAGATGATGTCGTCTCCTTGAGTGAGAAGATCATCTGGAGATAATTTCAGGATCGCCTCATCGAGCATTCCATCAACAGGATTTGTTTTTTCGGCTGATGGTAAGGAGAAACCTGCGATGCTTGGGCTTGCCTTTGCTATTGACAATGCTTGTGAGACGGCGTGCTTGGCTCCTGAGACATCAACAAGATGGGCATAGCCATACCGACCATTGTCAAGAATTCGGACGCCAAATCCACCTTCACCACCTCCTGAAGCGAGGGAAATTCTTCCTGCTTCGATATCTAATGAGCGGCCATATCCTTGCGTTCCAACAATTTCCCATTCTGAAATGCTTTGTAGTTCACATTCCTTTGAGATCACCTTGCATCCGTCAAGGAGTCGTTCAATTGCATCTTCTGGAATCATCCTCATCCCACCAGAGCTTCTCGAATTCTCATGATTGGGCCACCGTCACCTACCGGGACAGTCTGTCCCTTTCCGCAGAATCCAGGGCTTGCGAGTTTTGCATCTTTGGTTAATCCATCAACATCATTCAAAATTTGAAGTGTTAATCCACTTACGCTGACATCACGCAGTGGAGTAGTTATCTCTCCATTTTCGATCAAGTATGCTTCTTGAGCAGCGAATTGGAATGAACCTCTACCAGTATCGACCTGCCCGCCACGTGATCCACATGCATAGACGCCATACTCAATGTCCTCCATTAATTCATCAATATCATTGAAACTTCCACCCATAATCATCGTATTGGACATTCGAACAAGTGGATGATGGAGCCCATCTTGAGCGCGTGCACCCGCATTTGGTTCTAAACCAAAGTGATGTGCGGTTTCTCTGTGATTCAAGTAATCGGTTAGGACACCGTTCTTGATGAGTGTTTTTTCTCTGGTGTCAAGTCCTTCATCATCGATAGGATAAGCGCCATAGCCTCCTCGCATGGTTGGATCATCAACAACGGTGACAATTTCATTGCCGATTTGTTGACCAAGTTTACCGTCTAAGCATGAATCACCTGCTGCAACAAGATCGGCTTCACATGGATGCCCAAGTGCCTCATGAATGTAGACTCCAGTAAGGTCTCGGTCTGCAATTAAGGGTAATTTTCCACTTGGTGAACGCTTCGCTTTGAGCAGTCTCAATGCTGCAATACGAGCATCTCCACCAAGGCTTTGAAGGTCACAAGCTTCGATGAGTTCCAGGCCCCCTTCTCCGCCATGCCTCATTCTATAGGAGACTGGGTCGCCGCCATCTCTGGCAGTAACCATGCCATTTACCATCGAACGTTGGAATGACCATGTTCTGTCCATGCCTTCTGTTGTGAGGAGTTCAGTGTGGAGGTGCTCATCGGACCAACCACACGAAACTGAGATGATTCGTTCATCATCGTTTGCAGACTGATGGATGTTGTCGAGCATTGACAACTTTGTGTCAAGGTCGGTGTTGCGAACGTCTTTTTTAGACTTCCAATGAATTTCATCTTGATGAATTGGTATTTCAGCAAGTTGAATTGGATTTGAACCGCTTGGACGGCGGGCAGCAACTGCTTTCGCTAGACGCACAGTTGCTTCGATTTCATTTGGAATGTTGCTGATATCTGTCGTAGAATGAACCCCCCATGCGCCGTCTGCCAAGATTCGAAGTGTTGCTCCTATCTCTTGACCCGGGATTGCATGTTCAAGTTGTCCATCTTTCAATCGGACTGAAGAAGTTGTTTCGGCCATTAAACGAATTTCTGCATAACTTGCTCCGAACGTCAAAGCATTGCTTAGAGCATTGTTCATCTTTGTGCGATCGAGGTATCTGGAGGAGTAGGAGGCGGTTGGGGCTCGCTCGGATTGGATGACCATGAGTCTTCACTTGTGCGGAGGTGTTTGAACTCTTTGTTTTCAAGAGTCGTGTGAAATTGATATTGTTATTGAGACGTGTTTACATCAGCAAGTAGAATGTGACCGATAAGAGCGGCTTCAATTCGAATTGATTCCGTTTCACCATCAAGAGATACACCCAGTTTCTCTGCACCATTTAGGCTGATATGCAGAGAATTTTCAGTTGATGTTAATCCAAGTTTTGTGAGTAAGGATTCGGCCGATGAATGAACGTCCTCTGCGTTTTGAGGTTGGTCAATGTTTGGAATATGAAGTAACCAACCTGATTGAGCGCCTTGAGCGAGTCCAGCTCGCTTGAAGGCCTCTGAGACATTATGTGTTCCAGACAAGACTCGTAAGAACTCAGCATCCAATGTACGAGCCTGTGCTTTTGAACGTTCAATATTGCGTGAACTTACAACGGCAGCCGTCCATAGTTGTCGAGGTGTTTGGGCGACACTATCCCCACAAAAGACCCATCTCTCTGAAGGTTGTGAATCTTGAAAGGATTGAACAAATTGTTTGAGATCAATTGGTTCAACAGAATTCCAAGCCCAACAAGGAAAGGTGCTCCACATAAACACGTTGCGCACTCTGTTAGCACATCAATTATCCGATTGCCCTTCGCCTTCAAGCGGCATATCATCAGTTCGCTGACGAGGCGGGACAACTTTTTCTTCTTTGGATAAGACGTTCTTTACTTCGGTGATAATGTTCTCAACAAGTTTAGGCCCCCATCCTCTCCATGAAGCAACTTTTTGCTTGTCCGCTCGTGTCATTTGCATGACTGCTTTCGGAGTTCGTATGCCAAATCCAGCAAGAGAACGAGCTCTTGAACGACCAACATGGCGTATCTTCACCAATTGGAGAAGGTCTTCCTTGCATCCATGTCGAACACGTTGACGGAGTAGATCAAGATCTTTCGAAAGTTGAGTCAATACCGGCATGTGTTCGTCAGCAAACACATCATCATTTAGCAAGATTTCACGAGCACCGTAGAGAAGCCATTCCATCAAATCGACACGATGATGAACGTCTCCTGGTGATACGTCAAGTTGCTTTTCGATCTCTCGCATTGTTTCTTCTTCAAACCAATGCTCAATGCACCATGCCGATTTCACCAGACCGAGGTGACGCTCTTCATACGACATGTCATGAAGAAGTTCATCTTCGACAGATGCGGCTTTGAGTTGAAGATCTGAGCCGAGAGTTAAATCTGCAGTCTTAGCCCACAACGAAGCAAAATCAGGCGTGCTGCATGCAAGGTGAGTCAGTCCAAATTGAGTTACTGGAGCGTCGCCACGAACCATTCGTCGAACCGCTCTTCTCATTCCAGTTCTCATAATCGATGCCGAAAGTGGGTCGAGATACAATTGAGCAATCCTCTCGCCCATCGCAGTAGCTTCGTAGCGCATTGCAGGATGCTCCCCTTTTTGCTGACTCCAGCCTCCAACCTGGTTCATTGAAGAAGCAGATACAAAACTGAGGGAAGGTTTGGTATGCGGCGATGAATTTCTAGATGGTTGCTCTTGGGGGGAAGTAATGCTTACTCCACCTGCATCTTGAGCAATAGTGACCCAGACAGGGACCTCATCTTCCCAAGTTTCTTCTTCATCTATGCCAGAGTTTGCAATACGATCCTGATATTGTTCATCGACACCCAACCGTCGAAGGAATCTTTCCTCGACAAGCCAATCCAACATTGTATCAAGCCGTTCTTGAAGTTGTGTAGAAGGCATAGTCGTGCCCAGGAATGTAGCCCCAAAGAAGGCGCCAATCGAGTGCCGGTGAAGCAAACCTCCTGTGGCCACTGAAGACAAAAGATGCATTCGCATTGCTGGTTCAGCTGCCAGTTTGGAGGTGATGTCTTCGATTGGGCCAAAGAAATATCGCTCACTAACATCGTCAGCAACCTGCCATCCATCTGTGCCCTTACAAAGAATCCATGCTTCACCAATGTCATCATAACGTGGTCTACCAGCTCTGCCAAGCATCTGGTGTACTTCCATTACCGGTAATGGGCGACTCATGCCATCGTCCCAACGTTTGATGTCTCGTACCAGAACTCTCCTGGCGGGTAAATTCACTCCTGCTGCTAAGGTTGGAGTTGCACAAAGCGCTAGAAGCAAACCTTTTTTGAAAGCCCCTTCAATCACTTGGCGTTGTCGATGTGTCAATCCAGCATGATGGAATGCAACGCCTCCTCGAACGCACAGAGCCAATGTTTCTCCCATACTTGTCTGGGTTCTTCCCTCGAGAGAATCTGCTATTTGTTCGAGTTCAATCAACCGCTCTGGTTGTTCTTTGGCGAATCGTTTTTTCACACGTGCAGAAAGTTTCTTGGCCTCAGATTGTGCACTTCTACGGGTTCCAACGAAAACCAATACTTGACCCCCTTGGTCAATACTATCGTTGAGAACAATCCAGGAAGGATGGCTTAGAGGCCCTTCGAGGTGCCTTGGAGGTGAAAGAGGTTGTACAGTATTGTCCATCGATGAGGATTGGACTTTACGTGGTTCTAGGTGACGATCATGAAGGGTTGAGTATTCCAAGTCAACGGGTCTCCAATTTGATTGTATAAGCGCAGCATCAAGCCAAGTAGCGAGAATTTCACAATTTCCAACAGTTGCTGATAGGGCAATTAATTGGGCATTTGGTCGAAGGGTTCTCAACCGGGTCAGATTGATTTCAAGAGTCGGACCTCTTGTTGCATCATGAAGGAGGTGGAATTCGTCCGCAACAACGACTGAAACATTACTCATGAGTTCTGATCGGGTTCGCATGAGAGAATCGAGTTTCTCAGAGGTGCAAATGAGGATATCACAATCCTCGATGTTCTTGGCTTCTGCAGTTGCATCACCCACTCCAAGACCAATCTTCAAACCGATATCGGTTCCAATTTCCTTAAGTTCCTCAAACTTTTCACTCGCTAAAGCCTTCAGAGGCACGATGTATACCGCACGTGAGCCTGGATTGTGATTCAGTAATTGATTGAGTATTGCTATGTAAGCAACTAGCGACTTGCCAGATGCAGTTGGAATTGCAAGAAGGACATTTGAACGAGAGAACACCGCTTCCATCGCTTCATATTGAGGTGGATGCAGATGTTCAATCTTCCATTTGGATGTGAAAAATTGGCGCACGTTTTCGGGAAGAGCAAGGTTTGCAATCGCCCTTTCCTCCTCGCCCATGCCCATAGGTTACGTCAAGGGGTGAAAAGGAATGCGCTTGATATTGTATGCCGACACGCATAAGTCCTTTCGCTTTCTACAAGGTTCATGGACGACAACACTGAGTTGTTAATCGAGCAACGCCTTTCTGTATTTTCTGATGAACCTGATTTGAATGATTGGTTTGAAGTCATGTGTGGTGCTGCTATGGCTGTATTAGGTCTCTTTCACCTGGTTGAGCCAGGGGAATTAGTTGATCCTGATATGATGCGATGGTTTGCAGCGTCCGTTATTGCAGCAGGAGCTGTTTGGGCAGGACATGGCTTGAAAGACATGGCTGTGAAGGAAATGCGTCGGTCAACTGCTATGATGGAACTCACTTCCGATGCACCGGCAAACACTGTTGACCACGGTTTGATTCGAGACGTGCTTCTAAACCCAGATGCTTACAAGGATTTCTTGACCAATGCT
This sequence comes from Candidatus Poseidoniaceae archaeon, assembly GCA_016777125.1. Classification (GTDB taxonomy): domain Archaea; phylum Thermoplasmatota; class Poseidoniia; order Poseidoniales; family Poseidoniaceae; genus MGIIa-L2. Next base: position 10,267 of record JADHSC010000025.1, read on the forward strand.
TACGAAGAGGCTTGGTCTGATGGAATCATCACCGAAGATGAACTTGAAGATTTGAAGAAATTCCAAGCAGCACTTGGAATTAGTGATGAAGATGCAAAAGCCATGTCGGCGAAAGCAAAGAAGTCAAACAGTGAAGAATGAAGTCCAGATAGACGCTTTACCAACAAAGGACTCTGCTAGTTTCTTAGCAGCGTTTCTTCTTCTGGATTCACGTTGTATGATTACTGCACCTAGGAGTATGCAGGTAATTGCTACGATGGTAGAATAAGGAATAATCCCATTTGCTTGTTGTAGAGCATTAAACTCCGGTGAGTCATTTTCATTGAATTGTTCAGAATAAGCGACTTGTAAATCCAATAGGTCCAAGGCGCAATCACACAAAGAGACAGTAATTCGATCAGGGTATATGGAAGATTGAAGACGCTTCCATTTGGAATCTTCAATGTCGACTGGTCTCGTTGCCCATGTTGGGGACGTAACGGAGCCAAATGACGATGTATCGACCATCATTGTGTCGATATGATGAATCGAAGATGTTGGTTCATCATCAACAACCAATAACGCTTCAAGAATCATGATGTCGAGTAAGAGCGCCCGTGTTGCTATAATTGAAAATTGAACAATATGCTCATCCAAACCGTCAACCATTGTCCCTTGCCTCGCTTCATATATCTGATTGAAAATCAATCGGTCGAGACGTATTTCATCAAAGTCAGAAACAATGAGTTGCCATTTACCGTCTTGTCTTTCATATGCTTCATCGATTTCAAGCCATAATTGAAGTTGTTCACCATCTCGTATACCCCACGTTGCACCAACATGCTCGATCATCGTGGCTTGTGGTGTCGCTGGACTTGAAACATCCCATAGTTGCTGGACTCGTTCCTCTAGGAGCTGTTCAAACGTCCATTCTTCATCACCCTGAACTTCATCAGCCATCGCCCAAAGAGGACTCACGATTCCACTCATCAATAACACGAAACAGATTGGAAGAAAGACGCCAAATCGTGTCATATTAGATGTTGATTTCCGTCTGATATCCATAGCAAAAAAAACGAGAGCAATTAGTGATGGCAATAATATAAGTCCACTATGCGGTTCGAGTTCGGACTCTACTCCATCTGAGAAATCGAAGTAATTGGCTTCATATACGACTTTTCCATTGAATTCCGAAGCATCCGTTGGTCCTGAACTTTCAACCGCATACAACCCACTCCACACATAGGGCTGATAACGATCAGTTTGACCTTTCAGGCAAAAGACGTAATCTCCTGGGTCAAGTGCTCTCCAACGGTATGTTGTCAAAACAACATCATCTTCTGATTTAGTAATGACTTCAGGCGTTGCAACTTGCATTCCGTTACTTGTCCGAAGTCGATGAACACCGTTACTTTGTTGCAATTCTAAAGGCACATCTTCCCATTGAATCAGAATTCGTAAGATTTCATGTTCTTGAATATTGAAAGACCAACAATCATCTTCAATTCCAACCAATGCCCCTTGATGTACTTCATCCAACTCAGTCGGTTTAGGTTGCAGGGCGCTTGTCGGTTCATCCACATCTTTTGCAGCGATGTTATCCGACCATGTAATGTCGAGTTCAATGTATGAGGCCTCACGTAGATGAAATTCCCATGTCGATGGTCTGTCCAGAGTAAATGTAACTCGAATACGAACCGTTTCTTCAGGCCATAAGAGGCGGCCTTGATCGAGATTGAGTGGTTCGTCTGTCCAACGATACGGTTCAGCATTAGTACCTGGAGTTGTGGCTGCCTCGGATTCGAGAGTTGTCACGCTTGAACCAATTATCACTCGAACATCCATCTCTGGGCGATAGATTCCCAAAACATCCCCTTGCACTCGAAGATCAATCACAAGTTCATCGATGACATCTGGTAAAAGTGCTAATTCAGTTTGTTCAGGAAACATATCGAATTCGAGAGCTACAGTCTCTGTTGAAACAGGGTTCGCTTGAACACTACCTGTGATGGTTTCTTCACCGGTTGCCACAGGTGTGAGTAAGCATTCATCATCAGAAATACAAGAGAGAAACAATGTCCCTCCATTTGCGTTATCAGTAAGTGAGGCTTGGCTAGGAGGAATGATTGAGAGTAAAAGAATCACGATGATGAAGCGATGTATATTCGACTCCATGCCCCCTCACTCATAGTCTGCTATTCAATAAATTGTTTAGATTGTTTCGCCTACGTTTTCAATATCAATCAGAACTGTTGAGCACGTACGACACTTGTATCTTCCATTACTTCGCTTCTTGCGAGGATATTGATGTTCACATGTTGCACATGTCCAAAGCCAATCTGCGGAGAGTTGCCTTAGATGTTGTGTGAACGCCTTTCCTTGATCTGCTCCTTGATGGGGCCATAGAGATTCTACGCCACGAAAAGCAGCATTATGAAATCTCATGCCCAAGACATGAAGGAATTCATGATACAACACAAATCGAGCATAGTCGAACCATTCCTGTGTCAACAAATAAGGATGTATATCCACGGTTTCAACATCTTCAAAATGAAGTGTTTCGGAAAACCTTCCGCGCTTAAATCGAGTCACTCCATGTCGTTGTGTCGCATTACGTCGTAGGACTCCGAGTTGGATGAGATGCAGTTTGCTTAATTCATCTTCAGGCCAGAGTTCCATCAGGTTCATCGTAAGCAAAACTTCTATGCGAAGATCTTCCAAAGAAGATGCTTGAATTGAAGAAGGTTTAGCCATCTTCCGGCCTCAATTCCAACGATGATATGCAGGATGTCCTTCCTTGACTGCTACAAAGAGGCCTTTGCCAGTGGCACAAATCTTCTCCCCTGCTTTCAATTCCATACGAATGTTCACACGATCTTCATTTATTTCTTCAGCGAATGCTGTGATGACGAGTTCAGTATCCATCGGTGTTGGACGTCTCAAGGAAATGGAATAGGATGCAGTAACTGTGCAAGGAGGTTCTTCGAGATTCTGATCATCCATCAAAGCAATAGCTGCAGCCCAATTCCCATGACAATCCATCAGCGTTCCAATAATGCCCCCGTTGACCATACCTGGAAACGCTTGATGCTCTTCTGAAGGAGTAAATCTCATTTCTAAACCCTTGTCGGTTCTGTAGGAGTTAATCTGCAAGCCATGTTCATTAGCAGGCCCACAACCAAAGCAGATTGAATTCGCAGCATACTGGCGTTGAACCCCATTGTCCATGATTTAACTCTGTGAAGTCAGCCCTTAGACTCTCGCTTTTGAGAATCAAGAGTAGAGCTTACGCTCAACTGGTTCCGATGTCCAAGGCCATCGGTAGCCTTTTTCCAACAAAGGTGAATTATCTTCCGATACGGTCTTCAATGAACTTTACAAAATGAGCCATGTGTTTAGCATGCTTATTGACGAACCTTTCGGGTAGTCGTTTAATGATTGAACCATGGATAAGATGGAGGTTTCTTCCAATCCAGTATCCTTGAAGTTCACCAAACATGCTCAGATTCTTTAGATTTTTACCAAATGAATCTGGACAACATGATCTGTTCGTTTTGTTACTTCGGGTTTCTGTCTTAGACTGTATTCCCTTAGTTGGGTCATAGTTCATTTGACTATTGCGTCTTCCCGTACGTTTTTTCCTTCCTTTGTTTTGCTTGTTACTACTCATAATCTACCTTCCAATTTACCTACTCAGAAACGTCTTGCGTTCCCGCCAAAGTATTGACAACTTCAGGCAAATTTGGTCGATTATCGGTACATAGGATTCCCATACACAATTCGTGCATTAAATTCTTGTTTTCAGAGTTAATAAAGATGTCGGCATTCAGGATTCAACACATGAGAGACATTTGTTCTAATTTCGCTTCCTCAAGACCATGCTTGGCTGGACACAAAAAGCGTACGCTGCAATGCATACAAGCACGAGGAGAATCAGCAAAAGGAATTTGTTCGAGGTTGTTTTTGGGCCCAACAAGGTTGAGGAGATGATCCATCTCTTTTGAATCAAGATGAATTAATTGCCTCATTGAAACTTTTTCTTTCTCGCTTACATTTGTTTTATGAACATACCATCTACCATTCTTCCAAGAATATTGAACGATTGTCTGATTCTTCATGCCCAAGGAAAATAAAGCAGCATCCTGACGAATTTGATCGATGGAATTGTATCCGAAAAGGTTGATTCGAATTAAAAATCCCTTCTGATCTTTTTCTGCTAAAAAATCAGGTGAGTTGTAAGTCTTTATTCCATCAAGTAGTTTCGATTTAGTAAAGGGTACCGTGTTGAGAATTGCAGTATCCAGGAAAGAGATGAATGATTCATTTTGAATCAACTTAATGCATCGCTCTGCTCCAATTTCTTCAAGATGTTTTTCTGGTTTCACCCGACGAAACATCGATTCTGGCTCTTTCCATTCTTTGAGTTGAGCTATTATTGAATTTCTGTCTTCTATGCGATATCGGAATATCTGATTGAATTTTAGTTGAATTAAGTTCGTAGACCATTTCATTCCCATCTGATAATCTTCTACATAATCACGAATCGTTTCACGAATACTCATTTGCATAAGAATCCAAGGTGTTTGAATTGCAAATGAATCCTTTAACAATTGTCCAGTAGGATGGCTTGTTGCATAGGCTGCAATTCCGTAGCGTAGGACAAATGCTCTTGGGCATCGTTGCATGAGATTGACTCGAGTTCGCGACCATGTTCTTTGGATTGGATGCATAAGTGAAGGAAATCGCTTCAACCTGCATTAATGCTTCTCTACAATACGCCAACAGAAAAGAGAGCCAATATTGAGTTCGTTGTGACCCATAGGCTGATTGGAATCAGGACCAGTCCCATGAATCGTGCAAAGGATTCGGCTCCAAATTTGCCAAAGAGGTTTGAGATCGGTCCGCCCCAAGAAGCAATAATTCTCAGAATTAAGACTGTCAGCCCTGATACAAGGATGTGTCCTAAAAGGATGAGAACAGCAAAGAGGATCGAGATTCCACCATCTAATGCTGTTGCCCCTACGCCTTGTGCAATTAGGGCAGGGTCTGCAAGCCAGGAGAACCAGCCAATGTATACTCCAAGGAACACATCTCGCTGCATATCTTCTCTTGGCCTCCATTCTTGGAACGATTTGTTTGTCAGGCCATGGAGCATCGTTCCGAGATACTTTGCTTCTATTGGCGTACCAGTTCGGTAGGTGACGATACACATTTGAACAAACCAAAGGAACATTACGACATGAACTATGTGAGCGAAAAATGCGCCAACAGGCAATAAACTCACCAAAAGAGCAGGGAGGTGAACCATCAAAACACCGCATCCGCCTGCCAATGCAATACTTGCCCATAATGCACCCGGGGGGAGAGGTTCCTCTGGTTTTGTCCATCCTTGACGGGGTAACGCTAGGAATACGAGGAATAGGCCTGCGGGAATCAAGATGGAAAAGTATGTTCCGAGACTGGTTGGCCCACCTGTTCCTATACCATCGATTGCATCGTTCATTGCCTTTGAACCAGCGGTTGGAGTCTCACTCCATGTGATATGCATCGTTTTGTCCACGATTAAAATTGAATCTGCGTTGCCTGTTGGTGAAGAACGTACTAATTCGTTATTATAATCCAAAACGATTGGCCAACTTCCGTTTAGTTGGGATCTATATGCAGTTACGTCGCTCAATAATGAATTATCGCCTGTAACGACTTGAACGACCGATATGTCATCTCTTTGCCCAAGCAGGAGTGCAAACTCATTGGCCTGATCCTGGGCAGATTCAGAGCCAGGTGCAATTGCTCCAATGACAAGAGCATTCGAATCACCCATCAACTCAGATAGAGTCGTAAATTCAGTTCCATCTATTTTGAACTCAGCATCAAGGAGTAGAGTGTTTTCATCGAGAATCGCTTCATCACTCAAATTGGTTTGAGCAAAACCAAGAGGGAGCATAAGCAGCATCATTACGAAAAGAGCTCCAATGATTGGGAGGGGTAAGGGTGGCTCAGAATTGAAGCCTTTGTACACTAAACCAATAAAGCAGAAAATGGTTGTCAGCGTTAGCCAAATACCTGCTGTTGCAAATCCTTCATTGTCTGGTTCAACCTCAAACCGTATGATTCCAAATGCATGGCAGTCGACGTTTGGATTCCCGCTCGTGGTTGTTACGCAAACTTCCAAATTTGAAGATCCAGTGAACAACTGTTCTTTTCCAGTCCAAATCCATGCTGTCTCGTTATTTCCAAGATCACGTTCCATACGAATACGACCGATTGAATTTTCCATGACAGTATCTCGATCTTTATTCGTCTTTTCATCCGAATCGAGAGGGCCTCGTAGAACCCATGAAACTGCACGATTTCCGTTTCCATCAATGAGCACATCATCTTCACCCCAAGGCAATTTTGGAAGGAATTCGATGTGGGCCCGTTTCGAAGAATCGATTCGTATACTCGCTTCAGGTTCGTAGACTTTACCAGTCATCACAATTCCACCAGCATTCGTCTCAAATCCACCCCATTGGATTCGAGCAACTGTCCCTTCGCAGAGGTGTTCTGCGCTGAGGCTAATTCCAAATGTGTCTCCTGGCGAAAGATCAATTTCTAACGGTTGAATGTCTCCCGAAAAATTCTGAGGATTATTTGATGCGATTGTGTCCATGATGTGAGTAATCGTTGTCTCATAGACTTGATTGCCAGATATGCTTGCTGTCATTACAAGGGTTGTAGAGTCGTCTCCTGGAGTAAATGGATTCGAAATCTGGGTGCATTGTGTTGATTGAGCGAGACCGGCTTGTGGAACCAAGTAAGCGCTAAAGAATGTAGAGATATTTATCGATCCTCTTATCGGATTAACCAGTGGTTCGGAAGTAAGAGAAAAAATCTGGTTCAATCCACTGTTTGGCGTGACATCAGCAAATGCAAGGGTCGCGTCAGGTCTTGCTCTCTGTAATACGGAAGTTTCAGCGTTTTCACCTTCAACATACAATCTCTGTTCGATATCCATCTCCCAATCGACGTATCCCTCTTTGTAAGTAACGTTTTCAAGAGCACCTTGAGCGCCTATGGCCAAGCTTGAAACAAAGAGCGCCAAGAGGCCGAATGCAATGAAACGGTGATGGCGCATGACACTCTGAGCGTGTGCCAGTTCATGAAGTCGGCGGCGGATTTCACATCGGTTGGCCAAGGTACAGCCACATGAGAAGGACGCCAGAAATGATTGAAATTGCGTTAACAGATCCTTTCGTAAGGAATCCTCTGTTCTCCAGAACCGCTCCAAGAACGCTATCGATTTGACATCCTAGGAATCCTATTCCTGCAACCATTGCCGCATTCATTACGGTGTCGGAGGCTGAATTTTGGAACATGATAATGCCTGCAAAAAGAGAACATAATCCGATGAGCAAGCCGCCTGAAGCAGCAGCGAGTTGACCGTTAGGAGAAAACCCTCCATTGATGCCAACTTCGCATGGCTTCATTGTCGTAATCATTCGGACCCGATTATCAAGGCTTCCAATTTCACTTGCCCAAGTGTCTGAGGTTGCGACCGCTACTGATGCTCCAAACATCCACAAACCATTTTGCCAATCTTCTAGAACAAATGCTAGAACTGCAACCAGTGCGGGCATTCCACCATTTGCTGCTACATTGATCCAGCCTCGATGGCCATCAGAAGATTCACTCAGTCCTAATGCAGTCTTTTCATCAAAGCGCCATTTTGTGGCAATATGGCTGCTGAGGAGAAAGGCCAAGAGAAGCAAGAGCCACGTCCAATGCCCCATGCAACCAACCAAGAAACCAAGCATTGCAGCAGCGATGATTCCCTTCGTGTCAAGAATACGGGCTTTTGATGAAGCCGCAATGAGTCCAATAATGAGTACAGATGTGACTGCAATGTTTCCAGAAACAAAGCCACCATCCTCAAAATTCATAATGAGCCCTAGCCGTACTCCGGCGCATCATAGTTTTGTTCTTTGCGTAAGATTCATCTCTTGAGGAAACGATTTACTGGGCTGTTCCTTCTTCCATTGCTGCAGATATGATGAATCTTCCAACCGTCCATAACAGAGTGATGAGTATAACGATCCATGTGAGGTCAAGAATGAGGCCGAGTAATGGTGGAAGATTGAGTGAGAGATGGGATATTAAGACTGAACTTCCGTTCCAAAAAGCATGACCAAACATGGCCAATCCAAGCATGATTGGAAGGGATGTAGGGAGTTGTAATTCAGATTTTCGAACTAAAAAGGATTCAGTAAGATAGGTAGATGGATCGGCGGAAATCATGGTTTTCTCTCCAGTCATCGGGTTTACCAAATCCCATGTATTGAATTTCGGTTGAGAGCTGAACGTTCTCTTTTCGAGCATGTGGCCAATGGCATAGCCACTACAAGCAGTCCAGAGGGCATGGCCTGGAATTGAACCAATGCCTCGTACGATAGCTGTTAGACCGTATGAGATAGCGACGAATTCCCCTGCAAACAGACTGAACAAAATATACTGTAAATTTTCAAGCAGTGCAAACCCAAGACCAACAGTAAATCCGACTTGGAATCCTCTTCGTTTCGAATCGATCATACTACTCAAACTCAAGACAGCAAGTGCTTTGCATATCTCTTCTCCAACAGGTGCTGAAATAATGATTGTGATGTATTCAACCGTCGTGGCCGATACATCACCACCACTCAAGAAAAGAACAGTTCCGGGGGTTATGAAAGAATTGATAATCAGTGCAGGAAACGTGGAAAGCATACCTGCGATGAGCATCGCTTCCCCTTGTTGTCGATTGGTTGTGAGTTGAAATCGAGAGGAAGAGAAGGACCACCAAGCAAAAACGGGTGTCGAGAACCCCACAAGCCATGCTGGAACTGCAACACAAACAGCCAACAGGAGGAAGAAAACATTGGAAGAGTCAAGAAGAAGCGGAGCAAAGGCAATACTTGAGATGGTGACGCCTCCAAGGAAAAGCATCCACAAATGCCGGGCTATTGGCACACGCAGAGGATGCCTAGATCGAACAATGTATTGTCGCATTGTTGTTGGGACTGGAGTTTGTAAAATACGTGAATTTGGAAGTGAATGCACTTGTGTGCCATAGGCATCTGGTTGTGCTACGATAATGTGTTCAAGTTTTGGACGTCGAACGGCTAAGAGAAGCAAAACCATCGGCGCAGAACAAATGCTGCCTGCTAAAATCAATGTTCCATCCAAAGGTCCGAAATCCCCATCGAGGTCTCCGTCAACAAATCCAGCTGCAATCAAGACAACAAATTGAGCAAGAAACCAGAGGAGTACTACAATGCCAAGCATTCTCCAAACACTGTGCCATCTCGACTCCTGATTGAGAGCCTGTGATGAAGCTTGGTTGGCTCCAGACGGCTGCATGATATCTCTTCAATGTAGGAACTACATGAAGAATGGGATTGGAAGCCCGCTCAGTTCGCCCATCACTCCTCACGGAAACAGCAGTCAGCATAGAGCACTCATCATTGCGGATTTGTTCCTCGAGAACCTTCCCAATAAGGATTCGGATGAAATAAAACAGTTCTTCAAAAGGTAAAGCGAGTGTTCTGAGACATGGATTGGGCGAATCGTCTTCTTGCACCCCGTATCGATCACAGGGGTATGTCGACGCCAAGTGAAGCCTCTCGCTTGTTCCTCATTCTTACGCTCGTCTTGACGGGGTGGTGGGCTTGGAAGGCTACAAGTGGCAACCTGGTTGTTTGGTTTTCTCTCACGCTGCTTGTGGCAACGCCAATCTTATCGATAGGTTGGTACCTGCTCTCGTTGGCTGCCCGTCATCGAAGTGGAGAGTTACTTACTCCTAAAGTACAGAATGCCTTAGAGGCTAAAGGCCGATGGCCTCATCATTCAAGGAAGCCGTAAGTCCAACTCTTTGGTGGTGCAAAGGTTTCCTTGATTGAACGAGGAGAGACCCATCTTAAGAGATTGAGTGGGCTTCCTGCTTTGTCATTGGTTCCACTTCCACGAGCTCCACCAAACGGCTGTTGTCCTACTACAGCTCCAGTTGGCTTGTCATTGATGTAGAAGTTTCCAGCACTGAATCGAAGTGCATCCTTTGCAAATTCAATGTCTTGTCGATGCTTTGCAAAGATAGAGCCTGTCAACGCATACTCTGAAGTTGAGTCACAAATCCTCAAGATGTTTTCATATTCGCTGTCTTGGTATACGTGAATGGATAATACTGGTCCAAAGATTTCCTGAGCCATTGATTCATACATCGGATCTTCACAGAGAATTGTGGTGGGTTCAACGAAGTAACCAACCGAGTCATCATAGTTTCCGCCTGTAACGATTGTGCATCCACTATCTGCTTTCGCTCGATCGATGTAGCCTGCGATGTTATCAAAGGATTTCTTATCGATAACTGCTCCAATATAGTTGGAGAAAACAGAGACATCTCCCATTGTAATCTTTCCAACTTCAGCACAATACTTTGAGCCGATTCGTCCCCAAACTGAGGCTGGTATGTAGGCACGACTTGCGGCAGAACATTTCTGTCCTTGGAACTCGAAGGATCCACGTAAAAGCGCTACGCTGAGTGCTTCCTCATCGCATTCGGGATGGGCTACGATGAAGTCTTTACCACCTGTTTCTCCAACGATACGCGGATAACTACGTAGGTTTTCTAAATTGTTTGCAATATCTCTCCAAAGTTTCCTAAAGACACCTGTAGAGCCAGTGAAGTGGATTCCAGCAAGGTCTGGATGTGACATGCAAATGTCTCCAACAACCGAAGCCTTTCCAGGAATGAAGTTGATGACGCCAGCAGGAAGTCCAGCATCCATCATCAGTTTCATAATTCTATAATTTGAGACATATGAGTTTCTACTCGGTTTCCAAACACCGGTATTTCCCATGATAGCAGCACATGAAGGTAGGTTTCCCGCAATACTTGTGAAGTTGAAAGGGGTAATCGAGAATACAAAACCTTCCAATGGGCGTATTTCGCTTTGGTTCCATACACCATCGGGGGAAATCGGAGGTTGTAGGTCCTCGTAAATTGCTCGTGCGTAATCGACATTGAATCTCCAGAAGTCAATGAGTTCACAAGCAGAGTCAATTTCTGCTTGATGACAGGTCTTTGATTGATTGAGCATTGTTGAGGCATTAATCTCATGTCGTCGTTCTCCTGCAAGCATTGTTGCAGCCTTCAAGAAAATTGCACCTCTTGCTTCCCAAGGCATGGTCGACCAAGCTTTGTGGGCTTGAAGTGAGGCATTGATTGCATCCTTGACTTCTTGTTCGCCAGCAAGATGCACCTTTGCAAGAACATGGCTATGGTTGTGTGGCATGACCTGCTCGACAATATTACCTGTCCAAACTTCCTTCCCGTTAATGATGCAAGGGATCTCAACAACTTCAGCCATTTGTTTTGCAAGTTCTGCTTGTAATTCAATACGCTCATGGGAACCAGGTAGGAAGCCCATGACAGGTTCATTATTCGGGGTAGGTGGTTGAAAGATTCCATTGACCATGGCCAATGGTGCGCTGCTCACTCTTTCAACTCTACGTTGCAGATGTCTCATTCTGCATTTTCATACAAATGTGCAAGTTTCCTGCGAACTTTGCTTATCTTTGGCCCGACAACCATCTGACAATAGCCTTGAGTTGGGTTTCTTGCATAATAATCATGGTGGTATACTTCCGCTACAATAAGATTCAGAGCAGGTTCGATCGTTGTTACAATGGGGCCTGCAAATGCATCACTAAATGATTGAATTGATTCCTTAGCGATTCTCTCCTGCTCGTCGTTTACTGGCATGATACAACTTCTGTATTGTGTCCCTATATCGTTTCCTTGACGATTCAACTGTGTTGGATCGTGTACAGTAAAGAACACCTCGAGTAGAGTAGAGTATGAAATGACTGATGGGTCGAATTCGATAATAACGATTTCAGCATAACCGGTTCTTCCACTGCATACTTGCTCGTAGGTGGGATTGGGTTTCTGACCTCCTGCATATCCCGGCAAAGCAGAGGAAACTCCCTTCATTCTTTTGTACGCTCCTTCAACGCACCAAAAGCATCCGCCTCCAAGTATTGCCCGTTCCATAGTTGGCGACTGTAAGTTCTCTTCATGAAGACTTGTATTGTAAATCAACTCATTGTGATGTAGATTAGAATTATGATTAAGAACTGTCGACTGATATGTCTATCTCCATGCGACAAGATTCCGATGCCACTGTGATTGTATGCCGACGCGACTTCCAAGAAAACCAGGTACTGTACTCCTATGGTCGAAACTCAAAGGAGTTGAAAAACGACGGTCTTGCTTTCCTTGGACCTGTGTTTGAGTCTATGATTGAACAAGCGAACCTCAAGGATGATGCAGAAGAAGTTGGGCTGATGGTTCACATACGTACCAGAGCAATTGAGAAAGATGATCGTTGGTACAAGATCGACTTTGTTATGCAGGATGATGGCATGGCATACTATTCCAATTTTGATGGGCGTCTTCCAAACGAATTTGTCCATGTTGTACCATTGAGTGGAGGATTGCCCGAATCCATGTTTATCGCAGTCGAGGCGCTTGACGAGATGGCTTATGCTCATGCAGTCGATGCCAAAATGTTCGATGAAGAGAATGAGGTAGGATTGCCCCAAGATCAAACAACACTTTCTGACTTTGGATTGGAAATATCATCCGACTTAGAATCTATAGAAGGTTCTGATGAAGAGGATGTTTTTGTTTTAGAGAAGAAAAAAAACCGTTCATGGACCCTTCCCCTTCCGGGCCCGTCGAGTAAACCCACTGACCGAAAGTGAATGGGTTATCCATACATGATTTGATAAACCGTTTTACTACGGCAAGCACATGGAATCTGTAACAGATCCTAAGCTCTTAGAGAATCGTCTGTTTTACAAATTGGGTGAATTCACCTACGACTACAGAAAAAAGGTCCTCGTCGTCGGTCTTTTGGCCTGTATTGGGATGGCTTCACTCATTGCTATGGGTCCTAACTGGGCGGAGTCCTGGGGTGTTGGTGAACACGAATCCGTCCAAGCAAGTGACCTTCGTGAAGATGCATTCATTGGAGAAGAAGAGGATGCAGAAGGTTTCGTCTTCCTTGTTTATCACGAATCTCTTGATGATTCTTCGCAACAATGGCAAGACGCAGTGACGTCTGCTTTGGCAGACTGGGAAACGATGGATGACGTTTCTATCGAGTATTCATGGGATACGACTGGTGATGAGCGCACCGAATTTGTATTTACAGGTGAGGATGGATTCTGGGCAAAAAACAGAGTCACAATAAATCTTGATCGCACTTCAGCAAAGTCATTGTATGCTGATAATCACGAAACCATCGATATATCAAACGATTTCGAATCTTGGAAAACAGGACAAATCGCTATTGACGTTACCTTTGATACACGAATTCAGGACGACCTGATCACCGCTGAATTAATCTCAGGACCGTTGACACTCATCATTCTTGGAATTGTTTTCGGAACAATTATCGCAGCCATATTACCATTAGGTGTCGCAATATTGACTGTGATTTCTGCAATGGGTCTAACCATTTGGCTTTCGAATACAATGGAAGTCACACAATACGCAATCAACATCATTACACTTATCGGAATTGGTGTTTCTGTTGATTACTCTCTCTTCCTTGTCAATCGTTTCCGTGAAGAATTGAACAGAGGAAGAGACATTCGTACATCTACTGCAATGACTGTTGCAACAGCTGGTAAGGCAGTCTTCTTCAGCGGAGTGACTGTTGCTATCGGATTGATGGGTATGCTGTTCTTCACTGGAACTGGTTTACCGAGTCTTGGAATAGGTGGTACACTCGCCGTCTCCGTTGCAATGATTTTCTCGGTCATCGTATTACCTGCAGTACTCGCGATACTTGGCCATAAGGTGTTTGTAGGAAAAATTAAGTTTGCCTTCA
>JADHSC010000050.1 GCA_016777125.1 Candidatus Poseidoniaceae archaeon
GATGCTGTTGCCCATTTAGCAGCTCAAGTATCGGTTCCACTTTCTGTTTCAAACCCAGAAGAAACAATGAGTATCAATGTTGATGGTACATCGAAAGTGATCGCAGCATGTCTCAAAAACGGCATTAACCGAATGGTCATGGCTTCAAGTGCTGCAGTCTACGGTGAGGCTGAAAGTTTACCACTTAAGGAAGAAGATGCTGGCCAAGTTCTCTCGCCCTATGCTGAATCAAAATGGAAAAATGAATCACAAATTTTGGAGGCCAGAAAAAAAGGTCTTCATGCAACCGCATTACGGTTTTTCAATGTCTATGGTGTAGGACAAAGACCCGATGGAGCATATGCTGCAGTGATCCCCAAATTTGCAGATATGATGGCGCAGGGAATTGCCCCCCGACTCAATGGTGATGGTTTACACACTCGTGACTTTGTCCATGTTCATGATGTATGTTCAGCCATATGTTCTCTGATTGAAGGTGAATGGGAAGCAGAACAATTCCATGTTTACAACGTCGCAACTCAAACTAAAATTACTCTGCTTGACTTAGTTTCTACAATTAACCAAGCGCTTGGAAATGCAATGGAGGGTTTTGAACCAATCACACCAACCCATGGACCTGAACGCGTGGGAGATATTCAGCACTCGATGGCAGATATTAATCGGATTCAAACAATATTAAATTGGCAACCAAGCGTATCGTTTGAAGATGGAATTGAAGGGTTAGTACGTGAGCGTACAACAATAATCAACTCAAATAGGGGATTTGAGTAGATATATTCAACATCGATTGTTTGAAGCGTTAACGGGGTTCAGATGCGCTTGTTGTGGATTACTCATCGTAAATTCGATGATTTTTGCGCTACAACGCCTGTTGCATTATCGACAGGATTGGTGCGGAATGGCTTTGATTTGACAATTGTTAATCCTGATGAAGAAGGCAGTCATGATGAGTTTCCTTGGTCTCATATTTCAGTCGATCAATCTTCAATAAAAGGGTTCCACGGTTCAAGTTTTTCAAATCAAGTCAAGAAACTCTTACCCTCTATTACGCCTAATCATGAAGCTGTATTGGTTGATTGGCAAGTCGGAGCGGTAGTGATTAAGCTCCTTTCAAAAGCTGGCTTGAGAGTGTATCTCATCGATAGATCTCCACCTGCAGATCGAGGAATTTTGGCGCGATTACAATGGAAAGTCTGGAAGAAATCATGGGGATTGGTAAACACAGGAGTTGTTGAAAGAGGATTTGTTGTATCGCCTAAACATGCTGAATTTGTTTCACAGCATCTCAAAGTTCAATCAAAACATATCGGGATTCTTCCTGCTGGCGTTGACAATAATCAGAGTAAAACAAATCCGGGTAAAGGGGAAGGAGAACCATGGCGATTTGTGTATCATGGTCGATTAGACAAGCACCGAGGCATCTTAGAATTCATGGACTCTATTACTAAATTGAATACTTTAGGATTGAATTGTATCTTTACTCTTATTGGAGAAGGTAGTGCTGTTAAGGAGATTATACGGCGTTGTTCTTCAGATCCCAGTTTATTCATTTACAAACCCTCTATGGCTCATGGAGAAATTCATGAAGAACTTGGAAAACACCACATAGGCGTCTTACCTATGCCTGAACGTAAAGTCTGGGCATTAGCGAGTCCACTAAAGCGTGGAGAATATCTTGCGAGTGGTTTGATGGTGGTGGGAATTGATCATGATGGACATCGATTACAGGGAGTTGTTGAGAAATGGTTCCATTTGAATTCTGAACCATCACTTACAGATTCTATCTATGGTCTCTTTAACAATCTGAGTGAAGAAGAATTCAGCATAATGAGTAAGGAGGCTCAGAATTATGCCATCGAACATCTTTCTTGGGATGGAACTGTACAAATGTTGATCTCTCAACTAGGAGGTGAGGTGAATGGTTAGAATTGCGATGGTTGTGACCAATGAATGTTCTCCAGACCCTCGAGTTGAACGGCATGCTCGCTGGCTTGGAGAATCGGGGCATAACGTGACTATCTTTGCATGGGATCGTTCTCATTCAAAGGATGAAACTACTCAGCATGAACACTATATCATACGCCGAAAAAGAGTCGGTAAGAGACCTTCTAAATCCCCGCTTAAAATCATCACTGCAAAGAAAAAGTTTCTATCGTCTTTAGAAGGAGATTATGACCTTGTTGTTTACAATGATTCTGATACGTTGTCCAAGAATAGCCTCCATAGTAAACTGAAAATTCTTGATTTACATGATTTAGCTCATGTTTGGCCTTTGATGCAAAAGAATTCATTGCCTCGAAGAATTCTAAGTTCTCGAATGAAGAAACAATTGAAGAACAATAGACAACGATTTCAATGGAGTTTGACTTCTTCACCAGGTTTGAAGAAGTATTTTACTGAAGAATTTGAAATCGAGAGTACTGTAATTCTCAATAGGAGAAATACTCAGATAATTCCTCGTCCTATGACGAAAACAGTAGGTTATTTTGGCAGGATAAGAGATTTAGCTTCAATGAAATTGTTAATGAATTCAGCTAACCATGCTAACTTCAACGTCATTTTAGCAGGCGATGGCCCATGTACAGATGAAGTGTTGAAACTCTTCCCTGAGGTTGATTATCGAGGTCCATTCGATGAAGATGAACTCAAAAACCTCATGGCTGAAATTGATATCATGTATGCAATGTATAATCCTGAAAAAGAAAATATTCTCAGAGGAGCATTACCGGTCAAGATGTTTGATGCTGGTGCATTTGGACGACCTACAATCACTACTGCTGGCGTTCCCATGGGTGATTTTTGTGTTGAAGAAAAAATGGGGATTACTGCTCAATTTGGTAATGTTCAATCCGTCGCAGAGGCATTAAACAAAGCGTATGAAATGGAGATTTCTGAATGTATAGCAGAAGATGTTGAAAGAGATCTTTTCATCTCACATGTTGAGAATCTACTCGCTACAATTGATCATAAATAGCAAGTAAATTTGTTTGTACTGCTGTTACTAAATGATCTTCTACGCTACCAGATGTAGTCCCTTGTTGATTTATTTTTAGCAGTGAAGAAATTATTTCACCCCATAAAGAGGCTTCATCCATTGAACATTTTTCAACGACTTCGGGAAGTGAATGAATAGAATCCGAAGCAAGAACTGGTGTTCCACAAGCGAGTGCTTCCAGAGCAACCATTGGTTGACCTTCCCATTTCGATGGTAGAATCAATAATGAGGATTGTTGGAGAAGTTCTACTTTCTTTTCTTGGTCAAGCCATCCATGAGCAACAACGTTTTGCAAATCTTCTGGGCTTTGTTCAACTCCAGTACAATGCAAGACAATATCTGATTCTTTTTCTTGAAGTTCCCTCATGATCTCAAATGCGAACTCATGTCCCTTCACAGCATCATTTCTGCCAAGTAGAAGCAATTGGTTTGGTACGCGCTTGACTGTATTGGAAATACAGTGAATAGGATCGATTGGATTGAGAGAAACTTTGCACCTTCCAAGAAGGGGCGTAAGGAGTTCCTTCCAACGATCTGAGAGACAAACGATGGTTGCATTGCATTGTTCAAGTCTTGCTCTCAGTTTCTTGGCTCGGTTGCCTTTCCCTAGCCATTGAATGATGTTGCCACTATGGATATGAAAGACTATTTTTCCACCAAGAGAAAAGGCCGACTCTGCAAGACGGAGTTTTCGATGAAATGAATAGTCTGAAGCGGAGTGGAGATGGACAACGACATCATTGTTGGATTCAAGTAACTCTCTCAGTTCTGTCTTTGCAGAACTGTACGCCTTTAGTTTCGAATAAAGGGAACCATCTGAATGGCTTTCTATCTGCCGAACATCCCAACCTTCAGGGGGATGATCTGTAAGGGTCTTAATGACCGATTGAATACCTCCTGGACTGGAGATAGGTCCTACATGAACCACTGTCGGCATATACCGAGTGAAGTGTTGTCCACTCATGACCTCTTTGCAATAATTCGCACATATATCAAAAAAAACAACGGAGAAGTGAAGAATGAATGCTGATTCAAGAGGTACATGCTGTTCTCTCCTGCCATCGTAGAGATTGGTTTTGGGGCATTGGCGGTTCTACCATATCTCAAGCATGGACTTGATCTCTTCATGTACCGGAAGCAGCCTCTAGAATATCCTTCTGCAACCTTTGATGGATCACTTACAGTGCTTCTTCCAGTCTGGAATGAAGCCGTTGTTATTGGACACAAACTCGAGAACTTGAGAGAGACTTGTACGGAGCGAGAGGTTCATGTTGTTGTGATTGATTCTGCTTCTACGGATGATACCGTTGAGCAAGTTCGCCAGTGGAAGAAAAAGAACGGGAGTGCCTTTTCTTCATTTACTCTCCTTGAAATGGAAGAACGTAAGGGGAAAACTGCTGCAGTTCAGCAGGCTTTAGAACATATCAACAACACAAATCCAACTGATTTGGTCTTGATGAGCGATGCAGATGCGTTGTTTGAACCAACGACTGTTTCACGCATCATAGGATGGTTCAACGATCCGAGCATCGGCTGTGTTGGAGCTACGCCAAAACGAATTGGAGAACGAGCTGAAGAGAGAGAGCACAGAGGATTATTCTCAACGGTACGCATCCTTGAGTCTCAAATGGATAGCACACCATTCCTCGAAGGTTCGTGTATGATTTGGCGTAGAGCAGTTCTCGATGCTCAGGCCTTGCATTGTACCTCAAACGCCGATGATGCTCAAATTGCGACCAATGTGCGTATCAATGGATATCGTGCAATCCAGGATGCTCAAGCGTTTTTCATCGACCATGCACCAGCAGAACGTTCAGAACACGCTCGTCAGAAGGTGCGAAGAGCACAAGGTCTGCAGAGGCATCTTCTGCGACAACGATCGTATTGGTTTAGTTCAAGGCATGGAAGATTTGCTCGGATTCTACGACAAGAATCTGCCTTGCACATTCTAACACCCCTGTTCTTACTCGCTGGAGTGATTGCAATGATTGCCCGATGGTTAATGATCGGTCTATCCGAAATTGACTTTGAGAATGCAACGCTCACAACCATGCATGTCTCTCTTTTTGCTGTTGAGGCGGTATGTATCTTGTCCTGGTTACTTACTCGAGCAGGAATACATATCATTGGTCTTTCAACGATTGGTACAATTCTTGACAACAATGTGCATCTTATGAAAGCGATGTGGATGAGTTCTCGTGGTTCATCGCTTCATCTATGGGATCAACATCTCGATGGACGTAGGAATTAAAAAAAAAGGCCCCCTCAAGCGCCGGAACGCTTGAGAGGGCGGCTTCACACAAACACAGTTTATGCGATTACAACAATGAACGTATTAGAGATGTAATCTCAAGCGTTGATTGTGTTCGATTCGTAGATCAACTTGTTTGTTGAACGATCTAGAATCTTGATTTGAACTTCGCAAGTTCCACTGCTGCAGGTATCGTCAGATCCTTCGCTGATGGTTACTTCTTCACCAAAAGCCCACTTGCCGTCGTCGTTGTCGTCGACAGCACAGCCGGTTGCTGATGCTTTGTCAGGGTTGGTGCATTCGACGTAGACGCCGCCATCAGCCTTCATCTGTACAATGACAGTAGACCATGACAAGTCGTCTCCAGCGTCAAGTGACACGTAGACGATTGCTTCTCCAGTTG
>JADHSC010000026.1 GCA_016777125.1 Candidatus Poseidoniaceae archaeon
ATTTTGCACGTATGTTGAAGAACTAACGATACAAACTCAGGAACGGTATGAGATCTTATGCATTACTGAACAGGTTGAAAAAATCGTTGCAGAAAGCAATATTATTGATGGACTCGTTTTGGTTAATCCGATGCACATCACTGCATCATGCTACGTAAACGATCTTGAGAGAGGTCTTCACCACGACATAATGGAATGGTTAGAAAAAGTAGCTCCTTATCATGGCAAAGATGGTCGTAACGGTCCAGAATATCAACATCATCGAACTGGTGAAGATAATGGGGACGCTCATCTAAAGCGTCAATTACTAGGTCAGCAAGTAACAATGCCCGTTCAAGACGGAAGATTACACCTTGGTACTTGGGAGCAAATTCACTATGCTGAATTTGATGGACAAAGACCTAAACGAATTCTCGTCAAAGTCATTGGTATTCAAAGGGAATAACAGTCGTTACTAACATAAACCGACACCCCTAGCGTTCTCTATGGACTTAAAGGATATGAATCTCGATAGAGGACTCTTTCAACTAACATTACCTTACACTTGGATTGGATGGATTGGCTGGGCAGTTGGAGTAATTCTCCTGCTTGCTGGAATTGTAAATCCTCTTCTTTGTCTTTTCGGACTTCTCGTTATCGCCCTCTCGTCTCCAGGTTCTCTTGAAGCAGATCTTCACAAGGTGAGGAAAAATGCACCACAACCTGAATCTCTTGAGGCGGAAGCTCTGGACAAAGGTTACTCGATTGATTCGTGGTGGATGGGGCGTTCAACGTTTACTCCAACCACCGATCCTAGTGATTGGATTCTTCCCGCTCCAGGCCCTGCCTCTTGGAACGAAGACCAATATCTACCTCACGGTGATGGAAGCCCATTGCCAGAGCATCCAGTGAAGGTTGGAACTCCCCGACCTGCAGTTATGTCGACTTATGGTGTGATGATGATTGCACTTGTAATCGGTATTTGCATTGCTGCTGGTTTGTTCATTTCAGAAAACAATGGAGTTGCAACGATAATCACTGAAGATGGAAGCGAAAAAGTATCAGATGATCTTACTTGGATTGCTTACATTGTCTTAGGCGTCGGATTACTTTGGACAATATTCGGATACTTTCAGTATAAGATGCAACGACAGATGGCAGATACGCCAACGAGCCTTGTTCGTTCAGTGGCAGTTGGAAACCCCGAATTGGTTGGTCAAGTTAGGCCATCGAAAGCCGGTGTGTTGAGAGTCGTTGTTGATGGCCATCCAAACAGAGTCATACCGAATTGTGTCCAATTTAATTGGCAATACGAGGTTAAAATTTGTAAAACAACAACAGATAGTGAAGGGAATACGAAGACTGAATGCCATTGGCAAACTGTTCGTACTGATAGTGGAGCAGTACCTTTCATCCTCAATGACGGTACTGGAGGAGTTCTGGTAAAGCCTTCTACGTTCAAGCGAGCCGATCTTGGTAACTATCTTCGAAGATGGGAATCAAACCATGCGGATAGTTTGCGCAAGGAAATAGGGTCTGAATTTGCAGCTCGTCTGTTTACTGGTGGAGACGTACGTAAGCATCGATGGACAGTGTATGCGCTTCGTGTAGGGAATCCTGTTTACCTTCTTGGAACCACTCGCAGCCGTCCTCAGGAAGATATTCAAAATGAAGGACTTGACGGCACACTGCAAAATACCTTGTTGGAAGTCGTTGGTGAAGATGCTCCTGGTATCAAAGCTACACTCCATAGAGGGTCAGAATTGGCTAATCTTGGAAAGATGCGTTCAGCATTTGAAGTCATGATCGTTCCACTTTGTTTGACCATTGGTGGAATCGTTATTTCCTTGATGAATCTCTAATCATCCAAGCGTATCCTTGATGACCCGAGTTGAACTCGGATGTTCATGGCAGAAGATGTTGTATTAGTTGGCGGCGCTCGAACACCGTTTTGTGAATGGGTTGGAGGAAAGCGTGGAGATGGAAAGCAAGGGGGACTTCTCAAGTCTGTAAGTGCTCAAGAATTAGGAGCAATTGCTATCAAAGGAGCTCTTGAAAAGACCAATACTGATCCCTCAAGCGTTGACCATGTGGTCATGGGCTATGCTCTTCAAACATGTTCCCAATCAATCTACGGCGCTCGACATGCGGGTTTGAAAGCTGGAATTCCCCAAGAAGTACCTATGTTAACACTCTCTCGTATCTGTGGCTCAGGTATACAATCGATTGTGACCGGTGCTCAAATGATCATGCTCGATGAAGCTTCAACAGTTGTTGCTGGCGGTATGGAGAATCTTTCACAAGCCCCGCACGTACTTCGTGGTGCTCGAGATGGCTGGAAACTTGGTCGTTCTCCTCCTGTAGAGGATTACATGATGACAAACCTTCAGGATATGACTTGTGGTAAATACATGGCTCAAACCAGCGATGAGATATGTGCCAGAAAGGGTGTTACTCGTGAAGAAACAGATGCATTTGCAGCCCGTTCACATCAAAGAGTCCTAACTTCTATAGAGAATGGAGTCTTTGAAGAAGAAATTGTGGATGTTGTTATTAAATCACGAAGAGGCGAGACGATTATCACGGCAAAGGATGAGGATCACGTTGTTCACAATACTTCTGAAGAATCACTGGCGAAATTACCAACTGCATTCGGTCCAGAATCACTTGTTACAGCAGGTAATGCCTCCGGAATCGTTGATGGCGCGGCAGCAGTAATCATCAAATCCGCTTCTCAAGCAGCAGCAGATGGGGATGAGCCCCTCGCTAAACTTGTTGGATGGGGCATTGTAGGATTGGAACCAGCAATCATGGCCTATGGTCCCGTTCCAGCCTCACGAAAGGCACTAGAACGAACAGGTCTTACAGTGGATGATATCGATCTCTGGGAAATCAATGAGGCGTTTGCAGGTCAAGCTGTTGCTTGCGTCAAAGAACTTGGCTTAGATGTCGATAAGGTCAATGTCAACGGTGGAGCTGTTGGTCTAGGGCACCCTCTGGCAGCAACAGGGACTCGTCTGACTCTAACTCTTGCTCATCAATTGAAGCGCTCTGGCGGCAAATACGGAATTGCTACTGCCTGTATTGGCGGTGGACAAGGTATTGCACTTGTCATTGAATCTCTTTGATAAAAATAAACCACTTCACACAGATACTTTCTTTTTGCAAGAAGGACATGTTGCAGTCCCTGAAGTCCCTGCTTTTACATTAAAATGAGCAGAACAATAAGGGCACTCAAGAAGGACTTTATCATTATCTTGAACCGCAGGCCGACTCTGAGAGACTCGCTCTTGTCTAGCTGGATGTGACTTTGTCGGATAACCTCCTGAATTCTCAAAAGGCCATCCCGGCTTTAGATCATTAAATCCGACGGCAAGTGGCAGAGCGACAAATATTGAGCAGGAAAAAGAGCACATAATTGACCATTCGATGGGAAGTGTCCCATCGAGACCAACTGATAGGGGGCTCCATTCATCATGATACATTATCGAAAGGCTCCCTGAGACCAAGAGTACACCCAATGTCAGGAACAATCCATTACGATATCCAAGAATCGTAAACACACCACCAATGATATAGAAGAATCCTATCGCCCAAGCGAGCATCGATTCAAAAAGAAAGACTTCTTCATCAACTGCTGAAAAGAACATAGCCATTCCAATTCTAAATACTCCGTAAAGGACAATGAAGGTCCCGATTGTTTGGGCAAAAACTTCACCACCGTTTGTATTGGTAATGTGAATAATTTGTTGAGGTGCTTGCATATATTGTTGCTGATATTGCGGTTGAGCCTGCTGTTGATTCTGCGGTACAGAACCTTCATCATGCTCCATGAGTCGTATGATTACTTCATTTTTGGTTCCACTAACTCGAAGACCTCGCTCCCTACACATCGTTTTCAATTGAATAACTGTGAGGCTTTCATAGTTCATGAATCATGTTTTCCCCAATCATTCTTTAAGGCACACCCTGCGATATTGGTGTTGGAGTCATCTAAACTCTAGGAAGTAGGCTGTGTTGATCAATGCAGCAAAAGTAACCCAAGCGATGTAAGGCCATACGAGTTTAGAGGCAGTTGGCAACGGTTTGAATGTTAGATTTGCATACAGCAATGAAAAAGCGATTATAAGAATAAGCATAACTAACGAGATAAGATACTCAGCCGAGTTGAATACACTTGGCCAAAGTACATTCAAGATAAGTTGAATCAAGAATAAGAAAACAATAGAATTGTATTTTTCCAATTTGTCTCGATTCATAATGGTGTAATATATGCTGAACGCAAGCATCGTGTACAACACAGCCCATATTGGTCCAACAATCCAGCCAGGAGGTCTGAAAAATGGTTCATATTCTGAATTGAATGTCAACCGGACCTCTTCCTTTGGTTACGGTATATTCGCGATTTAAATTCAACATGCATCGAATGCTTCGATGATGTATTGTGTTAGAGGACTTGTCCAAGCGAGTTCACTAATTCCATCATTGCCTTGTAATGCATACGCACGAACAATATCGCGAACTCGAACATTTCCATCTGAGGATCTGGCTAGAATTGTTGCGCCTTTCACTGTTTTCCCAGTACCATGTGGGTCATAGATGGTGTCCAATGCATCAGAGAGGAACCAATCTGCTTTACCACCAGGTTCGCCTTCATAGGTCTTCTTTGGTCTCTTTGATCCGAACATTCCACCCGATTTTGGTTTGTTCTTTTTAGGAGTCTTCTTTGCAGGGGCTGCCTTCTTAGCAGTTCCTGCCTTTTTGCCACCATCTGATTTTGCTTTCGTAGACACAGGTTCTTCTTTTTCAAGTTCAGCTCGAACTTCCGCTTCAATCTTCTCTCGAAGAGAATCAATGTTTGTTTCCGCTGTGGATTTTGCAGCCCTAGCCACAGCATCATCTCTTTCATCTTTAAGCGCTTGAATCACATTCACGTAATGGCTTGCAACTTCGATAAGAGAAGTTTCCATCGCTGCTTCCATTTGCATTGAAACAACATCTGAGGATGATTCTCTCCACTTACGCCATTGGAGCATTGTATTTGCGTGGATATCGGATCCACACTTTGGGCAGAAACTACGCTTTGGTGGTTTTAGGACTGGAATTGCTCGCATTGCTTCAGGATCAATTCCCTCATGTTCTCCACTTGCAACATCGTGAATGTGTGTAGATGCATCCATACCATGTGTCATAGCACCACGGAATAGTCCTTCAGACATGTCTAAGGTACCTGCTTGAATCATATCCCAGCCGCTAGTACCCCTGACAACCGCTCGTACAGCAGCGTTAGCTGCTGGCGATTGTCCCCAGTCGTGGTCTTTCTTGGACACAAGTTCATTTTCGCTTCCCTCGAATGCTTGTCCGATGTCAATATTTGATCCATCATCGGCAGCAGCAGCAATTCCCAATGTAATTGGATTCGCCCCTTCCTCAACTCGAGCAATCATGTCAAATTTCTCAGCCATTGAAAGGTCCTGGCGGTGCCGAATGACCTCCTTGAGTTGGTTCAAATCGTGCCCAGTGGAAGTAATTGGGCCTTGGGCAAGAAGGTCATGGCCACATGATAGGCAAAACTTTGCAGCAGCCTCTACACCGACCTCGCATGTCGGACAATAGACCCCTGCCATGTTCAACAGGAGAGTACGACCTCTTTTGAATTCTTAGGGTCGGACGTTTCAAAATAAGTCGTTCTTAGAACGTTTTCTCAAAGGCACTGTTTGAGTAAAGAAAGAATCGTCTCCCGATTCAACTCAGAAAGGATTGCAGGCAGACGTGGCCCCTTTTCAACTCCCATAATGGTGAGATACAATGTACGATAGGCCACGCGAGGAGACAATTCGATGGATTTTGCTGAGTTAGAAATAGCAGCTTGAATTCCGTGGCTCGTCCATTCACATGTCGTGAACAGTTCGATGATCTGTGGCAATATCGTCCGCTCTTCATCTCCAAATAGAGCCAAGGCTTCTGAATTTGGAGTGTCTAGGATGGTAATGCGTAACTCTTCGGGGAAATGCCTTGATGCAATCCATGTGCGCATCTTATGCAACCGATCCATCATGGATGGAGAGACCTGACCTTCGATTCCAATTGACGCCCACACATCGTCATCATTGGATTTTGTCTGAGCTAGAAGTGCCAGATGTCTGAATGTAACTTGTGATGCCTCATTTGAAGCAGAAATACTTGAGAGTTCTACAGCGATTTGAGCATCTTCTACAGCAACTCTCTTCCGCCTACTCAACTCTTTATTGTTCAGTTCTATAGCAAAATCCCTTGAGGCAGTACGTTCAAATTCATCAGCGAGTGTGACAAGGCCCATTCCCGTATCGAATTCAATCGCTTTGTTTGGTTTAGTTGAAGCGATTAGGTATCGCAGAATTTCAGGAGGAACGAGGGAAAGGGCTTCTAATGGTCCAATTGTATTGCCTGATGAAGAAGACATCGCTCCTTGTCCACGTAGACTGATCCACTCATATGTTAGATCGACTGGTGCTTGTTTGCCAAATAGTTCAATGATCTCTTTACCAGTGTCATATGAACCGCCTGCAGCCCCATGGTCCTTTCCGAATGGTTCCATTGTAACGCCAATCCAAGCCCATTTTGCAGGCCAATCAATACGCCAAGGAAGCTTTCCTTCACCTTTGGTAACATCACTTCTTCCAGTTTGGCCGTTCGAATCGATCCACTCAACATAGGGGTCATTCCAGCCAGTAACTGTTATTCCGTCAATCGATCCTGTCGAATCAATTGGATTCCAAGGGAACCATTCTTCAGAGAGTTCTCGTCCCGAAACACGCTCGATGATTTCTCGAATTTCTGTTGATTTATTACAAGCAATACGAGCCATCTCAGAAAATTTTCCAGATGCATATGATTCATAGTTATCAATGAATTTAGGTCGGACATCAATTTGGTTTAATGCCTGCTTAAATGGTTCCAAGAAATGGTCAGCATATGAGATTCCATTTGAGAATCGTTCATGGTCAGGTTTGCCTTCTGGCGTAGGTGGTGGAATCTGTTTCAATTGGTGGCCAATATAGGCTTCATAGTCATCATCTAGGAACGAGTATACCTTCCGTAATGGATCTGCGCTATCCACAATAAAGACGAATTCAACATCAAGTCCCGCTTTCTTAGCAGCTCGAGTAAGCATATCACCTGTTAGGATTTCACGTAAGTGTCCAATGTGAAATTCTCCACTCGGTGTAATCCCAGTAGAGATAATGTGCTTTTCACCACGTTCTGCAAGTCGCTTGGCTGCGACATCGGACCAATGCATTTTTTCAACTCCAATCAAACAGGAACAGCGCGTATCAAGCCACGTAGAGGGACGTTATCGATTTCGTTTCGAACCGTTTTATTGACAAGTACAAGGGCAAGAACCACTTCTCCACCAGCAGCTCTGATTGCAGCAATAGTCTGGCTCATTGTTACGCCACTCGACAATACGTCGTCGATAATGACGACCTTCTTACCGCCGCCAACTTGGCCATATTTATTTGACAAAGCACCTGCACCAGGTTCTCCGTCTACATTTCTGTGTATTGCGACTTCTACATCAAGTGCCTGTGCAACTTCATGAGCAAATGCGATTCCATTAATTGATATTCCAACTACGATCTCAGCTTCATCGAATTCCTCTATGACAACATCGGCCATGATGTTGCCAATAGCAGTGATACGGGCTGGTCTAACTCCGATTGTACGCCAACCGATTTGAACATCAGTTGGACGTCGCTCAGTATTTGTACCAGTCAGGAGCCATGCAATTGTATCTTGAGAGAGGGAGAGTTCATCAGCAATTTGTTGTGAATTCAACCCATCCTTTCGAAGGTTTGTAGCGATTGTTTTCAACTCTTCAATACTTGAGACCATTGTAATCAACTCCTTCCAGAAGGCCACCCTCCATGAAGCCTTTGCCCATTTTTGACCCAAAGCCTTGAAGAGAAAGGGGTGTCAGGAGGAACCATGAGCGACTTTGACTATGAATCTCTTCTCAAGCGAGCACGTGAGAACATTCCAGAGGACATCTCCTCTCGAGCTCGATGGAGACTTCCTGAACCACAAATCATGATTGAGGGTTCGAATACGATTCTACGAAATTTCACAGAAGTCGTTGGAATGATGGATCGTGATGATAATCACGTTTACCAATACATTCTGAATGAATTGGGGACCTCTGGTTCCCGAGACGGCCCTCGTGCTCGATTCAAGGGACGTATTCCACCAAAGCGATTGAAGAAAGCAATCGTCGGGTATGTAAATACTTACATCAAGTGTAGCCAGTGCTCTGCTCCAGATACAGTGTTTGTAAAGCAAGACCGTACAACGCTCTTGAAGTGCCAAGCATGCGGTGCTACAAGACCTGTGAAACTTTGATCATTCAGAATCAAGTTTCATCAAATTCACTGTACTCACAGTGCCATCTTTCAGATGTTGAATGATTGAAGCAATATCCATATCCTTTGATAATTGATACCAGGTTCCTTCAGGATAAACCACGCATGAAATTCCATTTTCACAGAAATCAAGGCATCCTGACTTTTGAACTCGAATCGAAGAAAGTCCTTGTTCTCGAGCTACTTGTTTGATACGCGGTAATAGTTCGAGACTTCCACGGTTTTTACAACTCGGCCTAGAAGAATTTGGAGGTCGTTCGTGCCCACAGATGAACATATGCCGTTCATACCCAGGCTCGGCTCTTCCCTTTGGATCAATGGCCATTGAATTAACCTCCAAGGGTATTAATCAAGGTTGCAAGTTCATAGTCAATATCAGTAATGGAATTCTGGTCATGTGTTGTGAGTTCGATCACGACGTATCCCCATCCAAAGTGAATGTCTGCATGATGGTTCTTTTGTTCACACAACGTACTGACGTCGTCAACAAAGGATTTCGCTTCAGCAAAATTTTCAAATTCGAACTCACACATAAGACATTGTTCTACAACAGACCAACCCTCTGGGGCCTTCATTGGTTCATCCCCAAAGGTGTGCGTCATCGTTGCCTGTAGTCTCTTTCTCAACCTTCTCATGAAGTGTTGAACGGCGCTTCATATCTTCTCTTTCGAAAGCAAGGAGTTCCTTATCATCGATGTATGCTGGTCGCATGTGAGCCACCAGAATGATCTGGACGATTGATTCTCTAGAAACAAATCTACGGAATCCACCCTCGTCAAGGATTTCAAGACTTGATTTTCCAGATGAAATCAATCGGCCACGAATCCACTGTTCTGAATCTGTAAGAAAAGCTCTCGCATCGATTTGGATTTCAACAAGGTCATCTCTTCGCAGACCATTACGTCGCTCTAGAAGATCGCCTTGGGTTATTCCTTGTATGCTTTCCAAGTCCGGTGAACCAAGTTCTTTCCATAGGTTAGAAGCCCATTTTGGGAGTTCAATTTTTGAAGATTTTTTCGCCATGATACCCTCTGAGAGCCGACCCTACATGAACAATGTGCAAATACAACATCCATGTCTTTTTGATGTGATGGGTTCATCAAGGGTTGTCACTCCGGATGACATGGGGTACCTATGAAGGTGACATGGCGTCAATTGCCAACTGTGCTGTTTGAGGACGAGGTCCTCGACAAAGCATTCTCTCGGGCTCGAAAGGCTGCAGACCGAGTCGATGACCCCAACCGAGTCTTTCGTACGAGAAAACAACTGACCCGTATGATTCAAACCGCAGCGGATATCATTGATACCTTGTTTAGAGAAACCGTTCAAACTTGGCCGTCATTGGACCATTCGCCTCAATTCGATCTTGCAATGATTGAAGCATGTGTTGGTACTGATGATTATCGCCATCACCTCTCAATGCTTCAGTGGGGCGGAACTCAAGTTCTGCGTATTGCTAATCAAAACACACGAAAGATTGTACGAACCGCTCAGGTTGAACTCATGCATGAAGCGCGTAGAGAAGCCTATGGTCGAATAGGATCGATTCTTGGTCGTGTTGGACCATCTCTTAAGTGGCTCAATGAGGCTCGAGAAACACTCAAAGCCCTTCCACAAATCGAAACTCTGCTTCCTTGTATTGTTGTTTGTGGCGCACCCAATGTAGGAAAGTCTGCTTTCATATCGGCACTCTCGTCAGGAAATATGGAAGTAAATCATTACCCTTTCACAACAAAGCAAATCCACGTTGGACATTTCACCCATCGTCGATTAGTGCACCAATTAGTGGACACTCCTGGACTACTTGACAGACCAATGAGTCGAAGGAATGCTATTGAACAACAAGCCATTGCAGCCCTAGAGAACATCGGTTCTCTTGTTCTGTTCCTTCTCGATACAAGCGAAGCGTGCGGAACTCCGCTTGAAGAACAGTTGAATTTGCTTGAAGACGTAGACCGCTTGCTCCCGGGCACCGACATGCTCGTAGTTACATCTAAAGCAGATCTCCTCACGCCTCGCCCAGAAGAATGGAAGGTCGTCCAGCAAGAAGAATTAGCATGGAGAGAGGCCGGTTCCAAAGGAACACCTGAATTGCCTCTGTTGTACGACGAAGAAGGACGTCCAACAATGAGTGCAACAGAAGAAGTTGGACTTGATGCACTACGTTTAGAAATCGTTCGAAGAGTCAAAGCCGCTCAACCTATCGATCCTATGAAGTTGCCAGAAGGCTGGCACAGAAAAGACGAATAAACTTACATTATTCTTGACAAAACTGGTAATACAGTAATGAATGCAAATATTCCGAAGAAGATGAGCATCCATTTACGCATTCGTTCTTTGTTTCTCTCGTCCTTTTCATAACGTTCTATGCATTCCTCGACTTTGCAAACACGTTCTTCTGATTTACCAGGAATATCAATTCCACAGATCCGACAATGTTTGTGTGATGGCGTCATTGCTTGGGCTTTAGAGCGCTTTGGCATGTTCTTTGCTTTCTTTCTGATTGCTTCTGCATCGACCATATTTTTCACTCCGGGCGAACTAAGGTTCCCTCAAATGGCCGACCTTCTAGTGCATCTTCAAGTCGACGGATATCTCGGCCATCAAGGACTCCAATTCGTAATAGAGCATCTTTTGCCCATTGAACGGCTATTGGATCGACTGCTGCGCTTTGTCCTGGTTTGAGTGATTCAGTTCCTGTGATTGCACTTAACTCGTCCAGTGTCATCTCTTCTATAGCGGTAGCAGATTCATCCTTTCTCGGATCTGCTGTGTAAACATGAGAGACATTTGTAGCGATAATGACATGAGCAGAGCCCGACTCTCGGGCAAAGGCGACACTAACTGCATCTGTTGTGTGGCCTGGTTTTGTCCCTCCCATGATGACGATATTGAATGAATCAAACATTGTTGCAGCCTCAGAGGTTGTTTCTGGGATGGAAGGCGCTACTTTACAACCAATTTCTTGCAACATTTTCTGAAGGATTGTAGCATTCAATCGAGTTGCAGCTATACCAATCTCGTCGAGGCGGAATCGGTCGCTGATGACATCATTCGCGAGGTTAATGCCTTCTCTTGCAGGCTTTCCACCTCCTACTACGATTCCTATTTTCCGCCCATTTCCTTCGATATGAACCAGTGTCTGGCGCAGTTGTCCAAGCCATGTCTTCACGTCATGGTCTCCATAGAGCAGCGAACCGCCGAGTGCGACAATGATTGGTGCAACCATGTTCTTGCCTAATGATGGCGCTTCTTAGGCGTTGTCCATCCAAATCTTAGGCGAGGGTTGAAAACCCTTGGTTCGACCCCAATGGTAGAGGGAAGAGGTATGTCGGAAGATGCTGAATTAGCGACAAGACGTCTTCGACTCAAATTAGCCTTGGAAGACCTTCGGGAAATGAAGGGTTATGGGACGGAACTCGTCTCGGTCATAATCCCTCCAGATCGACAAATCAGTGATGCTCGTTCACTCCTGCAAAACGAGCACGGGCAGGCTGCAAATATCAAATCTAAAGGAACACGGAAGAATGTTCAAGGTGCTATTGAGTCGGCAATATCTTCGCTTTCAAGATTCAAAAACCCCGGTGAAAGAGGGATTGCTCTTTTCACAGGAGCCATCATTGTTGGTAACAATAAGACTCGTCAAACCACTGTGGTTATTGAGGATCCACCTCAATCACTGCTATCATTCAGGTACCGTTGCGACTCCGTATTTGAATTAACACAACTTGAAGACATGCTTGTTGACAAGAGGTCTTACGGTCTGTTCGTGATCGATAGAGCAGAAGCTGCATATGGTATTGCTTCTGGAAAGCGAATTCATGTTCAAGAACATCTTGTCTCGAACATTATGGGCAAACACCGGCAAGGTGGTCAATCTGCTCAGCGTTTCGAGCGATTGATCGAAGAAGCTGCACACAATTTCTTCAAACGAGCAACAGAACATGCTTGCTCTTACTGGCTGCCAAATCTTGAGAACATTCAGGCCATCATTATTGGAGGTCCTGGTGCAACCAAGGATTTCGTCGTTCGAAACGAATATTTCCATCATGAGATCGCTAAGAGAATTGCAAAAACCACTTTTGATGTTGGTTATTCAAATGAATCTGGTGTTCGAGAATTGGTTGGCAATGCAGGAGCGATGATGGGTGAAATTGAGCTTGATGCTGAGCGTCAAATGATGACTCGATTTCTTTCAGAACTTATCAAAACTCATCCAAAGGCAACCTATGGTGAGATGATGATTCGCAAAGCACTTCAACAAGGAGCAGTGGATACATTGCTCATTTCTGAGAGTATGAGGAAGAACTCTGTTGAAATTCAATGTGGATCTTGTAATCATACATGGACTGCTTCTGTTGGTCGTACCGAGGAGTTGCCAGATTGCCCTTCCTGTAAAGTCGGTAATGACTCACATAAGGAGTTAAGTAGCGTTTCATTGATTGATGCCCTTTCTGATTTAGCATCAAAATCAAATAGTGAAGTCGTCTTCATTTCAATTGATACAGAGGAAGGTTCACAACTTGCTCTAGGCTTTGCTGGACTCGCAGCAATCCTTCGCTATCCGATGATGTGAGGTTTCAAAATGAAGTTACTGCGCCAGATAGTTGAACCTCATCTCGAGACATTGCTTGCTGCAAAAGGCATTGAACATGGAATGTGGGCTTCGGCTTTGCAACCAAGCAGAGAATCCGATCAAGGGGATCTTACATTGCCTTGTTTTGCTTTTGCTTCTATTCTGCGTCAAGCACCACAACAGATTGCCGACGCCATCGCAAACGAATTCCCAGAACTGGTTTGCTTGCAATCGATAAGTGCTGTGAATGGTTATCTGAACTTCACAGCAAATCCTGTTTGGCTTGCTGAACAGATCCTTGCAGGAAAGGTTCACGTTGGAGATGCGACCAAAAATTCTGATTCAGCCTCGCGTTCTGTCTTGATTGAACATACCTCAGCAAATCCAAACGGTCCTTTCCACGTAGGAAGAGCTCGTAATGCAATTCTTGGTGATACTCTTGTTCGATTACATCGCCTCCATGGAGATGAAGTACGTGCTGAGTATTATGTCGATGATATGGGAAAGCAAGTCGGCGTTCTTGCTTGGGCATTGGAACATCTTTCTGAAGAAGAAGTCAATTCTTTACTCTCTGAGCGCAATAAGCCTTCAGAACGTTGGCTTCACAAAGAAGACCACCAAAGAGTACGTTGGTATCAAGCAGCTCAGATATTGCGTTCGGATTCCGATGAGGCAAAGAAAGCAGAGATTGAATCCGAAATAGGACGACTCGTTCATGCGAGTGAGCATGGCAATCAGGAAGTGCTCCAATCCTTTGAAGAAGCATATTCTCCTGTTCTTGATGGAATGCTCGAAACTCTAGGCAGGCTCGGTATTTCGTTTTCGACATTCACGAAAGAATCTAACTTCGTCGTCGATGGGACTGTGTCTCAATTAATGGAAACGCTGGACAATTTGGATATTGCAGGGACTGCTGATAATGGGGCTGGCTATCTCGACCTTGGTGCTCGTGGCCTAAAAGGCAAGACTGAATTCTTCTATAGAAGAGGCGATGGTTCATCACTTTATGCGACAAGAGATGTTGCTTATCATCAATGGAAATGGGGCCAATCCAATCGCCTCATCAATGTACTTGGAGAAGATCACAAACTCCAAGCCAAACAAGTTGGAATGACCTTAGAGGAACTGGGTTCGAAACGCCCTGAAGTCCTCTTTTATTCGTTTATCAAACTCCCAGAAGGAAAGATGAGCACGAGAAAGGGGAACGTTGTCTTCATGGATGACTTATTGGAAGAGGCTCATGCTCAAGCAGCAGTCGTTGTCAAAGAACTTCGTCCAGATTATGATGATGAACAAATCGCCGCCATTGCAGAAGCAGTTGGTACGGCAGCAGTTCGTTTCAATATCATCAAAGTCAGTCCCGAAAAAGGGTTCACATTCCGCTGGGAAGAAGCACTTGCTTTCGAAGCAGGCTCTGCTCCTTTCATTATGTACTCTCATACAAGGGCGTGCTCAATCTCACGTAGAGCTTCTGGGCTTGAGCAAAAACCAGTTTCAATTCCTGATCTTCAAGCAATGCCTTCCGGGCTTGTTGAATTGATGCGTCTCATGTGTTGCCATAACGATGTTCTAGAGCATTCAGTCGAACAACAAAAAACGCACATCTTTGCATTGCATATGCTTGAATTAGCAAATGCTTACAATGGATTTTACCGAGATTGTCACGTACTAAACGATGACTTAGTTGATGGATTCTTTTACGAAATCAGTGAACTTGGTCGTAGTTTGTTACGAACTGGTTTGCAAGGATTAGGAATATCTCCTATTGAGCAAATGTAATCATTGGCCATCATTCAAAGTCGATTGGTACAATTGTTGAGTAATGACATCATTTGTTTCTTCCATCGATGCTGCCACATCAGAACCAATTGTTCTCAATTCATTGTATGCTTCTTCAATATCCTTCACCTGTTTGAGGAATCGAAGAGGAGGCCATCCACAATCGACGATTTCTGGATCAACAGTACTCTGCTCAATCCAAGCCGAACAACTTGAACCGTAACATAATGCAGAAAGGTGTTCCAAATCCACCCAAAATGTTCTTCGTTGGCAAACTGGACAAATTTTACCTTCAAGAGACGATAGAACGGTCATTCCATCTTCGCCTAAAACATCAACATCCCATGCTACAACACTTGCTTCAATAAGGCTCATCTGTTCGCTTTTCCCAAGGAATGTTTTGAGAACCTGCCATGCTATTTCTTCGGTGCTGAAACATCCCATGCCAATGGCTGTCCCATCTGCTTCAGTTGCACTGGGTACGTACACTCTTGAAGGAGATTCCATGATGAGACTAAGGAGGGCTTGTCTTTGAAGTCTCCCGTTGAATTCGCCTACTCCATGCGATTCCATGTGTATTCTATGAACGGAAGACCACCTGGATGTGGTAATGGAGCGTCTGGTTTCTCTATTCGAACAAAGATTGTTTCGACCTCAACATTGGTTCGAATGAATTCAGCGATGTTGATTGCCATCTTCTCAATAAGTCGAATTGGCTTGGATTCAAGAACAACAACGTCCACTGCCTTCTGCAACAATCCATAATCGACTGTGCTCGAAAGGGCTTCATCATGAACTTCATTGATCAGATCTACTCGAACGGATACGATAAACGGTTGAGTTTGTTTATGTTCATAGTCAAAGTAACCATGGGCGCCTTCTACTCTATATTCATCGAGTCCAACACGAATCGGCATGAGGGTCACTCCTCTCGTTCATGAACCCAAATAAGATGGTAGCCAAATGTGGTTTTGATCGGTGGTGATACTGTTTTCAGAGGAGTCTGCCAAACAGCTTCTTCAAATTCTTGGACCATGTTTCCTTTCCGGAACCAACCTAAATCACCACCACGCTGTGACGAAGGGCAAGAGGATTTCTTACGAGCAAGTTTCTCAAAATCTTTGAGTTTACCAATCTTTTCAGAAATCTGTAATGCTTCAGATTTAGAGGCCACAAGGATATGCGATGCATGAGCGCTTGGGTTAACCATAACGCTCCCACCCTGCTTTCCTTCTTGAATGCGACGCTTGGGCTTATACTGGCCAAGCAAGATAGCGGAGATAGGTGCCGTAAGCGATTACTGAGATCCCTAGGGATTCTTCATTAAAGCGAGACATGTCATCTTTGTAGGTATGATATTCCCAAGAACCAGATCCGTAACAGACCAATGCATTTCCCTCAACACTATCTGGAAGGTCGTAAACAAATGGACCATGGTCAGAATTGTATGGCATAGTCGCTTCTTTAGTAAGTGTTACAGAATATTTTGAAAACACACTGGATTGTTCTTCGTTCAATAGATCGATGATATCACTTACATGATCGATATCTTTCGCCGAGTTTGAAAAGAAGCGTAGACTGTTTCCTCTGTTCGCCATGTCGATGTCAACGTGGTTCATGTCAAGATTGATGTAAAGTCGAAGGTTACGTGCAAGTTCATTTCCGTTTGCACTAACATATGCTTTGCTTCCCCAAAGCCCTTCTTCTTCTCCTCCCCATGTGCAGAATCGGATGGTATATTCAGGTGTTCCACTTTCGTTTGCGATAATTGCAATTTGTCTTGCCATTTCGAGTACACTTGCAGTTCCAGATGTGTCATCGACTGCTCCAGGTCCATGGTAGACTGTATCATGGTGGGCACCTACGATGATCAATTCCTCACTTTTCCCATATAATGTGCCACATGGGACGCTGACTGAGAGATCACCCGCATTGTCAACATCACTGAATAATCGAAGGACTGCACCTTGCTCAGCCAATTCAAGCATCTGATTTCCAGTTTGATTTGATACGGCTATGAACGGTATGTCTTCAGGAATTGAACCACTGTTACTACTCTTCATTTCATCGACGCGAATCGACTTGAAGATAGGGACGCAATCGTCTGCTTCAATTTGGCCACAATTCGTCTGGTTGTTTATTCTGAATAATCCGGCTAGGGAATTTTCAGCTGCTTTGATGTACATGCCTGTGTTTCCATCTATGTTTCCTCCACCTCTTATGATTCCAACCTTGCCCGAGGCTGAGGACCAGAGTGAATCATCGGTACCGTCATCAAGATCGATAAGTTCCATGTTCTGTCCGAATTGGATGTCTGCGGATCCTGAATACCCTTGCAACACAAAATCACTTCTGTGTTCAAACGTGGTGATTTGTGCTCCAAAGCCAGAATCACATGAAGGGCCGGTTAAGAAATCGAAAGCAGGTATACACATTGCTACTACGGGTGCACTGTTAATGGCGAACATTGGGACTGGATATGTGTTGAGTTGAGGTGAATACCCCATCTCAGTGAGGTTATCTAAAATCATCTCAGCAGCTGCAGCCTCTTCAGGACTGCCAGACATTCGTCCCTCCCATTCAGGATGTCCTAGGGCGACAAGTTCTTCCGCATACCATCGTGCTTGACTCGCATCGAAATCAATTGGCTCGTACACCGGTTCGTCTTCGCCTAAGCCAATCAATGATGGATTGAACACAACGACGAGGAGTAAGGTTACGACGAAGAGAGATCCTGTGACTTGTGCAAGATTGAGTGGGCCGACCACTGTTCTTTTCCAAGCAGATGTCAGAATCACATCCTCCTTTGAAGTGAAATAAGGGTGTAAACGTTCAACGAGTTCGGCCTTTTTTCCAGATTTAGGTAGGCCTCTCGAACCGAGTTCCTCTTTGAGTTGATTGACCGTCATTGAATCAAGTGAATCTACGCCGCTCATGATTGAAGACAATCAGTCGAATCTTTTGAAGGCAATGGATTCATGTTTAGAATTCATTGATTTCTTCGCCAGTCCATCTCTTACCGATTGAGTGCTTTAGTCCAATTTGGTCAAGAATACGTGCAACAACGAAATCGACCATGTCATCGATTGATTGTGGATGATTGTAAAATCCAGGTGATGCGGGGATCACAACAGTTCCCCATGCAGAGAGTTTAGCCATGTTTTCCAAATGTACAGTTGCATACGGTGCTTCACGTGGGACAATGATCAGGTTTCTTCGTTCTTTCATCGCAACAATCGCAGAACGCGTAATGAGATTATCGCCAATTCCAGCAGCGAGTTTGCCAAGTGTCGTTCCAGAACAAGGACAGATGACGACTGCATCGATTGGCGCTGATCCAGATGCAGATTTTGCTCCGATATTGGCCTGTTCTTCGAGCAGTGCTCCAGTCCGTTCAGCAAGTTCCTCCGGTGTTGTATCGCATTCATGCTTGAGTGTAATGCGTCCAGAGTTGCTGACAACGAGTCGAATAGGAACGTTAAGCTCTTGCAGCGCCTCAGCGAGTCGTACGCCATAGGCTGCTCCTGAAGCACCTGATATTCCGAGAACGACTTCGCCCATGGTTTTGATTCGAGCCTTTCTCATATATGCACTTGTTTGTAACCCTTAGTAAATCAACGGCTCAAGCAAGCGTGATATGTTGAAAGAAGTGCTTGCTCAATATCGTGTCGAGATACCGAATGATTGAGTCGATGAAGTGATGTTGTTGTCGATTCTGAAAGACCACAACCTGCAAGGTTTTCCACCCGGCCCATTGGAGTGTTGTAATTGATGGTGAATCCATGTCGGCTAACCCATCGAAGGAATGATAATCCAATGCTGCAGATTTTCTTTTCTTCAACCCACACGCCTTGCATTCTCTCATCACGATATCCCTTAATGCCGAGTGTTGCCAGTGATTCGATGACCCATGCCTCAAGTTTGTGTATTATTGCTGCTACTGAGTTTTCGTTATCTTTGTCCCAATGTATGATTGGATATACCACCAATTGTCCTGGGCCATGCCATGTCAAGCCCCCTCCACGGTCGACGGCTTGTGTTGCATAATCTGCGGGAGGATGGATGCCATCGTTTCGAGCACGTGGGCCAACGGTCACAATCTCTGGATGCTCGAGGATAAGGAGCGTATCCGGAATCTCGTCTCTGATTCGTTGCATTTGCAGTTTTGACATCATCTCGACAGCCTCGTTATATTCGATCACATCGAATCTTTGGATGTCAGTAGTATGCATAATCAAGCCTCAGAATTGACCTGATGAACCAAAGCCACCTTCGCCACGTTCTGTTGAAGTGAGTTGGTCATAATCAACTTCGGCGATGTGCACTCGTGGAACTGGTGCGAAGAGGAGTTGGGCGATTCGTTCACCCTTTTCAATATGAAATTCCTCCCCCGAGCCAATCCATGTTGCTAGAACTTTCAATTCTCCACGGTAGTCTGCATCGATGGTTCCTACTCCGTTAGGGAGAATCATTCCTTTCTTGCCAAGGGATGACCTGCAACGAATCTGGCCTTCCCACCCTTCCGGTATAGCACAAGCCAATCCAGTTGGAATCATGATCGACGATCCCTTGGGTACGACAACCGCTTCAAGTGCATACAAATCCCAGCCAGCAGCCAGTGCGCTACCTTGTGTTGGTAATCTCGCTTCAGGATTAAGTTTTGCAAACGGGATGTTTAGTTCACTTCGCATGGTTTTTGCTAAGCATGGAGGTTGAAGAGTTCTTTGCTTCTACCTCCACTGGAAACGAAGGTATATTCTGGCTTAAAAAAATCACAAAATTTAACTCAGAATGAGGTTCTTATATGCTTCGGCTCTAAAATCGTAATATCAGGCACAGTCTCCTGAATGGAACACCCTCGAAAACACTACTTCATAGGAGTCGAGGATGCACATATTTATGTGCCATCTCGGACGGAAGTCAAACTCCAGCGCGTGATGGAAGGTGGAAAATATGGTAATCGAACACAACCGAAACGATGATGGAATTGAAATTGACCTCTCACATGAATTCATCGAACCGATGATGCAAGAGAATCTCGACCGATTCGTACTCTTCCCAATTGAGCACGATGATATTTGGGGAATGTACAAACAACATGCAGCTTCCTTTTGGACTGCTGAAGAAATCGATCTTGCTGAAGATCTCAAAGATTGGGAACAACTCAATGACGATGAGCAACACTTCCTCAAGCACGTGCTTGCTTTCTTTGCAGCCAGTGACGGTATCGTTAACGAGAACCTTGTCATAAACTTCGCAAACGAAGTTTGTTGGGCTGAGGCGCGTGCGTTCTACGGTTTCCAAATCATGATGGAGAACATCCATGCTGAAACGTACTCTCTACTTATTGACACTTACATCAAGGACACAAATGAGAAAAGTCACTTGTTCAAAGCACTCGAAACAGTACCTTCTGTAAAGCGTAAGGGCGACTGGGCTCTTCGCTGGCTTTCAAGAAAGAAAGGATCCTTTGCCGAGCGCCTTGTTGCATTTGCTGCAGTTGAAGGTATCTTCTTCTCAGGTTCATTCTGTGCCATTTTCTGGCTCAAGAAGCGTGGCCTCATGCCAGGATTGACGTTCTCAAATGAACTCATTAGTCGTGATGAAGGGCTTCATTGTGACTTTGCATGTTTGCTTCACAGCAAACTCGAGCGTCCTACACCAGAGAACATGATTCACAGAATTATTGCAGAAGCAGTTGAAATCGAAATCGAATTCGTAACAAGCGCACTTCCTGTCAATCTCATAGGTATGAATGAAGATCTCATGAAGCAATACATCCAGTTCGTTGCAGATCGACTTCTCATCACCCTTGGAGCATCCAAACTCTACGATGTAAGCAATCCATTCCCATGGATGGAAATGATTTCTATGCAAGGGAAAACCAATTTCTTCGAGAAGCGCGTCGGAGAGTACCAGAAATCTGGTGTCTTGGACGGGGCATCCCTCGGAAGTGTCCAACAGCGGTTTTCTATGGACGAAGACTTTTGAACCGAGCGCGAACAAAGGAAGATACCCACGCACAGTAAAAACAGGAGAGGCCGAAAATGACAATGCAAGTAGTAAACCGAAAAGGTGAGAGAGAAGATGTACGATTTGATGCTATTTTAGATAAGTTGAGGAACTTATCCGATGGACTGGATCCTAATTGGATTGACCCTGCACATCTTACCAAACTTACAATCGAAGGGTTGTATGATGGCGTAACTACTCGTGAACTTGATCAACTTGCTGCTGAAACCGCTGCCTCTCTGGTTTCTCATCATCCTGATTACAGTAAACTTGCAGCTCGAATTTGTGTTGACGACCTTCATCGCTCAACTAAAGACACCTTTACTGATGTCATCACTGATTTGCGTGAATACATCGATCCTGAGAGTAAGAAACATGCTCCATTGATTTCAGAAGAAGTCTATGAGATCATTATGGCGAATGCCGAGGTACTCAACAACCATATTGATTACTCACGTGATTACAATTATGATTACTTTGGATTCAAAACGCTTGAGCGTTCATACCTCCTCAAACTCAATGGTGAAATCGCAGAACGTCCACAACACATGCTTTTGCGAGTCTCTGTTGGAATCCATCACGGAAACATTGCTAAGGCTCTCGAAACGTATGACCTCATGTCCAATGGTTACTTCACACACGCAACACCAACATTGTTCAATTCAGGAACACCGACGCCTCAGATGTCGTCTTGTTTCCTCTTAACAATGCAAGATGATTCACTTCACGGAATCTATGATACACTCAAGCAGTGTGCTCTGATCTCAAAGTCTGCTGGTGGAATTGGATTATCCATCCATCACATTCGTGCTAAGGGATCGTACATCAAAGGAACAAATGGCCAGTCAAATGGTATTGTTCCTATGCTTCGTGTCTTCAACGATACTGCACGTTACGTCGACCAAGGTGGCGGCAAGCGTAAGGGTTCAATCGCCATTTACCTCGAACCATGGCATCCTGATTTGATCGAATTCCTCGACCTTCGTAAGAACCACGGAAAGGAAGAAATGCGTGCAAGAGATTTATTCTATGCACTATGGACTCCTGATCTCTTCATGGAACGCGTTGAAGCAAATGCGGATTGGTCGTTCTTCTGTCCAAACGAATGTCCTGGTCTTCAAGACGTCTATGGCGAAGAGTTCAATGCTCTCTACCATTCATACGAAGAACAAGGTCTTGCACGAAAGACAATCCCTGCCCGAGAAGTATGGGACAAGGTTGTTGAATCACAGATTGAAACTGGTACACCATACATGCTCTACAAAGATGCTGCAAACATAAAGTCCAATCAGAAGAACTTGGGGACCATTCGATCCTCTAACCTTTGTACCGAAATCATGGAATACACATCTGCGGATGAAGTAGCAGTATGCAACCTCGCATCCATCGCTTTGCCAAAGTATGTCGAGAATGGTTCATTCAATCACCAACTTCTTCACGATGTAACATACCATGCAACAGGTAACCTCAACCGAGTTATCGATGTCAATTTCTATCCTGTTATCGAAGCTCGTAATTCAAACATGCGCCATCGACCAATCGGTCTTGGTGTTCAAGGATTAGCAGATACATTTGCAATGCTTGGAATGGCTTTTGAAAGTCCAGAAGCTCGTGCATTGAACAAGGAAATCTTTGAGACGATTTACTATGCTGCTTGCTCTGCCTCCAAGGATGCTGCAATCGCTGAAGGTGCTTACTCGACATTCGAAGGTTCACCTGCTTCTCAAGGATTGCTTCAATTCGACCTTTGGGGTATGAACGATCACTCAGGCCGCTGGGACTGGGATACGCTCAAGGCAGAAATCGTAGAAAATGGAATGCGAAACTCACTGCTTCTCGCACCTATGCCAACTGCATCGACCTCTCAGATTCTTGGAAACAATGAATGCTTTGAAGCATTCACATCCAATCTCTATGTCCGTCGAACACTCTCTGGAGAATTCATTGTTCTCAACAAGCACCTGGTCAATGACCTCATTGGTGCTGGTCTTTGGAACATGGCTCTCAAAGACGAGATTCTCCGACACAAAGGTTCAGTTCAGAACATCTCAGGAATTCCGGATCCGATCAAAGAACTTTACAAAACCACTTGGGAAATCAAGCAAAAGCATGTTTTGGACATGGCCGCAGACCGTGGAGCATACATTGATCAGAGTCAATCTCTGAACATTCACATGGTTGATGCAAACGCTGCAAAGGTCAGTTCAATGCACTTCTACGGATGGAAGGCGGGACTCAAGACTGGTATGTATTATCTGCGAACAAAGGCTGCAGCTGATGCAATTCAATTCACTGTTGAAAGTAAGGTCAAGGACGACCCAGTTGTCAATGGACTTGCAGAACGTGCTGAAGAAATCAGTACTATGGAAGCGATTGCTTGTAGTCTCGATACTCCTGATGATTGCTTCTCTTGTGGAAGTTGAGACGTAGTTGGGTGTGAAACGCCCACTTTTCTGAATCGAATCAATCGTAATCAGAATACTTCTTGGAACTACCTTTGACCTTTTCAACAGGATACTTCTTAGAATTGAGTTTAATTTTCTCATGCATCATCTGAATCGGATCTACATTTAAAACTGAACACAATCGTAGGCAATAGACCATCACATCTGCAAGTTCATAACCCATCGATTCCACTAATTTAGAATCAGCAAGTACTTCTTCCTTGGATGGGTTTGACCATTGAACCGTTTCAGACAATTCGGCGGCTTCAATCGAAATAGAAGAAATCAAATTCTTGACCGTGTGGAATTGATCCCAATCTCTCTCTTTCGTAAAAGCATCAATAATTTCCATGGTTTGCTTTAGAGAATCCTTTCCGTCCATGCCTCTCTCACATGGGCTTCGTGTAAAGAGATTTCAATTTG
>JADHSC010000027.1 GCA_016777125.1 Candidatus Poseidoniaceae archaeon
TTTTGATCCGGCTTCTCTCAAGGATACTGACGGTGATGGTGTTCTTGATTCTGCTCCAGATAATTGCCCAACTGTTCCGAATTCGAATCAAGCAAATACCGATGGAGATTCTCAAGGTGACGCTTGTGATTCAGACGACGACAATGATGGCTTAACAGATAATTTCCCAGACAACTGCCCACGAAATGGTGAATTTAATTGGACCAGTTCTCGTGACTTTAACGATCCAGCTTCCTCAACAGATTGGGATAATGATGGATGTAAAGACGATTCAGCAGAAGATACCGATGACGATAATGATGGAGTTAACGATGTTGACGATACATGTCCAAGAACAAGTTATTCTCCACCACGCCCATCATGGGTTTCAGATTCAACAACAGATATTGACGGTGATGGATGCCGAGATTCTGATGAAGACACAGACGATGATGGAGACGGATTTGAAGACGCTGCAGATGATTGCCCAACGGTGATTGGAACCTCAACAATGGGGACAGACGGTTGTCTTGACTCGGATGGTGATATGTGGTCTGATACCACTGATGACTGTCCAAATCAAGCAGGAAACTCCACTGATGGCGGCCTTAATGCCTGTCCTGACGGTGATGGCGATGGTTGGGCAGATTCAATTGATGATATGCCAAATGATCCAACCGTGTGGAGTGATACTGATGACGATGGCTATGGAGATAATCTTGGAAGTACACCTGCTGATGCTTGTCCGGATACTCCTGGAACTTCCACTGTAGACCGATATGGTTGCGTTGACGCTGATGGTGATGGTCTTTCCACACCTACAGCAGGATGGGGCGTTGACAGTGGGGCCGATGCATTCCCAAGCGATCCTACCCAATGGTCGGACTTCGATGAAGATGGTTTTGGTGACAATTATGCAAACGGAACTTGGTTCGACCGACCTGAGAACTGGGTCGGTGTTCTCATCTCTGGTGCCACTGATCAAGATGCATGTCCAATGCAACCCGGTACAAGTTGGCAAAATGGAATCCTTGGATGTCCTGACTCTGATGGTGACGGATGGTGGGATGTGCAAGACGTATTCCCTGGAGAGCCAACACAATGGACCGATGTTGATGGTGATGGCTATGGAGACAATCAATCTGGTGTCAATCCAGACGGTTGCGTAAACATTGCTGGGAATTCGACCATTGATCGTTTGGGATGTACCGATACCGATGGTGATGGTCGCTCAGACCCTGAACTATCATGGACAGTTGATGATGGCGCTGATGAGTTTAGACTTGAATCCACGCAATGGTTTGATACCGATGGCGATGGTTATGGGGATGAATTAACTGGATTTGAAGGCGATAACTGCCCTACCGTTTCTGGTTTCTCTGATTCTGACCGATTCGGATGCCCAGATACCGATCGTGATGGCTATTCAGACCCAGATGCAAACTGGACACTCGCTGATGGAGCAGATGCTTATCCAGACGATCCGTTTACACACATATTCGTTGAACCCGAACCAATAGAATCAGAAGAAGAGAATTTCTTTGCAAGTCCAATCATGCTCGCCGTGTATGGTCTTGTAGTTCTTGTTCTCGCTGGACTAGGTTTCATGATGACTCGGAAGGGAGATGGCGCAGATGTCGCAAAACAACTTCCAAATGTTGCTATGCATCAACCAATGCAACAACAAGTGGTTATGCCGGCAGTTCAACAGAATCCATATGTTCAACCGACTCCAACTCAAAGCTATGCGCAGGCTGCAGTCGCACCATCAGTGCCTCAACCAGATCCTGCAAGAGAATACTACAAC
Organism: Candidatus Poseidoniaceae archaeon; assembly: GCA_016777125.1. Taxonomy (GTDB): domain Archaea; phylum Thermoplasmatota; class Poseidoniia; order Poseidoniales; family Poseidoniaceae; genus MGIIa-L2. Next base: position 1,787 of record JADHSC010000027.1, read on the forward strand.
GGATTAATTGCTCAAGGCTATCCTGCTGAATCTGCTGTAAGTTATACTGCACAGTATTTCCCTGGATTCCAAGGATGATTCTTCTGGATAGAGTGACACATTCAAGTCTTGGCCATCGGTCAGTTGACCATGGGCACCCTTGAATCACTTACTTGGTTTCGTCGTTTTCTCGATGAAACACCAGGTGATTCAGAAGTTGGTGGACGAGCACGCCAAGTCCCACAAGCATGCTGGTCTCGAGTAGAACCTACTCCAGCACCGAATCCTGAACTCTTACTTTCCTCGTCTGAAATGGCAACACGATTGGATCTTGATACATTGGATGCGATTGTGCTTGGAGGAGGGAAAGTAACGGCTGGAATGGACCCTTATGCACAACGATATGGGGGTCACCAATTTGGGAATTGGGCTGGGCAACTTGGTGATGGTAGAGCTATTACTCTCGGTGAAGTTCAATTGTCCAATGAAGTTCTAGAATTACAATTGAAAGGAGCAGGATCGACTCCATATTCTCGATTTGCAGATGGAAAAGCAGTCTTGCGGTCCTCGATTCGAGAATTCTTATGCAGTGAAGCAATGCATCATCTTGGTGTCCCGACAACACGTGCACTCTCATTGGTTTCAACAGGTGAAATGGTTTTGCGAGATATGATGTATGACGGTAATCAAGCCCACGAACCGGGTGCAGTCGTTTGCAGAGTCGCTCCAAGTTTCATTCGTTTTGGAAGTTTTCAAATTCATTCTGCTATGGGTGACATACCTACGCTCAAGTCCTTACTTGAACATACAGTGAACCATCATTTCCCTGGCCATGATGTGGCGAATGATGCGGGGCGAGTGAAATGGTTGAGTCATGTTGCAGAACAAACCGCTTTGATGATCTCTCATTGGATGCGGGTTGGATTTGTTCACGGAGTGATGAATACGGACAACATGTCAATTCATGGCCTAACAATCGATTATGGTCCATATGGTTGGCTGGAAGATTACAATCCAGGATGGACGCCAAATACAACGGATTTGCGTACTCGGCGCTATCGATACGGACAACAACCACAAATCGGGGCATGGAATGTAGCTCGTTTACTCGAAGCAATGGTTCCCCTCATGGATGAACCAGAACTACTGCATGACGTACTCGAAGGATATACGAATGCATATTCAACGTTTCAAAATGAAATGTGGGCATCAAAACTTGGTTTAGATGAATTTAGAAGCGATGATGAAACATTGGTTAGAGATCTCAACGAATTGCTTCAACGTGTCGAAACAGACATGACGTTGTTTTTCCGATTGCTCTCATCCATCCAAGAACCATCAGTTCGTCCTTTATCTGATGCCTTTTATGATACGAGCACTATTCCAACTGATGAATGGAACGCATGGCTTTCAGCATGGTGGGAGCGAGTCAATTCGGAACCTGATAGAGATGCAATGCTCTCTTCTAATCCGAAATATGTTCTACGAAACTGGATGGCTCAGTTAGCTATCGATGCAGCGGAATCAGGAGATGTTTCCATTTGTGAAGAACTCTATACGTTGCTCAAAAATCCATACGATGAACAAGTCGAGTTTGAAGAGAAATGGTTCCAAAAGCGACCAGAATGGGCTCGACATAAAATAGGCTGCTCAATGTTATCTTGTTCGAGTTAAGAGCTGATGAAGAGAACATAATCCGCTTTCGTAGAGGAACTGCTATGAACGAACGTTGCTCACCGCTGTTTAATGAAGATTAGACTCCATCAATTCCTCTCAAAATGCGGGGAGTTTTCATCCAAAGGGGATGTCAAAAAAGCGATTTGGGATGGAGATGTCACGGTCAATGATTCAATCGTCAAGAATATTGCTTACGAATTCAACCCTGCTAAACGTTCAGTAAAATACAGAGGTACAGAGTTATTTCTCTCTTCCAATGATTTGTATTTCCTTCTCAATAAGCCTGCAGGATATATCTGTTCACGATTAAATTCACAGGAACTTGAACTGAACAAGACTTCTGTCTATGAACTCTTTCGAAATGCAGTTGAGCCATCTGTCTATGAGACCTTGGTGACCGTTGGAAGGCTTGACGAAGAGACAACAGGATTTCTTTTGGTTACAACCGATGGGAAATTAGTCCATTCGATAACAGATCCTGCTAAGAAAATAAGGAAAACGTATCGTGTTGAAACCGAATCAAAAATTACTGAACGTCAACTCGAATCGATACGAAAAGGTGTATCCGTTTCAGTCGTTGAGTACGGTTCACGAGAAGAGTTTAGAACTCGTCCTGCACTCATTGAATTGGAGCACAAATCATGTGCAATACTCACCATCGATGAAGGTAAGAAACGTCAGATACGAAGGATGTTCACTTCACTTGACAATCATGTCACTCAGTTACATCGACTTGGTACCGAAGGTATGCAGTTGGATGATTTTAACCTTGATGAGGGAGAGTTCTGTTCCGTCACTCTTGATGAAATCAATCAGTACATATTCGCTTGAACAGATCGTGTTTTTCCCTAGAATAATCGCTCTGTGAGATCGACTGCATACCGTATTCCTATAACGAAAAGAATTGCAACAAAGACTTGTATAATACGCTGTTCTGAAATCTTGGCGATTCCAACTCTTGCTCCAATATTAGCCGCAATGATGACCACAAATGGTAGCGTGAGGATGAGAATAATGTTTGATTCCAGGACATCCCATTGCCCCTGATTCAAAGCGAATAAATGAGCGATGATTGAAAGAGGGATTACGCACATCATGAAGTGAAGGCTGGTACCAATAGCCGTTCGTGATGGAAGGGAGCCGTATGCTCTGAGTACTGGGACGTAGATTGCTCCCGCTCCTATTGCGAGAACGGATGACAACATCCCTCCTATTCCAACACCAATACGCAAAGGTATTGTTGAGGGATTCTCTTCTGTTGATTCCTTTTTGCTCCGAGAACGTAGTGTTTTGATGATTGCCCATGAGACAAAAATCAGGCTTAGAGTCTTGAATAGGACGTCAAATTCACCACTTAATGATGCAACTATGACGACACCTAATATCGCGCCTGGAATGGCCCCTAGAAGTCCTTCTTTGAGGCGGAGATCCGAATAATAACCCTCTTTTCGATGACGTAACCCTGAACCATAGGCTACAGTTCCCGATAGCCCCAGTGAAACGATCAATAATGCTCCATCGATTTCCCATCCAGCTCCGTAATGAAGAAGCGGGGCAAAAAGTAACCCTCCGCCCAATCCAAGTGGAGCGAATAAGAACCCAATAGACGCACTGCCAAGCAAGACAATGGCTATTGTCAAGGCGTCCATACTTGTTGGGTATTGTTTCTGCATATCATATCAACGGAGTTTTGCTATACTTTGATATGGTTTGGGCCTGTGCAAAGACCATGTCTGCAATGATAATCGGTTTAGTTGTTGGAGGATTCGTCCTTCTTGTGTTTGTAATTTGGTTCTTTTCAACATGGAATCGATTAGTACGTCTTGAAGAAAATGTCAACAAATCATGGGCAGATATCGATGTATTGCTCAAGCAAAGATATGACATGATCCCTAACCTTCTTGCAACTGTTAAAGGATATGCAGCACATGAAAAAGAAATCTTCGATGCCTTTGCAGTAGCTCGTCAAGCAGCTGCTGGCGCATTGGCGCAAGGTGACGTCAAAGGCGTTGGTGCTGCAGAAAGCACACTTGCTGGGCTTATCCCACGAATCAACATGGTCGCTGAGCAATATCCTGACTTGAAAGCAAATGAAAACTTCCTTGATCTTCAGAGACAACTTGTCGCTCTTGAAAACCAAGTCGCTGATCGAAGAGAATTCTACAATGCATCTGCTACAAACTTCAATACTGCTATTCAGATGATTCCTACGAACATCGTTGCTGGAATGAAAGGATGCGTACGCAGAGACCTTTTCGAAGTGAAAGGAATCGAACGAGAGAACGTCAAAATCTCTTTCTGAGTTCAAGGATTCAAACAAATCAACTCGAGTTGATTGTATGGAGAGTCGTTGATGTTCCTCGTAATTGGTCACAGTCCCCTCGCCATAGAGTTGGCTCGTTGGTGTTCTAAGAGACGACTTACGAGAATTGTTGGACTTGCATCCATGATGGGAATTGTTGAAGATGTGGGTGACTGCGAAGTCCTTCCTCTTCCTTCCCCAATGCTTGCTTCTGAATTACCGGATAGTGGGCATCATCCAACCGCAGTGATTCTTGTCGATGCTAATGTGTTGAGCGATTCCATACCTTTGCTGGCCCTTAGGAGCCGATGGCCAGACGTGCCTCTTCTCACGACTGAAGCAGAAGGCATTGATGATTCAGTAGATGGTATCGATACAACTGAAATTATTGCTGCTGCTTATCGTGAAAAGATTCGTGCTTGGGAACGTCATGCCGGAGCAAAGGTTCTCGAAACGTATCTCAAAGGCTTACCGAAGGAATCCAAAGTTGCAATCTTTTGTCATGACAATCCAGATCCCGATGCTTTAGCATCAGCTCTTGCAATGGAGGCGGTCTGTACCTCACTTGGTCACAATCCAACAATTTACCACGGGGGTCAGATTGAACATCAACAAAATCAAGCCATGGTTCGTCTCCTTGACATTCCTCTTCGCCGTATTATTCTCGATTGGGAACTCGATGATGTTCTGAATGAAGCCGATTGTATCGTAACTGTTGATTTCCATCAACCAGGTGCAAACAATGTTTTGCCAGAGGAATGTGTCCCTCATATCATCATTGATCATCATAGTTCAGACAAGCCTGTTTCAGCCGATGTTGCCTTCCTACGCCCAGAATATTCAGCTACATCCTCGTTAATTTCTAATCTTTTAATGAATATGAGTGTCGATATGACGCCCCGTCTTGCAACTGCTCTTTCCTTCGGTATCCGTACAGACACGCTCTCTTTCACGCGTTCCTTCAATCCGGTGGATTTGCGTGCATTGATGTGGTTAAATACATGGGTTGATTCTGAACTCTTGACTTCTATAGAAGCACCTCTTAAGAATCAATACACTCTTGAAACCTTTACACAAGCTTTGACGAATAAGGAGCATGAAGGAACGCTCATTCTGGCACCTATTTCCAACCTCAAGAGTCGAGATGATCTTTCCCAAGTGGCTGACTTCTTGTTCGCTACCAAAGAAACCGAAGTCGTAGTTGTATACGGCATTCAACGAAACAAAGTATTGCTTTCTGCACGGAGCCGGAGAGAAAATATCCATCTGGGCTTATCCTTATCCAAACACTTCCCCCACGGACAGGCAGGAGGGCACAAAGGACTTGCAGGGGGTCAGATTTTGTTTGAATCTCTTGGTTTTGAGGAGTTTTCTGATGCTGAATCAAATGGAAATGAAATACTTCACGCTATGGCTGAACGTCTTAGGAGTATCTTCTCACAGGAGGATTTGTCATGACTTCTTCGACTCCATACATCGACGTGTCCCCCACTTTGAGATTACTAGGAACTGCTCACGTGGCTACTGCATCTGTTGAGGCTGTGAAATCACAGATATCTGAATATCAACCAGAAGTGGTTGGCGTTGAATTGTGCAAATCAAGACATGATGCTTTGGTTGAAGGACGCCGACTCGACAAGGAAGGCTTGCTTAGAGTCATCAAAGAAGGCAAAGCCCCTATGGTTCTGATGCAAGCAATGTTGAGTGCAGAACAAAGGAGAATGGGTCTCAATGAAGGCCAAGAACCAGGAGCTGAACTTTTGGCAGCGGTTGAAACAGCCAAGGCTGCGAACATTGAGGTCGCCCTTGTCGACAGGGACATCCAAGTTACGATGAAGCGTGCTTGGAAGAAAATGAAGTGGAGAGAGCGCTTTCGACTTCTGTTTTCTCTTTTTGGAGATGAAGAAGAACTTGATGAAGACGTAGATATCGAAGAAATGCTTGCCGATTCGGATCTCCTTTCTTCAATGATGGACGAACTGAAAGAATTTTCACCAGGTGCTGGAGAAGTTCTTATCGATGAACGAGATCGATACATTGCTGAAAAGATAATGAAATCGAAAACCGATGGGAAGATGTTGGTTGTCGTTGGTGCTGGACATTTGAAGGGAATTGCTCGTACTCTGGACGAATATGTCCCACTCAATGAGGTTGAAATGACTGAATTATCGACCGTTCCAAAAAGAGGTATTGTAGGCAAGGTTCTTCCGTTTGCTATACCGCTTATCGTGATGAGTTTGGTTGGTTTTTCATTATGGAATAACGATTCGATTGATGTTGTTAAGATGCTGACCATCTGGACATTATTCAACGCCGTGTTTGCAGCAATTGGGTGTATTATTGCTCGAGGACACCCTCTTGCAATACTTACAGCAGCATTGGCGAGTCCAATTACCTCTCTTAATCCGGCTTTAGCTGCTGGTTGGTTTGCAGGATATGTTCAATTAAAAATCGCTGAACCAACAGCAGAAGATCTTCAACAATTTCTCAAGGGTACGTCGATTGGTGGATTCTGGAGTAATCCCGCTGGTCGTGTTCTGTTGGTTACAGCTTTGACGAATCTCGGCAGTATGCTCGGGGCTTGGTTTGCTGCTGCTGGATTTATTGGTGGCGGCGTAAACTAATCCAGTTTACGTAGTACTGAGCGTAAGTCAGTATGTGCTTGCACGTCATGAACTCGAAGCCAATCGATGTTTTGCTGCTGTGCATAAGCGGCGACACCTAATGTTCCATACAAGCGATCTTCTGATTGTTCATGTCCGGTAATTTGGCCGATCATGGACTTTCGAGATACGCCCCAAAGAATTGCCAAATCATGCTCTCCTCGCAGGATCTCATGGGCTTTGAGTAACTGGAGGTTATGATCGAGTGTTTTTCCAAAACCGATACCAGGGTCAAGACAAATGAGTTCTGCTGGATGGCCAGCATCGATAAGTTCCGTAGCTTTTTGATGGAGTTCAATGCATACCTCTTGAACAACATCCGAGTAAACAGGATTTGTCTGCATCGTTTTGGGATCTCCAAGCATATGCATAATACAGACAGGGACTCCAGTGTCAAGCACGAGATTCTTCATTGCATCATCTCTTAATCCAGATACATCATTAATCATCGCCGCACCTGCTTGAATTGCTTTTCTCGCAACTTCTACGTTTCTTGTATCAATGGAAATCTGAGGATTGTGTATTCGATCACAAAGGCCTTCTATGAGAGGAACAACCCGTTGAATTTCTTCCTTTATGGTGACTGGTTCTGAACCTGGTCGAGTGCTCTCGCCTCCGATATCAATGATCTCAGCACCGTTTTCGATCATCATTATTCCATTGGAAATTGCTTCCTCTACTGAGGATTGCCTAGAAGGGCCATGAAATGAATCTGGAGTGACATTAAGAATGCCCATTATTCCCGGAGTTTGAACTTCTCGGCGGAGAGAAAAGGGTCGAGAGGTTTTGGCCATTAGGCATCCGAAGACGGATGGATTCATAAGGGCTCATGCTCAAGGGATTTGCATGTCCGAGTTAGAAAACAACCATTCTATGAGTGGACATGATGATGTCGGTGGCGAGTCCAACATTAGTGAAGCTCACATTGAGTTGGCTGAGCGACTTGCACTTCGAATGAATATCTTTGACAAACCATCAATCTTCAATATGCTCTCAAGCAGAGCAAAATGGGGTGCTGGAATCATTACTGTTTCACTCCTCTTCTGGTGGCTATTGATTAATTCAGGATCAGATAATTTGGATGATGGCGTCTCTAAGTTCCTTGGTCTTGATTTCAATGAAGTCGCATTGTTGGTCATGGTGTTAGCATTCCTTTATTCTGTATTTGGAGATTTTAGCCGTGAACTTGGTTCACTCGTACCTTCGATCATTTCGGGTGTCATGATTATTTTCGTTGCCTTGTATGTCGGTGAACCAATTGTCACTGCTCTCCTTTCAGATACTCTCAGTATTGAATCCGGTCTCTGGAGAAGTGGCCGATTGTCTCTTGTTTCGCTTGGCGTCATCTATGGTGGTCATTTGATTGTTGATGCTTCTCTTCTTCTTTGGTTGCGACGATTCCTTGAAGCGCATGAGGACATTGAACTGACGCCTCCAAACCGTTCTCCTGAACCAAGCCAACCTCTTGTATTGGATGATTGAACCTCACCATTCATCAATGATGTCTGCAAGGCCGCTTTATGTCCGAACATGGTGTTACCATTCTACGTCTTGGTTATCGGCTTGGAAGAGATCCACGAATTACGACGCATCTTGCTTTAGTTGCTCGTGCTCTCGGGGCACAAAGATTCCTCTTTTCAGGGGATGAAGATAAGAAGATGCAAGAAAACATCTCGTCTGTCAATCAACGATTTGGTGGTGACATGGAAATCGAGCATATCAAGAGTCCAATGGCTTGGCTTCGTCGCTTCGTCACTCAAGGGATAGATGGTAACCCGCCAGGTGTAGCGGTCCATCTGACGATGTATGGGGCTTCTTTCAGAGAGGTTACTCCCACCATTCGTCGTGATCGCCCTCTTGTTGTGATCGTCGGAGGAGCAAAAGTTCCGTCCGATGTGTTCCACATCTCTCAATACAATCTCGCAGTTGGGAATCAACCGCATTCTGAAGTGGCTGCATTGGCTCTATTCCTCGATGGATGGTACGGCAGCGGGGCGATTGAAAGAAAACTCGAAGGTGGCGAATTAATCATCAATCCAAGCCTTACTGGAAAAGACGTGAATGATACTCGTTCGGCGTAAATTCCAGCTAAAATTTCCTTGGACTCTGAACCCAAGCATTATGGATGGTCTTTTTCGACAAATGGTGATGTCGATGGGCGTACGCGTGGGTTCTGGCTTTGCGCCCGGCTCATTTAATCGTGGTGTGGAGGAACCGCCACGCTTTACCGATGCTGCTGATGCACTTCTTGACAAAACCACTCTTCCAAAAAGAGCCGCCGGAGAAGGAATCTTACTTCTTGCAGATGGTGGTCGATTTGAAGGAGACCTTTTCGGTGCTGAAGGCTTTGGTGAAGGCGAACTCGTCTTTACGACAGGAATGATGGGATATCAAGAATCTCTCACAGATCCATCATGGGCTGGGCAGGTCCTTACATTCACTTACCCGCTTATCGGTAATTATGGGATTCATATTTCAAAATCAGAATCTCGTGCTGTATGGCCAAAAGGGGTTGTTGTCCGTCATGCAATGAACGATCCTGACCATCGTGACTCAGCAGGGACTGTCTCTGAATTATTACAGGCTCATGGTGTTCCTGGAATTGAAAATGTGGATACGCGAGCGATCACACGTCGAGTTCGTGAGTTAGGAACTGTACTCTGCATCTTTGGGCCGAAGGAACACGAAGCTGAGATGAAGCAGAGACTCGAGGTCATGACTTCTCCAGAATTAGAAGACCTTGTTGACATGGTTTCAATCGATGAGCCAGTTTTACTCAATCCAGGAGCGTGTGATGATCTTGGTCAGCCATTGCCCCGAATAGGAGCACTTGATTGCGGTGTGAAATACAATATTCTCCGAAATCTATGCAAGCGCTTTGAAGTGGTTTGGTGCCCTCCCGATACTTCGTTTGAAGCGCTCCAAGGGTTCTCTATCACTGCCTTATTCTGTTCGAATGGTCCAGGGGACCCTGCCCATCCAGGGAAAGCAACGAATGCAAGATATACGCTCGCACAGGCTGTTGCATCTGGTATGCCCGTGATGGGTATTTGCCTAGGTCATCAATTGATGGGGCTTGCATCTGGATTGAAAACGTACAAAATGCGATATGGGCACCGAGGTGCAAACCAACCTGTAGTTGATCTAAAGACTCAACGAGTCTGGATCACATCACAAAATCATGGATTTGCAGTAGCTGATCCAACAAATGGGATGTTAGCAGCCCATCCAAGCGGAGCAACATCACCTGATGCTGAAAATCTTCATGGATATGATGTCGAAGTTCGATACATCAATGCAAATGACAAAACGGTCGAAGGGCTTGATGTTCTTGGACGTCCTTGTTTCACCGTCCAATTCCACCCCGAAGCATGTCCAGGTCCTCATGACGCAGAGCCACTCTTCGACCGCTTCAGAGAACTCGTAGACGCTCATATGAGAGGTGAATCCTGATGCCTCGACGAGATGATTTGAACACCATTCTTGTCCTTGGTTCTGGTCCAATCAAGATAGGACAAGCTGCTGAGTTTGACTTCTCTGGTTCTCAAGCCGTACGCGCTTTGCGAGAGGATGGATACGAAGTGATTCTTGTCAACTCAAATCCTGCAACAATTCAAAACGACCCCGAAATGGCTGACCGTGTATACATCGAACCATTATTGCCAGATACAGTTCGTAAAATCTTGGAAATAGAGCGACCTGATGCATTACTTGCTGGGATGGGTGGTCAAACTGCTCTAAATATCGCTAGCGAACTTGCTCATGATGGAACTCTTGAGAAACTCGGTGTCGAACTCATTGGTTCTGATCTGGATGCAATCGATAAGGCCGAAGACAGGGATCTTTTCAACAAAGTGTGTGAATCCATCAACCTCCCTATCTCTGAAGCAATTGCTTGCAATACGATGGATGAAGTCATTAAAGCGGCGGAAGAGATTGGATCTTGGCCTATCCTGATCCGACCTGCATTTACTCTTGGTGGCCTCGGTGGAGGTACTGCTTTCGACCTTGGACAACTTGTTGAAATTGCCACTCTTGGGCTTCGTAATTCACGTATCAGCCAAGTTCTCATTGAAGAATCAATCTTGGGATGGCAAGAACTCGAGTACGAGGTTATGAGAGATGGTTCCGATAACGCAACGATCGTTTGTACAATGGAAAATATTGATCCTATGGGAGTTCACACAGGTGAGTCCGTTGTTGTTGCTCCGCTTCAATCCTTTTCTGATTCAGATCACCAAGAACTTCGGGATAAGGCGTTGGCACTAATTAGAGAGCTCAATATCAAAGGTGGATGCAATGTTCAATTTGCTTACAATCAATTCACTGGTGAAATCCGAGTTATCGAAGTAAATCCACGTGTCTCTCGTTCCTCAGCCCTCGCATCCAAAGCAACAGGATACCCAATTGCTCGAATGGCTGCAAAGATTGCAGTAGGATATACGCTCGATGAATTACCAAATCCAATTACTGGTGAAGGTACAACAGCAGCATTCGAACCAACATTGGATTATGTTGTTGTCAAGATTCCTCGCTGGCCTTTTGACAAGTTCAGAACTGCGGACAGAACACTCGGAACCTCGATGAAGTCAACTGGTGAAGTCATGGCCATTGGTCGAAATTTCGAAGAAGCCTTCCTCAAGGCATGGGCTTCACTTGAACAAGGCTGTCCGTATCCTCGGCCACTAACAAAGGCCGATGAGTCTGAAGGTGAAGGGATGGCTGAGCGAGCATTTGAATCGCTTCCAGATTCTGTTCTTGTCGATTGGCTAAGAATTGCGACCGACCGACGCATGGGTGCACTCTTGGAAGCTTTCCGTAGAGGCTGGACAGTAAACGAAGTTCACGAAATAACACGTATTACTCGGTGGTTCCTGCAACGTTTCGAAAACATTGCTCAAATGGAAAAGTCTCTAGTGGATTTCGATGGATTACCTTCGAGTATGGATGCTAAAATGCTCATTAACTACAAGAGTCATGGGTTTAGTGACGCTCATATTGCTGACGCAATTGACGGTTTTAGACCAAATGCTTGGAAATCATTGCCTGAGAATTGCAATGAAGAGAGCGTAATGTTGCGTAGACACGAACTCGGAATTCATCCTAGATATCGAATGGTTGATTCATGTGCTGCAGAGTTTGCTGCAAAGACGCCATACTATTATTCCACATACGAACCGTACCAAGAAGTTGGTATTGATCATATTCCGAATATTGAACAGAGGACGAAACAGCGAATGGTTGCTATTGGTTCGGGGCCAATTCGTATTGGTCAAGGCATTGAGTTTGACTATGGATGCGTTCACGCAGTGATGGCCATTCGCTCCGCTGGAATGGATGCGATTCTTATCAATAACAACCCTGAAACAGTTTCGACTGATTTTGATACCTCCGATCGGTTGTACTTCGACCCATTGACCAATGAGTGTGTATCTGAGATTCTTCTTCGAGAAAAAGCACATGGTATCCTTCTGCAATTCGGAGGTCAAACTGCGATTAATCTGGCAATCCCTCTGGAAAAGAGATTGCCTCACCTTTCATCGAAAGGTGCTGATGTTTCAATTCTGGGAACGACTGTTGATGGAATTGATGAAGCGAGTGATAGGGAACGGTTTGAAGCGTTTGCAAAGAAGCATGGCCTTCGAATGCCAAATGGAGCAACAGGAACAAGCTCTGAAGATATTCGTAAAGCAGTAGATCAGATTGGATTCCCTGTATTGATTCGACCGTCGTATGTTCTTGGTGGTCGTGGAATGGAGATTCTCTCCAATGAATCACAATTGGATGCTTATCTGAAAGAAGCCTATCTCGCTCCTGACAAACCACTCCTTGTCGATGAATACCTTGGACACGCAACTGAACTTGACGTCGATGCAGCCGCTGATGGCAAAGAAGTCCTTGTAGGAGCGATTATGGAGCATCTTGAGGAAGCAGGAATCCATTCAGGAGATTCAACATGTTTCATCCCTACTCAGAACATCAGTGAAGAGATGCTCAAACGAGTGGATGAACAAACTCGTATCATCGGTTTAGGATTGAACATTAAGGGATGTTTTAACATCCAGTTCGCTATACAGGGCGATGATTTATATGTTCTAGAAGTCAATCCTCGCTCCTCAAGAACAGTACCGTTTGTTGCTAAATCCTCTGGGCTTCCTCTTGCAAAGATTGCAGCAAATGTCACCATTGGTATTCCTTTGTCTGAACAAACAATTCCTAAGCGGACCAGTGGCCAAATCTGTGTAAAGGCTCCAGTCTTCCCATTCATCAAACTAAGAGGCCTTGATCCTGCTCCAGGTCCTGAGATGAAATCAACGGGTGAAGTGTATGGATCTGATATCTCTGCTGATGTAGCATATCTGAAAGCCCGTCTTGCAACAGAAGTGCCAGTTGCTGTTGAAGGTGGTGTCTATCTTACAGTTCGAGATGAGGATAAGCACGAACTTGCACCGATTGCAAAGGAATTGCATGATTTAGGATTCACTTTGTATGCGACTCCTGGGACAGCATACGTACTCAGAGAGCATGATATTCTTGTGACAACTGTCTATAGAATAACGGATAGAAAACACCCAGATGCTTTGGATTTGATGCGACAAGGCGACATCTCCTTCATTGTCAACGTACCTACAATCTCCGGTGGAGCAATTCGAGATGGAAATATGATGCGAAGACTTGCCGTTGAACTCAACATACCATTTGTGACAACAATTCGTGGTGCTCGAATGGAAGCTGCAGCGATCAGAGCACTCATCGAGAAGGAAATTATTCCAAGAAAACTTGAAGTTCATTACGATTCAAAATTCCTTTGAATAATAAGCCTATTTCCAACTCAGTAAATATTCGAAAGTAGCTATACATGCTATTAATCCATAAGAGAAGCAATCGATTCCCGGTACGAGAACTTCCTCAATCATGTTTGAAGAGGCGAACGAATTTAGCGATCATCATTCGTATGTAATCGTATGCTCAAACCACATTTTCCATAACTCTAATCCGTGTACTGCATCGCTAGCACTGAAGTAATAATGTCCGTCATAGACAAGTGAGAGGGGTACACCTGGTGACCCGCTTGGTTCTGATTCAGAATTTGAAGAATTGGTTTTGTGGATGTTCGCTACAAGCCATGTTGAGCCATCGAATGGATCATGTGCCCACAATTCCCGTCCCGTTTCTGAGGTTATTGCGTCGAAATAGACGATACCATTGATAGTCTCCATGACGCCTAGATTCGCTGAACTTCCTCCATTTGGAACGGTAAAGTTTGCAATCATCCATGTTGAAGCATTGTCCAGATCATAAGTCCAGAGTTCGAGAACAGTGAAAGGGTCTCCATCGTTAGTTTTGAAGAATATTTGATTATCGGCGACGATTGGGCTTACAGCCGATTGTGGAGAAGAGCCTGAAAATTGGTGGACCTTCCAAGTCGTATCGTTGGAAATGCAATAGGCCCACAATCCTGAGTCGAAGGCATCGAAGTAAATCGTATCTTCAACGAGAATCGAGGTGGATATACCCGGGTCGCCTGAAGCTTGTCCTGGAGCAATATCGGTTAGGATACGTGCTGTATTCGTAGTGAGGTTGTACGACATGAGTTCACGTCCATGTGTTTCATCATGTGCGTCAAAATAAATTGTATCGCCAACGAGGTATTCCATATTTTGACCAGGATGTGTGAATGGTGCCATTCCAAACGAGGCAACCTTCCATGTCGTTCCATTGACTTGATTATGTGCCCATAAATCATGAACGTTGTTTAGATCTCGAGCGGTGAAATACAGGACTTCATCGTGAATGAAGTTCATGTACCATCCTGGATTTGCAGAACTTCCATGGTGGATGTCTTCAACAAGCCAAGTTGAGTTATTCGCAGGGTGATGTGCCCAAAGTTCAGTACCATATGTGAACGTGAAGGCTGAGAAATAAATCGTATCTCCGTATACAATTTCGATATCGTCTCCTGGTTGGCTCGATGTTTCTTGAGGATTAATGTCAGCAACCATCCAATACTCGCTTGTTGTTGTATCGTAAGCCCATAATTCACGACCATACTCCTCGGTGCCTGCATCAAAATAGATGATTGAATCATGGACAACGACCAACCAATATCCCGGATAACTTGTGTTTTCACCGGAATTGATGTCAGCAACCATTTGTGTTGTTTCAGTTGTCAGGTCATAGGCCCAAAGTTCTCCACCGTGAATTCCATCATTTGCACTGAAATACAGTACATTGTCTACGATGATTTGCATAGCACCAAAACCTCCAGGAATACTACTCAGAGGCCCAGAGGCAACATCGGCAACCATTGAAAGACGTTGAGTGCTGCAATAGGTTGTCTGATCGTCTATTTCTCCAGATTCCAAAATCCCATTTGATGCGATTCCACCATCTTCACCGTTATCAAAGCCAAACATGAATACTTTACCGCCAGCAGGGCAACCAGTCGATTTACTCAGGGGTGTAACAGCAATGAGATTATTGAAGGTTGAAGATTGTCCGTTGCTTGAATCTCCTGAACCATCTGCTCCATTGCAAACAAATGTCGTTTCTTGAACTTCATTGGATGTTAGAAGTCCATTTCCATTTTCATCGATTCCAATATGGAGACCTATGCCGCCATTTTCACAATGGATTCCAGGAGATACATCAAATGTCAATATGAGTGAATTTTTGCCGTCATCTCCTGGTTCACCATCAACTCCATCCTGTCCATTTGCTCCATCTGTACCATTTGCTCCATCAATGCCGTCGAAACCATCGTTTCCTTGTATCCCTTGGTCACCATCTGGACCTGCAGGTCCCTCAGGACCTTGACTTCCATCAGTTCCATCACTAACACATCCCGAAAGCGGAATCATCAAGGCGATAAGGAAGACGACAAAAAAGCGGTTTTTGGCCATGAGAGACCCTGATGGTGTGGAGAAATAAACATTTTCAAAGAACAGTATTGCTCTTTATGATGCATGAATTTGAAAAATCACTCAATTCGCCGGATTGTTATGAGGGACGCTCCGAGCACTGCGAGTAAAGAAAGAAGAATTCCGAAGCCTGGAATGCTGTCATCTTGATTCTCTTTTGTATCACCAACATCAGTTCCGTTTGTCTCTTCAACCTTTTCGGAATATACGCCATCTGTACATGTTCCGTCACCGACAATGAAATCAGATGTTGCATCTGATAAAATGGTAGCATTCTTTACATCAGAACTCAAATCTTGACTTTCATAGAGAGAAGTATTGATGGAATAACATCCCACTGGTAATGAGAATGATCGATCGTATTGCTGGCCTTCATCCTCGATATTATTCCACCACCACACGCCTTTCCAATCTTCAAACCCAAATTCTTTGATGATGATTATAGCCGTGTAACTCGAACCGGTTTCAAGTTGATTTACTTCAGTTCGGTAACTGTAATCCCATGTCGAATTCTTGTCGACTGGGGTGTTGATTAACTCGACATAATCGATTGAAACAGTTCCACGAGGTGTTGGAGGTTCAGAAAGATCTTCCCAAAGCCAAACCATATTGCTCTCATGCTTGTTCGTATCTTCTCCAACAAGAACTCGTCCATCATCAAGAACAAGGAGATTGTCCGGGCCAGCCATATTATTCACATCACACTCGTATTGTGCTGAAGACGTGTAAGGTCCACCGATAATTACAGGATCGATTCGATTTACGTCCCATTCCTCACTCATTGTCATTCGGTAAACAATTCCACATGAGTTTAGTGTGACATCGATGTCATCTAGTCCATCAGTCATGGCTGATTCAATTCTCGACATTGCCAGGTAGAGGTGTTCAGGAGCGTTTTCATTGAATGCAACCCCTTCCATCTTATTCCATTCATCAGTTGCGTCAATAGCAGCAGCGGCTTTACGGGACTCGAGGAAAGCCACTCGATCATCAAGTGCATACCCTATTGTCCCATCACCATTGAGATCTTTATTCAGACGACCTTCTGCCCAGTCATTAATTTCCTCATCAGTAATATAGGAATTCTGTCCTGAAATGAAATCGTCTGTCGTTATACCATCGTATTCTTCAATCCATGTTCGTATTTCAGAATTGGATGATGAGGCCATTTCAATCCATTCTACGTCAAATCCAGTAATCGAGGAATCTCTTGTATCATCTTGAGCCACCTTTGCAGCATAAAGTGTCCCAGCACTGAGGTCACCAGAAGTCTCTGCAACGAATTTGAACAGGACTGTTTCATATCCATCATCAGTGAGATAAACAGTTCTTTCATCAGGCATCACCAATGCATTTTCATGAGAGTATCGGCCCAATGTAAGGTGTCTCAAGAAATCAGGTTCACTCGTCGAGGCGCTCTCGATTTCAATGATGTAACCATAATCGTAAGGATTTGGATAATGTCCGAGATAATGTTCTAACTTCGCTTGATCAGAATGATAACGGAAACTATCATCATTCCAGTATTGAGTGTTGTCAAAATACAGTTCTTCAGAGAAGAGAGGTGACCCCCATGGGCTTATGCTGCCGAAACAGAGCACCCAGCCTCCGTCAATACTGCTGAGGTTGAGCATCTTACTGCTCAATACATTCCATTCAGAAGAAGATGAATCCCATTCAATTTCTAACTGGCTTAGACCAGCTGGTCGGTCTTCCCAAGCCGTGTAGAGGTAACCATGGGTTCCCTCGTTATTTACTGGAACGAATGCATTGTAGTCTGGTTTCTGGCTGACCAAAATTTGTTCGGAATCATCAACAGAGTATATACCTCCTGCAACACCTCCTTGAGTAAGTACATCCCCACTTTGTAGAATCACTTGATAATCTCCGTATGAGGTTCGAATTCCATGCCAGATCTCTTCTGCTTTGCTCGATGATTCAAGTTCAGGAACGACCTCTGGAAGGTTATTCCAATCAATACCATTGATGACACCAACTGTTGCTTTGTAGTTATCTTCATCGGGGTGCATTGCATTGACAAAGAAATTACCATTTGCATTAACATGCATTCCAGTAACTTCAGCTTCAGGAGGCATCATCATGATCCGAGTCATGGATTGTTGGGCCTCATCTTCTGTTTCTTCAGCCATAACAAATGGGGAAATATTGAGCGCAACTAACAAGCCGATTGAAAGAAGAATCAGAATAGGCTTGGTTCGCATGATTCGCTCACAGAAGAGTGGAGCAAAAAGATTCCTCACGTAATTTTTTTTCCATTAATCTAATATCATGACATCTTAAAGAAGATGAGGAGTAATGTCTGTATATACAAGGGCCCCCGTTGTGTTCCTATACGAATACAACCGTAGCGATGTATATGGCCCATAGCAATCCCATGTGTATGGGCGAGATGAATCAAAGGGTGTTATGGGTACTTTTGAAACGCATGTCCCGTTCACACATCAGTAATATTGGTTGAACAAATTCAAGGTGTTCTATTTTTGATCCTGAGTATTTTTACTGGTAGCCACTTATGTCGGAAGATATTGGACTATCGGAGCTTTTATCCGATCCGCTTTTCCAATTAGCAAGAACTTCTTCGGCTGATTTTTCTGAATAGATAATCTTCATTATTAAGGGATAAATCGTATCTATCAAATCACAAACATGAATTATCATAGCATCGTATACACTTGGGTCAACATCATTAGCAGCTGCATTTGTGTTTCTTGCCCAAAAATTTCCATCGCTCATATTGAGGACCATTGTTCCATAGCCAGTGCTCAGGTTTGCTTCATTTATGACTTTCAACACCTCTAAAAATTTCTCTTTAGGAACTTTATTGTTCACCATTCCATAAACCGTGAAAACTCTTCCCCCCTCGGCAAATTCAATGGCACATTCTATGATGTTGATGCTTTTTCCAGTGAAGTGGAAAGAATGAGTCTTGTAACCGTGTGCGCCCCCCTCAATAGTTTGGAATCCGACATTCTTGGAGGCTAGGTAATCTCCGATGGGATCTATCTCTTCTGCCATATTTTTCTCACTTTTTAAAATAAGATAAACCTTTCTAAAAACCGAGGAATTTAACCACAGATGGAGTAAAAATCCATGTAACTGCTCAGAATTGTAAGTGATGCTTTTCTAGGGTAAATAGAGCATACACAGGTTCTACTGAGTAATAACATCAGTACAACAAGTGATCTTCCAATATCTGTGTCGATAGATTATACTCTGAGGTTTCGATTAGTAGGCGTTCTTTGTTGAACCAATAATTAACTCGTGCGGGTCTAGCTTTGGAGATAATATTTTTTAAATCTCTGAAACTCGAACCAGGATTGAATAATCTAATCAGTGTAAAACCCACTAGGCCTGTTCGATCTTGCCCATCTAGGCAATGGATCAATACTGTTTTCCCTTCTTTTAGGCGCTGCCTTATATCTTGGACGATTGATCCAATGAGTTCAAAATTTCTCAAATCGTAGCCACTGAAATCTCTATGGAGCCATTCCCCATTCTTTTTCGGAGTTTGAATGTTCGGAGGCTTCGAACACATTGTCACAACAACATCAGGCTCATTTTGATTGAACGTCGATTGGAAATCAGCAACCCCGCACATAACGAGATATCCCGACCACAATGAGAGTTTGGTATTTTCTGATACTTCTGGGACTCTCACAGGGGGGGGGTTTCTCTTGTACAATCTCATAGCTGAATCATAGTCTGTTGTGTCATAATTACGATAAAGTTCTGGTTTTGCATTAAATCCGTAACTTTTCTTAATCCTATCTTCTACTTCTTTTGAGTGAATCTCACTGATCTCCTTTATGCAATGATCTAAATTCTTTCCATCATGAATCAATTGCCTTACATAAGTTTGAATGGCAGCATTCCAATAGGTCCATTTCCATGTGCTCCTCCTAGCAATTATTCGAGAATTTTGGGTTGTTGCTAGGTCTTGCTGGAAATCTTTGTTTGCTGCGTATTTAGCAATATTAAGCAGTAGCATCACCTTGACTTTTTCAAGTTCCCAATCCTTTCTCCGAATGGAGCCTTGACCTAGCGACCAGACATGATTCCCATATGAGGTACTATTCTCGTTTGATCTTGGCCCAGCAGAATGTATCTCTTTTCGAGTTCTGCTATCTTTAGGGAATTTCAGAGATTGGAAGGCCTGTTCAACACTAAACCAGTCTAGCCCTTCGTAGTTGAATTTCTCTTTCATTATGAGAAAATTATCTGTACAATCAGGCCCGTTGAATTTATCAAATTGATTATTATTCCGCTGCTTCATAACATAACATGTCCCGCCCATTCCATTCAACTCCTACCACATTATTCTCTTATTGACATTATTTAACCATATTTCCGCATTAAGCGAAATTCTTCAAGGTCAAACATATCCTCCAGCACCAGGAAATAGGACTAAATCTTGGATTTCAAAAGTTCTTTTTGCAGAAAAGGTTGATCGTGTCTTGCCATATCTTATGACATATGAATTGGAAATTGATAAGGGCCAAAGGTAATCCAGTATCTCTTGATTTTCATACCATATGTGTTTAAGATAAATATGACTCCTCCAAACGATATTTCGGATCTCAGTAGAGAGGTATTCTTCATTTCCATCCCCGTTCAAATCTTCCAATAATTCACTCAAAATGAAGCAGATTTTATAGAAATAAGTGGCTCTTCTATTTTGGATACATGTATCAATTAAAGCGAGAATGAGTTCGGAATTTCTTCTGAGATACTCCGTGAATTCCCCTCTCGGGTTCTTCCATTTTTCTTCTGACATATATTTCAATTTATCAAAAATCTGACCGAATTCAGAGTCAAGTCTTTCCGGTTCGTATTTCTTAAATTTCTCATAATATTCAGTGTAAGTTACCATTCGCTCAAATCCGTAATATGTCATCATTGATTGTTTTGAGAATCTATCTCGCTCGATTCAATCAAATATTTCCTCTTTGCCGATTTATAAATCACTTTCTGAATTAGTCGTTGACATCCTGACGATTGTCTTCTCCTATGATCATGTTAATGCATCTGAACTCCCATACCTCAGACCAAATTGATTTACAGTCCCTACAAGCCACGTCTATTGAACCTTCCATGAAACTGCTTCGGTATATTATGTCGTCGCTTCCGCAGGAAGGGCAATGAACTGGTTCGTTAGGGGCTAGGTTAGGGATTCTCATATTCTACCCTGATAATTCAAGTAAAAAAGTCGTTCGTAAATGTGCGTCGTTTTATGAATTTCCTCGCCAGAATCGCAGTGGAAGCATTATCGAGATAGGTGGAGAATACATAATTTCCAATGAATAATACTGGGACTTTGTACACAACGGCCTCCTTGTACGTGCGGGCGGCAACAACGGTACCCTCGTGAACATAAGTAAACCACTTATTCACTTCAATAGTTCAACCAAACCAATAGAATTCAGGGTGGCCATTGGAATCGGTTCCTCTGTGGCTGTATAATTGACTACAACCGGGTATTATTTTATTAAGAAAACTCTCTGGCATAGAAGTATGGTTGTCATCCAGTGTCCACATTGTAGATTGGAGGTGGAATTGGATGATGGGGTATCCGGACTATTTGATTGCCCCCATTGTGGGGAGGAATTTGAATAGGAGGGAATGGATGAGGAAATTGATCCTGAATTATCCCTTGATTGGGTAAAATTGGCATTTACTTCAGCCTTTGTCTTTATTCTAATTCTTGTTATTTTGTTTTCTTTGACTACTGACTTTTTCGGTTGTAAGTCACCTAACGGTGTCTGTTGACCTAGCCTGTTAACTCTCCTTACATACATGTCTGTAACACTCATATCTGTATGTGCCAACGTCGGTAGCGCTCAATATGGCCCAACGAATCGTCATGCCTTCAGCAGATGCGCTCTCTGATCCTGCCTTGTAAGTGTCGTTCTGCTTGAAGTGGGGTAAGGATATGTAAGAGGTCAAAATACTCTATACCCCCAATAATCGGATCAGCTGCATAGGGGTCTTCACTTGAAGTATCAAGCAATAGGTCAACAAAGATGATCCCTAACCTCTCATGATACAGGTCAACTGAAGT
>JADHSC010000010.1 GCA_016777125.1 Candidatus Poseidoniaceae archaeon
TGTTGAATCGCAAAAAGCGATGTCAGCATCAAGGCTGTCAAAAGTAGGGCTGTTGCTGCATTAAGATGCGTGCGCATGATTGAGCCATGTCCTTAACAGACATCAAGCCTTTCATTTGTCGAGTAGACAAATCAGGACATATTGTCGTCAAGTTGAAGCAATTCACTGTCGCCTGCATCAAGAATACAGAGTGTTGAGATAGGGAATGGCTTACCACAAGCGACACCGAGGTCACGGTTGACGATATGTGCTTGATGTACGGTTACTTCAGGGTGTTTTGCCCGAAGGTCATCAATGTACTTTGGTGGGCAATTGGCAGCAACGACTACCAATCGTGCATCCCCTCGTGCACATGCACCGAGGGTTTGTCGTTGTCCAAATAGTAGGCTACCAGTTGTTATTGCTGTTTTTAATTGTCGGCTTAGATCCATTTTACTTCCTCCATTCTCCACATGTGTTTCTCATGGTTGAAATCATTCTTCAGGGATATAGAACAACTCAACACTACCTGTTCCCAGGGAGATTGGTTGTCCAACGATAATGTTCTCAGCAACACCAGTAAGACGGTCTGTTTCACCGATGATACCTGCCTTAAGCAAGTGGTTTACAGTAACTTCGAAAGCAGCACGAGCAAGAATACTGTGCTTAGTTCCCGAAACTCCGTGTCGGCCAATCGCACGTACTTCACCTTCAGAGGTCATGACGTCTGCAACCATGAGAAGGTGGCGAACGTCGACTTCAAGACGAGCACTGAGCAGAGTTGCTTCAAGTTCGTTAATGATTGCTTGACGAGCAGATTCAATACCGAGATAATTGAAGATCTCGATAATGTTGTTCGTGTAGGTACGTGAACGATCAATCGATTCAATTTCACTCACTCGTGATAGATTTGAACCAATGGTCGAGAGGTAGTATTCCCCAGCTTTGTCATCGTATTGCACGTTTGCACGCTCGATGCTTGGGATACCCTTCAAACGCATGTCACGAATCTTTTCTTCAAGTTGTAGAAGCATGGTGTAGGAAGGAGGGTTATCCTGCAATTCAGCAAGATCTTCTTCATTATGAACACCAGGAATAATGGTAAGTGTACCTGGGTTCTGTTCCTTATCTGCTTGTACATAGAGGCGAAGTGCACGTTCAAGCTTGTCCTTGACTTCCATTCCCGTCATGTTCTTTTGCTTGAGGTTGCCCTTGTTCAATTTGAGAACAAGTCGTCGTTGAGCGACGTCAGTCTCGATTTGAGCGATGTTGGCAGTCGTTGTAATCTCAAGAGAAGCTGCAAGTTTCTGTGCTTCTTCAGGAGAATTCTTGTCAGGCATCAAACGAATAATCATTGTAGGCGTACTTGGTACCTTACGTGCATCGACAATCTCAATGATACGAGGTAGACCTTGTGTGACGTTGACAGTCGCAACACCCGCATAGTGGAACGTACGCATAGTCATCTGTGTACCAGGCTCTCCAATGGATTGAGCAGTAATAATTCCCGCTGCTTCGAATGGATCGATACTGGCTTTATCCAGAGCATTGAATGCATCGTTGATAACAGCAGCAGCTTGCTTCTTCGTCAATTTCTTGAGTCCACGCTTGTGGATTGCAAGAGTCATGTCGTGAATGATTTTACCGCTGAAGCGGTTTGTACCCATGTCATCAACTGCTGCATGAAGAGCTTGGAAGACTTTGTCGTCTGCAAGTTCATCATCAAAAGAGCGAAGTTTCTTCTCAACATTGTACACATCGAGATCTACTGCTGTCTTTGCACGAGAACGGGTTCGGGTTCCTCTTGCTCGCATCTTACGAACTTGAGTGACTGGACCTGTCGCTTCGGAGCCGCTTGCACGGTTCTTCTTCATGGCTCCATCAATTGTTCCACGGATTGTGGCTGATGTTTCCGAATCGGTTTCACAAACTTGAGCAATTTCTTGAGCTGTGAGAATCTTTACATCATCCCACTTACGGTCGTTTGCTAATGTGTGAGCAAAGTTTTCTGCAATGCCCAAATCCATGAGCTTCTTCTTGGTTGCACTCTTAACGACCATCAGTTGTCACCTCCATCGTAATCGACCTCAGTAGACTCATCGTCCCATGCACCAAGATCTTCTTCACGTTCTTCACGCTCTAGACTTTCACGAGTAACAACAATTACTCCATCGGTACCAAGGGCGCCATCGATGATGACATCAATGTTGAAAGCAGATCCGTGAACACCACGGCTTGGATCAATTCCGTCTTCTCCATAGGAGAATTGGATAATACGGTTTGCAGTGTTTCGAACAGAGAGCATATCATCGTTGAAGACCTTGAGGTCATCCATTGCGCTAATCAATCGGCGTTGCATGTATCCAGACTTGGACGTACGAACCGCTGTATCGACCAGAGATTCTCTTCCAGAAACAGAGAGCATAAAGAACTCAGTTGGTTCAAGTCCACGCTTGAAAGAACCGGAGATGAATCCACGGTCTTCTGCACCACGTCCTCCACGCTTGAAGTGAGGAAGAACACGGTCGTCGTATCCACGTTCAAGACGCTTACCACGAACCTTTGCTTGGCCAATTGAACCAGCCATCATGTTCAGGTTATCCATTGAACCACGAGCACCGGAGATGGCCATGTTAACTGCAGCGTTGGTTGAACCAGATTGGTTCAATTCGTTCTTAGCAACGTCACCAGCAGCTTGCTTTCCTTCATCGAGCATAACCATGATGTTCTCTTCAAGAGTTTCACGCATGGTTCGTCCAGCACGAGGTTCGTACTTTCGAGGATCTCCCTTAGCAGATTCGAAGTGTGCAAGTTCCTTATTGACAAGTTCGCCTGCTTCTGCGTTTGCTGCATGAATAGCATCAAGCGCTTCTGTGGACAAATCTTCATCATCGATACCAGTTGTAAATCCGAGAGATGTACAAGCAGCAATAGAGAGGCGAGTGAATTCGTTAAGGAATTGAGCTCCCTTTTCGGACCCATTTGTTTGAACGATAGCGTCCAATAAACGACCATCTTCAGCACCGATTGCGCGCTTGTCAAGTGTTCCTGTAACGTTTCCATTTCGAACGTGGACTTCGTCACGGCTTCTGGACATGAAGTGCAGATTGATGTTGTCTGGAATAATCAGAGAAATCAAGTCGTGACCTCTGAATGCATCCTTTCCATTTTGGTCCTTGATGATTTCAGGCAGTTGACCAGTGTAGTCGATACTTCCGAGCATCTCAAGTCCGTGGGACTTGAGTACGGTTGTCCCTGGGCGTGAAAGAAGATAAGCACCAGAAATGTGATCGTGAATACCACCGATTACCGCTCCCCCGTAACGAGGTGTGAGGATGTGTTCTTGGACTCTCATCAGAATCTTTGCTTCAGCACGTGCTTCTTCAGATTGAATAACGTGAAGGTTCATCTCGTCACCATCGAAATCAGCGTTGTAAGGAGTACATACTGCGAGGTTGAATCGGAACGTATGTCCTTCCATAACACGTACTTCGTGAACCATCATCGACATTCTGTGAAGAGATGGTTGTCGGTTAAAGATTGCAACGTCTCCATCGATAAGGTGACGCTCTACTTGCATACCTGGCTTTGGATTTCCACGGACGTCAACGGTTGAAAGACGGTCTTCAACAGGTGTTGGCATATCGTATTCATCGTCAGGGCTACCGCAGTGAGGGCAACGGATTTCAAGATGCGCTGGGAATGGTTCAGGGTCGAGTTTGTCTGCTTGACCAAGTTCATGCAACCAACGGTGATGGAGAACTGCACGAGGATCGTCTTCAGGCAATGGGTGACCGTGAGCATCTTCACCGCGAAGGTTTCGAAGAGTTGCTTCATCATCAACCAAGTAGGTCAAGTCGTCTAGACCGCTTCCTTCAAGATTCTGAATTTCACGAATAACCAAACCTGGTAAGAAGTTTGGAGCGAAGAGAACTTCGTTTAGATCGTGGCGTAGACCAGGGTATGGTTGACTCTTGAGTGAATCACCAGAGTGGCATTCAGGATTATGACATCGGAAACCTGCGTTAATCAAACGGCTTCGAGCATTGATTCGAACACGACGGCCGTCACCACGAACGATGTAGTTAACACCAGGGTGAACATCAGGTCCACGAAGAATCATCTGTCGCATCTGTTCTCGGTTACGAAGGGTAACACGGATAGGTACAGTCAATTCCTTTGCAACCTTCTTAGGAACACCAACTTCGTTGATTCCAAGGTATGGATCAGGAGAGATAACTGAACGAGCACAGAAGTTAACACGCTTACCGGATAGGTTAGAACGGAAACGCCCTTCCTTACCCTTGAGTCGTTGTGTTAGAGTCTTCAATGTACGACCAGATCGATGACGTGCTGGAGGAATTCCAGATGTTTGGTTATCGAAGTAGGTTGTAACGTGGTACTGGAGAAGTTCCCAAAGATCTTCAACAATCAGTTGAGGTGCACCAGAGTCACGATTCTCTTGCAGACGTTGATTGATACGTAGAACGTCAACCAATTTGTGTGTCAAGTCATCTTCTGAGCGATCTCCACTGTCAAGAGTAATCGATGGACGAACAGTGATAGGAGGCACAGGCAGTACCTTCAAAACAGTCCATTCAGGTCGGTTTTGCTTGTCCATTCCAATGAAAATCAAGTGTTCTGGTGGAATACTTGCAAGCCACTCACGAACGTCACGAGGATTCATCTTTCGCTCGGTCTCTTTTCCACCAGTTGTTGCATTCTCGGTCTTCTCCTTGAATGTGGTTGGTTTGTCAAGACGGATTTCACCTTGAAGAGATCCACAGTGCATACATGTGCGTCGGTTCTTTGCAGATGCAATCTTCTCGACTTCCTTGATGATGCTTGAAAATTCTGTTGAACCAACACCGTGCTTGGTGATGATATCACGGATACGTGAACGGTAGTAATCCTGTTCAGAAAGTTCTGGGTTGGAAGGGTGTGTTTCCTTTGCAGAGTGAAGTAGAACGTTACTGCAAGAGTTACATGTTGACTTCAAAGCTGTCTTGATGAGGTTTACGAAACCGATGTGAATGACTGGAAGTTCAAGTTGGATGTGTCCAAAGTGACCAGGTGATTCGTCATACTTACAGTTGTCAGTTGGACAAACTAAACCAGGTTCGATAACACCCATGTGGGAGTCCATCAATCCTTGATTGTATGGGCGTCCATCATCCTTGTAGGTGTCAGGAGTCTTAACTTCGACAGATGACATCTTACGGATTTCACTCGGGTCCATCAGGCTGAAACGAATCTGTGCGATTCGCTTTGGGATTAGTGTCGTTCTTCGGCTCATCTTCGGTCCTCCAGTTCTAGTCGCATAGCAACCCCGAGACTTTTCATCTCATCCAGCAAGAGCTTGAATGCATAGGAAGTCTGTACCTTGTAGACTTCTGCACCATCTCCATGAACTGGACTGACGTAGGTTCGGCGTTTTGGATCGTACCATGCAATGTGCCCAGATTGAGCACATACAAACATGTCAATTCCGTCAGACTCATCGAGCAGACGGTCCTTGATGACCATCGAAGCACCGTGTGCAATCAGACAGTCACGTTCCATCTCACCAAATCGAAGACCACCTTGACGGGCACGACCTTCTGTTGGTTGACGGGTAAGAATTTGAACACGTCCACGGGAACGGGCGTGAATCTTTGAACTGACAAGATGGTGGAGTCTCTGATAGTAGATACATCCAACGAAAATCTCGGCAGGGTATGATTCTCCAGTTTCACCGTTAACCATGATTTCACGGCCAGTGTGAGCAAGTCCGTTTCGGACAAGTCCATCACGTAGGCTGCTTTCCTTTTCTCCACGGAATGCAGTACCGTCAATACGACGTCCTTCCATAGCACCGACTTTACCACCGATCATTTCCAGAACGTGGGCTACAGTCATACGAGATGGAATAGCGTGAGGGTTGATAATCAAATCAGGAACGACACCGTCTTGTGTGAATGGCATATCTTCAGGCTCTACGAGTCTTCCGATAACACCCTTCTGTCCGTGACGTGAAGCGAATTTATCCCCAACTTCAGGAACCTTGTGACTTCGAACCATAACACGAACGAGACGACCTGAGTTGTCTGATTCTGTGACATATACGTTGTCGACCCATCCCTTCTCACCGTGACGGACAAGCATCGAAGATTCTCGACGTTCTTGAGCCATGAGGAAAGCACCACTGTTCGATTCTTCGAGGAATCGAGGTGGACTTGTCTTTCCAACGAGGACGTTTCCGCCTTCGAGGTATGTTTCAGGGAGAGGCAATCCGTCATCTTCGAGATGAGAGTATGCTTCAGCAGGCTTCAATCCCTTGACTTCAGTAAGCTTGTTTCCAGGCTTTTCGATCTCTTCAACTTGACCACCTGGGAATCTTCGGCGTTCTGCGTTGTAGGTTCGGTTGAAGGTTGAACGTCCGAGTCCACGATCGACGGATGCACGGTTCATGATGACAGCGTCTTGCATGTTGTAACCATGAAGAGACATGATTGCAACAATGAAATTCTGACCACCAGGTCGCTCATCGAAGTTTGTAGTCTTCATAGCGTCGGTACGGACGATTGAACGGTGAGAGTAGTGTAAGATGTGAGCACGTGTGTCTGGACGCAGACGATAGTTTGCGCTTGGCAGACCAAGTGATTGCTTGACCATTGCAGTTCCACCAGTAACACGAGGTGTTGAGTTGTGTTCTGGGTATGGGATGAGAGATGCACAAACACCGAGAACCAATTGTGGATCGATTTCAACGTGCGTGTGTTCTGCTCCGAAGAGGAGTGGAACTTCCAACTTAGCAACTTCGATTTTCCCATTTGGCATACGAACTTCTGCTTCGATAATCGCATGTGATTCACCAGGCTCACCGAGGTTAGCCCATCGGATCTTCTCATGTGCCACTGGACGGCCAGAGAATCTACCTTCAGGCACAGTTTCAGGAAGGACAAACGGTCGTGGAGCGATGTAAAGGTCTTCTTCTTCCTCAGCATCTACCCATTCAACAATACCATCATTGACGAGATCCTTGAAGGTAATGTTACCAGCAGCGAGGTCAACAAGATGATGGTTTTCAAGACGAGGTGTTCCGTCATACAATACGAGCAATGGGCGTAGAATTCGTCCTTTGTCTGTGTTGATGAAGATATCACGGTTTTCAATATCGTGGCGGATGGAAACTTCCGAAGGAATAGTTCCACGGCGTCGAGCGTTCTTGAAGTGGTTGACGAGGCTCTTACCCTTCTTGTGCATACCATAGATGTCACCGTTGACGTGAACTCTGTCACCGTCAGTCCAGTCATCTGGTTGGTAGACATCCAGTTCATCAAGGCGCTCACGAACTTCGTGAGGATCAACTTCTTCAGAGATATCGACCATCTGAGCTGCGTTCTTTACTAGACCACAGTTCTGTCCTTCAGGTGTCTCGTTAGGACAGAGACGTCCCCATTGTGTAGGGTGAAGGTCACGGGCTTCGAAGTGAGGTTGGCTTCGAACAAGAGGAGAGGTAACTCTTCTCATGTGTGAAAGGGATGCAAGATATGTTGTTCTGTCGAGAAGTTGGCTGACACCAGAGCGTCCTCCAACCCAGTTTCCAGTTGCTAGAGCGTGCAGAATCTTGGAAGACAAAACATCCGGTCGAAGACAGGATGTAATCTTGAGGTCTCTCTTACGGTTGTGATGGCGCTCAAGTTGGTACTTCAGGTCACGGGCAAGTTGCCCAGATGAAACACGGAACAAGTCCTCAATGTGGTCACCTGCAAGGCGAACACGCTTGTTTGCGTAGTGGTCCTTATCATTCGGTTCTGAGTCGTTAAGTGCCATTTCAAGAACTTGACGAACAATTCTTCCAAGGAAGATCGCCTTCTTCTTTCGGTCCTCAGTTTGGTCACCAAGGTGAGGAAGAAGTTCTCTGTCAAGAAGTTGGTTTACTCGTGCTTCACGGTATTCCTTTTGTTGTCCAGCAGCGAATTTCTTTTGCAGCCATTCGTATGCTTCGTTGGTACTCTTGACATCGTAATCGCCTTCTTGCTTCTCATCACCGTTTACTTCGTTGATGTTTGCGACGATGTACTTGAACGTCTCTTGAGGACCTGAGATAGCAGTGAATACTTCTTGGTCATTTTCAATTCCAAGGGCTCTCATGAGGAGAACGACTGGAATAGGAGTTGTACCTGCTGTACTCACTTTCACCATGAGCATACCGTCACGTCGCTTTTCGACGGTGAGTGGCTTACGCATACCGTTTTTCTGTGAGAAAATCTTAGCAACTTCCGTACGCTTTGCAGTACGCTTGTTGATTTCAACAGTTACTCTGTTTGGTGCGAGATCTTCCATAGAGATGAGAACACGCTCCGTACCGTTGATGATGAAGTAGCCACCTGGGTCAAGTGGGTCTTCGCCACGAGAACGAAGAAGTTCCGCAAGAAGGGTAGCATCTTCGCTTGACTTACTCGGTTCGAGTGTGCGGCCATCAGCGATGTGACTTGGGTGAAGATGACAGCGTTGGGAACGGACCATGATCGGAATTGAACCGACTTGTACACCTTCTTCAGGGAAGGAGGCGACACCGTTTCGATAGATTGTGAAATCGATGCTGACCGGGGATTGATAGGTCAACTTTCGAAGTCTGCATTCCATAGGAGAAGCGTGGTGGTAAGAACCGTTAGCTTCACGAACGTTAGGGGCGCCAAGTTTGATGTCCTTCAAGCGAATGACAATCTCTTGGTCGGCAACGTCGAGTTTGATGTAGCCGCCGAGGTCATCGATGATTTCTTCGTCAGTCCCGACACGGATGCTACGAATGATTTTCTCCATTCGAGAGAGTTGGTTGACTGTGGATGGGATACAGTCGTTGTAGGAAGCAAGTTGGTGGTTTACTAGGCTTCGTTCTTTGAAAAATGATTCAATAATTTCTTGCATAATATCAACTCCAGCCTCAGCTGCCCTCCACAATAAGCCGGTAAGCAACGGCTGTACCAGCAGATTTGGAATGTCTCATTACTTTCAGAACACGGTCTGCAATCCAACCCGCTGCGAGTGGGCGGTGTTCTGGATTTGCGGCAAGTGTTGCATTGTCGAGAATTTCACAAGCCTCTTTGATGGCTTGAACAACAGGGTCTGAGATCAGAACTTTCGGGAGAAGTTCCTTTGCGAGGCGTGGTTTTCCGTCTTCATCGAGTTCTTCAAGACCCCATGGAAGGAGTTCTTCTTTCTCCAAATCGTATTGTTCTTGTTCACTGATGTTCGCTTCGCCGAGAAGTTCTTGGTGAGGGACCAGTTCGTGATTCAGGGGGTTGAAACGAATGGTTGCCTCAGGACGATCGAACTCATCGATTGCTTTGGAGGAAATGGTGATTTTCATGCTTCGCTTGTTCCGGGAACGTCGGTTTCCTTGCTCAGCAATAATTTGCATAACTTTGGTGAAGGATTCGCTGTCTATTGCAATTCCGAGAATCTTTGCGACGTCGTCAGCAGGCATGGCCTTAATGTCGGCCATATTCCTGTCCGTAGCCAATTTGTGGGCGAATTCATCGGACACTCCGAGTTCAATTAACCGCTTTTTTGTTGCGCTCTTTACTACCATCCAAATCAACCCCGCTTCGCCCCAACGTTGTGCTGCAACGCAGCAGGCGGGCCCGACGGGGTTCGAACCCGCGACCATCGGATTAAAAGTCCGACGCTCTACCTGACTGAGCTACGAGCCCAACGTTGCTTCTTGGGCTTTCAATGCGAACTACCACCCCTTCATATACCTTACCGATGAGTTTGCACCCATTGAACAGGTTGGAAAGTATCATCATATAGCGACAATAGGGCAAATCGATTGGAAGATGTTTGATGAAAAGAAAACATTTCGAGAAATCGAATTGTTAGCGAGTGAGGCAAGGGAAATTTGCTGGAAGAATTTCAACTTGACCATACCGCACACGGTATATCCTCCGAGAGAGGACACTGATCTTCTAGCAAGTGTACTAGAAAAAGTCACACCGTTCGGAAAAAAACGACTGCTCGAAATCGGCAGTGGTTCAGGTGCTTTATCGATTTTAGCAGCATCTATGGGTTGGGAAGTCGAAGCATGTGACATCAATCCATTTGCAGTTGCAGCAACCCGATACAATGCCATAGAGAATAACTTCCAAATCACATCGTCAGAGGGGGGCATCGGCCCGACCAAAGATGGACTGTATTCACAGTGGATGAAACCTGGCTCCTACGATCTTGTGATGTGGAACATGCCTTACATTCCCGCAGAAGAGATTGAAGAGTATCTTGGACCGATGGAAGATGCTGCTTTGGTCGATACACATCCAACGGGTCTGATAAATGAATTTGCTGAAATGACACGACGATTCCAGCTTATTGGCCCCACCGGTATCGCTCTTATTTTATGCAGAGAACACATTGGCGGCCTTCGCACAAAAGACATCTTCCTTGCAAAAGGCTTGGCAACACAACGAGTATCAAACCATACATTTGATGATGATGAAACCATCCAAGTATTAGCAGTATGGCATCCATTTGTAACATCGAAGAAGCAACAAGTGCATTCTGTTCCTTCAACAAATTCCGAATTACTGGAAGGGTCCTACAAGCCAGGGGATTCCCTGCGAACAAGGTTCCAAACTGACGGGAAAGGGCGCCATGGAAGAACATGGGATGATCATCTTGACTCGTTCAAAGGAAGTTGGAAACTCAATCCAAATCAAATACCTCACATCTCGTCAGAGTTGCAATGTCAAGTTGCTCTTGAAATTGCTTCATTATTGCAATCGATGGCGCCTAAGGAAAATGTCATTCGAGTAAAATGGCCAAATGATCTCCTTGTACGAGACAGTAAATCCAAACAATGGAAAAAGGCAGGAGGAATACTCTTCCAATCTCTCTCAAAAGGTACAGAACAATCTCTCGTTCTCGGCATAGGCATAAACACGAAGGCAACCGCTGAGGTTCAAGGTCGAGGCTCATTAGAAGAAATAGGAATTAACCTCGACAATACTGAACTGTTCACGCTTCTTGACACCATTGTATCCTCTCTCTTTGAAAACAAATCAAACTTGATGAATGCCCCAGACAAAAACACTGAAATCAATCTGGAATTATTGCTTAGACAATGCATCTATAGAAATAAGAAATGTACCGTAAAGGGAGTTTCAAGTGAAGGATATCTTCATATTGAATCAGAACAAGGAGAGTCTTACAACATCTCAGACGACCTTAGTCTTCTTTGGCCTCATCTTCAACTTCAATAATGGCATCCAGAATTTCTTCGGGTTCAGCAGATTCATTCATTCTCCTGTAAACACCGTATCCTGCAAAAGCAAAACCAAGAAGGTATGGGATGAAATTCAATCCGTACGCCCGAGATAGGTCAACGTCGACCTCTCCGTTAACACCTTCCTCTAGAGTAACAATCCATTCTAATTCCCCTCCGTCTGATTCGTGTTCAGCCTCAAGTTCACCATCTGCGGAAACCAATGTTCTCTTTGATTCACGTTCTTCTCCATCCTCAAAAATTTGAATTCTAACTTCAGATTCATTTTCTACTATGACAACAATTTTGATGAAATCGCCGCTGAATGAATTCGATGTTCCTTTGTATGGTTCGTCATCACCATTGATTTTTACGGATTGATCCCATTCTTGAATAAATAATGTACCAATGATTAGCGTAACGCCAACGAGTATAAACACGTCACTAATCTTCAAAGGGGGAGCAGTCCCTCCACCGGCCATAGAACACTCCAAGGGGAATAGAATGAAAATGTTGCCCTATTTTTTCCTGGGCTTTGGTAGACCCAAACGTTGCCGTACAAGTCGTATCTTTCCAGAGGAAGAAAGCGAATTCAGTATCTCTTCTCCAGTGTGTTCTGATAAGGAATGACGAACCAGATCGTAGTCCACCAAATGTACACAAACAATAGCGAGTCCAATATCTTCTTTGATCGATTGAAGTTCACAGAAACTCGTTACAACTTCTGAGCCAAAGAAGTGCGTATCATAGAGTCGGAAATGAATGGTTTCGGGAAGAAGTTGTCTGAAATGACCCTCGAGTTCATTCCTTGAACGAATTGATGAAGGGAACGAAAAACCAATCCAACGTCGTTTTGGCCGTTTTGCTTTTGACAACTTAGCAGCCATGGCTCACCGAGGCACTCATGATTCAAGAGGATGGCGGAAACGAACCTTAAACAGCCTAAAGAACCACTACTATGACGCCATTCCATGGAAGATGAGACACCACTTACAAAAATGGCTATCATTCGAAGTCTTCTCTCACCCTCCACAGCCCCCCATCTACTCCTTCTCGTGATTACAGCCAGCCTCCTTCACATTATGGCAAAGGTAGGAACTGAGCAGATTGCAAGCTTCGGGTTTATTTCCTTCTCGATAGCGTATGTATTACTCGCTCCTGCTTCAAACAAGGACGTGTTTCGTAAACTCATTACATTTGAACAACAAGAAGAGTCTACCTTTGCAGATTCGATGAAAGAGCGATTTAAAATTTTAATTCTACCTCTTGCATTTGGTTTGGTGTTGTGGGGCATTTTTGCCTTTACAATGGGTGAAGGGGATACTCTCTCAGACATCGGAACAATCATTCCATCGGCCCTAGGTTTCTTGTTCGTGGCTTGGGCTATAGCCCAAGGATGGTTTTTTGCTTATGCAACCTCCAACTCCATTAAAACACCAGACACTGGAACCCTAAAGGATGCATCAACTCACTCTCCGATACCTTCTCTTGTTACAACTTCTACATTGATGATCTCAATGACGATAATCGTCACAGAAGCATTCAGATTCAGTCATGGGAGCACTCAATTCAGTGTTTGGCCCTATGTTGCTTCTTTTGCTGTATTTGCTCTCAGCGTGAGAATTACTTGGACACTTCGACAAAAAGCCTCCACTCATACCGCAACACACGCTGTCGCAAAACGATGGTTTCACGTGACTCAACTCTTCATCACTTGGCACGTCCTAAGCATCGTACGTAGTATTGATTCTGCATCATCAACAACACTCATATTTATTGAGGAACTTGTATTGATGATCTTTACTGTGTTCATGGCAATATGGGCACTCACCAGTAAAGCGGACGGACGTAAATCAACACTTTTCACAAAAGATAACGCATTGTTCTGGGGTGTAGCTTTTGGATATGCATACGCAGGAAGTGTAGCGATGATCACTTCTGTTTTCGATGATTTAACAGCCGTTCTCATAGGAGGACACATCCTAGTTGTTGCGACAGTTGTGTGGGCACAACGCTCTTTACTTGACTCAAGAATTAACCGTATGTTCAAAGATTTTGACCTTAAAGAGTCTGTCGAATCAATTGAGATACCACCAGTACCCGAGGCTGAAGAGACGACTCCTGAGGAAAAACTAGAGGCATCTGAAGAGGATGATACAACTGAGAGTATAGGCGACCCCGTCGATTGGAACCAAAAGCCAGAATCCATTGGGGACGAAACAAACTGGGAAGAGGATGTTGAACTCCTGGATTAATCGTCTGAAATTCCTGATAGAAGCATAACAACTCTGATGACTCCCTCAAGTTCGGGAGTTACTCGTGCACCAAGAATGACTTGTGCTTCAGAATCGACTGCAGATGTTAATGCTGTTGCAATCTCATCGACTTGTCCTATTGTCATGCCGAGTCCACCTTCAATTTGAAGCAGACAACCTCGGGCACCACCGACATTCATCGGAGCGAGTGGAGCTTTAATCGTGGCTTCAAATAATTCCTTCAAGTTGTCATGATGCCCGGAACCGACCAG
Organism: Candidatus Poseidoniaceae archaeon; assembly: GCA_016777125.1. Lineage (GTDB taxonomy): Archaea > Thermoplasmatota > Poseidoniia > Poseidoniales > Poseidoniaceae > MGIIa-L2. The sequence goes on from JADHSC010000010.1 coordinate 13,752, forward strand.
CATAGTCGAGGCACCAGGCTGGCGTACAATTGCTCTTAAGTCCATGAGATCAAGATTGATTAGACCCATTGAGAGCAATGTTCGAACCAATCCGTCAACCAAATCTTCAACCCATTCAGAGCCCATGCTCCAATCCTTTCCTCGTGTACGGGCTTGTCGAGCAAGACGCTCCAGAGAGAGTTGAACACATACATCAGAATGGTGTTCTAGACGTTGAAGTTCGGTTGTTGCAATCTTTAGCCGAGTAGGCTGTTGCGAAAACGGCAAGGCTGCGATAGAGAGGACTGTCGCACCGTGAAGTTTTGCTTGCCGTGCGAATTCATGGGAAGCTCCTGTTCCAGTCCCTCCGCCCAGTCCAGTAACAAGAATGACGAGTTCAGCATTTTCTAAGAATGGGCGTGTGCGTGAAGCAAGACCTCGCATCCTTTGCTCAGCTAAGGGAGGTAATGCAGCGCAGCCAAGTTGATCTAACGTGTGCCCGAGTCTCATGATATGCCCATCTTCGGTTTGAGGAAATGATTCATCAGCATCGATCATGAGAAGAGAAGCCCCGCCACCTCTTGCATGTGCCCTAGAAGCCCATGTACATCCAAGACCACCAATCCCAACGATGAGGATCTGGGAGGACTCCATGAACCCTCCTTGTGCACAACGCCCTTGAACTTACCTTACTTTTCAATAAATCGCATGTATCGGCGACGAGCGTCGCGAGCCCATGCATTATCTGGCTCTAAGCCGAGAACTCGATCATAATATCCAACGGCTGTCTCGAATTCTGACAGATGACGACCGTAGAGGTGGCCTAAATTAGAGAGCACAGGGATACAATCATTATCCACTTCTAGCATTTGTAAAAGGAGTTTTTCTGCAGCACCAAGACTGTTTCGAATCATTAAATCTTCAGCCTCGTCGAGTTGTTCAAGTTGTTCTGTTGAAAGGTCATAGATGTTGTCAAATGGTGTCTCGGCCATGCTTCTGCGAGGGAGGTTGAAGCAATGAATCCTTGCTTTGTTAAAAATTGAAGGCAAAACGCTACACTGCGGGACAATAATCTTGCGCTTCACCAACAATGTTTAAGGGGTCCTTGCTAGTCGAGAACCCATAGGGTATAGCCATGCTAACAACCTCATTGACCAAGCGACGCCCTATCGTCGTCGCAGTGTTGCTCTTACTCCTCTTACCAGGGCTCGCTACATCCCTACCATCAGGGATTGGCGGACAACAACAGAACGGGGGAGATACTATCGACGATGTTGCAAAGGAGGGGTGCCTTTGTCACAATGGCGTTCCTACTAATTCAGTTCAAATTATTCTCGATGGAGTCCCTTACGCATGGACTGCTGGAGAAACGTACGAACTCCAGCTCAACATTATCGGAGGTCCTGATGCAGGTGGTCAATACTCCGCTGGGTTCTCGATGCGTACCTCTAGCGGTATTCTTTCTGGAATCGGTGCTGACAACTGGCAAGGAGACGAACAATCCCTGACGCACACCTCAGCCTCAGCTGCTGAATCTGACCGAATGTGGGAAATCTCCTGGGTTGCACCTGCAGAAGGAGAAGGGACAATCGTGTTCTGGATTACAGGGAACAGCGTTAACGGCGACGGTGGTCTAGGAAACCAAATTGAAGACATGTGGAATCAACTCACATTCGCACTCCTAGAAGGTGACGAAGAAAGCCTTGCACGTGGCACAAGAACAGTCTTTGCTGGCGATGGAAACGTCAGCCCACCCGAACCAACATCTCTTGGAACCGATCTCCACCACATGGGAGCCAAACTCCGCGCTCATTGGCTAGGATTACTCGGGTTCGGAGCAGTCATCATGTGCATTATTTTCGCAGGACTCATGCTCCGATATGGATTCTCTACCTCATACGAAGGTCGAAGCAACCAACTTCGACTACGGTACAAACTCATGCGAAGAGGTGATCAGTGATGTATGGCGATACAATTAACAGTCTGCTGAAAGGTGTTGCTGATGGATCTATCTCAGTCAAAGATGCTCGTACTGCTCTCGAAGGCGTTGACCTTACAGAAGAGCAAATGGAGGCTGCGATTGACCATGGCGTTCACAACGTTGCTGAATCTGGAACAATCGTTAGCGCCTCTCTTGCACCATCCGGAGCATCCTACCTCACCCTGTTCTTCTTTGCATGGGGAATCTTCTGGATTTGCTATTGGTCGTTCTCACTCATCTACGGACTGGCAAACGATTGGGATCAGCAAAACATGGCATTCCATCTTGCCATGGTCTTAACGACCCTTATCCTCATGGGGCTCGTCTATCTGAAATTCATCTTACCAGACACTATTATCGTAAAACATTCTCAGAACAAATATGTTCCTGAACACCAGAAAGACTGGAAGGAGTACAAGTGGTGATTCCTATGGCAAAAGATTACGATTTAGTATTCCAAGATTCGAACACTGGTGCTCTCAAGAATGCAGGAAACGTCATCAATCGACGACAATTCTTGCGCTACGGATTTAATACCGCTGCAGGTGTTCTTACAGCATCTTTGGGCGTTCTTGGATTTGCGTCGATCCTCCTCCCACCCGGTGGAAGCACTGCTGGTGACCTTTCTGTCAAATTCTGGGCAAAGGGTAGAGAAGATACAGCATGGTATGGTGCAAAGCACTTACAGACCATGACCAAGGCCGACTTCGTTGCAGAAGCTGCAAAGACAAACACAGGAACCTCTGGAGCGTCAGGTGTTTGGAATGGCGTCCCTGTCGTCGTCACCTATGTTGAAAGTTCAAAATGGGAAGGATCACCTGAAGATAACAACAAAGCCCGATTCATGATGATGGAAGGTTACGATGAAAGCGGGAAATATGTTGGCCACTTCGAAGATATGGTCGCTCAAGACGAGCGGATTTATCCATCAGACGACCTCATCATGGTTTTTGGAAGATGCACTCACCTTTGTTGCATCCCCGGATGGCAACTCGTATCGAACCAATACACAGATGACTCATGGACACCAGGGGGTACTGATGATGGAGGAACCAAACTCTTCTGCATCTGCCACTCATCTCGGTTCGACACCACTGCTCTTGAGATGAATACGAACAGAAACCGTTCAAACGGTTCGACATTCAAGTATGCTGGTGTTCGAAAGGCAGGAGGACCTGCTCCTGTTGGGCTTCCGCTTATTCCTATCGTTCTGAACAATGATGTCGTTGAGGGCATTACCGATTATGTCGACTGGCTGACATACTGTGACTGAGGTGAATAATATGACGACAATGTTCTGGATTCTTTGGTTCTTTATCGCCTTCATTATCGTCCTCGTGGCCTTCACTCTTCGTAAAGAGACTGAAGAAATGCCACGTCGTGAAATTCTACGTGCTGTAGAATCAACCGGAGGCATGGGTGTTTCCGAACGAGCCTTCTTGTGGGTCTTTTCTTGGATGGATACTCGATTCCGCATTCAGGATTACTGGAACATGTCGAAGGGTGCATATTACAACATGCATCGACAAATGCCTCTTACACACGCTGAAAAATACAAACTCCGAATCATTTGGTATTGGTACCCGCTGTACTGTCTTGGAGGAATATCCTTCCTGAGTTTCATTGTTCTGGTCATTACTGGAACTGTTCTTGGGATTTACTATGTCCCTGGTGGGGAAGGAGATCCTTCGCCTGCATATGCTTCGATGGAATTCATCATGCTTGAGTTGCCATTCGGTTATATTATCAGAGCTGTGCACCACTGGACGACGCACTTCATGGTTGCTTCTGTCTTTTTACACATGTGTCGTGTTTACTTCACAGGCGCATACCGAAACCCTCGTGAACTAAACTGGTTGATCGGTGTAGCGCTCATGGCCCTAACAATCGTCTTTGGATACTCTGGATACCTCCTTCCATGGGACAGTCTCGCATACGGTGCTGCTGTCATTGGAATCAACCTTGCCAATTCATCACCACTGATCGGAAAATACATTGCAACTCTTTTGTTTGGGGGTTCTTCATTGACGCCTCGAACGGTAACTCGTATGTACTTCATACACGTCTTTATTCTGCCAGTGATAGTGACCACATTGATCATTATTCACTTGTTTATTGTATGGGTACAAGGCATTGCGGAGCCGCATTGATACGGAGGGAGATGAATGGGATTAATGGAAAATTTTGGTAGAGTCGCTACATCCTATATGGATGAGAAAGCAAAACTCGAAGAAGCTGGTGAGAAACGAACACGTACACGAATGGGTCACGGTTTTTGGCCTCATGAAGTACTGCGTGATACGATTCTCTTTTCGTTCATGGCTGCAGTTCTTCTGTTCTATGCGTGGTTAATTCCACCGCCACTTCACGGCGCTGCAGATCCATATGCACAAGCAGGATTCGTATTCCCTGATTGGTACGTTCTGTTTTCGTACGGATACTTGCGTTGGGGAGAATATCTCCCTCAATTCACGGTCCCTACAGGATTCATTGGTGACATTGTAGGCCAACCTGTTTTCGCATGGAACGCTGCTTGGTGGGGTGCTGCTCTAACTGGAATTCCTATTGGTATCCTCACACTTCCACCGCTCATTGGAGGACGTGAAAAGCGACCTGTCGAAGACCCGTGGTTTGCGGCTGCAGGAGCAGTTTATCTTGCACACATTTGGTTCATCTCTGTTTTCTCGATCAATATCTTCCTCGAATTGTATGGGAAAAATCGGTCGGATTATTGTAAACTTGACTCTCATGGAGATTTGTTATGTGGTACAAGAGCGCCTTGGATGGCAGATATTTTCAATGCTGTGCCATGGATACTGACGGGTTTACTGCTGTGGATTGTCATTTACTTCATTGCCCGAAACGTGATGGTCAAAGCCTGGGGCTCTGGATTTACTCCTGCTCATGGAAAGCGACTTATCATTGGTGCATTGGTTGTCTCTGCCGGAGCATCTGTAGCAACATTCGACACCTACGACAACGGTTTCTGGGAAGCTGGCGGTCTATTGACGATCAAAGGGCTAACGCACGATTATTATCCTGAACTCGAAGCAATGCGAACTCAACCAACCGATGTACACGTGCATGAGATAAATGAGTTCACTGACGACCGAGGCTACTCCGATGATGGTATTGTCCCAGCCGCCGCGTGGACAGACTGGCAGATATACCAGCCAGCGCGAGAAGTGCTTATCGATTTCAGTGATGCAAATAATCACCAAGATGCAGAAGAAGGACTCAACGCAGCTGGAACGACAACATCCTTCTTTGGAGGAGATGGCTTCACAGCGAGTGGAACATTCACTGTAACTGAAGATACAAACAACTTCCCAGACGGACATCATGAATCTGTTGAATCACTCACAACAGACGTTGTTTGTGAATATCGATCAAGCGAGCGTAAAATCGATGGTGTCAACACAGCCACCATGCTTACGAGTTCACTTACCGTCACAGATGCGAATGGAAAGGTCATGACCTCCTTCTCCGAGTGTGTAGGCGATGAGATTACTCTTGAACCAGGTGTGTATAATTACGAATACAGCCTTCAAGCATCTGGACCACTTGCTCAAAACAACTCGATTATGACGGAAACGACATTCTCTATTCGTGCATATCAGCCACTCCTTCTATGGGATAGTAATGCAGGCCCACTCGCCGGAACCGTTGTCAATCTCAGTGATACCGCTACAATAGCAGCATCCTCTGGAACATACAGCGATGTCGTCAACCCTTCATACCACGTCAATCCGAAGGCACTCGATGCTAAACTCACCTATGCAATGTTCATTCCATGTTTGACATTTGGTGCAATCGTTATCGTTGTCTTGAGATCAATGGCACGAGGATATGAATTCGAAATGAACAAGTGTTACGGTTGCGATTTGTGTGACGATGCTTGCCCTGTTCGATTGTTCAACGGTGGTGACAAACTCAACATCATTTACAATTCTTGGAACAATGAAGATGATGGCGTTCCTATGTACTCATGTCTTACCTGTACAGCCTGTACGAATGCATGTCCACAACTCGTCAATTACGACTCCTATGTTGATATTCGCCGAAGCCTCATCGTAGGTGGTCCAGCGGCTGAGATCCCTCACACAGTATTGCAAGCCGTCTTGGCTGCTGAAGCAGAAGAAGCATCAAACGAGGATTTCATCCCAGTAGAAGAGTACCCAATTACATCCAACGTTGGCTATTACCCTGGATGTGTCGACTATCTTGACCAAGAGATGGTCTTCTCACACGTCAATGAAGGAGATATGAATCTTGGAGATTCAACAACTGCTGCGTTTACACTCTTTGAAGAAATGGGACATGATGTATCCTACCTTGGCCGTGATTTCTTGAAGTGCTGTGGCCACGACCAAAAGTGGCAAGGACTTACTGAAGTATTTGACAAACTCAAAGCCTACAATCAAAAGAAGATTGAAGCATCTGGTATCGATACACTCGTGTCATCATGTGCAGAATGTTTCCGTACCTTTGCTCGAGATTACGAACTTGAAGGCGTCAAAGTCATGCACACAACGGAGTATCTCATCGAAAGCGGTTTCGATATGGAACTTTCAACCGATGCTACAACAGTTACCTATCACGACCCATGTCGACTCGGTCGCCAAATGGGAATCTATGATGAACCACGTGAACTTATCAACGCTGTAGAAGGTGTCAATCTCGTCGAAATGGAACACAGTGGAGAGGACGCAATGTGCTGTGGCGTATCCAGTATGATGTCTTGCAACGAAAACGCACGTGCTCTACGTGTAGCTCGTATGGAAGAAATCAAGGACACTGGTGCTGACACTATGCTCACCTCTTGCCCGAAGTGTGTTTCACACTTTGAATGCTTGAAGTTTGAAGGCGATGAGCGATACGAAGACATCGAGATTCTCGATGTTGTATCCTTCCTTGCCCGAGAAGTTAACGCAAAGAAGAGCGAATTGGCTCAACCTTCACTCGGTGAAGTCGAAGCTTGAGACATTCAATCGCTGTTTGGAGGAGTTCCTTCCTCATCCATCCCTACGATTTCGTAGTTCGATGGGAAGAGAGCAATGATGACTCCTGCGATGAGACTGATCAATCCCCACATGAATTCTTGTTGAACAAATAGCAATTCAAGAGCGATCACGCAGAGAACAAGTCCTCCTATGTTTGAAGTCCAAACAAGCGTCTTGAACGTACCGAGTGATACACCTGTCGTACCGTCTTTCCGATATGGTCCAAACTCTCCACCAAAACGTTGTGCTGACGGTTCTTTTCCTTTCTTTGACATCGTTCATTCCTCATCGGTCGATCATGGTGATAGCATCTGTTGGACAAGCGAGAACACATAGTCTGCATCCAGTGCAAGCATCTCTGATAATTTTCGCTTTTTGATTGCTTTCAACATTGAGTAGGGGACTTCGCATAGCCATCTTATACATTTCAATGGCATCATCATCACAAACGATTGTGCATTGGTCACAACCGATACACAATGATTCTTGGACAAAAGCGACAGCGGTTTCACCTCCCTTAAGGGATGAATGCTGCACACCTCGCTGACGATTGAGGCTTGAGCGTATACGCTTCGCCTCTTCTTCGCGACGACGCTTAAGGTCATCCGAGGACGTCATGTTCTACCTGAGCAATGGGTTGGCCTTCAAACTTGGCAACGCTCAGATTGACAAGAAGGTCTCCAAAGCAATAGAATGCTCCAACCAACAATGGTGGATTCCAAGCAGTCAATCCGGTGTAAGGTACAGAAGAAGCCCATGTCCAATTACAAAGGTACGTCCCCCACAGTTCCATGGCAAGAGCAAGCCAAACCATTGTGGCATAAAGACGGGGCTCTGGACCCCATCGAATGAAACCGAACGTGAGAATCAACAACAAGACCGCAGAGGTATCCGTTCCTTTTGCTGCTCCATAGAGAACAAGCGGTAAAAGAGCAAGAATGAGATAAACTGGAGAAGCGTGTGGAATCCTCTTCGCCAATCTTCGTCCTAAATCAAACAGGAAATAATGACCTACTGGGACAAAAAAGGGCATTAAACCTCTTTGATATTCATAAATCAACCATACTTCACTGAAGAACAATTCCATTGGTGTTGCAAAGGCTAACACCGCAATCATTTCGATTCTCTCTTTGCGATCTGTTATGACGAAGAGATACAGAAAAGTTCCAATGCACCAAATATCAACAGGCCATTGAGCATACGTTGCTGAAACAAAGAGGCCGATGGCTATGGTCGTGATGTAAAGCAGTTCACGACGCATGGTTCTGCTACAAGCATCTCCTTTATCAGAATCATGACGCTTTCATCGATTCTAATTCAAGTCCCATAGCGAGCATTGAGATTTCAGCAACCAATGCGTGCCAATTGTGTGCATGAGTCATATAGCCAGGTTCTTGATCAGAGGTGACGAATTGTGCACTCGGAGAATTAAGATTACTAATGTCATCTCGTTTTGCATTAACTCTGTAAAACCAAGATGAAGCATCACCATCGACAAGATAGACAACTGGCTCTACTGGAAAACCTTCTTCCGTTTTCATGAGAGTAGGAACGCCTTCCTGTATCAAGAAATCTTCAACATCTGTGGTTCCTTTCCCATACATTAGTTTCTTCATCTTGCGATTGGAAAGATTGAGAAGTTGCTCACCAGAAGTTACAGTCATAATCCCTAAGCCGTAGGTTCCACGATTATTCTTGACATATACAACTGGCTGTCTGTCAAGACCAAGAGCTTGATATCGTTGTGAGAGAGCAGCAATGAATTCATCCACCTCTTCTGCAAGTTTTACTCTGCAAGTTTCTTTTTCCAAACATTTATTCTCAGAAACAAATGAATCACAGAGTAAGTGCCATGGTTCGATTCCAATTATTTCGCTTACTTCTTCGACAAGGGGACGAAGATGTTCAAAATGCATTGATTTCTTTCTATTGTGCCAACCCATTTGTGGATTTGGCAAGATGTGAGGAGATGAAAGCCCCTCCAAACCTTCGTCAGTAAGATCATTGTTGAGCAAAATAAAGTCAGGTTTTTCTCCATTTACCATAAGAACATCATCGATAACTTCGACTTGATTCAATGGAAGAGGGCCATGTATTCCATTGAGTGATTCGAATCCGCCAAGTTCGGGATTACCGATAGTGCATCGATATCCTGCTGATTCAACCAACTTACATAGCATTCGAAGATTCTCAACATATCCTTGATTTCTGGTATGAGATTCGGGATAAATATGAACCCACTTACAATCGGGATTATTTCGTTTGATGTGTTCTGAAATGCGATGTGTTAGATGAGGTAAATCAGAATCAGAGGTATTGTTGAAACCAGCAGGGAATTGATTAGCATCAACCACAGCTATTTTCCATCCTGCATCTCGGACATCCACACTTCCGTAAATGGGGACCTCTATTGACGAACGTTTTTCATTCATCCATTCAGTCAATTCGTCACGCTTTTCTTCTAGTCTATTGCTTAACTCGTGTAGGATTGTCATCAAATCACCTCATTCAATAAATCATCAAGAGTTCTATTCTGCAAGTTAAGTCCATGTCCTTGCAAGTGTATTGATTCAAACAATCCAAGCCCTAAGGCAATTTCTGGTTGCCTGTTTAGAACCTTTTCACATACGGTCCATTTTGACGCAATCTCTTTTATTTGAGATGCGTATTCATCAAGACAAGATGTGAGCAGTGTGGGTGAAGTTGCCGTTCCAGCAGGTAACTTCTTTCGATAAACTACTGATTCAGGAAGATTTGTAAGCGCTGCAGCTGAACGCAAAGCCTTCTTTTCCAAACCCTTCGATGGAAGTCGTTGATCCATTGGAAGGTGCATTGCTTCTTGTCGATGGGCACGTGAAAGGAAAGGAACTCGAACTTCCAATGAATGTGCCATAGAGTGACGATCAACAAGACGAAGTTGGAAATTACTCAGTTGACCATGATCCATCTCGAATTGTAATGTCTTTTGCAAGGAACTCAAGTGAGTTGAAGGACGATGGTCTTGGGTCCACCAACGTGAATCCTCTGACAACGAATCGGTTTGAAGAGTTGCAGCAAAGGGATGATCGAGATTTGCCATGCGTGCTTCAAGTTGCTGTTGATGATGGTTCAGATCAACATATCGAGGATATCCAGCATGTATCTCATCTGCTCCCTGACCGCATAGTCCAACCCGGACCGCTTTCGACATTTCCTGAAACAATGGTTGGAAGAATAATACGGAGACATCTAAGTCCTCACCATGCCAAGAAAGAGATGGTAAATGACGGGAGAATGAATCAGAATCCATGATCGATTGATGATGTTCTAAATCTAATGCGGATGCGACGAGTTCAGCCGCCATCCAATCGGGATTATCTTCGCTTTCTGCAACGGTCCAGCAAGCGGGAGTTGGACGCCCATACCTCTTAGCAGCATCACTGGCAACGGCAGCGACCAGAGAGGAATCGAGTCCACCTGAAAGGACAATACCCACAGGAACGTCAGACATCAATCGTTGACCAACACTCTCAATGAATCCATCGAGAAGAAGGCTTGAACCTTGATTCACATCCCATGAATCGGTTGGATTGAACTGAGGTCGAGAGAATTGTGCACGACTTTCCAATGTTGCAATACCATCATCTACAGTCCAAACCTCAACAGTTCCTGGTCGAACTTGATGTACACCCTCAAACAACGATGTTGCATCAAGGGGGTATTCCCAAACAAGTCGGGCAACAAGGGCTTCCATATCCATGCTAGGAGTGTATTGAGGATGTGCATGGAAAGCTTTGGCCTCACTAGCAAAAAGAAGTGAGCCATTGATGGTTGTTCTCAAGAGAGGCTTGATTCCCATTTCATCACGAGCAAGAATCAATTGTCTGTTCACTGGATCCCACAGACTCAAGGCGAACATTCCGTCAAGTTGCTTCAACCAATTGCAATGGTCTTCAGCGATTGGATGTTCTAAAGTGTGCGTCGCGTTTCTATGCAATGCAAGAATTGTTTCACTATCGCCCATCGTCTTCCAAGGATAACTCTCGTTGATCCTTCTAAGTTCCTGATAGTTGTAGATTTCACCATTGACAATAAGAATGCAACCATGGTCGGAAGTGATGGGCTGGGGACTTCCTTGTAAATCGACAATTGCAAGTCGTGAATGACCGAGGGAGATGTGCTCATCATTCCAGAAACCAGTGCCATCAGGCCCACGGTGATGTTGGAGACGAGTCATACTCTTGACAACAGAAGGTTCTGGAGAACCAACCATGCCAGAAATCCCACACATACCTCACTGGAAACGTCCATGACGTTTATACCATCGCTTTTACAATGAAACTTTTCACCACAATGGGTACTTGAATGCTACAACCGCCAAGAGAATTACAGCGATTCCAAAGAAGGCATAGTAAACCGATTGCGGCGGGTCGGAGGATGAATTATCGTCATACATGGGTATCAACAACCATCCGTAAACGACCCGATTCTTCAATATGGCGGCGGTTCGACCTCACATAACTCCCAAAAAGGGTTCAAGAATCACTACTACTGCCAAAGGAATCAACAACATTGTAGCATTGTCATCGATGTATCGTAATCGAGGCCATTCTGCTGCAACACACATTGGACCCATCAATGCTACGAGAAGCCATGGAGTCCCTACCCATAGTGCACAAGATGCCCAAATCAATGTAATACCAAGCGCCCCTGCCCACATAACTGCGGATACAGAAAAGTCCTTTCTTCGCATCTCGCCAAGGAGTGGATCTCCAAGCGATAGACTCAGAATGAGTGGGTATGCATACGCTTTATGGGGTGTCAAAAGCAAGACCATGCCTATTGCAATAGCACCCCATGCTAAAGCAGAGACTTGCTTTGCCTCATAGGCACGTTGACCGATTATAGTGACACCGAACTTCAGCCGAAGAGCCTCTCCTACGATGGCAACGAGAATGACAAGGGAAACAAGTTGAGGAAGTGAAAGGTTTACTGCGTCCGCAGTGTGTTCTCCGAATTCAAAAAACAGGACCGGAATAAATGACATCCCGAGATGAATCCCTCTACGAAGCAGATGCCCAGACAAACCACCGACCGATTGTTCAATTGGGTTCGTCATCTCAACTTGGTCACTCATCTACTTCCCTCAGTTTTACATAGGCTTCATCGAAACCAATCAAACCTTCCTCTAGATTGGTAAGAATATCATTGAATTCAGAATGGTTGAGGATTTGCCGTTCATGATGGGAAAGAATACGCTCTCTCCAACGTGCTCTTTCTGCCCGTGATGTTTGTTGTAATCCCATCAAAAGAACTGCAGCCTCATCAATCCCATCGCCTCGCAAGGCACTTACGAGTTGAACTTCAGGGGGTGTAGGATTACCGAGTTGAAGTGATTCCCTCAGTTCATTTGCATGGCGTTCAGCTCCAGGAAGGTCTGATTTGTTGACAAGTATGGCATCAGCAAGTTCGAGCAATCCTGCTTTTTCGGCTTGGACGCCATCGCCTCTGGCAGGACCTTCGATCAATACGATTCTATCAGCGACCGCTGCACAACGAACTTCAGATTGTCCCGCACCTACGGTTTCAATGATGACTCGATCCCAACCAGTCATCAACAGGCAGGCTGCCATTTCTTGAACGACAGATGGGACAGAGCCACTGGATTTTCTTGTAGCAACCGAACGCACGTACACGAGGTCTTTCTTCTCAGGATGGTCAACAACTGTCATTCGCACACGGTCTCCAAGCAAGGCGCCTCCAGAACGTGGCGATGATGGATCCACTGCCAGTACTGCAATCTTCGTGCCATCATCTGTCCAAACGTGAAGCAATCGATCGAGAAGGCAGGATTTGCCAACACCAGGAGGTCCTGTAAGTGCCAATATTCGCCATTCATCAGATTCTTCAATCTCTGGTTCAAGTATTGTCTCACCATTTTCGATGGACGATAAGAGACGTGCTAATGCCCTTCTATCTCCTTGACGAGCAAGTGATACCATCTGTTGCAAGAACATCACCTCAAGAAAGACCTGTCCAATGCCAATCTGTATCGCCGCCTACACCCGCATCGCTTCTTTCAACTGCGGTTTCAATGAAAGCGACCATTTCTTCAGTAGAAGTCCCAGGTCCAAAGATTGCCTTTACACCGGCCTGAAACAAAGCAGGACGATCATCATCAGGAATAATGCCGCCACCGAAAACAATGACATCGCCCATGTCATTTTCTCGAAGTGTTTCACAGATTCGAGGGAACAGATGGCCATGCGCTCCAGATAACGATGAGAGACCGAGTAAGCGAGCGTCTTCATCACGAACGGTTTCAATAATTTGAGCAGGAGTTCGTCGCAGACCTGTATAAATGACTTCATGCCCAGCATCCCGTAGCGCTCGAGCGACAACCTTTGCACCCCTGTCATGACCATCAAGCCCGGGTTTGGCAATAACAATCCTCAGGGGTTTGTCCATGATTAATCCAGTAGCACGTTGGTTATGAATGGCTCGTCCAATCTCCGTAAAGGAGACTCTTTTTCTTAATTTGAAACAAAATCGTCGATGAGATGAAATGCGAGAAAGAAAGAGGATGAGCATGGCATGGGAGAAAGACCCAGATGCACTCAAGCCCAGCAAGGGCTATACACGAGTGCGAAGAGTGAATCGTGCCCTCATGGACACATGGTTCAGGGAAATATCCTTGGTCGATCTTGACACACTGCCACAAGAAGGAGGCATCGTATTTACCGCATGGCATCCTGGCGGCCTCATCGATCCAATGTTGATGATGGCAGCCTTGCCAGGAGGGTTGACATTCGCTGCCAAAAGCCCATTGTTCAAAACTCCAATTTTGGGACATATACTTCGAGCGATTGATGCAAAACCTGTCCTTCGACCACAGGATAACGTCGGAGATAAAGAGGAGAGAAAGAAAGCCAATTCAGGCCTTATCGACACCCTTTCCTCAAGTGTTGCAAGTGGGCAACGTGTTGCGATTTTTCCAGAAGGAATCTCCCATACAAAGGCGCATCCAGTGAAAATGAGAACGGGTGCTGCACGTATTCTCCTCGACTCGATTCGAAAAGCGGATGAGATGGAAACACCAAGACCTCACCTTGTCCCAATTGGATTGCATTACAGTGATCAACATAAATTCAGAGAACGGGTTAGTTTGCAAGTCAATCGCCGCCTAACCTATCCGCCTCTGCCTGGTGAAGAAGGTGCCTTACAACCATCGTCTGAAGAACTTGCAGAACATGGGGACTTAGCTCATGACAGATTTTGGTGTGAAGAAATGACAAACTTACTGCATACGGAAATCCAGCGTTGTAATCAAGCACAAGAGACATGGGAGGACAGAGAACTTGTTTGGCGTGCTCGGCGTATGATTCACACTGCTCGCAGTGGAGATGATGTGAAACCAATCACGTTTCATGAAGCCGTCCTTGGCTCTCGTCGAGTTCGTGCAGCATGGCAATACCTCGCACAGAACGACCCTGAACGAAATCTGGAGATGGAAACGAAATTCAAAGAACATCATCGTGAGATGGAACATATCGGACTTCGTTCATGGGAATTACGTGACCGGGAAAAGAAGATCTCCAAAACCGCCTTCTTGAAAAATATGATATTGTGGATTTGGTCTGCTTCATGGATGCTTGGAATCGTAACATGGTCTGCAATGATTGGAGCCATCGTTCCTTACATGTTCATTCGACTTGTTGTCATCATCCAGTCGAAAAACGAAGACACTCATTCAGCTATTGGATCGATGAAACTTCTCTATTCTGTGGCGTTATATCCCATTTGGTGGGTCTTCACTTCAATTTCTATAGGATGGTTGCTTGCGTCGAAGAATTCGTTCTTACAGGATGTCGAATTACCGGGTCATATTCTCCCAGCATTAGCGTTCATCCCATGGCCACTTGTATCCCTCATTCTCCTCGTCTGGTGGCCAATATCTGCACGCCTTCATCTCAAATTATTCGGGCGCTTATGCAAGTCATGGAGGAATCTACGACTTTGGTTCAAGTTACGTAGTGGCCAGGTAGAGTGGGATGATCTGATAAAAATGCATCAACAATTGGCCAAAGAAATGGCATCGATTGGCGAGGGGCTCATCTTACCAGGCGATCCTGATTGGGAGGACCCTCCATATGGAAAAGAAGATTGGGAAGTGGTTCACGTACGAACCTCCTGAACGTCTATGTTTACCGTTGTAATCAAGGGCAACCAATAAGGGCGTTATGCCCAAGCAGGAACTGGTGAGCAAGATGTCTTCAACAGAAAAACGTCTCAATGACCTTCGTGCAAGGAAATCTCGAAGTGAAGCAGGAGGCGGCCAAGCACGAATTGAAGCTCAGCATAATCGAGGGAAAATGACGGCACGTGAGCGCCTTGAGATGCTCCTTGATGATGGTTCATTCCAAGAGATAGATGCACTTGTTGAACATCGATGTCGAGATTTTGATATGGACAAGAATGTCATTCCTGGCGATGGTGTTGTTACTGGCCATGGCATGATCAATGGCAGAGAAGTGTTTGCATTTGCTCAGGATTTCACAGTCTATGGAGGTTCCTTAGGAGAAATGCATGGTCTGAAAATCTGCAAAGTCCTTGATATGGCTCTCAAAACTGGACGACCGGTTATTGGCTTGAATGACTCTGGTGGAGCACGTATCCAAGAAGGAGTTGCATCACTCGGTTCCTATGCTGAAATTTTCTTCAGAAACGTACGTGCGTCTGGTGTCGTACCTCAAATCAGCGTCATCATGGGCCCATGCGCAGGTGGAGCAGTCTACAGTCCTGCAATTACGGACTTTGTGATTATGGTGGACAAAACCGCACACATGTTCATTACAGGTCCAGAAGTCATCAAGACCGTTACAAACGAAGTCGTATCCTTCGAAGACTTAGGTGGAGCAATGACGCATGCCTCGAAATCAGGCGTTTCTCACTTTACTGCCGATAGTGATGATTCAGCAATTCAACTCGCACGAGATCTTTGTGACATGTTCCCTTCAAACAACATGTCCCGTGCGCCGGTTCGAAAAACATCAGATGACCCATACCGAACCTGCGATGCCTTGAGTGATATTATTCCTGAAGACTCAAATAAACCATACGATGTAACCGATGTCATTCGAGAAGTCCTTGATGATGGTGGTTTCTTGGAAGTTCAAGCAGATTATGCGATGAACATTGTCTGTGGATTTGGACACTTAGCGGGACATACTGTTGGCGTGGTTGCAAATCAACCAAAGGTTCTCGCAGGATGTCTCGATATCGATGCAAGCGATAAAGCAGCACGATTTGTACGATTTTGTGACGCCTTCAACATCCCATTGGTGACTTTGGAGGACGTACCTGGATTCTTACCAGGGACTAATCAGGAATGGGGTGGAATCATTCGTCACGGTGCTAAGTTACTCTACGCATACGCTGAAGCAACTGTTCCTAAGTTGACAGTCATTCTTCGAAAGGCCTACGGTGGAGCCTATGATGTCATGTCCTCAAAACACATTCGAGGAGATTACAATGTCGCTTGGCCAGGTGCTGAATTAGCCGTCATGGGCGCTGATGGAGCCGTTGAAATCATTCATCGCAGAAGACTCAAGCAAGCACGTAATCAAGAACAAGAACGCGAGCGACTTGTGTCTGATTTCACAGAGACCTTTGCGAATCCATACAAGGCAGCTGCTATGGGATACATCGATGATGTTATCGAACCGAGCGAAACTCGTTCTAAACTATCAAGAGCACTCTTGATGCTCTTGGATAAAGAAGAAATCCGACCTGCAAAGAAGCACGGTAATATTCCACTTTGAGGTGTGTTCATGACAGATGATCAAACACTCCGAATGGCAGCCATCGCAGCAGTCCTAAGTATGGTTGATGCTGGCTCAGAAGACCCTTCCGGAAAAGGACGACAATCTGGAGAAGCATGGGCTCAGGACCATCGCAGAATTGTTATGGGCAAATCTTCGCTTATGGCTCAACGCAGTAGTCGCAGCCCATGGAGATGAACATATGACTGAGAAAAGAACAGTGAAAGTTGACGGTGTTGAATTTGAGGTTGAACTCACAGCAAAGGACGATGGTTCATGGGAAGCTGTCGTTGAAGGAAAAACCTTCAACATTGAAGTTCCAAACGCACAAGCTGCACCACGGGCTCGAAGAAGCAGTGGGTCAAAGAAAAAGAAGAGTGGAACTGTTTCTGCGAATATCCCAGGCAAAGTAGTCACTGTGGAAGTATCTCTTGGAGAAGTTGTCAAAGAAGGACAAGTGATCCTCATCCTTGAAGCGATGAAAATGCAAAACGAAATACAAGCTCCAATCAGTGGCACTGTCATTTCAGTATCATGTGAGGAAGGACAAGCCATTGAAGCCAATGTCCCCTTAGTCGTCATTGAACCCGATGAATCTGAAGAAGAAGACTAAAAAAAAAGCAACAGTTCAATAGGAATGAAGGTTAGGTGAATGTATGAGCGAAGGACCTGCCTGTGATTATACTGGATGCAGTGCAATTGGAACAATTGTATCACGCCTTTCGCCTGAAGGATACCTCGTTGCAACCGGAAAGAAAGCATATTCATTCCGTGAAGCATACCGACGATTCCACTATTGTGGCGACCATCATGACGAACTCATGAGTGGAGTCTGGTCACGGGTTCGAAAGCCTGATGACAAGAAGGATGGACACGTTGCTCCGACCGCTATTTGAATATCGTTGAGGCGAGATGCTGATAAGCGATGAGGTTCTCCTACATCTATGTCCAACCGAAGAGAGAAGCCTCCACGTCGAATCTCGGCCATTTTAATCACCCTAATGCTTGCAACAATGTCCGTCTCGTTGGCATCTCCAATGATCAGTGCAAGTTCGAGTGCAAAAGCAAGTCCACCTGGCGTAGGTTCGAACAATCTTACAGTTCTCAACACAACTTATCTCAACGGAAGCCACTCTTATGACGATGTCTATATTGGATGTGGAATTGTTTCACCATGTGGCTCAATTGTTGCAACAGGAGACTTGATTCTCACAGTTAACACCCTAACAATTGCATCAGGAGGGGCGATCATCGCCTATGATAGTCCAACGAACACCCAAGGTGTTGGAGGGTCTGTTATACTCCCAGCAAACTTCAATGGAGAGGGTGCTGGAGGAGCAGGACACTACGGTAGTGGTGGCGATGGTGGCGGTCTTTCGACTGGTCAAACAAATGGAGGCTCTTCTTACGGCGTCGGTAATGAAACCGGATCGAATGGAGGAGATGTCTTTGATTCAAATGGAAACCTAGTTTCTTTTGGAGGAAATGGTGGTGGTCGAATCATCGTCTACGCTGATGTCATCGACATTGATGGAACAGTTACAGCTATTGGTGAAAATGGAGAACAGGGTTACCGTTACAACAACGGGTCTGGAAACGGTGGCCCAGGTGCTGGCGGCGGATCTGGCGGTAGCATCATTATGAAGTCAAATGAACTCACTGTAAGTTCAACTGCATCAATAGAAGCAGATGGAGGAAACGGTGGCGATGGTGCTGATGGAGACTGTATCGGTGTATGCATCGGAATGTACGATGGTGGAAACGGTGGTGGCGGTGGCTCCGGCGGTTCAATCGACTTGCTTGCGAACAGTGCAACTAACTTATCCATTTCAACTGCTGCAACGATCTCTGCTGTCGCGGGAAGCGCTGGTCTTGCAGGCGCCCCATACGGAACTGGTTCGGCTGGATCTCCTGGAAATGCAGGTTCAACTGGAAGTACAAGCTCCGGAACATGGACTGGTTGGTCATCAAATAATTCTACAGGAGGAGGAGGAAATCCACCACCTCCAACGACTTCATGTATTGGAAATGGTACATCTGCAGCAGGTACAATTCAAGCAGATATCCTCGAACCAAACGATGTACAGACCAGTGCAACACAGGCAAGCATGCTTCCACTCGACTGCACTGACCTCTCTCTTCACACAACAACGGATGTCGATTATTTCGAGATTCAAATGATTACAGGCGTCACCTATTTCGTCAATGTTACATTCTCTGATGCAATTGAAGACATCGATGTCGGTTGGGATACGATCAATGGGTCTTTCCTAGCCTCTGGAACCTCAACAACAGATAACGAGCAGTTAACTGTTCTAGCCTCTCAAAACATTACGACATATGTCGATGTATATTTGTTTCAATCTTTTGGAAATCTCAACACCTACGACATTACAATCGAAACGGATAATCCAGGTGGCGGCCAAAGCTTCGAACTTGCAAATGTTGTGATCAACAATGAAACGAATGCATCAATTTCCTATTCAGGGTTGACTGCAAATACCATGTACAACTACACAACTGTGATGAATCAATACATGATTGGCAATACAACAATTTCAACAACTTTAGCACAGGGAAGTTTCAATGCAACATCAACAACATACGAGTATAACGTATCCTTCTCACCAGAAATGAATGAGTCTGATGTTGATATCGAAACAATACTTTTCGATGCATCTGGTAATTTCCTCGATGATGATTTTGATACCTATGAACTTGATATGGTTGAAGTCGAAGTCACCTCATCAACAACTGGTTTGATCGAACTGACAAATCTTTCAACGACAACGACATATGATATGCGTTGGCTTGTCTTTGATGAAGATCTGTTCCTCAATGACTTCCTTGTAAGCAACAGTCTCGAATCAGCAGTCAATGCATCAATCATCGACGAGAGTACTGACACCTTCACAAGTACTACTGAAAACCGCTCATACAGCATCACTTGGGCTGGACCTACCACTACGAGCAGCCATATTTTTGTAGCAATACTAAGTGTAAATGGAACTCAGGTTAATCTTGATACTGATGAAAATCTCACAGGGTTGGATGATGATAGTTTCATCCCACAGCTGCCATCAATTGTCATCAGTAGTGTTTCTTCAAGCGTCACTTCACCGACAAATGATGTTACAATTCGTGGACAAGACCTCATTGTAGGCGATTCTTATGATTACAAAATTAAGATATTGGATTCTGGAAATGCGACGATTGCTCAATCACCACTCACATCCTTCACTGCAACCTATCAGGGGATGAGCCTTGGAACATGGAACTACACTACTCCAACTGCATCTGGGACATACTGTGCTCTTGCAGAACTGTATGAATCAGATGGAACACAACGAATCGGCGATACAAGTTGTTTCAATATCGTCTTCGATGATGATGGAGACAGTGTTGCTAACGAAGACGATCTTTGCCCGAACACACCAACTGGATCACTGGTCGATATTGATGGATGTGCATCAAGTCAAGTTGATACAGATAATGATGGGTACAATGACAGCATTGATGCCTTCGTGAATGATTCCTCTCAATGGTCTGATCAAGATGGTGATGGCTATGGAGACAATCCATCTGGAAACATGTCCGATGCCTTCCCGAGTGATGGAACACAATGGTCTGACCAAGATGGTGACGGCTATGGAGACAATCTAAACGGCACATACGGTGATGCTTTCCCTACAGACTCGACACAATGGAGTGATTCTGATGGCGATGGCTACGGAGATAATCCAAGCGGAAGTAATCCTGACCTTTGGCCAAGCGATGCAACTCAATGGAGTGATTCTGATGGTGATGGATTCGGAGACAACTCCTCAGGTACAAATGGAGACCTGTTCCCTACTGATTCTACGCAATGGGCTGACCAAGATGGTGATGGATACGGAGATAACCCGAGTGGAACGACTCCTGACGCATACCCAACAGATGCAACTCAATGGAAAGATAGCGATGGAGATGGATTCGGAGACAACCCTACAGGTACTGATGGAGATGCATTCCCAACTGATTCCACACAATGGGACGATCAAGATGGAGATGGATTCGGAGATAACCAAGCTGGAAACGATCCTGATGCATTCCCAACAGATTCCACACAATGGGAAGATCAAGACGGTGATGGATTCGGAGATAACCAAGCTGGTAACAATGCTGACGCATTCCCAACAGATTCCACACAATGGGCTGACCAAGATGGTGATGGATACGGTGATAATGCAAACGGTAACACTCCTGATCTTTGTCCGAACACACCTGCTGGACAAGTTGTTGATGCAACTGGATGTTCAGATACTGAAATCGATGATGATGGTGATGGTGTACCAAATTCAAACGATGCTTGCCCATCAACACCTGCTGGTGAAACTGTCAACACAAATGGTTGTTCAGATACTGAACTTGACAGCGACTTAGATGGAATAAAGGATGCATATGATGCATGTCCATCCACATCTCTTGGACTAACTGTTGATGCCGCAGGTTGCGCAGATTCTCAAAGAGATGGTGATAACGATGGCTTGAGTGACGATGTTGACCAATGTCCATCAACACCTGCAGGAAGTCCAGTCGATGGCTATGGTTGTTCATCTGAACAACGAGACAATGACAATGATGGCGTATACGATAGTGCTGACCTTTGTGGATTAACAGAAGCAGGAGCTACAGTCGATCAAGATGGCTGTGCTGATGCACAGAAAGATGATGATGGCGATGGTGTCAAGAACGATGTTGACCTTTGTCCTGGAACTGAACCAGTTAGCGTCGTTGATGTGGACGGTTGTTCAGACAGTCAACTCGATGATGACCAAGATCAAATTTTCAATAATATCGATGTTTGTCCAGCTACTCCTATTGGCGAAATGCCGAACTCAGAAGGATGTTCTGCTTCACAACTCGATGATGATATGGATACTGTAAATAATGCAGATGATCTTTGCCCAATGACTGAGGTCAACCCATCACTCGATGTCGATGGTTGTGTTGCAAGCCAAAGAGATACAGATCTCGACGGCGTAACAGACAAGGATGATGATTGTCCAAATACAAACTCAACAAGTATTTCTGATGATGACGGATGTGCATTGGAACAACTTGATTCAGACAATGATGGTGTGAATGATTTGGAAGATGATTTCCCTCTCGATGCTCTCGAATCCAAGGATACTGATGGTGACGGTGTTCCTGACAGAAAAGATGCCTACCCTGGTGATGCAACTAAAACCAAGGCTGAAGTTGAAGAACAAGGCACTGGAATGTGGGTTTGGACTGCAGTAGCAGTACTCGTTCTTGGAATTCTTGCAGGTCTTGGAATGATGAAAAGAAATTCAGACATGGTTGAGAAAGTAAGCCCGTTCACTCAACAGGTTGCTCAACAAGGGCAGGAAGAGACTCAACTCCTCCAAGAATCCCCTGAAGAGCGACAAGAATGGGAAGAAAACGGTGTTAAGTGGTCAAGGAACTCTGAAGGCGTCTTATACTACTATGATGCTCAATCCGGACAATGGATTGAGTACCCTCAATAGGGCCTATTTGGAATTAAGCAATAAGCAAGCATTTAGTCCACCCTCTCATGTGTGAAACATGGAGCAAAGGCTTTGCCTTAATGACAAAGCCGAGTTTGCCCTCAGCTCCATGGTCACAATGATCATGATTCTTTTGTTTTCGTCCATTATAGCAGGTATGTCAATAATGATAGTTGAACAGGCCTTTATGGGGTCAAAATCGCAAAGTTTTGAGCAGTCAGAAACACTCAATTCAGTTCCAGTCGTTCTTGTTTTTGAAGTTGAAGAATTCGACACGACTGGAAATACAAATGATCGGCTCTACATTATGTTCAAGTTCCCTTATGCGAGTAATGACATCCCCGATACGAACGTTAAGTGGGCCATGATGTGTGATATCAACGATACAGCAAACCCACCTCAAACGGGTGTGCAACACACCTTGGTCTATTCCAGCGGAGATATGGATGCTGCTACCGATCTAAATGGAAATGCAAATCAGGATGATGCGAACAATATGTTCGTTCAAGGAATATATTATCACGTCATCATTGAATTGGATGAACCAAATGGAAACGGTGAATGCGACCTCGTAGAAGATATGACATCCACGCTCATCATTGCAGTCGAAAATGGACGAACTACGGAATTGGATTTCCACTTGCCTACTGGAGTCGGTCCAGGATATGACCTCATGAGTTGATACTATGAAATATGAAAGGGATGAGTTGGCCCAAGTTGGGATTGGTGCGATGATTGTTTTCATTGGAGCCCTTTTGGCAGTTACTTCTTCAGCATATGTCATGATTCAAGGACTCGAAAGGATAGGACAAACTACTCAAGAAACAGTTTCCGTGGCCACTAAAGAAGCACATACACAGATTATTTTTGTAGGTGGATGGGTTGATGATCATTATGATGATTACTTATTTATGATCGAATATCAAAGTTTAGGAGCAGAAGTAGTCACACTCGAAATCGGGTACGTCCTCTGGTGCGAGGTGAATGATAACATCTATCGAAGGTATGGATATCTAGGCGATGAATTGGCTTCAGCACCTGACCGAGTAACGATTTGGGCTGTTGGAGACGATCCCGTCGATGGAATTCCAGAAACACTTGAATCCGGGAAACGATATTTCGTCATAGCTGATGGTGGAAGAGGTGGAGGAGATGCAGGAGATGGAGGACTGCCATCAGATGCCTGTGGTCCAGAATTTATTCATGAAGAGGGGATAAAGGCCTACTACTCGATATATTTGCCAAATGGCGGGCATACAACTCAAGAGTTACGAGTCAATACATATGCCGTTGGGGAATCTGTTACATAGAGGCAACAGAGAATTGGTACATGGAACCCGATGAACAACAGACGCAATTTTGGGGGCAAGTTGATCATCAACCACCCTCGACGCAAATCAATCCATCACCGAATCCAGTGTTGATACAACAACAAGTCCAACCTGCCTCTGTGGTTCAACCAATTCAACAGCAAGGCGTTGTTTACATTCAAGTGCCTAAATTCAAACATCCAACGCGCATTGCGAGCTCCATACTCATTGGTTCGGGATTTGTAATCTATCTCATTTCTTTAGCCATTGGAATTAGCGGAGACAGTGAACTCTTCTTGGCATTAGGAGGAGGAACGTGTTGCTTAGCGTTCAACGCTGCATTCATATGTGAAATTATATTTTACACAAAGATGCTTGAACATAACAAAACATACGGTGAAAGCAATGGCTGGGCTATTGCAAACATCGTATTTGGTTCAATCCTAACAATGGTAGGACTGTTATACATAGTAGGAATAGTTATGCAATTCGTGTGATATTGAGCAGTAATACTCGAATCAAACAACACCTTGTGCAAGCATAGCCTCAGCAATCTTGAGGAAACCTGCTACGTTTGCTCCAAAGACATAATCGCCATCACGGCCATATTCCTTTGCAGTATCGTAAGCGTTCTTGTGAATTCCAACCATGATCGCATCGAGACGAGCATCAACTTCTTCACGAGTCCAAGAGAGACGCAGACTGTTTTGGCTCATTTCAAGACCAGAGGTTGCAACGCCACCAGCGTTTGACGCCTTACCTGGAGCGAAGAGAATTCCATTCTTCTGGAAGACTTCAACAGCTTCAGGAGTACAAGGCATGTTTGCGCCTTCTGCGACAGCGATTACATTGTTTGCAACCAACATTTCTGCTTCAGGTCCACTTAATTCATTTTGTGTTGCACATGGTAGAGCAACATCAACATTAACGCCCCAAAGGCCGTTAGGTGTAGGTTCAGGAGCAGATGCAGTGAATGTCACACCATCAAAGTTAGATGCATATTCTGAGATACGTCCTCTGCGGTTGTTCTTAAGGTCCATAATCCAAGCCAACTTCTCACGATCAATACCAGATGGGTCATGGATATAGCCGCTTGAATCAGACATAGTTACCGGCTTTCCACCGAGATCAAGAACCTTCTCGCAAGCGAATTGGGCTACATTTCCAGAACCAGATATCGCTACTGATGCACCTTCGAATGACTTACCTGCAGCAGCGAGCATCTCACGGGCGAAGTACACAAGTCCGTATCCAGTAGCTTCTGGGCGGATCAGTGAACCACCATATGTGCGTCCCTTTCCAGTAAGAACTCCTGCTTGGAATTCATTTCGGAGTTTACGGTACATACCATACATGTAACCGATTTCTCGACCACCAACACCAATGTCACCTGCAGGAACGTCACAATCTTGTCCGATGTGTCTCCATAGTTCCATCATGAACGATTGACAGAATCGCATGACTTCTGCATCTGTTCGTCCTTTTGGATTGAAGTCTGAACCACCTTTTCCGCCACCCATTGGAAGGCCAGTGAGGCTGTTCTTGAAGATCTGCTCAAATGCAAGGAACTTGAGGATCGATGCATTGACTGATGGGTGGAACCGTAGTCCTCCCTTGAATGGTCCAATAGCGCCATTGAATTGAATTCTGAAACCACGGTTTACGTGTTCGTTGCCTGCATCATCGACCCAAGGGACTCTGAAGTGAATTAGACGCTCTGGCTCAACGATTCTCTTTACCATATCCACGTATTCTGGATGACGCTCTAAGGCTGGACCTAGGCTTTCCAATACTTCCCATACTGCTTGATGGAATTCTGGTTGTTCAGGATCTCGGGCGACAACTGCATCATATATATCGTTTACAATTTGCATGGAATGATTCCACCTTAGCCTGCTCGACCCTCAAACTGTTTCTAATGGTTTTGATTGGTCGAGTAGCCAAGAACGGTGTTTTGGAACATCAAGCAAACGGACAAACGGTCATAAATCGCTCAAGGCGTTCAAGCCTCTTCCGCCCTTGTTCATCAACGTCTGACATGGCATGGATTGCTTCCTCTATCATGCCGTGTTGATCTGGTTGTATACCCAAGAGTTGCCTCAAATGGTCAAGTAACGCCCACTCATCCTCGGTGATAACTTCATCATCTAAAGCTGCAATAAGTGCTGATTGGTATGTCGAAACGCTCCCCATAGGCATTTCAAGCAGAGATTCGTCTTTGTCGAACGGTGATTGTTCCTCACCTTTGGCAATTGAGATACAGAGTGCTGTATCGCTGGGTTGGACTCCAAGTGTGTGTGACAGGATTCGAAGAATTGATGCTTCATCATCGGTAACAATTGAATCTTCGAGAGCAGTTTCGGCCAAACGGAGGTAAAGGCGGTTTCCAGGAGTGTCTTCCAGCATAAACGAAGGACAGAGCCGCAAGTTTTAGAAACTACCTACGGGAATACAGTGTATTACGTATTGTATGACAAATGTAATACTTTATATGCTTCATTATACTCCGTAGAGTTAGGAGGGCAAGAAATGAGCAACCCAAGCACATTGACATCAATTCGACTTGATTCGGATACAATGCAAGGTTTGGACATGCTTATCGGCGAGGCTGGTTTGAACAACCGTTCCGACGTCATTCGTCTTGCAATCCAACAACTGCTTCATGGGCAAGCACAACTGCCAGGCATGAAGAGTGTTCGAATTCCAATCGGTCGTATGATGGAGCAAAATCTCGCAGCATTGTACGAACTTTACGGCACCTCCCACGAACAGGCAGCATCAGAAGGTATGCACCTGTATGTCAAGCAGAAGTTAATGGAAGCCGAGACAGAACAAACAAAACTCCAACAGGTCGTTGATCAAACACGTGATGCGACCATGAAACGTAAGGAATACCACCAGTAAAAAAAGCGGTGAGAGCAGAGAGGGGATGGGATGATTTGGCACGAAGAAGATAACACGCTTCCGAAGGCCTCCTTCAAGGACGTGCAAGGTCGGTCGAACTTGCATGGCTTAGCTAACTTACGTGTACGTGCCCGTCTTGCACAACTCGGCCTCCGTGGACCCCAACACCACGACCCCCACAACCTCCCGGATGACGGCCGGGGGGACAACGATTCCACGCCAGTCTCTTGACGGCAGGATACCCCACACGTGTCGTAGACCCCACTCTGCGACACAACTGATTCCAAATAGCGCAGGCTTTCGACCGAATCCTTTAGAGGGGTCGTCATTGTTCTTACAATATGAGTGAGGCGGAAAACACTGTTCAAGGAGGTGGAATCCCTTACCTTGCTCACGAAAAAGCTAGACCCGGTCAACTTGAAATGATCGGCGACTGCCTTAGTGCCCTCAAACGAAGAGGACATCATCTCGCAGCAGCACCAACTGGTATCGGAAAAACGGCAGCAGCCTTGGCCGCAGCCATAGAAGCTGCCAGAACAAGTGATGGGCCTCGGACAATCTTCTTCCTTACATCTCGACAAAGTCAACATAAAATCGTCGTAGATACTGTACGTAGGATAAATGCACGAAGGCCGAGAGAAGACAAAGTTCGTCTTGTTGACATGGTTGGACAATCCAGCATGTGTGTACAACCATTTGCGAATGAAGGACATGCTTTGTTTTCCCTCCTGTGCAGTCAAGCCCGATCAGAAAGGTCGTGTAAACCATTTACAACACCAGCACCTGGACTGAGACATCGAATTCTATCCGACCCACTCCATGTCGAAGAACTCGTTCAAATGGCAAAAACCCATACTGAACATGGAGTCCCTACACTTACCTGCCCATGGAAAGCAGCAAGAGAAGCTGTATCCTCAACCGATGTTTTCGTCGGTGATTACAACCACCTCTTCGTCGATGCTGTAAGAGAAGCATCCCTAAAGGCAATGGAATTGGATTTGTCCAACATCATTGTCATTGTTGATGAAGCACACAACCTTCCTGACAGAATCCGCATGGGAATGCAGCGAAGATTCACGCCCACTGTTGTACGAAACGCTACGTTTGAGTTGGAAGAATATGCAGGGACAGTAGCCGAGAGTTCAGCTCGTATGGGTGGAGATGTTGCTGAATTAAATGCACAAATGGCCTCATGGGCTCTAGAAGTGATGAAAAAACTCAGATCTCGGATGGGGGATTTCTTCAGAGATATCTTGAACGAACCTGCTGAGTTTGAAGAGCGTAAAGTCGAATTTGAACGATTGCAACGAATCTTCCTCATGGCATGTGATGAAGCGGAAGGAAAGGTTGGACAACAGCAACTTGGTGAAGAACCTGTAGAATCAATTGATGCTCCATCAAAAGGAACTGATCGACTGAAAATGTTGAGGGATATTCTTTTTGATGTACAAATCAAACTTGAGACTGAGGATGAAAATCCAAATGTCGAAATCGATGCACATCGTATTGCAAATCTTCTCGATGACCTTCTACGATTCGGAAAGACAACTGCATTGGTCTTTGTTCATGATACGAAAGGGAGAGAAGGACGCATTACATCGCATCTTCTTGATCCTGGATTAGTAAGTGGTCCTGTTTTGAAAAATTGTGCTGGAAGCATATTGATGTCAGGTACATTGTATCCTCCAAAGATGTATGCAGACTTACTTGGTATTGGAAAAGAAAAGACAACCAAACAAGCCTATGAGTCTCCATTTGCCAAAGAACGACGTCCAATCATGGTGGCCAATGATGTTACGACTCGCTACAAAGATCGTTCCTATGATAACACAGAACGCATACGTCATCACCTCCAAGCATTGTGTGATGGAACGCCTGGTCACGTAGCGGTATTCGTCCCATCCTACTCGATGCTCAAGGAGTATGTTGGAGAAGGGATATTCCGAGGAGTGACGCTACGGATGGAAGATCGAACTTGGTCCAAGCAAGATGTTGATCAATTACTCGGTGTTCTTGAAAATGCAAAAGCCTCAGGAAAAAGAATTCTACTCGCTGGAGTCTTTGGTGGACGTTTGGCTGAGGGTATTGATTATCAGAATGGAGTTCTCGATGCTGTGGCTTGTATTGGCATTCCAAATCCACCCCCTTCCATTCACCAAAAGGCATTGAGAAGTTATGTTGAAGAGCGATTTGGTAGAGGAAATGCTTGGCGATATACCTCAACCCAACCTGCAATTAATTCAATTATGCAAGCGATGGGACGTCCAATTCGTAGTATTGCAGATCGGGCTCTTATTCTTCTTCTGGACAAGAGAAATACCGACAGAATGTACATTGAATGCTATCCCGCTGATGTCAGGATGAATGCAACAAATGAACCTGAAACAACGAAATCCTTTGCACGACGATTCTTTTCAAGAGTCCAAAGACTACACGAAGGTTCATCATAAACAAGCGAGAGGGAAGAACATGAGCGACTGGAAACCATTGGACGTATCCGAAGATGAACTCGAAGGGATTGATGCGAGTGATTTCTCTGCGACTCCTGAACAACTTCATACTGAATTTCAGACTTCTGCGACCCATTTGCATGAAGTTCAATCCATGCACAAGCATGTCCTCGTACAGGCAGGAATGATTCCAGAAACACACATTGCTGAGGTTGAACCAACCCAGCGATTAGAGTGGGTTTTACAAGAACTACACGGGATGAGTAATCCTGATGGACTTACAATACCTCTTCTTGGAGTTACACCTGAAGAACTGGAAGTTCAAATCAAGGAAGTTGGTTCAGAAACCCACGTCAAGATCAGTATTCAACAAGAAGGAAATGCTCCCTTTGAGCGAGTCCTCCCTCTAAACAACGAACAAGCCGAAACATTACGAGTTCACTTCATCAACGGAAGGCTTCACCTTCGCTGGTGATTCAACCATTCTTGTAGCTCAGTTCAGAGATCATTCTGTCGAGAGCACCCTGTGCGGATTGTTGGTGTTGAGGACCAAGTTCTTCACGGCCATAACGAGCCATCTCAAACATATTGTCCAAGGCTTGTAGTGATTCATCGCTAAGACCAGGGGTGGCTTGACGAATAGCAACTTCAAATTCTCGAACTGTTTCGAAATCTCTGCGCAACAATCCTCTGGTTTGAAGAGAGGCACATAGATTCTGATAGCAATTGAAAATGGCTTCTCGTATCGAATCTCCAGCAGCCAGAAGTTCTGCAGTATATTCAAAGACTTCAGCCATTTCTGACATCAATTCAGTTTGCTTTCTTCTACGATACATCACAGTGCCTGCCGCTATTGCTGCTGCCAAGAACAGAAGGGCAACATATGTCCAGGCACTAATTCCGGCAGCTTCTTGTTCATACTTGTATTCAGGTGAGAAGCCTTGAGATCTTAGAACCTCAAAGTTGGTAAGAGTCTGTTGAGACAATCTCTGATCGGTAATGACAATGTCAAGACCGAGTTTTCCAAAGGTATCATCGTCACCAAATGGAGGGTCGTTATTAAATTCAAAGGTTGCAACACCATCAGAATCTGTGAGCGAAGTCATAGCA
Organism: Candidatus Poseidoniaceae archaeon; assembly: GCA_016777125.1. Taxonomy (GTDB): domain Archaea; phylum Thermoplasmatota; class Poseidoniia; order Poseidoniales; family Poseidoniaceae; genus MGIIa-L2. Next base: position 43,820 of record JADHSC010000010.1, read on the forward strand.
GCCAATTGTGTTCCATTTCCATGGTAGAGGTAGAATTCAACAGCAATTCCCGCTAATCCTTCAGAGGTATCAACTGCAATAATCGACACGCTGCCATCCACCTTTTCATCTTCATTCTCAACGATTGTATCGATTGATGGAGTTATATCCGCATTGACCTTGACATATAATGGATGAGCACGTGATGCTCCGTTGAAGTAAAGTGCAGTATCTCTTGGAACATCAAGGCTGATGAACTGAGGTCCTGGAAGCAATGAAGTTGGGGTTGTTACAGTAAGTGTAAAGTTACCAACACTCCATTCTTCTTTTACATCGTCGAAGCAGAAGGATCCCTCAAAACCATTGACGCAGTTTGAGCCATTACCGATGTAAACTACAATGTTCTCAAACACTTCTCCTATGCCACCAACCTCAGAAACACTTCCAGTAAGACGGATTGGATTGGCAATATCTGAACGGACTGAGGTTTCAGTTGAAGTTCCATCAATAGTGATCAGAATATCTGCCCACACAGTGACTGAACCATTCGAGGATGTACTGAGATGCTCTTGCGTTCCTTCAAAGATGACTTCAATCGAATGACCACTTCCGCGGGCTAAATCCATTCCTGCAAGAACTGTTGCAGAATATTCCCCTTCAGAATCTGTGGTTACAGTTGTCATCAGGACACCATCGAGGTAAACAAGTACATCTTGATTGGCAATACCGTCTTGGTCGACGGTATCAATATCGAACAGTCGTCCCGAGATCGACCAGAAGTCACCACGTGTTGCGTCAACACCATCTACAAATTCTATTGTTACTGCAGAGCGATGTGAAAGGAAGAATGATTGGTTAGCAGAACCCTCTCTATAGTATCCCTGAGCGATAACCTCTGCTTCAAGTAAATTATCACCGAAGTCAAAGAAGTCTTGTACAGTCCAGTCATATGAGAACGAACCATCTGCACCTGTTGTAACTTGGGTTAAGACAAATCCATCGACCTTTAATTCAACAACATGACCTGCAATCGGTTGAAGTTGGTTGTCAAGTACAGTACCTGTAATGGTCACTGTATCAGTGACTGCAAGCGGACTTGGAACTGAAACATCAACCATAATCTTGCTGTAAATCGTCCATGTTCCATTTGAAGCACTTGGGAGGTAGAATGATGTTCCGTTGAATTGTGTTTCGAGAACAACTGGGCCAAGCGTTGCAACAGCAGGAACTGGAATTACCGCAGTAAACAAACCAGTTTCATCAGTAGAAACATTGGTCATCCAGACTCCACCGAGATAAATATCGATTTGCTGATCGAGTAATGGATTGTCAACAATATCAAGCAGCCTTCCCTGAATAGTCATCGTTTCTTCACGGTCAACTGAACCTGTAGCTGTAATTAGAAGAATTTGAGTTGGTACACTTACATTGAAATTAATCATATCACTGCTCGCCATGTAGAATTCTGGATCAACAGCATCGCCTATACCAATTGGGTCAACCCAATCACGTCCACCTGTAAATTGAACTTCAACCATATGTCCACCAGATGGCGTTGATTCAGGTACTGTGTAAACAATCGAGAATGCACCAGTGAATGCATCAGATTGTACGCTTGCAACAGGAACACCATCAACAAGCATACGGACAATTGCCACCGATTCAACACCATCAACATACAATGGTAATCCAAGGTCATCGAGTAGTGTTCCATTGACATACAGGATTTCTCCAGCAGTCAATTGTTCTGTATGTTCAAGAATCGTCATATTGGTTTGAGCCAAAGTCACATATTGTGTCGAAGCATTGTATCCGAGTAATCCAGTGGTTCCTGAAATTCCAAGATATTGTGCTTGGACATTCGAAAATCCGACAGTTGCATTGAACGGCACAAGTAGGGAACCATTTGCAGTTCCATTCGTTGCAGTCGTCACAGTGACCGAAACTTCATCGGTTTGATCCGTTGCAGGTAGAATGAACGTAATCTGTTGACCACCTATCGCACTTCCAGTATTGTCTTCAAGAAGAATTCTGACATCGAGCAGTGTTCCACGCTCGGTTCGATCATTCAACGTTGGTTGTCCAAGAGCATCGAGTGATGGATCTAAGAATGTAATAATGGAATATCCTCGACTATCGAAGGACGTATTGTTTTCCGAACCAACATAGAAGTTGACTGTCGGAACAATTGAGGCTTCAAGCACGTGTGTTCCAGCCTCAAATCCAGGCGTTAGTGTCAGCGTAGCATTCCACCATCCACCATCTTGTACCGAACCATTGCTCACAGAGAAGCCAACAGGTTGGTCATCAATTGTGAACAGAACGTTTGCAGTTAGACGTGATCCATCACGGTTCATTAATCCAGTTCCATTGTCAGAAACAACACGTCCGGAGACATTGAAAGTCGTCCCTGCAACAGGATTATCTGTAATTTGGTCAACAACAAGGAAGGTCAATGAGCGAACTGTTACGCTCGAGAGGTTTGCTTGCGACGAGAGTAAATCAGAACTTCCATTGTAGAAGTAACTGACAATGATCAGACCTAGCGGATGGCTGCTTGGAACACTAAACGAGGTGTTTGCCGTACCAGAACCATCTGTCGTAACTGTTGGCAGCCATGTTTCATGGAACAGTGTTGTAACGCTCGAATTACCTATAGGTCTGAAGTTGAAACTTGATTCAACCAAGGTCGCACTGAGATTAACGGTCTCACCTCTGGTGATCAGAACTGGATTGCCTGGTTGGAGGCCTTCGAGTTGTGTAACACCGAATACAAACACTGCGTTTTGGATTTCAGATGGGAGATAATAGAGAGACGAATCTTCAACCACTTCTACAACAAGGGTTCGAGGACCACGTACAGTTCCGTTGTTTGACACATCGGTAGGGACAGTCAAATTGAAACTACCATTGGAAAGTGTAGGAACACCGCTGCGAAGAAGTTCTTCAGGATTCGATTGCCAATATACATCGAGACGTACACCGGAGATGAGAGGTCGTAGTGGATCATCGTCATCAAGAATTTGCCCCTTCATGTTAAAGTCGACACCAGCTGTAATTGTCGATGGTAAAACATCGATACGAATGTCGGTTGGAACTTGTACTGTCACGTTGACAAATGTACTGTTACCTATTCTACGGCTATTTCCGACTGCTAATGGATCAGTTAAGTCATCTGCAACAAACATCTGCAGAGTGTATTGGCCTGGAGCAACGTTGGATGAACTCCATGTAAAGGTAGCATTCCCGTTCACATCAGTGACTGCAGTCCCCAATGAAACGTTGGTGTTGCCATAGTCCCAGATGTAATCGACTGTAACATCTGAAACGTTCGAATTGTCTGCTACATCAAAGACACTCGTATTGAACACAACAGGATCTCCTGAAACGTAGTCCATTACGGAGAGTTCCTCTTCAACCAAGAATTCGGATTCGATACCTACGGTTACTGACGGCAAGACAGGTGGATTCGGTGGTGTGGAGGTATCTACGACTCGGTAATATGCACCACCAGCAGGAGCCATTGCTTCGAAATTGAAATCAATAACGACATCATATCCGTTTGATGGAATAATCGTAGGCATTACAACCGTGAGGTTGAATTTACCTGTTGCATTATCAAGCATACCATTTGCAAGGTCGATTGGGAACCCTTCAGCATCAAGCATTGTCATCGAAATGACCGTGTCATTACCGAGGACACTTTCACTCGTGTATAAACCATCAAAGAGATCACCAACCACGTAGGTTGTGTTTCCAAGATGTGTCCAATCTTGTAAGACACTCACATTCCAGCCTATTTCTGCTTGGACTCGAATTGAACCATTATCAATCCCAGATTGATACAATTCAGAACCATTGTATTGAACATCAAATATGTAGTCACTTGGCCTGAGCGTTGAATCAAGAGGCCAAGAGAGCGTTAACAGAGATGAATCAGGATTGCTGGTCGTGTTCACCCATGTCCCGTTGAAGTAGAACGAGTAGTCACCAAGTACTGCAAGTCCAACCTCCACACCCATATGGTCTGAGATTTGAACAAGAACGTTCGTCGGTTCACCACGTAATTGTGGAGTCGCAATAATCTCAAAGTTCAGTATACCGACAAGTGTATACTGCTCAACTCCACTTAGATTTGCATCATCTGTAGATTCGTAGAGATCAGGATAGAAGCGTAATCGTGTTTCAAGGAGTCCTGCTGCGACATTAACGTCCGTCGAATTGAGGAAGAATTGAATGTTGAACGCACCATTTACAGATTGGTTGAAGATTTCCACCCATTCTCCACCACTGTTATTCTCACGCATGGAGAAGGAAAGATTTCCACTCATACCTGTAGGAGAAGCGCCGATTGTCAAAGCTGTTCCATTAACCCAAATATTGTCGTCAAGAAGAAGAAGACTTGAGTTTGTTCCTGGTCCTTCAAGCGTAGCCGTCAAGTTGGGAGCATCTCGTATATCGAGAGTTATCGATTGCTCTACTGGACGTAGATGATATGTTGGAGCAGTAAGGCCGGTAGCTGATTGGACCCAGCCATCGTAACCCAATGTTGCGCTTATGTTTGTCTTTGTTTCAAGTTCATCAAGTGTGATTTCAAACGTCCAAGTACCAGATGGACTGACTGTAGTAGTCAAATTTTGATCACCATTGACTGAGGAAGTAAAGGACAACCATACCGTCGAGTTCACAACTTGTGAAGCATCTGAGAACGGTATTTGCTCATAGCCAATGAATCCTTCAAGCGTCGTCGTAGCTCCAGCACCAACAATTGGAGAATTAATGGCGTTTGGAGACGTGTGATTGAGCGTAGCATCATCAGTGACATTCATCCACCACGAGTTACTTGGGCCAGTTACTGTTGAATTTGGAGTTAGAATGGTCTGAGATGAAACGTATCCTTTCTGTTCCACTTCAAGCATAATCGCTCCAAATCCAGGAGGAATAATTTCAATTGGAAGACCTTGAAGCGTAAACGAGCCGTTGGCATCAGTCATCGTGACATTGATGAGGCGTTCAGGAGTGTTCAATCCACTAGCACCTGCAAAAGCATCAACTAGAGGTACAAGATAACCCCTTACAAGCAATTCTCCAATGGCTGTTTGATTTTCAAGGAATCCTATATCGCCCGTAATTGTAATGTCACCATCACTTCCATCACGATCAAAATTAACTGGGGAATAGGTCACATTTCGAATATCGAGTTCAGCAGGATCAGGACATGGATCGAAAGGAACCCATCCGAAATCAAGTCCGCCAGCGGAACTTGATTGTTGAATTCGAACTTCAGCCCAGGTTCTCAGATGTTGAGCGCCAACAGCATAACCGTTACCATTCCAATCGCCACCCTTGAATCCACTAACAAGGCGTGCTGGAAGACCGATAACACGTGCCATAGTAACAAAAGTTGTAGCAAATTCACTGCATGTTCCTTCATTTGCTACTTCGAGCATGAAGGTAGAGAGATCTTCTCCTTCAACTAGTCCTGAACCATCGAAATTGAGTTTAAACTCTGTGGAACTGTTCCCTTCTCGTAGGAACGTTTCCAATGCAAGTGCCTTATCATAGGCATTGACTGCAGAAGAATCAGTGATGACACCATTGGTAATGTTCATCACGACCGAGCGAGCATCTGTCGTATCGGTATAATAGGCAGGTAATTCGATTTCATACGGGAAACCTTGTCCAGCAATACTGTTGCTAGCAAGCACATCCCAGTCAAAGTAATACTCTGGTTGTTGAACGATGATCTCTTCGACAAATCCACCAGATACTTCGTAACGATGTGTGTCATTTGTCCGAGTCAAAATTACAGCGGAATCGGCCCAGAAAGAGACGTTCGTCGTCGAAGCTGGCAACGGTAGTGCGCCTTCACCAATTGGGAAATTGTAGGTTATTTGCCATGTAATTGTGTCATTCGCAAACGTTGTGCTCGCCATGTGGGTCAAATTCGTAAACGGTGGAACAACTTCTGTGGCTGGGTGAACACTGTTGTCATGTGAAAAGGAGTTTCCAGTAGGGATATCGTTGGTATACTTTCTCCAGTACTTAGGGAGGTCTTCTTCTACAGAACCTGTTGTGTTATTTGCCCAAAAGATGACATCGTTTTGAGGCATATCATCAGTAGGGTCAAACAAATTGAATGGAGCACCTACGCAGTTGAAGAACCAGAATTGTTGTGGGCATTCAGCACCATCGAGCATACCTCCACCATCGGTGTCGGGGTTTCTCCAATCAGAACCAGTTGCATTTTCTACTGCGTCAGGAATTCCGTCGTTATCATAATCATCTGGTAGTAAATCATCGGATGGATCATTTTCAGGATTGGTGCTATCGAAATATTCAGTTCTGTCGTCAACACCACCGTTATCTGTATCGACAGACAAGTAATCAGTCACCCATATATCAGTCGATCCATTTGTGATTCCAATGAATGCAAGATTACACCCGGTGGTGTTTTCAAAGTAGGAGTTGATACCATCGCCATCAGGGTCAAGTAAGTTGAAACAAGGTTCGGTAGGGTCGGTGTTATCGAAGACTTCATCGTAATCATTTACACCATCCCCGTCTGTATCGACAAGTGTTGGATTGGAGAACCAACCAAACGTTCCAAGCAATTCTTGCCAGTTTGCCAGTCCATCGCCATCAGAATCTGTGTAATCATCGTCACAATAGGTCCGGGTTGTACCAATTGTTCCATCGTTGTTAGCAGCGGTGTGGCAGAAGGAACCATTGCGGTTGTCAACAGAAGTGGGAGTCCCTGTAGGCCCAACCGAGACACCTTGCATGACGTTGTTCACCACGCTTAGATATGCAAAGGAGGAGAAGGTCCCTGACACATTGTAGAATCCGATACCTCCGTTTGGATTAAATCCACTTCCATCGGTAACTTGCAGTTGATTTGAACCAGATGTATAGGAAACAAAACTTGTGGAAAAGTCAACAAGAGAATCACACGGATCGGTTCCGTGGCTTACATTACGCTCATCTCCGTCATTAATACCTCCGAAGTCCGTATCAGCAACGTTCCATTCAGTACAAGAGAGGTTCTCTTCCCAATTTTGGATGCCATCGTTGTCTTCGTCCCCAGAGTCCTCTCTTCGAGTTGGGTCGGTTTCACCAGCGTCCACGATTCCATTTCCATTCGCATCTTCGTCACCATCATCGAAGGCATCGTCATCGGTGTTGTTGTTTCGAGGGTCTGATGCTTGTGGTGGATTTCCGTATGCACCGTTGACTTCAATTCCGTCTGGGATTCCATCGCTATCCGTATCGGAACTTGTTGGGTCGGTTAGAAGAGTAAGAGCCTCGTAAGAATCGTTCAATCCATCATTATCAGTGTCGCTGTCTTGAGGATTTGTTGAAGTGATTCCATCGACTTCAGCGGTAAAGGTAGCACATGCGCCTGGGCCAATGCCTTGAACTGGGTCACAAGGAGAGACCGTCTCTGTAGGCACGCCATCAGGACCTGGTCGGAAACATGGCACTCCACCACAATTTGTGGTCCATGCAGGGTTGACATATTCCATCAGATTGATCAAACCATCGTTGTCAGGGTCACCATTTGGACCATCTGCATTTGATGCACTAGTGGCATTTAGACCGTTAGCTGCTTCCCAGCCATCTGGCATTCCATCACCATCAGTGTCCCATCCATTCGGGTCTTCATCAGCGATACCATCACCGTCATCATCGTCTGATGAACAATCAGCATCTCCATCGTTATCTGAATCAGAACCATCGATTTGACCGTCTTTGTCATCATCGAAATTATTTGCACAGATGTTACCGACTGGATCTTCATCACAAAGAATCACATTGCCTTGACCATCGCTTCCTGTATCTCCACATTTTGGTTGATTGAATTGCATTGCATCCTCTTCATTCCAATCATTAACTGGAACGGTTCCATTCCACCATACACCATTGTCAAGAACACCTGGTGTTGCGCTGTTATCCCAATTCGTTGGTTGAAGGTAGGAGTATTCTTGCAGATTGGACATACCGTCGCCATCAGGATCGCCGACTGCACCGTCGCCTCCACTTGAAGAAAGTGGATCTAACCCATACTTCCATTCCCAACCATCCGGTAAACCATCATTATCAGAATCCCAGTCGGTTGCTGCTGTGTTGATGAGGTATTCGAGACCATATGTCAGCCCGTCACCATCTTGATCGGATGCTGCACTCACATCAACAGAAACAAAATCAATTGCAGCGAACGTAGAACCTATCATCAAAACAACGAGAAAAAGGGACTGCGCCACATTTCGTCTTCTCGATCGATCAATCCCAACGTAACTCGGAGCATTTTTACTCAGCGGGTTCGCATCATTCATGCTCCATGGTCGTCCCTATAGCACATAAGGGAAATGGTACGTTGTTCATACAATCAGAGAGAATCATCGTCGGTTTCAACTTCGACAAGTTCCAATTCCACCTCTGATGATGCATCAGGTGAAGGGGAAGATTCGAGACCATCCCAGTCAAATCCAGGTTCTTCTTGGACAACTTCTGTCGGTTCGACCATTGAAGCATATAATTGAGCTTTCATCTTGTTCTGCCCACGACGATAAATACCGAAGCCAAGTAGAACAAGTACTGACAGGAACATGAGCATAGTTGTTGGTTCAGGATCTGCTAATTCACTCATGATGGCATTAATAATTCCAGAACTTTCGGTCTTGAATGAGAACGTTGGTTCTTGAGTGTAACAAATTTCAGGATTGCATGGATATGGGTTTTCTTCATCCATCGGCACGACAGTCAATTGGAAATCAACCATTTGGCCATTCTTGACGTTTGTAGGTGCCGTAATTTCAAGAGTGAAGTCTTCGGTGGAAAAGGCAGGAAGTGAAAGATAGACGAAATCGCCACCATCAAGAGTGCCATCCCAGCCTTCAGGAGTATCCAGAGTGATGAAGACCTGCAATTCAACATTGTTTTGGTTTTCAATTCTGTATTCAACATCGATTGTTTCGCCTGCTCCAATTCGTGTGGATTGAGTCTTTTGCTCTACAGCGAGCCTACCCGGCTCAACTTCACTGCTAATCTCAACAGTAAGTGGTAGGTCGAAATAACGAGGTTCATCATCGCTATCACTTTCCTCAGCCACTTGCATGTAAATGGTATGTAATCCCGCTTCGACCTGTTGGCGCACAGTCATTTCGAGCTTTACATCCACATATTGACCTCCAGTAAGAGATGCAACGAGAGCGATGTTTCCTTCAACATCTGTGATATCGTACATCCATGTGGCGTAACTTGGATCTTCATCGATGTTTCGTTGGACAGCAGAAGGGTTTTTGATGACCCAATTTGTAGTTCCAGCATCCTCAGAAGAATCCGTGATACGGATGTTGTAAACAACCGTTGAACCAGGAGACACAGGACCTACAGTGCCCAGTGAACCAGCGTCTGAATCAGAGATGACTTCAGCAAGGATTCCAAAGGTTCGATGGATGGTCCATCCAACCGATGTCGAGAGGGTTTCTTCTGAACTACCATCAGAAGTGACAGTGAACCTCAGCAAACCAATGTCGACAGCATCTCGTTCAATTGGGGGATAAACTTCAACGCGAATCATGAGTATTTCACCTTGGCCAACTGTTGGAGTTAACGAATCAATACCCTGCTCAGTAAGTTCTGTCCCAGTCCCATTAATGAGGAACTTTACGCTCCATGCGACTGGAATCTCTTGGATTCGAAGCCGATAGGTATCATCATCAAAGCCTACATTTGTAATCTTCAGATAGAAATCTCCCACTTCGTCATAGTCTACGTAATGGGATAAATTTTCGTTATAGAAGTCAAGCCTATCGGAGTCATAAATCTGAATTTGTTGCTCTACATCTTCAAAGACTTCAATATCAGGCTCTCCAAATTGATTCACCTTTTCCACATCGATTTCAAGTGAAATCAATCGCACTTCAGCAGTACTTCCAGCACCATTTGAAACATATGCTCTCGCTTCAACTACGATTTGGTAATTATCGCTGATACCACTCAAGTCTTCAGGTACTTCGACAGTAAGTTCAGGTCGAACCGATGATCCTCCTCCGGTAAGAGTATATCCACCTGGATTCGACCAAATAGGTTCGGACCATCCTGAAGGGAGTGACTGTTGTAATTCAAGTTCAACTGTGAGGTCAGAAGTCAATGCTCCTGTGTGATCTAAGATTAATTCAATCGACGAGGTTTGTCCAGGTGCAACCAGGAGACGACGTATCTGATTCGATGGAAAATCCAAGTAAATATCGTGTTCTAGGAAGGTCATCCCAAGTGGGTGCTCGTAATTGATAGTGTGGCCTTGTACATCGGTAATCACCATGGTCAAAGGATAAAGTCCAGGCGTTATGCCAGAATCATAGGTGTACGAGAAATTACCCACAAGTCCGTCGTTATCCAATTTCAAATCTGAATCTGTAAATTCCTTTTCAAACACTGCGTTGGCCTCGTTGGGAGTGCTAAGTACAAGTTCGATTTTGTCGATATCATCTCTTCCGAAAGCGTCTCGTACATCAACGCTGAATTGCATTGTTCGCTTTTCTAGACGGTGTGTTGGAGACCAATCTGTAACTTCAACTTCAGACCAGCCTTCGCCTTGGTAGTGAACCTTTACTTGAGAACCACTCAGTGCGTTTGCCTGAAGTTCCATACGAGAATATTCATTCCCAACTGTACCACCGTATGCCATATCCACTTGACAAGTGGAGCCTACGAAAGGACTACCATCGCCCCCACCTTCACAAGATGCAGTTGCTTCGATATCCAAAGACAGGCGATCACCGTTTTCCACAGTGAATCCTTCAGAACCTACATCGAGGAAAATCGTGTAAGGTTGCCATGAATCACTACCGCCGAAAAGGCCAGCAGCTTGTGGATCACCCAAGTCTTCAGTTGTTTGCTCTACGAGTGAACTACCAGAATAAAGTTTGAAGATTGCTTCAGCATCCGAATTGTTATCACTAGCACGCCACTTCAAATACACGACGATTTTGACTTGATCATTGGACTTGCCCTTTATGTTTAAGTCAGAAATCATTTCATCCGATTCAAATTGAATGCCGTTTCCAAGTATGCTGGATTCCTCTTGACTTCCTTCAGGTTGAAGTGTTGTAATCGTATCATCGCCACCAACCGAATCAAGATATAATTCGTAGTCTTCTAAATTTTCGCCAACAGAGGAGACAGTTTCCGTTTCGGAAAACAATGACTGCTCTGTATTTTGAAGAGGCATTCCCATTAGAAGAAGCGAAATCAGAGCCACGAAAACAAATCGATTGGAAGACATAGTCAAGACATCCCTTATGTCAACGGATAGCAGCAAGCGTTAAACCATTTTGCATGATTTGTGTAAACAATTGCCATTACCCCGTTCATAATGTGGTATCGAGGGAGGGATTTGAACCCTCGAACCCATCTGGGACCGGATCTTAAGCCCGGCGCCTTTGACCACCTCAGCCACCTCGATAGTACGGCTGGGAAGAAGGATGTATGAAATCCTTCCCTAAGGAGAAAGTGTCCATCCGCCATCAACTTTCAATTCCTGTCCAGTGATGTATGAGGCATTTGCCAGAAAGAAAACAGCAGATGCAATGTCTTCGGGCGTACCAGAACGCCGTAAAGGGACACGTTGCAAAACATTGTCAAAATGTTCCTGCTCCCAATCAGCAGAAAGGATCGCCCCTGGCCCAACACAATTGACTCGGATACGAGGGGCGAGTTCGCCAGCTAGCCCAAACATGAGTTGACGTAAGCCGGCTTTACTCGCTGTGTAATGAGACAACTTTTCCCAATGTTGACCACTGGATGTGTCGGTTAAAGCAATCACACAGCCTTCTATAGAAGAGAGACTTAGAGACAATCCCTGGGTCAATTGCAGTGGAGATTCTACATGCAATCGATTCATCACACGCATGTCTTCAACAGTGAGATCTTCAATTGGTATTTGACTGTATTTTGAGGCATTATGGACCAGGACATCAAGCCCACCTCGATCTTTGACAAACGGATGATTTTCAACGAGTTCGACAAGGATTTCTGTCGCCCCTTCATCTGTCAAATCTGCTTGAAGAACATCTGCCTTTGCCCCTGAAGCCCTCATCTCTTCTGCCAAATGGTTTCCTTCTTCCAATGAAGTGGATACATGGATGATAACGGAGTAACCATTGCGTGAAAAATGTTCCACAATGGCCTTGCCTATACGTTTGGCACCGCCCGTAACAAGTACAGTTGGATTGGCCATGTTTGTCCTTAACAACTCGTATTCATCAATGCTCGTATTTGAAAAACACATGATTTCGCCCCTGCACACCTTTTTGATGTTCGTTCATGTGGACATAACATCGGGGGGGTAATGCGATGAGTAAAAATCTAAAAATGGCATCACCGAAAGCGCCTCGTCCTCGTTTACCAAACTGGTTTCGTACTAAACTCCCCTCTGGGAAAGAGCAGCAAATGTTCAATGAAACAATGGACGCTGTGAAAGACAACAAACTTCACACTGTTTGCCAAGAAGCAAAATGCCCGAATATTCACGAATGTTGGTCAAGTGGAGATGCAACCTTCATGATCGCAGGTAAAGAGTGTACGAGAGGTTGTCGATTCTGTGCAGTTGGGACTCGTAAGACACCTCCGCCTCTCGACCAAGAAGAGCCTCAGCATCTTGCAGAGGCGGTCTCTTCAATGAACCTGAGACATGCTGTAATCACAGTTGTTAACAGAGATGATTTAGAAGATTCAGGAGCAGATCACTACAAAAAATGTCTCGATGCAGTAGCGAAATCCTCTCCCGAAGTTACACTTGAGCTCCTTTGCTCAGACCTCGCTGGAGATCTTGGCGACTTGGCTCATCTCCTAGATTCAAGCCCACTGATCGTGTTCGCCCACAATGTGGAATGCGTTCCAAGATTGGATTCCATAGTGCGTGATCCCAGAGCATCGTTTGAACAATCGATTATGATACTCAAAGAAGCGAAACGGCTTCGCCCTGATATGATTACAAAATCTTCGATTATGGTTGGAGTTGGTGAAACGGATGAAGAAGTTCTAGAAGCTATGCAACTACTTCGAGATGCAAAGGTCGACTTATTGACAATCGGGCAGTATCTTGCACCATCTAAAAACCACCTTACTGTCGATAGATTCCCTGAACCCGAAATGTATGACGTGTGGGCAGAGGCAGCGATTGAGATGGGCTTTTCTGGCGTGGCTTGCGGGCCACTTGTCCGCTCGTCTTACAAGGCGGGATTGCTTATGCGAAAGACACTCGATGCAACGAATCAAGAAGAAATGCCGGGAGCTTATGTCAAAGTACAGCCAATAGAAATCCACCAACATCCCTTAAACCCGAGTCATGGTGAGGTGAACCAATGACGGAGAGACGAACGGCGACAACAGCGCCCTACACCATCGGAATCCCTCCATTTAGACCTGGCGAAGCGGCCGATTTTGGAGGCTCATTCAAGGAGCAACCCGAAGATCTCAACAGGCCAAATCCAACAACATGTACATCCGATGATACAGTATCTCATGCACGAGGCCTAGTTCGAGTTCTCGATGATAATGGTGAAGCGAAGGGGGAATGGAATCCTAATCTCGATAAAGCAACAATGATTGAGGGATTAGAATACATGATGCGCTTGCGAATCTTCGACGATCGAATGATCAAAATGCAGCGTACTGGAAAACTTTCATTCTACATGCGTTCATTTGGTGAAGAAGCAATTGCAATTGCACAAACAATGGCATTGAAAGAGCAAGATTGGATATTCCCTTCATACAGGCAGCCTGGCGCTCAATTTGTACGTGGTCGAGACATGGTGAGTATGATTTGTCATTGCATTGGTAATACAGAAGACAACGTTCGCGGAAGACAAATGCCAGTCCACTACACCTACAAAGAAGGCAGATTTATTTCAATATCATCCCCTGTTGGAACTCAATTCTCTCAAGCAGTTGGCGTAGCCATGGCAAGTGCTTACCAAGGAAAAGACGAGGCCTGTATCACATGGCTTGGAGACGGCACATCGGCTCAAGGCGATTATCACTATGCACTCAACTTTGCATCAACATTCAAGCCACCTGTTATTCTCAACGTCGTTAACAACCAATGGGCAATCTCGACCCACGCTAATCTTGCAACTGGTGGAAAGACCTTTGCTGAACGTGGCCTTGCCTACGACATCCCATCCTTTAGAGTCGATGGAAATGATTTCCTTGCCCTATACAGCATCACCCAATGGGCACGTCAACGAACAGAAGCGGGCCTTGGACCTACTCATATCGAAATCTACACCTACAGATCAGGGGCACATTCATCCTCAGATGACCCATCTGCATATCGTCCGAACGACGAGGCTACATTCTGGCCAGGTGGTGACCCCATTCAGAGACTGAAAGACCATCTTGTCTCCATTGATGTATGGGATGAAGAGAAGCATTCTGCACTTGCTCAGAAGATTGACGATGATGTCATGACAGCATACAAGGAAGCCTGTGAGTTTGGCGATCTAGCCTCAGGGCCATATCCCCCTGCTTCAACAATTTTCACCGAAGTCTACGAGACCGTTCCTTGGCACATCCAAGAACAAAGAGAGGAATTAGGGAAGTGAGATTATGGTTGACATGAACATGATCAAATCGCTAAATTCAGCATTGTCGATTTCCTTGAAAGAGGACCCGAATGTGGTTATCTTTGGCGAAGATGTAGGATTCTTTGGAGGCGTATTCCGAGTTACTGAAGGACTTCAGGACGAATATGGAGCACATCGAGTCTTTGACTCACCTCTTGCAGAAGGTGGTATAGCTGCTATTGCAATGGGTATGGGACTTAACGGACTTCGTCCTGTTGCAGAAATTCAATTCGCAGACTATATTTTCCCAGCATATGACCAAATTGTCAATGAAATTGCAAAGGTCCGACATCGCTCCGGTGGAGAATTCACAGCACCTCTCACATTCCGCACACCTGCTGGTGGAGGTATCAAAGGTGGGCACCATCACTCCCAATCTCCAGAGGCTCAATTTACGCACACGCCTGGATTGAAAGTCGTCTATTGCTCAAACCCATACAATGCTAAAGGTCTACTCCTTTCTTCAATTGAATGCAATGATCCTGTCATTTTCTTTGAACCCAAGCGATGTTATCGAGGTCCGTTCTATGGAGACCCGCATAACGTCCCAACATGGACAGGCCATCCAGATGCTGATGTCCCTGAAGGACATTACACCGTTCCTCTTGAACAAGCACGAATCGTCAAGGAAGGTAATGCTTGCACAGTCATCGCTTATGGAACAATGGTCCATGTTGCAGAACAGGCGATTAAAGATTCAGGAATCGATTGTGAACTTATTGACTTACAGACGCTTGTTCCATGGGACAGAGATACTGTTGTCAATTCAATCAAGAAAACAGGACGATGTGTCATCGTCCATGAAGCTCCCAAAACCAGCGGGTTCGGAGCAGAAATGAGCGCATCGATTCAAGAACGATGTTTCTATCATCTTGAAGCACCAATTCAACGTGTCACAGGTTGGGACACACCATTCCCGCATACAACGGAATGGGATTATATGCCAAGTCCTCAGCGAATCGCTGATGCAATAAAGAAAACACAGGTGGAATAAATATGGGAACATTCGCATTCAAATTACCAGATATCGGAGAAGGCGTCGTAGAAGGCGAAGTAGTAGAATGGATGGTCTCAGTAGGAGACACCGTCAAAGAAGATGATCCAATTCTCTCGGTTATGACCGATAAAGCAACCGTTGAGATTCCAGCGCCATGCGATGGAACTGTAAGCAAAATTATTGGAGAAGCGGGAGACATTCTACCAGTCGGTGTTGTTTGCATCGAGTTTGATGTCGATGGAGACGGAAACGCTTCTGCTTCTGATGAAGCACCTGCAAAGGAAGAAGTCGAATCCAAACCGGAACCAACTCCTGAACCTGTTGCTACTCCAGAGCCAGCACCACAGCCTGAGGCAGCACCTGTATCTGTAGCGGGTCCAGTTGTCGAACGTGCACCGGGGACAAAGCCACTAGCGAGTCCTGCTGTTCGACAGCGAGCACGCTCGGCTAGTGTTGATTTGTACCATGTTGCAGGATCAGGTCCTGCAGGACGAATCACTCATGCTGATCTCGACGTTCACTTCAGTGGTGGCGCAAGTCGTGCAAGTTCATCGATGCCTATCGGTGGAAGCGCTCGTGTTGCAAAGACTGGAACTGAAGACATCAAGGTTATCGGTCTACGACGAAAGATTGCTGATTCAATGATGGCATCATACTCTACAATTGCTCACTTCTCATACTTTGAAGAAGTTGATGTAACCGAATTAGAGGCACTTCGACAACATCTCAATGCAACTCGCCCAGAGGGTGCTCCGAAGTTGACATATCTTCCATTCATCATGCTGGCTCTTGTCAAAGGACTTGGACAACGCCCCGAATGCAATGCTCTCTATGATGATGAGGCAGGAGTCGTAACTCGACATCAAGGCGTACACCTTGGAATTGCAACTCAAACCGACCGTGGATTATACGTTCCTGTTGTCAAGCATGTTGAAGCAATGGACATCTGGTCTGCTGCTGCTGAAATGGGACGGGTAACTCAAGCAACTCGTGACGGAAAGGCTGGCGCAGAGGATCTCTCGGGTTCAACATTCACCATCACAAGTCTTGGACGCATGGGTGGACTGGGTGCAACACCAATCATCAACAAACCAGAAGTTGGAATCCTTGGAGTCCACAATGCCAAAGACCGTGCAGTCGTTATCGATGGGCGTATTGAAGTTCGTCGAATCATGAATCTATCATCCTCTTGGGATCACAGAGTCGTCGACGGACACGATGGTGCAAGTCTTGTTCAGTTGCTCAAGTCAATGCTTGAACATCCTGCTACAATCTTCATGTGAGGTTATTAAAATGAAAACACGTCAATGCAAAGTATTGGTTATTGGTGCCGGACCTGGTGGCTATGTCGCTGCAATCCGCGCTGGACAACTTGGGCTCGATACAGTGATTGTAGAAGGACAACGTGTTGGAGGAACATGTCTCATTCGTGGATGTATCCCTTCGAAAGCACTCATTCATGCTGCACATACCTTCCACAAACTTGCAAAGCATGCAAACAAAGACGGTCATATGGGAATCAGTATCCCTGGACCTGCTGAATTGAATATGGCCAATACTGTTGGATGGAAAGATTCGATTGTTGACCGACTCAACAAAGGTGTCGAAGCACTTCTCAAGAACGCTGGTGTTGAATTAGTCAACGGCTGGGCTGAATTCCAAGATGCAAAAACCGTAAAAATCGGTAAAGGCAAAGATGCATTACTCATTCAAGCAGAAAATGTCATTCTTGCAAACGGATCAGTTCCAATTGAATTACCATTTATGAAATACGGAGAGCACGTCATTTCCTCAAGAGAGGCATTGTCTCTGGAAGAGTTACCAAAGCGAATAGCTGTTGTTGGCGGAGGCTATATCGGACTCGAATTAGGAATCACCTTCCGAATGCTTGGAAGTGAAGTCACAGTTATCGAAGCAATGGACTCAGTTCTACCAATTTTCGACAAAGAACTTCGAAGACCACTCGAAATTGCAATCAAGAAACAGAAGATCAAGGTTCATACCAAAGTATTCGCAAAGGGAATTGAGACAAAGGACGATGGAAGTGTCGACCTACTCTACACTCCAAAGGATGCCGAAGAAGGTACAGAATTTGAGAAACTCAATGTCGACAAAGTCCTGGTAACTGTTGGACGACGTCCTATGAGTGCTGCTCTTTCACCAACTGGTGTTGCTCTTGATGAGCGTGGATTTGTCAAAGTCAACAATAAGTGTGAAACAAACATGAAGGGTGTTTATGCTATTGGAGATGTTTGTGATCTTGGAGAAATGCTAGCTCACGTCGCTTCATTCCAAGGAGAAATGGTCTCTGAAATTATTGCTGGACAACCTCGTGCCTATGAGCCAGCAGCAGTTCCTGCAATTGTCTTCACTGAACCTGAAATCGTCTCGGTTGGACTTTCACCATCCGAAGCAAAGGAAGCAGGACATCCAGTCATTACTGGAAAGTTCCCACTCGCTGCAAATGGACGTGCTCTTACTCAAGAAGCAGAAAAGACGGCTGGTTTTGTTCGTGTTACTGCTCGTGAAGACGATCACAGAATTCTCGGAATCCAAGCAGTTGGAACACATGTCAGCGAACTTGTCGGTGAATGGACTCTAGCAATCGAAATGGGAGCACTTCTCGAAGATATTGCACATACAATCCATGCTCATCCAACAATGACCGAGATGACACATGAAGCAGTTCTTGCAACTCTTGGCCATGCGATTCATTCGATGTGAAATTTCAAGCGTTGATTGTGTTCGATTCGTAGATCAACTTGTTTGTTGAACGATCTAGAATCTTGACCTGAACTTCACAAGTTCCACTGCTGCAGGTATCGTCAGATCCTTCGCTGATGGTTACTTCTTCACCAAAAGCCCACTTGCCGTCGTCGTTGTCGTCAACAGCACAGCCGGTTGCTGATGCTTTGTCAGGGTTGGTGCATTCGACGTAAACGCCGCCATCAGCCTTCATCTGTACAATGACAGTAGACCATGACAAGTCGTCTCCAGCGTCAAGTGACACGTAGACGATTGCTTCTCCAGTTGCTGAGGTGAAGGTTGTTCCTGCGCTGTTGACTTCAAAGTCATAACCATCGAATCCAGGTTCCACAGAAGTCAGTTGCCCCAGATTGATCTCAGATAAGACTTGACAATCATTAGCGATATGAACCAACATCGAACTTACCCCGTTTGCCGTGGATGCAGTCGCTGCAATTGTTGTAACGAACCTATCATTTGATAAATTTGAGAAGGAGGACATAGGTAAGTAGAAACTGGTTGTTCCTTTTGAAACATTATTAAAGGCATCAAGACTTCCGTCTAAATCAACATCAAAACCAACGCTAACGACCGAGGAGGTAGAGTAGGCTGCATGATAAAGAGATACATTGACTCCTAGAATGGTTACCAAATTGGAGCCATTGGATAGGTTCGTTGTTTGAGTGTTGAGCTCCAAATTTTCACAATCATTCACAACATCAAACAGTATGCTGTCTGTTGATGAATTTGTTGACGATTCGGATGATGAATCATCTAAACAGCCGGCTAAAGAAACTGAAAGTAATACGGAAATTACAAAAAATGCTTTTTTTGTCATAAAACTCCTACAACCATTGAGTATTTCATTCGTTCCCCAAATTGAAATCTCTTTACACGAAGCCCATGTGAGAGAGGCATGGACGGAAAGGATTCTCTAAAGCAAACCATGGAAATTATTGATGCTTTTACGAAAGAGAGAGATTGGGATCAATTCCACACGGTCAAGAATTTGAT
>JADHSC010000051.1 GCA_016777125.1 Candidatus Poseidoniaceae archaeon
AGACCTCTGTAATTGAAAGTTCACACGGTATCTTATGGGTTGATACAGATAACCGACATATCATTTCCATTAAATCACGAGGGTTCTTGCAAACCCCTCAAGACATTATGAAAGAGTACAATGGGTGTTCAGTCCCCCAGTACACTGCCTACCCTCTGAAACAAAGGTTAGATGGCCTCTAACGAGATTAAATGGTGGTCAATGACTGAATAAATGGACGAATGCATCCGAACAACCGTTGTATGGTTGATTCTTAGGATCAGAAGAGCCTGCCTCCCAAAAATTCAGGAGATGAAATCGATGAAGTTCCCTATTAGGATGAGGATTAGAATGAACATTATGAAGATTGAAAGGATGGTTATCAGGAGAATAGTCATGCTAATTGTCCCAAAAATACCCATGACACGTTGTTCTGTTTGTCGGTGAAGCACCTGTTGATTCAAAATTATAGGATGGCCGATTCCTACGACATTGGATCCAGAGTTTTCCTCAGGTCGTGTCAAATGAAAGAAGATCGGCGTTAGGGAGAACAGAGCCAAAAACAATGGTAATAAGGCAAATAGACCGACTTCAAATATACCGATGATAAATAAGACAAAACAGATTGCACCTAATGTTGTGAATATTGTCAATTGTGATATTCTAAGAACCGAATCTTGATTGGGTTTTACCACCATTGATGGTGGTTTCCTCACAACTAATTCTTCGGCTGAAATCCATGATTTACCATCTGCACTTAATTTCAAACCCATGGCCTTAGCCTGCTCGAAAATTTCGATGGGAGAGGGTTCAGTTATATTCTCGAACCTGACTCCACGAGTAGTTCACTTAAGTTATAGCCCTGCGAGATAACTAAAATTACGAGGTATTATTCCTCTTTAACCGAAACGATAGGGTTTCCATCAGCATCTGTCCACGTGTGATCTTCAAGCTCTTCTTCTTCGAATTCCTCTGATGAATCGGTTGAATCTTCATCAACACTTTCTTCATCATCTTCTTCATCATGTTCTTCTTCAGACTCAATGTACTCTTTCTTCTGTAATCGACGTGAACCTAATGCCACAAAGACTCCCAATCCAACGACTATGGCTATGATAATTCCATACAAAACAATTGGAAGTTCTTCCACTTCTTCTGCGGTTGTCCATGAGACTTCACTCGATGTTTGACCTGCCTCATCAGCGATTAAATCACTCACTGCTTCAAGAACATCTGGATACAAGAATTTACAATTCAATGTTGTCGCTTCATCGGTGTAATGCCACCAAGAAACTGGTACGTCCTTTGATTCACCGGGAGCAACTTCCCAGTTTCCTGTATTCGCTGTCGTGTCTGCTTCTTCTCCATTTGTATAACATCGGACATTAGGATTTGCTGGGATCGTACCGGTATTCGAAATAGTGACCATGACGTAGTGAGTCTTGCCAGTATCTGCAGTTACAGCATCAGGTACGATTTTGTCGATGCTTAACGAAGGATACGTGACATCAACATTCGAAGTTGCTGTTTTTGGTGCTACTGCATCAGCAATGAAATTACCCCAATTTGATTCGACAGTGATCTTGATTGTTCCAGTTTCTTGGTGGTATGTTCCAGTTCCATCAACCCATTCGACAATCCTCTTACTTTCGCTCGTGCCAATATCCACAAACCATGTGCTTTGGTCTGTATCTCCGTTGATGATCGTATTGATCGTGTTACCATTGTAACCAATTCCAGTTGCTACCACAGTTGCAACTTTAGCGTTGACATGTATCTCTCTTTTGGAAAGAAGGCGGATCCAAGCATCTGTGTAGCCTCCAGTCCCAGTTGATTCTTCATAGTCGATTGTAGCTTGGTCATGAACAATGATGTCTTCATCTGTTCTTGAACCTAGAATCACTGAATTATTGACGCCTATGTGGGTCCCATCAGCAACATGGATTGGTCCACTGCCGATAAGTGTTGAATCATTAAAGTGACAAAGATGCTCACAACTGATATTCGCTCCCATTAATGTTGAACCGTCTAAGAGGACAGTTCCATAATTGAGAATATGAAACGATGGTTGATTCCACGAAAGACTTCCATTTCTTTGGGAAAAATCCTCTGCCGATATGGTGAGTAATTCAGCGTTTGAATGGAATATTTCGATATGGGTTATACCAAACGGAAGCGGATAATAGTGATCGACTCCAATCAGAAACTCATCTGTCAAGTCAACAGTGGTCTCAAACGACGTTCCTGTAATTTCATTCGTCGTTATCTCATCAATGGTCAAATTAAGATAGGCTTCCTGAGGGACATTTATGTCAAAATAGATGGTCATTGTAGCGGTTGTATCTGCAATACTTTCGTTGATTGCCACGTTTGTGGTATCAAAAATGAGGAGCGTTGAAACAGATGCTTGACCTGTCAGAACGGCATTATTGAGATTGAGTATACCCCCTTCTTGAATCGTTATTGTTGAGTCTGTAGAGATTTGGGATTCACCAGTCCAGGTAAGTACGCCCCCGTCTGCTATGACAACATCACCGTTGAGGTTGCCACCTTCCCATGTCTGGGAATCTGAAACGAGTATTGTCGAGCCGTTGGTTGGTGGGGATGCTAGCGTTGTGGAAGCAAAAAGGATGGGAATCATCATCAGAATTGTCAATAGGCTTGCTGTTCGCATGGTTTGGCCATGATGTATTGAATCATCAATGCTTTGCCTACGTCAGTAAGGGACATCCTTCCAACCAATGGCATATCCAATGAGGTTGAAGCCTCGATGAAGGACTGGCGTGATGACAATTATTGCCAACATTGGGTAGATGAGATCAGTCGAAGCAAGTAATGACCCTCCAAGGAAGAGTTGACCCCATAAGAACACCATGATTGCAAAAGGCAGAGTATCAAGCAATGGGGCCTTCGATGAAACATCACCTTCTCGCTTTAATCCTTGACGGCGCTTGAAAAACGAACCTGTTAAATCTCCAAACAAACAAGCAAATCCGAGGAATGAACCGAGAATATAAGCTGCAATCCAGTCGTTTCCAATTGAAAACCAAGCGTCTTCTGAGCCAATAATCGGGCTAGCGAAGATTGCAGCACCATCGAATTCGTTTCCGACGATAGCAAGCTGGAGAACGCATAGTAAACCGGCAGTAAGTGATCCTCCGATAAGTCCATTCCATGTTTTTCCATCACCCAGCATCCGATTTCCGTCTTTTAGAGATCTTCCGCCATCGATTGGCCAAGGCCCATATCCTGTTTTTGGAAGCCATTTACCCCACATCATAGCAAAGGTATTGGCAATAAATCCTGGAAGATAAAGCCACAGTGTCATAAGGACAAGGGCAAGAAAATTTAGTTCTGTGGCTGCATCTACATTACTCATGAGAGGGTGGTTTTCGATGAGGCACATGAAGGCTCTTGTTGTGAAACCCCTTTTGCGGTTGAATTATCAGCCTTGATAGATTGCGTCAAGTTATGAGTAGGTCTGTTCTTGTCGTAGGTGGCGGTGGAAGGGAACATGCTCTTTGCAGGGCGCTTTCGCAATCAGAATCGATCAGTGATGTTCACATAACTCCAGGTAATGCAGGGACGGCAAACTACGCTACGAATCATCCAATATCGGCTTCTGATATCGATGGCCTTGTTTCGTTATCTCAAACGCTGTGTGTGGATTTTGTCATCGTTGGCCCTGAAGCACCGTTGTGTGATTCACTCGCAGATATCCTCCTCGAACACGGAATCCCTTGTTTTGGACCTCAGGCAATCCATGCTGAACTTGAAGGGTCGAAACTGTTTGCTAAGGAGGCGATGCGACGGGCGAACGTGCCTACTGCGGATTATATGGTACTGGATTCTTCGAGTGATATTGAATCTGCTCTCGCTTCATATTCGAACAACCCATGGGTCATCAAGAGAGACGTTCTTGCAGGAGGAAAAGGTGTTGTCGTTACAACAAATGCGCAAGAAGCGATGGAATTCATCAACGATTCGATACACACCGATGGACATGTTCTCTTGGAATCATTTCTGCCTGGCGAAGAAGCAAGTATGTTAGTGGTAATGGATGCCTCTGAATTTGTCTGTTTACCCCCGAGTCAAGACCACAAAAGAGTCTGGGACGGGGATAAGGGGCTGAACACCGGTGGTATGGGTGCATACTGTCCAGCACCTGTAGTTACTGAAGAAATACATCGGAAGGTTCTCGAACGAATTGTCAAGCCGATGCATGAATCACTTTCAGGAATGGATGTCCCTTATCGAGGTGTTCTCTATGTCGGGTTGATGATCGATGAACATGGGGATCCATTTGTCGTCGAATTCAATGTACGTTTTGGCGATCCAGAATGTCAGGTTACACTACCATTAATCGCTTCAGATGTAGGCGAATTACTCTTTGCAGCAGCTACTGATTCGTTGGATACATATTCAATCGCATTCCATGACAAGCATTGTCTGACTGTTGTTCTCGCTTCGGAAGGATATCCACAATCTGCGAAGAAAGGACGGGTTATTCTTGGGGCAGAACTCAACTGCGATGCTGATGATGCATGGGTGAGTCATGCAGGAACTGGTACAGATGATTCAAGCAGACTAATTTCAACAGGCGGAAGAGTCCTTGCAACAACTGCAATCGCTTCTTCATTAGCCGAAGCAAGAGTTCGTTCTTACCAACGAATGGAAACGATTTCTCTTCAAGGTTCTCATCACAGAAACGACATTGGGCATCGTGCTTTATGATAAAAAGTAAATCTCATTGTGTTGCTCGATTTTGAGGACTCATTCATAGTAGGGATTAAAAGAGGGTCGAAAGTGGCCAAAGTGCTCCAGCAATGCTGCTGTCGAGCAATCCTCTGAGGGAAAAAAATGGAAAAGGTATCAAAGACCTCGCAAAGGCCTGTTTTTGGTTGGCTCATCGCCCCACTTGCAGTGCTTATTGCAGTACTAGCAAACTATGTCGACGGACTTATGTCGATCGACGTTGAATTGAACGAAAATGCGTTGATGCCAATCATCGCTACTGGTGTCGCAGGATTACTTGCTGTCTCACCACGTGTACTTCGTGAACTAGGTAACCTTCCTGATTCAATGACTCAAACTAGAATCTCTCTCGCTATGTTTGTTATTTCTATCGTTGGTTCAGGACTTGTTGAACATTACATCGATGCATTCACAGGATTCACATTCTTCATCGTAACGTTTGTTGGGTATTCACTCGACACACGTAGTCGTCATGAATGGATGACTATGCTTGTATTTGCCGGTGTTGGTGTTCATTCGGCTATGGACATAACAGCAGCTGCTGCTGTTACAGGATATCTCCCAACAGAGCATGTCTTCCCGAGCGGACAGACATTTCCTGTAGATTCATTCCAAAAGACAGCTCTTGGTTTCGTCTTCTTTACTTGGTTGACAATCTTCCCAATTATCGGTCTTGCAATCGGTGTTGCAGGACGTGGATTACTGAGTCCTGCTGGAGACAAGGGATGGTTTGCATACGG
>JADHSC010000028.1 GCA_016777125.1 Candidatus Poseidoniaceae archaeon
GCTACTGAGAAGAAGTAAAGTGGGAAGATGACAAGGAAAAATGCAACACATAGTGTCTGAATCTGAAGGTCTCGATCAACTTTGATGTTATCAATGAAGCCCATTTTCTTGTCCTCCTGTTACAATGCAAGGGGTGGAGACCTCTATGTATTTCGGTTAAATGTGAACTATTCTTCTTCCAAATCACTGTTGGATAACCAAGGAGCAGGTGCTTCGTAAGGCCACGCTCCTTTCGCTGTATTGAATCCTAATGAAGTAAATGATTTACGTGATTTCTTCCATGTTGGAAGAAGATATCCGATCTTTGAACGTTCTCCAAACGTCCATCGCCAAGGACATCTTGGTAATCGAGAAACCCAATGTTGTAGGAGATGTTGAATTTGTGGATGCCCTGGACCACCTGGAAGAATCCAGGATGTGAGATGAACAGCTCCCGCAGAACCACGTACTTCTGACCACGTTGTCAGTTCTAATCCAGTAAGTGGGCCATCCAAAACTCGCAAACCAAGTGTTCGAGCAGTTTGAGCCATAGGCATAATGATTGCAAAGCGATCGACAAGGCGAGAACCTTCATGTCGTTCAAGTTTCCAACCCTTCTCTTCGCATAGTGTTCGAAGAGATCGGATGCATTCGACTGGTGTAACACTCAGTTCGAAATCTAGCGTATTGCGTCGCACCATGCTTAGCGCACTAAGCAATATGGCAAGAACCATGCGACGCGATGTTACGCTGCGCGAATCTCATCATAGGATGAGATGACTTCCTCTTGTTGAGTTCCACGCAACGCTTGGAGAATCTCTCGATGCCTTCGGCATCAAGGATCTGGAGCGATGGTTTGTATTGTACTCAACCGAATAGGGAGCCAAGACCTTCGAAGCCGCCTGCTTCTTCTTCCTCTTCCTCTGCTTCTTCAGCAGCGGCAGGGGCGTCAGCAGCAGCAGCAGCCGGTGCAGCAGCAGCGGCTGGTGCAGCGACCGCTTGGGTCATTGCTTCAGCGATGTCGACACCAGCGAGTGAAGCAACAAGTGCCTTAACTCGGGAAGCATCTACATCTACACCAGCAGCTTTCAGAGTAGCTGTGATGTTGTCTTCGGTCATTTCTTTTTCAGCAGCGTGCAGTAGCATAGCAGCATAAACGTATTCCATTTCATTTCACCTCAATATTTTGTGTTGTGTTCAGCCGAAAAGATCTCCAAGGCCGGCAAAGCCGCCCCCTTCTTCCTCTTCTTCCTCTTCTTCTTCTGCCTCGGCTGGGGCGTCAGACGCACTGTCGACAGTGGCAGCAGCTTCGGTTGCTGCTTCAGCAGCAGCACCGAGCATTGCGACCAATTCGTCGTCAAGGGCGGAGGAATCTAAAGAGCCTGCAATACCAACGGCACTGCGATGGGCTCTTCCAATCAAGTGAGGCAGGGTTTCAGCGGTTGCGATCGCTGCCTCAAGTGCAACAGCAAGCGCTTCTCTGCTTGCTTTAGCGAGTAATGTTGGCATGGTTTGTGATGTAAACCATGTAATGTTGCATGCGAGGTTGAATCCGCCTGCAGCCATTCCAATCAAGTCCTGTCCGAACTGCTCGTAATCGATATCGAGTGTCGATGGTGAGAAAACAACACCATCTTCGTAGGTTCCACAAAGACGTAGACCTGTAACAATTGGCTTGATTCCGATTTGTCCTAGGAGCATACCAAGATCGCCTTCAAAGACTTCTCCAGCCTTGAGCGCAACGTGTTTCTTCTGAATGTGGACAGATCCGCCCATAATTTTAGCAGGAATTCCAACGGTGTTCAATTCACCAACGATAGGGCCAGGTGGCATACCAGTGTCTTGCTTTTCGACAATAATGTCTTCTGAAGCAACATCACCAGGCTTAGCAGCACGGCCAGCTTCTGTTTTCTTGAGTTCTGAAAAGACCTCAAAGGAATTGTAATCTGCGGTGGAAACGAGAGCAGGTTGGATCGCTCCATCAAAAAGTTGTTCAAGAACGTCAAGGTCCTTGCCAGCTTCTTTCCAGGCGATGCGCATCAATCGCTTCTTTGCAACACGAATTTTCATGTTACTTCGTAGATCGTTACGCATTCCAATCATTGAATCGGCAGGAACGCCGTGAATATCGATGACTGCAAGTGTTTCTCCATTGTTGAGGACTTCAACGAGATCGTTGACAGTATCACGCTTCCAACTCATGACCTTTGGAATCACAGTTCCACCTCCACTCGAGTTGAAGGACCCATAGTTGTCTTGATGAAGAGGGAACGGATGTTACCTGCTCCTCGCTCGAGACGACCGATGACACGGTTGTAAACTTCCATAGCGTTAGCGAGGAGTTCTTCTTGTGATTGACCAACAGTTCCAATGGTTGAATGGAAAGCCATCTTGTCGCCAGATTTGACAACAACAGTTGTTTTCAGACCAGTTGCGATAGCCGCTGGATCAAGTGTTGGAGGGACTGGACGAGGCATTTTTCCTCGTGGACCGAGAACTGTACCGAGATATCGTCCAATGAGTCCCATGTGTGGAACTTCTGAAAGGAAGAAGTCAAATTGATTTCCGATCTTCTTTGCACGACCTTTGTTACCACCAAGTTCTTCGATTTCAGGTGGAGTAATGACGTGAATACCCGCTTCACGGGCACGAGTTGCTGCTTCACCAGCGGCGAACATTGCGATGCGGACATCACGGCCACGGCCGGATGGAAGACGAACTTCTTCCTTGATACGGTTAGTTGGGTTCTTCAAATCGACATCCTTGATTGTAAATTGGATGTCGATTGATTCAACGAATTTACGCTCTGGAGCGTTTTCGATGGCTTCTTTGATGGCGTTGTTGATGTTTTCTTCCATAGTATCTCACCTCTGCAGTCGGCGAGGTTTTCACCTCTCCTGCGGTTCGTGATTTGTTCAGTTAAATCGCTCGTCCCATTCTCCTTTGCTAATGATTTCGAGGGCTTCAACTGCCCAATGACCGTCGACTTTGACACGCATTGAGACACAAGTTCCGATGATTTCTCGGGTTTGTGCCTTCAGGTCAGATCCGGTCAAGTGGCCGAGACCTGCTTTCTCGCGAGCAACTTCAATTGCTTTTTCGAGAGGCAAATCTTCGACAGCGGCGTCGAGACTACCATTGCACTTTTGGACACCTAAGGCTTTGATTATTAGCTTCGAGGTCCATGGCTTTGGCATTCTTACAACTCCTTCCTTACGAACGTAGGTAACCTTGCGACCAAACTCCCCTATTTAATCGCGCCGCGCCATATGTTACTCTGGTAGTGTTGGAATTGTTCTCTCTTTCGTCAAAACATTGTACCACTTCTCTTAATATGAAAACGGTCAACGGGAACTTATGTCGCACTTTACGCGTATCGCTAGTATCCTCATGGTTGCCATGCTTCTTTCGATGATTCCACCTATTGACGCAAACTCCAGTGGTAAGATTGGGCAGAGCAGTAGTGGCTGTAATTGTCACAATACAGGTGCAATGATCGTGCCTTCAATGACAGGGTTGCCATCCAGTTACAGCCCTGGTGCGACCTACACGTTGACATGGTCGTCGAGTAGTATGTCAACAACAGGCCAAGGTGGATTCAATCTTGATGCATCGGCAGGAACATGGTCAAACCTCGGCTCTCTGGTTAAATCACTCAACGGTGAACTAACACATAGCAGTGACGGGGCTCGTTCGTGGAGTGCTGACTGGACTGCTCCTGCAATCGGAACAGGCGATGTTACATTCTCTCTCGCAGTCTTGTTTGCAAACGCGAACTCTCAGAACTCAGGCGATAACTGGGGTACAAATCAATTCGCTGTACCTGAAGGCGCCCCTCCACCAAACACGCCTCCAACAGTTTCCAATCTTGGTTTAACGCCTAACGGAGATGTCACATCAGCTCAATCCTTTACAGTCAGTTACACATTCGATGATAACGACGGTGATCAGGAAGGTCCAACGCAGATTCGTTGGTTTATTGATGGAAACCCTGCCCCAGCTCACAACGATGCGAAGACAATTACAGGATCCTCTACCTCCGTTGGTGAAGTATGGACTGTAGAAGTTACACCTCATGATGGAACAGAACTCGGGCCAATTGCACAGTGTCCGGATTCTGCTACAATCGTCGATGCGGATTCAGATAATGATGGAACTCCAGATGGACAAGATGCTTTCCCGAACGACCCTACTGAAACGACAGATTCGGACAATGATGGTACGGGAGACAATGCGGACGCATTTCCAAACGACTCTACTGAAACAACAGATACTGATGGTGATGGCACTGGAGACAACGCTGATGCATTCCCCAACGACGCTACTGAAACCGTCGATACAGATGGCGATGGCACTGGAGACAACGCTGACGCCTTCCCAACAGACCCTAACGAAATAGCGGATACTGATGGCGATACTGTTGGCGATAACGCAGATGCATTCCCCAACGACCCTAGTGAAACAATGGATTCTGATGGCGATACAGTTGGCGATAATGCAGATGCATTCCCGAACGACCCTACTGAAACAACAGATACTGATGGCGACACTGTCGGAGATAACACTGACGTTTTCCCAGACGATCCGACTGAATCTGTAGACACTGATAACGATGGATATGGCGATAACGGAGACTGGGCCCCTAATGACCCGACTGAATCCGCAGATACCGATGGCGATAATGTTGGTGACAATGCTGACGTGTTCCCTACAGATGCAACTGAATCGAGCGATGCTGACCAAGACATGATTGGAGATAACGCTGATACTGATGATGATAACGATGGCTTGTTGGATACTGAGGAAGCAACACTTGGCACAGATCCTTTCGATGAAGATACCGATGGTGATGATGTAAACGACAAGGAAGATGCATTGCCGCTCGATGCAAGTGAAACACTCGACTTCGACCAAGATGGAACGGGAGATAACGCTGATACTGACGATGATAACGATGGCCTGAGCGATATGGATGAACTCGCTAAGGGTACTGATCGATTCGATACAGATTCTGATGACGATACTGTGCTGGATGGTGCTGATGCATTCCCACTGGATGAAACGGAGACAACCGATTCTGATGCTGACGGTGTTGGCGATAATGCCGATGTATTCCCGAACGATGCAAACGAAACAATGGATTCTGACTCAGATGGTGTTGGAGACAATGCTGACGCCTTCCCTGAAGATGCATCTGAAACCTTGGACAGTGACGGCGATGGTGTTGGTGACAATGAACAGAAAGCCCAGGAAGACGAAGATGCTGCTCAGATGCAATTGATGATTATCATCGGTGTTGGTCTGGTTCTAGCCGTTCTTGGCGCTGTCTTGTTCATGCGCCGAAAAGGTGGAGAAGAACCTGCAGCAAAGGAAGCAGTTTCATTGCCATCAATGGAACCACTCGCAGCCTCTCAACCATTATACCCGACTCAAAGCCACGAACCTGTTCAACCGATTCAACCAGTAGTTGCAGAACCAACTGTTGCAAATCAGTGGACAGATGAAGCAGGCCACACATGGCGACAAATGAGCGATGGTTCCAACCTTTGGTGGAACGGAAGCGATTGGCAAAAGGTATAGGATTCCCCTAATAAAATCTAAGAGAGGGGCTCTATTCGTCACTCCATGCCCATTATCCAACTTGAAGATTTGAGCCGACACTATGGTGAAGATGAAACGCTTGTCAAGGCATTAGACAACGTTTCAATCTCCATAGAACAAGGAGAAATCGTCGCTTTACTTGGCCCATCAGGATCTGGAAAAACAACCCTCTTGAATACGATTGCTGCACTCGATGTCCCTCTTGAAGGAACCTACCTCTTCGACGGTGAAGAGGTTCCTCTTGGACATGTTGAGAAAATGACCACATTTCGAAGAGAGAATATTGGATACATCTTCCAATTCTTCAATCTCCTTGCAGATTTAACAGCTCTTGAAAACGTCCTCCTTGTCCAGGATTTATCTGGTTCACGAAACAAAGATAAGGCGCTCGAGTTACTTGATTCTGTAGGATTAAATGGTCTTGGAGATCGATTCCCTTCTCAGATGTCTGGAGGGCAAAGACAGCGAGTTGCAATCGCTCGCGCACTGGCGAAGAGTCCACGAATTATTCTTGGCGACGAATTAACAGGCAACCTCGACACTGAGACGTCAACAATGGTGATGGAAGCGCTCGTCAAGACATGTAGAAAGGAGAAGATGACAACTATTTTTGTCACTCATGATGAATCACTTACACGCTTTGCTACTCGGATTATTCGACTCGACAGTGGTAAAGTTGTTGATGATGAAAAAGGCGGACTGAAAAGTATTGTTAACACCACGAAGTTCGTTGCAGAATCGGTTGTTGAAGAAGCTGTAGGTGGAGCCAAAAAGATCACCTCGAAACTCAAAGACATTGCTAAATCAATCGTGGAGTGATTTCGTGAACACCCTGCTGCTTCGTCGTTTGTCACGCAGTCTTATGCGGACAAAATTGCGAGTTATGACAGTGGTTCTGCTCATCACATTATCTGTATATGCAGGTATTGTCTTTTCAGAACACTCTCGTAACGCTGACCAAGTGTATGATGACTTTTACAGTGAAACAAATTTTTCAGATGTAATTGTAACAACCTATGAGATTGAGACTCGAGAGAATCTCTCAGCGATATGTGACTCCTTTGAGAACGAAGCATGTGAGACAAGCCTTGTCCTTGCAGGGCAAGCAAACAGAATGGTTGATTCTGACAAACCTGAATGGTTAATTTCGACATTTTATGGACTTGAGAATGGTTCAGTCAATTCGATATGGGCTATCGAAGGATCAATCACTCCAGGCGAAGGTGAAATCGTCATCGATGCTCATTTCGCTCAAGATAAGGATATTGAAATGAAGATTGGAGATTCAATTGAAGTCATTGTTGGAGAAGGTGGTTTCCAAACACTGGAAGTCGTTGGCTTTGCAAACAGTCCACTCGAGTTATTTTATGCTGAACCTGGTTCAATTCTACCTCAAACCTCAACCTTTGTCGTAGGTTATCTCGATGTTGAATATCTAGCAAACATCTCTGGAAACACGCCCGGTGCAAGAAATACCTTGGGTATTGACCTTGAGGGAACCCCTGCCTTTGATTTGTCCGATACTGAAGAGAATGAAGGTGAAGAACTCCAGGTGCTAAAGGAGAGTATCTCTGCATACATGACTGAAGCAGAAACAAATGGAACCGTTGCTGACCGTGGTGAATTGAGTGCAGAACTTCTTCGATTGGATAAGGAGGGAATCGAGAATTCAACACCGTTTATTTTGGGCGTTCTTCTCTTCATCAGTGGCCTAGTCATTGCCGTATCGCTCGATCGATTAATTCGTACACAAGCGCGTGAAATCGCTGTATTGAGAACAATCGGAGCTTCAACAAAAGACATCATGTTTGGCTATCTTTTGATCCCACTTGTTCTTGGAATACCAGGGGTTTTCATAGGTGTTTTACTCGCTATGTCTTCCATTGGTTCAGAGGGTTTCACCTCATTCTATTTCTCATTCCTCGGAATTCCAGTCGTTGAAACGCACCATTATACTGACATCATTTTGACAATCAGTCTCTCTGCTCTCGGCATCATCTTCCTCTTTGGTATTCGACCAGCATGGAAAGCAGCACGATTGCAACCACTGGACATTCTGGGTCAAGGAACACAACGTACACCCAATAGAATCATCTCTTCGTTAACATCTAAACTTCCTCCTGGGATCGGTTTAGGTCTTCGATCGACCTTCAGAAAACCAGCGCGCCTCGTCGTTACTCTCCTTGCTCTTTCTCTAGCAATGGTCATTCTTGGAGGAACGATGATGTTCATTTCTGGTTTTACTGGAGCGTTTAACGAGGCAGTTGACGAGCAAGAAAACTGGGAATATCAAATTGCAGCTTATCCTTCAAACATTGATAACATCACTCAATGGGCTGAAAATGATACTCGTTCATATGAACTTACATTGATAAGTCAAGCAACTCTTTATGATTCAAACAAGGTTTTGACACTCAAAGGATACGATGTTGTCTCAGAAAGTGATGATGCAATGCATCGATTTAATCTCCTTGATGGAAGGCTTCCAGTACAAGGTCAATCAATCCCAGAAGTCATTCTGGATGAGGGATCTGCTGAACTTGAATCATACTCTATTGGCGATACGTTGACCATTGATTTTGAAGGTATTCAACACGATCTCGAGATTGTTGGAATCGCTCGAGAACTGACTCGTTCGGTTCATTTCCATCGAACAGACCTCGCTCCCATCGTAGATTCTGAAGCAAATGGTGCATGGGTTGTTCTTTCAAATGAAGGAAATATCGAAGACATTCGATTCTCAACAATATCAATTATCGAAAAGGAATCAATGGTTGAAGGATTCAATGAATTGATTGATCAACAAAAGAATGCAATGCAAGCCGTTTATGTTCTTGGAGGAATCATGGCGATTGCGATTCTTTTCAATACCCTTCTCATCAATCTCAGTGAGCGAGATGCTGAACTCGCAACATTGAGAGTTCTCGGTGCAAGTCGTACTCGATTAGCAGTGATTCTCACAGTTGAGCACACGTTTATTGGATTGGTCGGTGGAATTGCTGGTGCACTCGCAAGTATCGCCTACTATGCGGGTATGTCCAACGCGTTCTCAACCTGGGCGTTCCATATTCCTGTCATCATTGATTCAACAGTCTTCTTGCAAATCATCGGCTTCGTTCTCTTCGCAGCATTATTGACAACACCAGTTGGCATCTATCGAATTGGTAAGATGAATTTACTGGAAGTCGTTGCAAGACACGAACGATGAAAACGTTTGAACAAACCTGTTCACAGTGATGCTGCGAGAGCTACGACTGCATCATAGTCTGGCTCAACACCAGGATTTTCAGCAACCCAGCGATGTTGGACAACACCATTCTTATCGATGACGATAACAACTCTGTTAGCACTAACGTAGCCTTCAATGCCACCAAGGCCGACAAATGTAGCATCATATGCGTTGACGACATCTCGGTCAATATCAGAAAGGAGCGTGAACTCTAAGTTGTACTTACGAGCGAACTCAGCGTTTGCCCAAGGTGAATCTACACTGATTCCTAGAACGGTTGCATCAGCACTGTTCAACGTGCTGAGATTGTCTTGGAAAGCACACATCTCTTTGTCACAAACACCTGTAAACGCACCTGGATAGAAGGCGAGAATGACTGTTTTTCCAGCGTAGTCAGCAAGACTGACGTCACTCTTTTGGGTGTTCTTCAGGGTGAAGGCGGGCGCGGTATCTCCAATATTGACCATGATGAGGCCAAGAATATCCGGCGTATATCCGTTTCGTACTTCAAGCAAGGTCAAAACGATCAGCGTTCATGACTTTGTTCCATGCTGCGATGAAATCGTTGACGAACTTGTCGTTGTTGTCATCTTGAGCATAGACTTCTGCAATGGCTCGAAGTTGAGAGTTGCTTCCAAAGACGAGATCGTAACGAGTTGCTCGACGAACAAGGTCACCTGTTGAACGGTTGTGAGCTTCATATGAATTGCTACCTGTAGCCTTCCATTGAACATTCATGTCCATGAGTGTGGTGAAGAATTCGTTGGAAAGATTGGTGTTGTCGCCAAAGATTCCACGGTCATCGGAACTAACGCCCATTGAACGAAGACCACCGACAAGGACGGTCATTTCAGGAGCGGATAATCCGAGTAATTGTGCTTTGTCGAGCATCATTTCTTCTGGGCTAACACTGTAGTTCTTCAACAAGAAGTTACGGAAACCATCTGAGACAGGTTCGAGAACTGCGAAGGAATCAACATCTGTTTGAGCATCGCTTGCATCGCCTCGACCTGGAGAGAATGGTACTTCGCTTCCTGAAGCCATTTCAATACCAACATTTCCTGCTAGAACAATTGTGTCTGCAATACTTGCTCCATGTGCTTCAGCAAGAGGTGTTAGAGTTGAAAGAACCTTGGAAAGTTGTTCAGGCTTGTTCGCAGCCCAGTCCTTTTGTGGTGAAAGACGGATACGAGCACCGTTTGCACCGCCACGCATGTCAGAGCCACGGTAGGTGGATGCACTTGCCCAAGCAGTTTCAACCATTTCAGATACAGATAATCCACTGGACTTGATTGCTTGCTTCAATGCAGCAACATCATACGAGGTGCTTCCTGAAGGAACTGGATCTTGCCAAATGAGTTCTTCTGATGGTACATCCGGTCCAAGATAGCGAGACTTAGGTCCCATGTCACGGTGAAGTAATTTGAACCATGCACGAGCGAAGGCATCGCCAAAAGCATCAGGGTTTTCATGGAAATGCTTGGAGATCTTTCGGTATTCCGGATCACGAATCATTGCCATATCAGCAGTAGTCATCATGGTTGGAACCTTGAGTGAGGAATCTTCAGCATCTGGTGCCATGTCTTCTTCGTCAGGATTTGCAGGAGTCCATTGATTTGCACCAGCAGGACTCTTGACCAATGACCAATCATCTTCGTACTTGAAGAGCAGGTCAAAGTAACCGTTGTCCCATTGAATTGGATTCGCAGTCCAGGCTCCTTCGATACCACTTGTGATGGTGTCTCGTCCTTTTCCAGATCCGTGGGTGTTTGCCCAGCCAAATCCTTGTTCTTCGATTGAGGAACCTTCTGGTTCTGAACCAACTTGACCCGCGTCACCAGCACCGTGTGCCTTTCCGAAGGTGTGTCCACCAGCGGTGAGTGCAACAGTTTCAGCGTCATCCATAGCCATACGAGCAAATGTTTCTCGAATGTCTTGAGCACTTAGAAGTGGGTCAGGATTCGAATTTGGTCCTTCTGGATTTACGTAAATGAGTCCCATTTGTACAGCTGCGAGTGGATTATCAAGATCTTGACGGGTGTCGCCATATCGGTTGTCCCCAAGCCATTCATCTTCTGCACCCCAGTAGATGTCTTCTTCTGGATGCCAAATATCAGGACGGCCGCCACCGAATCCGAAGATTGGTCCACCCATCGATTCAATGGCTACAATTCCTGTCAAAACAAGAAGATCGGCCCAGCTAATTTTGTTTCCATACTTCTGCTTGATCGGCCATAGAAGGCGACGTGCTTTGTCGAGGTTTCCATTGTCTGGCCAACTGTTGAGAGGAGCAAAACGTTGTGCGCCAGTACTTGCACCACCGCGTCCATCACCAATTCGGTAGGTTCCAGCAGCGTGCCAGGTCATTCGAATGAAGAATGGGCCATAGTGGCCGTAGTCTGCAGGCCACCAGTCTTGACTGTCAGTCATCAAGGCATGGAGATCTTTTTTCATTGCAGCATAATCTAAGGAGTTGAAAGCATCTTTGTAGACGAAATTCTCACCCATTGGGTTTGATTTCTTGTCATGTTGATGGAGAATTGCCAAATTCAGTTGGTTTGGCCACCAATCGTTATTTTTCATACCAGTACTTGGCGCGCTGATCGCACCGTGCATTACTGGACATTTTGCATCTGAGTTATTTGTATCCATACCCTTCATTTTTCGCCCTCAGAATGGCTAGTTAAATCTCTTATATGAACATGTAGTCAGTCCTATTATACAAGCAAATATCCATACTGTAAATTTCGAATTTTATTTGTTAACAACATAGAGAATCAACGGGACTTGTTCCAAAAAAAGAACGTTTCAAATTTGGTTTTGTGTATAATAAATTACGAGATTCATTTATTTACAGAATGTTCGTAGAAGAATCATGAACAGTCGCACTTCTCAGAACCAACGCAAAGGTCGACTCTCCAACGTTTTCCGACGCAAACCCAAAAAGAAGGTTGTAGAACAAGCACAAGAAGAACCTGTAGATGCTTCTTGCCAAACTCATGGCTGCGGCTGCGGCAACTGATTATCCGGCAACAACCGATTGGTCTCATCTGGATCGATCATCACTGCTACGAGAATGACGAATGTCTCGAGTAATCCTGCGAGTAAAAACAACGTAGGATAATCGAATCGAGTCGCAAATGGATCTGTCAATTGATACCCAATAATCGCGGAAAGATTCATCATTGCCATGTACCCTGTAAACTGTGTACCTCCAACTTTACCCCACGTCACCTTCATCATGAGTGAATATGTGTTAATGGCAACCATAGCCCAGGCAATGGTGTGAAGACACCATATTGACATCATGAAGAGTTCACTCGCCCACAATGGCTCGCTTACACCCCAAATCATATTGAGAATAGCAGCACCAAGGGCAGAATAAATGATGATCATTTTTCCGCCAAAGCGTTTTCCTAATTGTCCTCCAATCATGTATCCGATCATCGTTACGACGAGAATTAATCCACCCTTCGTAGCATTGAATTGTTCTTCAGACCAACCCAATTCCCGAACAAACAGAAGTGGTAAAACTGGAATCATGAAGAAGGAGAGGGACATGACAAGACTGAGCCCAATTCCCAACTGAGCTGAACGAAGGGAGAATGCAGTTTTCACATCTGAAAAGATGTCCTTGATATCTCTCTTTTCCTCAACATCTTCCCAAAATGGTAGATCTGAATCTTCGCTCCACGGGAACCGCTTCTCTCCAGGACGTTCTGTCATGAACAACGGCACAAGCATAATGATAACAAGAATTGGAATCTGAAGGAAGATCGCTCCTTTTATTCCCACAAATCCAATGATTGTGCCTAGTCCAGCACCTCCGATGATGCCTCCAACTGCTTTTGCAGTGAACATGTAACTGTTGACCTTTTCAAGTTCATGAGGCTTGAGCACATCGACTGCTAAAGCATCTGTACTTACGTCTTGCAGTGATGTGAAGATATTGTAAATCAGGAACATTGAGGCAATGAGGGTTAAATCACTTGTTGGGTCTGGAATAAGAAGCATAGCTGAAAGGGAAATGATCATTCCAAGTTGAGCGACAAGAACCCATGGTCTTCTTCTTCCCATTTTTGGATATTGGAATCGATCAATGACTGGCCCCCAAAGGAATTTCAACGACCATGGAAGTGTTCCTAACGTAAGCAGTAAAGCCAGTTCTCCAGCACCAACACCTTCACCAGCAAGGAATGTGACAAATGTAACCGTGATGAAACCCCAAGGGATTCCTTGAGCGACATACAAGGCACACAATGTGAGTACCCTTGCACGGTAACTGTCTTCCAACGTTTTTCCTTCAGGTAATTGTTCAACCGTTTCCGTTTCTTCTGATTCCTCTTCAAGGACAACTCCCAATTGGAAACGATCACTTCTCATCGTAATGAAGCCAACAAACAAGATGATACCAATGAACCAAGGCGAAAACAACAGGACTGAGATAGCGCCTTCACCAACTGAGAGCGTTATTGGCTTGTCCTCTCCAACGGGTTGATTTGGGTTTATTGCGCCTGGGTCAGACGAGTTTAGAATTGGAAAGAATCCTTCCACATTCAAACCATCAGTATTGTCTGAGTAATACATGCGGAATTTAGGGTCACATCCTGCAATGAATTTATTCGGGTCAAGGCATTCAAGTGTTGTTGGCCCTGGCTTGTTGAATTGGACATGTAAGACAGGACTGGTCCCCTCTTCCCAATAGGACATGTTGTCAGTAATTGGGATATTCCAGTTGACCTGCTCATCTGAAAATGTTGGAAGCATGAATTCCTCCTGTGCAAGAAGTTCAGAATCCTTGCTGAACGAAAGAACAAGATCATCGCCACTGTTTTCTGTTGACTGAATCAAAAATCCAAGACTCAGAGAGATACTTCCTTCAGAATCAAGAAACAGTTCTTGAGAGAGAGGTCCGCTTAAGGAACAGGAAAAATCAATGTTTTCAGTGTCATCATATTCACCAAATCCAACCTCAGTTGCCCCATCTGATGAAAAATCGGTGAAACAACTCCCACTTGCAAGGGAAGCATCTCCCCAGAGATACATCGTGTTATTCTCTGGACTTGGTTGTTGGTCAGTAGAGACCTGTCCTGATGCAACAGATACAGACAACGTTGCAAGCAAGAGAACACAAAATCCAACGCAAATCGTACGATTTTTCAAGTGAATTCTATTGCCCCCTAAAGAATCCCTTCTCTTGGTACTATGAATAATTTCAGTGGATTCGTGAGGATTCATAATCCTGATTCATTCTTCTTCTTTCGATATGGATTCTATTGGAACCAATCGTTGAATGTTGACCATAGCCACACTTGCAATCAATGACAGTGGAATCATAAAACCAACAAATGAACTTACTTTCAGCCAAGGAGGGGATGGAATCTCAACATCTCTCCACCAACGAGTATCAGGATTTTCCCCTCCAAGCACGAACGTATCTCCAATGTATGGAGTGGAAACTGTTTGATTCAACAATTCACCTGCAGCCGTTACTCGCTCGAGAGGAGCATCCCATTTGTGAAGAGCAAGGACATACTTGGTATTATGAATTGGAAGGATTGTTGATGCGTTGAGATCAATGGAGGCTTGCACCGATTGTTCGGGGAACATATGGATGGTTGACCACGCTTCATTGTATTGTCCGGCCTCGATAATTGCGATATCAAATGGCCCGTACTTGTCCCCAATTTCTGCATACTCGTCAGAATACCCGCTGTCTCCACTGAAGAATATCTTGTGCCCATTGAACTCCAAAACCCAAGAGCCCCATAGCGTATTATCGCCAGAAATTCCACGTCCACTGAAGTGTTGTGAAGGCGTGAGGGCGATGAAGAACTCGGAAGAAATATTGTGCTCGTCGTACCAATCGAACTCTTTGATATCCTCTGATGGAATATCCCATGTTGTCAAATGGGATTTGACGCCAAGTGGTACGAAAAATTCTGCTCCTTCAAGAGATTGAATTGTCCCCATATCCAGATGATCATAGTGATCGTGTGAAATGAACACATAATCAACCCGAGGTAAATCTTCGAGGTCATATGTGTGTTCATATGCGAAAGGTGAAGGTCCGAAAATGAGAGGGTCAAGTTCTCCATCACCAAGGACTGGATCCATCAGAATCGTGGTGTTGTGTGATTGAATGAGAATGGTTGAATGTCCAAACCATGTAATACTTACATCCGATTCATTCAACGCCATGTTTTGATACTCTTTTGTTGGTAAGACAACACTTGGATTTCGGTCATCATCACCGACCATGTAATCCAGCATTGTGCCAAAAAATGAGCCTGTTGAGACACTCGTTTCATTCAAATTATTGAATTTACCATCATAATAATGCGGTGAATCGAAAGAACCTGGATCGCCTCCAACCTGAGGTGAAAGATTGAGGAAAGCTGTTGCTGAGAGAAGGATTACAACAACGAAAAGCAGAACCATTGATGAGAATATCTTTGCTTTCCGTTTGAAACTTGGATTCGATACGTCTGTTTCTTTTTTTGTGAATGCTGAGGTTCTACACAATAAATTGATACTTCCACGAATGAGAAATACCAAGATGATGAAGAAATTTAGAGATTGTAAATTATTGCGGTAAAACCACAACATTACGGTAAGGAGAAAGAGAATCTTTCCTGCTGACTTTATTCTTGAATGATAAGCATCAAGCGTCATGCGTTCACCTGGAAAATATCGTTCAATTATTCAAACGAAGTTCAAACGATACGGTCGATAACACGAACGTGGTCTCCACGCATGTTGAGCGTCATTGGAATCGGTTGTTCGTAGAGTTCCATGCTGACTTCTTCCTTGGTTTCTGAGACGCTTGTTACACGAGCCTTTTCGCCCTTGAATGCACCTGAAACAATTTCGACGATGCAACCAACTTCGATTCCAGAGGTAACGGCCTTTGGTTCCAAGTATGGCAAGATGTCAAGCAATGGAGCTTCTCCTGGAAGAACGGTCTTAGCGTTCTTTAGAGGTGTTTGAGTAATACCTCTTCGAGCACTTGGATCTCGACCACCAGAGCGGCCAATCAACTTCTCGACGTGATGAAGTGCACTCGATTCAACAAAGAG
Source organism: Candidatus Poseidoniaceae archaeon (assembly GCA_016777125.1). Classification (GTDB taxonomy): domain Archaea; phylum Thermoplasmatota; class Poseidoniia; order Poseidoniales; family Poseidoniaceae; genus MGIIa-L2. The sequence continues at coordinate 15,889 of JADHSC010000028.1, forward strand.
ATAGCCTCGCATGTTGTTTGGATGAAGGACAGAGAAGATTTCTCCCTGAAGTGCGGTTAATGAACCACTTCCGTGAAGACGCGCATACATTTCATCAGCAACACGTTGTTCTGAACCAATCGCTGTTTTGACGATGTAGAGGAAAGAACCAACAGATCCATACATTTCACGGAAGAGTTTGTGAGAGCCTTCCATTTCATCCATGTTTGAAAAGACACAGTTGTAATCGAGCAACTTACCAGGATCGATCCATTCGTGGGAAACGTAGCGTCCTGTTGGTGTTACTTCATCGGAACTTGTTGCGACAAGAATAGGCATAACATCGACGAGTGAACGACCCATGTCGATACCACGTTCTGGACCTGTTCCGACGTAATCAAGAGTTTCTAGAGGAAGTCCTGTTGCTTCAGTGACTCGTGCAAGGACTTCTTCTGGAGTACTTCCAGCACCCCAGACACCATCCCAAAGACCCGGGAAATCATTGTCGTCCTTACTTCGGTTAAGAAGGAGCAACTTTTCTTCAAATCGTACAAAAACAATAAACGCTTCAGTCATCAATAATCACCATCCAATCCTCAGATTCCGAATACATCGTGAATCAACCAAGGAAGGAAATTGTCCATAAGGACGAGCAAAATAAATCCAATTGCTCCTAGAACAAACAGACCAATGCCACAGATAATGCTGGTTTGCTTGAATTCTTGCGGCGTCGGCTTTCGCGCCATTCGAATAATACGAGCCCATGACCCGCGGGAAATCTTACGGAACTGGGCTTCTATCCAGTCTTGACGGTCCTGAACAGCATCTTCGAACGTGCGTGAAACTTCTTTTTTATCCGACATGGTACAACCTCGTGCTTTCCTACCGACCCAACCCCCTATTATAACCACTTCCACGCGAAATGATTTCCAAAGCAAAGCGATATTCGGCAAGAGTTGATGAGGGGTGAACGGATGCCTAGCCTTGTATGGCTTCGCCCGACCCTTATGCTACTCTAGGCGTTTCTCGAAATGCTTCAGATGCTGAGATTAAGCGAGCATTTCGAAAACTTGCTCGTAAGCACCATCCTGACCGTAATCCGGATGATGATGCTGCTGAAGCTCGATTCAAAGAAGTACAAGCCGCTTACGAGATGATTGGTGATGCTTCAAAGCGTCAAGAATACGAACAGAAAAAACGTATGGAAAATATGTTTGGCGGAGGCGGAGGACGATCTCCTTTCGGCGGCGGCATGGGCGGTGGATTCGACGACATGATCGGTCAAATGTTTGGTGGACAGCAGCAACACAATCCGTTCCAACAGCGACAACGACGACCTCAAGCAAGGCCCAAGGGTAGTGATATACACGTCTCCGTAGATGTGGAAATGGAACAAGCAATCAAGGGCGGAGAGGTTACATTTCAGGCACAACGCATCAAGGTCGGAGCCGGAAACGTGGCTTCTAAAACGACTCAGAATTTCAAAATTCGAGTTGAGGCTGGAGTCAAACATGGTGCCTCTAAACGACTCAAGGGACAAGGGAATGAGCATCCGCAGGGGACTGCGGGCGATCTTCATGTCACCTTCCGCATCGATGCTGGAGAAGGAAGGCATTGGGAAAACGGAATCCTCATTCAACAAGTTTCAATTCCCTATTCTACGATGATATTGGGCGGTAAGGTCAAGGTAAATTTGCCATCTGGAAAAAGTGGTTTCCTAAGCGTTGCTGGAAACAGTCAACCCGGAGATCGAAGGCGGATGGCAAAAGCAGGCTATCTTCAAGGAGATTTAGATCTTGAATTTATTCTCGATGAAGTAGAAGAATTAACATCAGAACAAATCGAAGTCCTAGAGCGTCTCAAAGACGTGGGGTTGTAGGTTTATGTCAAAACACAACAAGAAGAAGAGTTCTCGCGGCCCTGACGATGAACGATTTTGGAGACGTTTTACCTCCCTTCTCAGAGAAGAGGAACTCTGGACGAGAGACTGGTCTCTTGACGAAATGGTGGATTTTATTCTCCAACATGAAAACCGGCCCCCTTCTCGGGAGGACGACAAATCCTATCGGAAACGATTGATGGATGAGGTAGCGAAAATCATCACCTCAAGCCGTAGCAATACCACACACTTCACATGGCAAGGAAACAATTCAGTTCGACCTCGGTCACGAGAAGATATCGTCAAAATCAATGAAGCAGTATCGCATTGGTCCTCCCAACTCTCTCGCCTTGAAAGCGATGAAGAAGAATGGACTGGGGAAGATAAACAGACTTTTTCTCTCCTCATCAAAACCTGGGAAGCGATGCTTATTGGAACGGCTCTGCCCGAGGAGTGTTCAATCCATGAGCACACGGGAATGAAATGGAAAACGTTCAATCTTGAACTTGAAATAAAGCGTCTTGCCTCACGGAAATCAGGATTAAGATTCCCTGAATTTGAACCCGCACTTGCGTGGATGTTGGTCCAACACAAGCATTGGACTCTGCTTGAACTCCTTCAGCATAGGCTTGCATGGCGAAGAAAGAACAATCTCAATCCGTTCCCATCTTCCTACGATTCATCCCTAGAATCATGGGCTGAAACATTACCTGATGTCGATGCTGAAGGTGAGATCAACAAAGGACGAGTCGATCTACGCAATCTTGAGTTTGTAACCATTGATCCTCCAGATGCAAAGGATTTTGATGATGCTATTTGTTTTGAGCGAAACGGAAATGGTTCGACGCTATGGGTTGCAATAGCCGATGTTGCCCACTATGTAGCTCTTGATTCTCGTCTCGACACTATAGCGCAGGCCAGAGCAACATCTGTGTATCTACCTCACGGAGTTCTTCCAATGCTTCCGTTCAGGCTAGCCGATGATTTGTGTTCACTTCGAGCAAATGTTCCTCGGTTGGCAATGGTTATTGAAATGAAACTCGATGAGAATATGACGATAATCGAATCTAAAGCCCATGAAGCAGTTATTGATGTCAAAGAGAATCTTGCGTATGAAGATACTCTTGAAGATTCAAAATGGGATGATTTGTTCACGCTTGCAGAGCACTGGCAAAAAGATGAACTGCGATTGAACGTTCAACAAGGAGAACAACGCCCGCGTATTCAAGATGATGGATCTGTTCGAATCGATGTCAAGTGGCCGAATAAGGCCACTAAAATGATTGAAACATTCATGGTCAAGACCAACAATATCGTCGGAGAAATACTTGGCACTGAAGGGGCATTACTTCCTTGGCGCTGCCATCCATCTCCAGATTCCATCGATGTCCGAGATCTTAACGAGCAACTCAAAGCCCTGGATATCGGCATCACCTTACCAGAACCTCGTGCAAAATCAAAAGGCCAGAATGATACGGATGAATTAGCAAGTCTTCTCGGTTCTTGGGCAGGGAATGAAATCGACTTGAGTGGCTTGGAATCCTCTGGCGAGGAGAATACTGACGTACCTGATTATCTCAAAGAAGTATCAGATCAAGATGCGAGAGATGAGATGCTCGATGGCTTGCGTCAGGCGCAAGAGAAAGCTGTTTCACTCAGTGCTTCCATGCGACGAGTCGTTGACCAGGGGCTCTTCCAACTGATGAATCGTGCTCGCTATGATGTGATCAACGTAGGTCATTTCGGCCTCAACCTCGATGCATATGCTCACTTTACTAGTCCGATACGCCGATATCCAGATCTGATTGTTCATCGCCAACTTAAAGCCCATTTGCACAACAAAGAGTGGGTTTACAACGAAGAAGAGTTGGCCGCATTAAGTGAACACTGTTCAACTCAAGGAAGGATGGCTCAAGTACTTGAATGGGAACTCGTCGCAGTAGCCTTAAATTGGCATCTACGCCTTTCAGAACATCAGCAATGGAATGCCCGAGTTGTTGGCTTGAGAACGCCTTGGATTTTCCTCGATCTGAAAGATGATGGTTCTATGCACGGACGAATGCATCTCAAACAATTGTCTAAGAAGAAGAATTTGTTCATTGATGATCATGGACTCCAACTTTTGGAAGAAGGACGAGATGGTCAGGGTGAACATGCACTGCTCGAACTTGGACAACTCTTCCCATGCAGAATACGTGGACTCGATCTTTGGTCTGGACGTCTTGACTTATCTCCTGTCTAGCATCAATGCTAATTATGAGCAACGAGTGACCATAGCAAAGAGGATTCACAATGGCTGAAACAACACTCCGAGTCAAGGGCATGACCTGTTCTTCTTGCGTTGCGTCGGTAGAATCTGCCGTCTCTAATGTCTCTGGAGTCGAATCTGTCCGTGTTAATCTGGCCTTGGAGAAGGCGAGTATTACCTGGAGCACAGATAAGATCGACATCAATCTAGTCATGAATGCGGTTGAGAAAAAGGGATTCCGCGCAGAAAAAGTCTCAACACCAGAGACCATTCGTTCAGAAGCAGTCCAGTCTGCACGAAAGCAAGGCCAACTTGCTGGATTTGCACTTCTCCTATCAGTTCCGACCCTGATCGTGAGCATGTTCGTTTCAGATTTGGGAGAAACTGGTTCAATCGATACTCGATTTCTCTTGGCCTTCTTGCTTGCAACACCTGTCTATGTGTTCTCTGGACTGCAGTTCCATAAAGGGGCCTGGAAAGCCATTCTATCTGGACGGGCAAATATGGACGTATTGGTTCACCTAGGTACCACAACGGCCATGATTTGGTCCATGTTGGTTACTTTTGAATCCTTTTTTACGTTCCTTCCGAGTATCTTCTCGACAACTGAACACGTCTTCTTTGATGGAGCAGCACTAATTATCGCATTCATTTTGGTGGGGAATTTCCTCGAGAGTAGAGCCAAATTACAAGCGACAGATTCGGTCTATTCATTGATGAATCTTCAACCTAAAACTGCTCTCGTCATTGATGATGATGGTACAACTGAGCGCCAACCAGTAGAAGACATTCTCTCGGGAACACATATCTTAGTTCGAGTCGGCCAAACAATTCCATTGGATGGAATTATCCTCGAAGGTTCTGCATTAGTCGACACATCAATGATGACTGGTGAAACATATCCTATACGACGCAAGGAAGGGGATGAGGTCATAGGAGGAACGATTGTTCTTGATTCGCCGCTAACCCTTCAAACCACTCAACCCTTCCACTCAACTCTTCTCTCAAGGGTTATCTCAATGGTCGATGAGGCCCAAATGGGCAAAGCTCCTGTTCAGAGATTGGTCGATAAAATAGCATCAGTATTCGTGCCGTTCGTACTCGTTTGCGCCCTCGCATCAGCCGTTTTCTGGATGTTGTCATCAGGACATGGAGATAGAAGTGGAGGGGAAGTGGCGATTCTTGCTCTCGTATCGACATTGGTCATTGCTTGTCCTTGTGCTTTGGGATTGGCAACTCCGACTGCTCTCATGGTGGGAACTGGAATTGGTGCTCGCTATGGGCTACTGATCAAAGGCATTGAAGCGCTTGAACGATCTCATGCAACAACAACACTTGTTGTAGACAAGACGGGGACTCTAACGACCGGTAAACCGAAAGTATCTCACATTGAACTCATTGATGGCGAGGTACGTGAAATTCTAGGTATAGCCGCTTCACTTGAGCATGCCTCAACGCATCCAATGGCCGAAGCAATTCTTGCTTCATGGTCCAATGTGACCAAGGAAAGACCAGATGTGACTGACATCGAGAGTATGGGTGGAATGGGGCTTGTTGGACGGCTTGATGATGAGGTTGTTGCCATTGGAAACGAACCCCTCATGGAACATGTCAGCGTCGACCTAAGTAGTCATCAAGAGGACATCCAATCTGCTGCGAAAAAGGGTTCTACGCTCGCGTTCGTATCCAAAGGAACGCAATTGCTTGGATGGATTGAAACGACAGATCGACTTCGTGAATCAACTGTTTCAGCGATTAAATTCGCTCAACAATCTAATCTTGAGGTCATTATGCTTACTGGTGATCGTGATGAAACTGCACAACAAATCGCCAAGGAATGTGGCATTACAACTGTTGTATCCAACGTACGCCCAGATGAAAAAGCAGACTATATCTCAAAATTACAACAGGATGGGGCATGTGTTGCAATGGTTGGTGATGGAATCAACGATGCTGCAGCCCTAGCGACTGCAGATGTCGGTATTGCCATGGGTGCTGGAAGCGATATTGCTCTTGACTCAGCAGATATTGTCTTGATTCGAAATGATCTACTCGATGCTGTTTCAGCCCTCGAACTCGGTCAAGTTACAATGCGAAAAATTCGAAGCAATCTGGGATGGGCATTTGTCTACAATTTGATAGGAATACCTCTTGCTATGGGGTTGCTTCTACCCTGGACTGGTTGGCTGCTACCTCCTGCATTTGCAGCAGCGGCTATGTCTCTCTCTTCATTGAGCGTTGTTGCGAATTCACTGACTCTACGTTGGTGGAGACCACGACTTCCATCTAACTGAAGATGTGAAAAAAATGTCGTGACGATTTAATCGGCGGTTTCAAATCCATGATTGACCGCCCTCAATCTGCGCGGGGGTCGCCCAGCTTGGTCAACGGCGGTGGGTTTAGGTCCCATTCCTTATTGGTTCGCAGGTTCGAATCCTGCCCCCCGCACCA
>JADHSC010000029.1 GCA_016777125.1 Candidatus Poseidoniaceae archaeon
TGATGACTTCCCTCTCGACCCGACCCAATTCCTCGATTATGATGGCGATGGCTTCGGTGATAATTCAACAGGGAACAATGCTGATGCTTGTCCATTCCAGTATGGGGTGATGGATGGAACTGATGGGAATGGATGTCCATTGGTGAATACAGATGATAGCGATGGCGATGGTGTTTACAACGATCTTGATGACTGTGAAAATACTCCACTTGGTTCAATTGTTGATGCAGCAGGTTGTTCAAACGATCAATTAGATGATGATGAGGATGGTGTATCAAATGCGGATGATTTGTGTGCTGACACAACATCTGGAGCAACAGTAGATTCAGATGGATGCAGTTCTGAACAGCTCACGCAGGATACTGATGGTGATGGTATTGTTGACCCTGACGACCAATGCCCTGCTTCTGCTGGTACGGATATTGATGCAAATGGATGCGATGAATTCCAACGAGATACTGATGGTGATGGTGTTGTCGATAATGATGACAATTGCCCAGATACACAAGCAGGCTATCCAGTTGATGAAGTTGGATGCTTAGATGAAGATCAGCTAGATCAGGACTTAGATGGCGATGGCTATTCAGGAAACTATACCTACACAATTGATTCAGAGACTGGTCTAAGAATTGACCAAACAGGAGATGCCTTCCCGCTTGACGGAACACAATGGTTCGATCAAGATGGAGATGGCTTTGGCGATAACCCGAATGGCAATAATGCTGATTTCTGTCCAGAGCAATTTGGGACCTCATACTATGATTCTCTGGAAATAGGCTGCTTTGATGATGGAGACGGATGGGCGGATGATTGGGGCCGTGATAAGTTCCCAGGTGATGCAACACAATGGAATGACTCAGATGGCGATGGGTACGGTGACAACTGGGGTAATCCAGACTGGAATTCTTCTCGTGATTCTGATTGGCCTGGTGAATTTGTTTCCGATGCTTTGGTCCCAGATAAGTGTCCAAATTCACCGACTTCAAATGTTGACGACGAAGGATGTTCGAAGAGTGAGAAGGATACTGATGGTGATGGTGTCAACGACTTGCTCGATAATTGTCCTGAGGATGCTAAAGGGGTCGACGGATATGAAGACGGCTGTCCACTGCCTAAACAAGCAGGATCAGATGATGAAACAACCGTGTTCGGTATGTCCATTATAGCATTCAGTGGCATCTTAGGTGGACTTATTCTTGTCCTCATTATCATTGGTTTCGTCTTACGAACACTTGGGAATCGAGGCTATGACTACGATGATGAAGACGATGAAGATGATTTCATGGATGATGAGGATGACTCCTTTTCATCCAGAAGTCAATCCAGATCAGCACCTCTAACCAGTTTGCCTGCTCGAGGAAGTCCTCAGTCAAGAAGTCCACCAAGTTCGTCAGGTCCTTCCAGAGGCCCTCCAGGTGCAAAGACAGGTCCTTCCAGAGGTCCTCCTGGAGCAAAGACAGGACCATCACGAGGTCCTCCCGGAGGAGCTCCTAGTGGTCCAAAGCGCACCTCACAACCAGTTTCAGCTGGAAAGAAGCCAGTAGGATCAACTTTGGGTGATTCATCTTCAACTGATGAGGATAAAAATCAGAAGAAAGTACGTAAGGCTCGAATTGAAGTTGATATGTCTCTCTTTGAAGACTGGCAAGCCGATGATAGAGAAGCAGCAGTTGATTGGGTTGTGACTGGACTTGGCGATGGAGAGCAAGAACGAACCATACTTATGCAACTCCAAGAAACCGGTTGGACGGCTCAACAATCGAGAGCAATCTTCGACCTTGCTCGGAATCGATAATCAGTAGACTCAAAAACATGACTCGGTTGGACAAGTCGAAGGGGGGAATATATGTCAGAAGGAGTACCAGAAGGAGCCTCTCTTCCTGAAGGAATTGCAGTCGATGATACAGCAGCATATTTCGGTGTAATCGAATCCTCAGACGTCCTTCAACAACTCATGGAAATGGACTCTAATCAGGCCTTATCCAAGACACTTGAACATCTATCAGATGTAGTCTTGCAGCCTGGTGAGTTCAATTTTGAAGCAGCGAGTGAACGTCTTCAATGTGAAGGAGGAGAAATCTACTTCCTCATCTTTGGCCATCTCAATCTGATGTCGCTCCCCGATCCAATGCTGGCTTTTGCAGGACAACCTGATTCGACCGGATCAACAAGCTCTGCACATCCTCTTGCAACAGAAGAAGTGATTCATTCCATCTCTGTTCTGTTTGATCCGATGCAATTCTTGAAAATCCTAGCAATCGGGTATTCAACCGGCGGTGAGCCTGAAGTTGATCGCTATCTTTCATCCATCCAAGAGATGATGGAGAATCCGTCGAAGAATCTTGAAAAAATTCAGGCCCTTGCTGCTGAATCGGTCTCATCGCTCGATGTAGCAGGACACGCACTCCCAATCGCACTTCTTGCAAGTGAAGGAGCGGAACCCGCAACAATCGAGGCTCGACAATCGATGCCTGCTCAAGAAAAGAAACCAAAACCAGTTTCCAAGCCAGCAGAACCTGCTCCTGTGAAGGAAGTAACTGTGGAACAACCCGTTTCTGTCCCTCTTCCAACAACAGAATCGGTTCCCCTTCCAACAATTGCTGAAGAGAACCCCTCAACATCAGTGCCCCTCCCTTCATTTGAAACATCAGTTGTAGAGGAAGAATCTCCCAAGAATGATGTTGAAGCGGATCTTGCAACCCAAGATGCATTTTCTGGTGCATTTGGAACTGAACTTATCCCAGAAGTTGAAGAAATTATCCAGCAACCCGTCATTGAAGAAGTGCCTGTTGAGGAACCTGTTGTAGAAGAACCAAGAGCAGATGAAGCAACTGAAGAGCCCGCAGAAGAATGGGTCAGCGATGCTGAACGATTTATTGCTGCAGATGTTGATGAATCAGGAGCATTGTCTGTAGAAGAATTAGCGGTCGCTGCGAATCTCCCTCTCGATACAGCAGAAGAACTTCACAAAGCTGCAGATACTGATGGTGACGGAGAAGTTACTCTGAGTGAATTCGTATCCTCTGATGCTGCGAAGACGATGTCAAGTCTTCCTCGGCCAGTTGCTCCAGTTCGTCGACCAATTCAGAAACAACAGCCTCAACAACAATCAGCACCATCTCCTGGTATCCAAGCGCCTCAAGCAGGATGGCAACAACAGCCAGTACAACCAGTGCAACAACAACCAGCACCAGTACAACAGCAACCCATCCAACAACAGCCTGTGCAGCAACAACCGATGCAGCAACAACCAGGTATGAATATTCAGCCTACAATTCGCTCAGGTATTCATTGTAGAGGATGTGGGATTGGTCTTGATCCATATTGGCGATTCTGCCCAATCTGTGGGAATATGAACACGAGTACACACCGTTAATCGTTACTAGGGAGGAATACTCCCGAATCGGTGATACAAGTATCGTCTAACCAAACTGAAGGTTCTGCCAAAACACCTGATATGTGTATTCCAACATTCGAAGTACCACCTAATCGAGAATTGTCTCCGATTGAGAAATAACAACTACCGAGCCGTTTTTCGTCTTCCAGAACATTTCCTACAAGGCGGGCATTAGGATTCATTCCAAATCCAAATTCAGCAACAGTCCAGACATTTTCACGGTCTTTTGCCTTGAGTTTCTTAGCCACTTCTCCGAATGATTGACGAATGTTTGCTGCAAGACTTCCACCTTTAACATCGATCACAGTTCCATTTTCGATAACAAATTCAATCGGCTCGTCGATCAGCGTTGAATCCCATGAGCCGTCGATAACGATGGTGCCGTTCATTGTCCCTTCTTTTGGAAGAACAAACACTTTCCCAGCAGGTAGATTCATCAGCATCCTTGGTCGATTACAGATTCCATTGTCATCGAGTTTCCAATCTCTCCAACTGACCTCGAACGTAACATCTGTACCCGCTTCTGACTTGACGTTAATGATTCTTCGACGCCTCAACACCGTCCCGATGTTTGAGATTCGTCGCTTGACTTCTTGGAAGTTAGCAGTCATGCCACCTTCAGTGTAGAGTTCAACGTTCATTCCAGGCATTGTCGCAACTCGAGCACCATCTCTGACAGCTTGGCGTACCGCACGTGTATGTGTGAGTGAATACTTTGTTGGAGCGATAACAACTTGTTGTTGTCGCATGAGGGAGGCAACTGGGCTTGGTGGTTCTTCCCCATGATGCCTTGACTTTGGCATGACAACAAGTAAGACTCTATCTGACCGTTGTTGCGTTGCCTCATGCAGAGATTGTCCAATCTCTGCCGTGGTTGGGTCGCAGACAATCAAAACGTTCTCTCCACGTCGAATATCCATTGAAGTTTGAACGACTCTATCTGAAATCGCCTTCAACTTTTCTTCAGCACTCATCGCCTCAGTGATTGTATTAACATCTTGATTTGGCTCAGGCGTCTCTTCATTGAGGAGTGCATTGATATCTTCATCGACATCAGTAATGGATGACTTCTCATCCTTACCTTTCTCGTCGGATGGAAGCACCATGTAGTCCCCATATACTCATCCATATTGAATGTGTGGCTTTGTAAAAGCAACATTTGCCATACGAGTCTTGATGAAGAAGTCCTGTTGTCGAAGAACTATGAGCGAAAAAGACGAGTTTATTCAACGAATCAAAGACATCCATCGCATAGGGAGTATTCAAGGCCATTTGGGATGGGATCAAGAAACATTGATGCCCGAGAAAGGAGCCAAATCCAGAGGCGAAATTATGGCATGGTTAGCTGCACTTGCGCATGAAAGAATCATCGATCCAGAAATGGGCGAACTGTTGGACCGAGTTGAACAACGGAGCGATTTAGATGAAGCAGAACAAGCGAATACTCGGGAATTTAGGAAGCGGTACGATAAAGCAACAAAACTCTCATCAAATTTTGTATCCACATTTGCTAAAGCGAGAAGTGAGGCTCTTGTGGCTTGGCAAGGTGCACGCTCGAATTCAGATTTCTCTGCATTCTTACCACATCTCGAAACACTTGTTGCATTAACTCGCGAAAAAATCGAAGCATATGGGTATGAAGGAACGCCCTATGATGCCCTTCTAGATGAGTATGAATCAGGAATGACTGTTGAAGATTATGATCCTCTCTTTGCAGGATTGAAACAACGACTTGTCCCACTGCTCCATCGAATAATGGAAGCTAAAAAGACCAATCCAGATCCAACCTTGCCAGAAGGGATGGCTTTCCCAGTTGAATCACAAGAACAATTTTGTATCAAGGTAAGTGAACGCATGGGCTTTGACTTTGCTGCAGGTCGTATGGATGCATCAACACATCCATTTTCAGCAGGAATTTGGCCAGGTGATACTCGATTCACGACACGTTATGATGAATTAGATCCATTCTCATGTCTTTACGCTGTTATGCACGAGACTGGCCATGCCTTGTATGAGCAAGGACTCGATGAGAGCCATCAATACACGCCTCGAGGAGATGCGGTATCACTCGGAGTTCATGAGTCTCAATCCAGGCTATGGGAGAATCAAATTGGTCGGACTCCTGAATTTTGGAATGTAGCTATGCCATGGTTCAAAGAATCATTCCCAGATGCTCCATCTTGGGATTCTAAGACGCTGAACCGAATTGCGAATTGTGTTGAACCGGGCTTTATTCGTGTAGAAGCGGATGAAGTAACATACAATCTTCATGTCATGTTACGATACGAGATTGAAAAGAAAATATTTAACGAAGGGTTTCCACTAAACCAGTTACCAGAATTATGGAACTCGATGATCACTGAATGGTTTGGAATCACCGTTCCAAACGATACTCTTGGCTGTCTACAGGATATTCATTGGTCGATGGCAGCGTTTGGATACTTCCCAACATATACTCTCGGAAACCTGTATGCTGCTCAATTACTAGAAGCGATGGATTCGGATATTGGATCGATTAACGGACATATTTCATCTGGAGATTGGTCTGAAATGCTTGAGTGGCTTAGAAATAGAATACATAAGAGAGGAAGCGCATTGTTACCAGCAAACCTCATCGAAGAAGCAACAGGTGCTCCTCCTTCATCTGAGGCGTTCCTTCGATATGTCGAAGAGAAATATGGAGCGATTTACTCTCTCTGATTATTCTTCTTCATTGTTTGCAGAGGATGAACCAACAAGTTTGTTGATGCGTTCTGTTAATTCAGTAATTGCATCCCCAAGATCATTGCTTCGATCATCTTCGTGTTCGGTACCAAATGTTGTTCCTAGCAATACAACCATTGCTCCAGACAACATCATGACTGCAGGCCAGTAGACATCTTCTGCTACCATGTCATTGGTGGCTTGCATTCCACCCCAAATTGCACCTGCAATAAATACAATTAATCCGATCATTATCTGTTGATATCCCTTCCCAAGTTGTTCTTCCATGTTACTCATAAGTCTCATGCTGAAATAGTTGGGGGAGTAATTAAGCGTATTCTATAAAACGCCCCGAATAATATCAATTCCAAGGGGTCATCAGGAGAGGCGACCCAGTTTGGCCTTCATCCACCAGAATCTTTCCTTTAGGGCCAGTGGATTCTGTTCTTTCGAACACAGGCGTCCCTCCTACAACGGTTAGAACAGGCCAGCCGACGAGTTTGCGTCCACTAAATGGGCTCCAGCCGACTGTCGTCCAGGTGTTTTTATCTTCAACCAATATTTCTTTGGTCATATCAACAAGCGTAACATCGCCATCATAGCCTTGTTCGAGTTTCCCTTTCCCGATCATTCCGTAGCACTTTGCTACATTCAAAGACATCCACTTAACGACTTGTTCAATAGTGCAAGCGCCCCTTGAAGCGTGTGTTAGCATGACTGGGAGTGAGGTTTCAACTCCAGGCATTCCACTGTGCGCTTTTGGGAAACCTAGTGCTTTGTTCTCAAGCGTATGGGGTGCATGATCTGTTGCAATACAGGTGATTGTTCCATCATGTAGTCTCTTCCAAAGTGTTTCTTTGTCGAATTGATATCGAATTGGTGGATTCATCTTCAACCGAGTCCCACGTTCAGCAACGTCACGTTCGTCGTATGTGAGATGTTGTGGCAATGCTTCAGTTGTGATGTGTGCTTCACCATCAGTACCGATAAGTGAAGTCAATCCATGGAGCCAATCTGCTTCGATGCCAGAAGTGAGGTGAAGGATGTGCAAACGATGTCCACTTGCTTGAGCGTATCCAACTGCTCGCTTTGTCGCAATGAGGGCAGTCTCCTCATCTCTCCATTCTGCATGAGCTTCCATATCTGTACGTCCATCAATCATCTTTTTGCGCTCGATCATTCGATCTTCATCTTCTGCATGAACCGCAATCAGTCCAGCAGTGTTGTCAAAAATAGTCTTGAGTGCATTTGATTCATTGACCAAAAGATCACCTGTTGAAGAACCCATGAAGATTTTAATTCCACAAATTCCCGGAATAGCAATAGGGGCATCAGGCGTTCCAACGGCCTTTTGCAATTCCTCAACATTTGATTCAGTGGCTCCAATAAAGAAGCCGTAATTGGTTACACAGCGATTATCTGCAGTTTCCAATTTATCATGCATTGATACGAGTGTTGTTTGACTGGGGACATTGTTCGGCATATCAAGGAACGATGTGATTCCGCCGCTAGCAGCAGCACAAGAGCCACTGTACAAATCCTCTTTTTCAGGCTGACCTGGGTCTCTGAAGTGTACTTGAGGATCAATCAGACCAGGCAGAAGATGCAATCCAGTAGCATCGATAACCTGTGTATTGGAATCATGAGGTTGCAACCCACCTCCAGGTTGAATTGCTGAAATTATTCCATCAACAATTAACAAATCACCAATCACTGTTGTCTCTGGAAGAATCATTGTTGCATTACGGATGAGCATACTCATAGTTGGTCACTAATACGTCGTTAGTGCATTCAGTCAATGAATGCTCTTATCGCCTTCGAACAGTTTTGGGTCTGAAAGCATTGCAGATTTCATCGTCCATATCGATGTACGGACCCTGAATAAGGTCAACACAGTACGGAACCGCTTTCCATATTTCATCAATCGTTTCACGGATGGCCTTCGGCCGTCCAGGGAGATTAAAAATCAGACAAGAACCTCGAATCCCTGCAGTTTGTCGAGAAAGAATCGCAGTTGGTGTGAACGCTAAGGAGATGGCTCTCATCTGTTCGCCAAATCCTGGCATCATCCTCTCACATACATTCTTCGTCGCTTCTGGAGTAACATCTCGAATAGCGGGTCCTGTTCCGCCGGTCGTTACTACAACATGACAGCCCGTACTATCCGCAAGTTCAACCAACGTCTCTTCGATGATGTTTTGTTGATCGGGTATGCATCTGTAATGAACTTCAATTGGAGATGCGATTGCTTCTTTCAAAAAGCCTAGAATAGCCGGTCCACCTTCATCTTCATACTCCTTCGAATGAGCACGGTCTGAAGCGACTAAAATCCCGATTTTAGCCAACTCTCCAACGTGTCCGTTGCGACCATCAAGCGATGTAGTTGAATCCATGTTATCCAACCTAGTTTGACCCATACTTTTCCTTGATGTCATTGTGGAAGTTATCCAGCAATGTATCTTCAAACAATTCGGTTTGTCGTCGATTCTTTGTCGAGCGGATGTGAAGAATTGCTGCTAGGAGGAATACAATGATGATAATTGGAATAACAGCTTCGAGTTTGTATTTGTGCATTATCTTGACAATGCCTTCTGCAGTGTACGCCCAAGTAATTGATGCAATGAAACCACCAACCATTGTAGCCATGAGGACACGCATGAATTTCATTCTTGAAAGCAATCCAAGCATAGCTCCAACAAGAACTCCTGATGCCATGAATGGAATCCATACAAAGACAATCAGTCCCCAGAAGCCCCACTTGTTGATCATTTCACGCTTTTCGTTTGCAGTATACTCCACAGTTGAGAGAATGTCACCGAGTAATTTCGTTTGGAGCATCCGTCCTCCAAACCCATCTTGTCGTGCAACAGCAGCGATACGCTCATCTTTGTCGCCTTTGGTTTCAACTCGTCCTGCTCCAGAACGATCTGCTAAGGTTGAGACTTGATTACGAGCCTTGACAATCAATTCCTGAGAGGTAAGCAAATCCTTGTTTCTTTCAGAAATATACGAGCGAAGTTCATCTTCTACTTCCGAGGCAAGCCGCTTGTAACGGAAATATGCAAATCGTGTTATTGGTTTGAATATAATCGATACAAAGACGATACGATCATCGCTCGTGATAACAGCATTTTCGAGTTTCAATGTATTGTCCCGAACGAAGAACAGGTCCAATGAATCTCGAACTTCATCTTCAATTCGGGAGAGGGAATGAAGTTCCTCAAAGAACGAAGTATAGTTTTCTGGAGACTCCTCGTCGTCTCGGTCACCTACGCCAATCCCAACCCCTGAATCGAAATCAATCGCTTGGTTAGAGCCAATGCTTCGTACTGTGAGTTGAACTGGCTTGAATACGTGGAAGAGTGCAAATTCTTCAAGAACTTCCCTAAGGATTTCATCTCGGATTGTTTTACTATCACTGAGTGTATTTTCCGTGTTCTTGTACGGGACCATAATATCAATCGACAAATCTCTAGGTTCCACCTTGACCAGTTCATGGTCAATGGAGATACCCAACCTTCGTTCACACTTCGAGATAATATCATCAACCAGCCGAATGATATGATTTCGCGATAGAATATCGTCGGCTTCTTGGTGGTATACCTTGTACATGATTGGGTAAGCAATCAAGAGTGAGAAAATGGACAATGAAAGGGAATTGAAAGCCATCCACCATGCAGGGATTCCAGCAGCTCCACCAGCGAGCATAGCGGTTTCACGACCGCCACCCAACTCAGCAACAAGGAGAATGTAGCCCCAATTTCCTAATTCTTGAACCGACCAGCAAGAACGAGGTCCAGGATCAGTAATACGGACTTCACGAACGGTTTCATCTCCTCCAAACGGGAGGAATGCAAATCCTTTAGTTGTTATTTCAAGTTCAAAATCAACGGACTTTTCCAACTTCTCCATCATTGGTTGTATTGAATCATTTTCCGAATCTTCTCTGGTCTCGTACATCTCGACTGAAAGCGAAACAACGTAATTTCCTTCATCAAGTTCACCGTAATCTGCCTTAGCATGCGCACGATTATTCTCATTGTTTAATGCCCGGGTGGATTCTGTGGCATTTGAGGAACTTGACACTCCTTCTTCTACGATGTTGTAGGTCAATACAACATAGCCTGCGGGCAAATTGTAGACATTTAGAGAAAAGACTTCAGCATCTTCGTTGGGGAATATGTGAATCCATGGTTCATCATCAATTTCATTGCATTCATCACCGATGTCGAGGAATGTTGTCGAAGCGTTGTGATCCATTGCTGTCGATTGCCCTAGCATACCTGAGGACATCGATAGAATGAGTACACCATAGAGAACCCCATACATGACCCCTACGAAGAGGACGGGATTTTCCTTTTTTGCAAACATACTGCGCTTGTCGCCATCAGTACGTCTGCGGCGAATTTCATCGAGTTCCTTGAGCAATGAATCGCTCTTGGATTCGGGTTCAGGAGCCTCTTTTGGCAATTCCTCTCCAACAATGGCCTCTCCCATGTTTTGTGCACATAGGTTACTACAAATGAACCCATTGATGAAAATGGGTGAAAGGTGGGTTGGGCCGGACTTGAACCGGCGACCTCGGCATCTTCAGTGCCGCGCTCTCCCAACTAAGCTACCAACCCTTTCGTGTCGCCCACGTGGCGTGGGATTTCAAGTCTTCGTTGTTCACTCTTGTCCAGACAAGACACTTGCTTGCATTTCAAAGAGGGAAGCGAAGCCAATTTCTGCACAATCGAGCAGTGCTTCGAGTTCTTCACGTTGATACGTGGCTTCTTCGCCGGTACCCTGAACTTCAACGAATGAACCGTTGCTGATTTTTACAACGTTCATGTCCACGTCAGCATTAGAATCGAGAATGTAATCAAGATCAAGATAGGTCTTTCCATCGATAAGTCCCACTGAAATTGCAGCAACATCATGAGGTAAAACACGCATTTCGTGTTCGTGTTGTTCTTCAGCAGAAAGTGTCGGAGCGCTCCATCCAGAACGTCGTTGATCCTCGGTTGGACGTAGATGCTTTGGAAGGCATTGGCCATTCGCAATCAAACGACGAATGCCCAGTCTGAGGGCGAGATTAGCCGCAGTGATTGAAGCACAGCGTGTGCCACCATCAGCATTCAATATGTCACAATCGACATTGAGTGCAACGGGACCAAGTTCTTCCAAATCGACACCTGCTCTTAGGGAACGAGCAACAAGGCGCTCGATTTCCTGTGTTCTTCCTTTTGCACCACGACGTTCTCTTCTGAATCGAGAGTCAGTGGAACCTGGGAGAAGAGAGTATTCAGCATGAACCCATCCTTTGTTGGAATCTCGGGGAAACCATCCTGGTAATCGTGCTTCTTTCGTGCAACATGCGAGAACAACAGTTTCTCCTTGTCGGTAAAGAATGGATGCGAGAGCGTTACTTGTGAAGTCGATTTCAACCTCTACACCTCTCATTTCATCAGCATTTCGCGTGGTCTTCATTTCGGTTTTGAATTTGCCCATGTACGTGCCACGTGGTTGAGTTCATCAATGCTTTTGTGACCTCGAAAGAAGAGCATGCGTATGTTCAAGAGGTCGCTGCGTTTCCAAGTGTCATGAGTCAACACACTGCTGTCATCTGCGGCGTCTCTCGAACACCTATCGGCCGATTTATGGGCGCACTTTCGTCAATGAGTGCTGTCGATTTAGGTGTTGCAACTGTGAAAGAACTGTGTCAACGAATGAACATCGACCCTTCCTCTGGCATCATTGATGAGGTCCTTATGGGACAAGTTTTACAGGCTGGTATTGGACAAGCTCCTGCCCGTCAAGTCGCACTTGGAGCAGGATTACCAGTTTCAACATCTTGTGTTACGATCAACATGGTGTGTGGTTCATCTCTCAAGGCAGTCATGAATGCTGCAACAAGCATCAGAATGGGTGAACACAATGTGGTTATCGCAGGTGGAATGGAAAGCATGTCCAATGCTCCTCAATTGCTCTTAGGTCAACGAAAAGGAAAGAAAATGGGTGATTCAAAACTTATCGATTCAATGATTCACGACGGACTATGGGATGTTTACAACGACATGCACATGGGTAACACTGGAGAAGTCGTTGCCCGTGAATGTTCGATCGATAGAAGCCAAGCAGATGCTTTCTCAGTTCAAAGTCACATGAAAGCTGCAAAAGCCTGGGAAGAAGGATGGTTCGATTGGGAAACGTTTTCTCTAGAAATACCTCAACGCAGAGGCGAGTCACTCCTTCTGGAACGAGATGAAGGGATTCGTGCAGATTCATCTGTTGAACATCTGTCAACACTGCGAACGGTTTTCGATAAAGATGGAATTGTAACTGCTGGAAATGCAAGTACACTCAACGATGGAGCCAGCGCAGTTCTTGTAACAAGTGAAGAATTTGCTAAGGCACAGGGATGGGAGATTATTGCAACCATTGAAGATTACTGTACTGCAGGTGTTGAGCCAGAACGTGTTATGAGCGCTCCAATCCCAGCAGTCAAGGATTTGCTTGAACGAAATAATCTCGACGTAATGGATGTTGATGTGTATGAACATAACGAAGCCTTCGCTTCAGCATCATGCGCAGTCGCTCAAGAAGTCGGTATTCCTGATGACAGATTCAACCTACATGGTGGAGCAGTCAGCCTCGGTCATCCTTTAGGGTCCAGTGGGACACGCTGTCTCATTACCATGCTCGGCGTTATGCGAAGGCTTGATTCCAAGTCAGGAATTGTAACACTCTGCCTTGGTGGCGGCAATGCTGTTGCAATGTATGTTCGCAGATGAGACCAATCGTTGGGTTCATTGCTTGTGAGTGCGAGGGTTGAATCATGCGCTGGCTTGTGGGTGTGATGCTCGTCTTGGTACTTGTTGTACCAACAGCCACTGCGTGTGAAACCGAAGCAGCTCGTTTACTCAGTGGAAAGTTCCCTTCTCCAACTGGAATATCTCCCGATAAGGACGAGTCAATTCGAGAGGCTGTTCGATTGGGAAGTATCGGTCAAGAGACTGCGCGTCATACGCTATGGCGTGTATTGATGGGAGAGGTTCTAACTGAAGAAGAAGTAGCCGCAGAGATTGATCGAGCAATGATTGAAAACGGTTCTAATCCAGATTGGCCTAGTTTCGAAACCATCGTAGCTTCTGGTTCAAATGGAGCAATCCCTCACGGCGATCCTGATAATCACGGAGCAGGGCCAAAGGTTGTCGAAATAGGAGATGTCGTTGTTGTTGACCTTGGAGCACGCGTTAACGATTGGGTAAGCGATATCACGAGAACATACAGCGTTGGTCCAACAACAAATGAAACGATTATTGAAGTGTATATGGCCGTATATGACGCTCAAAATCTAACGTTCCCTCTCATCGAAGCAGGAACGCCTGCATGGGCACTTGATGACATTGCTCGTACACACATCGAAGAACAAGGTTATGGAGATTATTTCATACACAGTCTCGGACATGGTTACGGTGTATGCGTTCATGAACCGCCTTTACTCTCTAGTGGAACCGATGATCCACTCTTCGGACTTTCCTACAATCAACAACCGCTCGCTGTTTGGGATGCGATTACCATTGAACCCGGAATTTATCTTGACGGTTGGTTTGGTGTTCGAATTGAAGATGATTTCCTTGTAAATCAAGAGGGGCATGAATTCCTAACAGCAGATTTACCAAGAGACCTTGATTGGTTCATGATCAAAGCAGATGATTATTCACAATCAGATTTGGGTTCGACAGACGGTTCAGATTCAAGTGATGCATCTGAAACACTCCCGTTCCCAATTGGAATGGTTCAAACAATGATGTTGCTAACGATTGTAGCATCAGCCTTTGTTCGCAATGAGAATGAAGAATAATCACTCTTCTTCTGTCTCTTGACGGAATGGACTGAAGATACCAATATCTTCAATGATCTCAGAAGGTCCTGGAAGAATCGATAAGATGTCATCAGTTCGTAATCCGGTCGCTTTGTAGATTCTATTGGCTAGAGTTTCTTTTTTGATTCGCCCCGGAGAAAGTACAGCATATCGCTCACATCGTTCTTTGATTGTTGAAACAGTGCCTCCAAGAAGGAGTGGAACTCCATTGATTGCAACAAGGCCAACTGCCATTTGGACATCTAAATCCTTGAACCATTGACGTTGTCCACGTACAATGAATGCGCCTTTACCGACGTATTCACCAGTCTGTGCAGACTTGGAAACTTGGGCAGGCTTTACCGCGAAGACAGTTCCATGAGCTCCGCCTCCATTCCATGCTCGACTCCAGCAAAGAGCGAGTGTAGCAGCCTCTTCCAATTTCTCATCTGTGATCCTCTCATCACCGAGTTTATCGACGATTCGGTAGGATTGGACACCGGGTGGTAATTGCTCGAAGGGTTCCTCATCGATTGTAAATCCTTGTGTTGCTCGAAGACTACAACTTGGAGCCCCGTGAATGTCCGCGTGAAGGTACATGTCCCCTCCTGAAAGGTGTTTCTTGACAATGGCATCATTTCCTTTCGCATCCTTACCTCCAACCAGTAAATGACCACCTGAAATGATGCTCCAGCGATGTTGTTCAAACCACAACCGTTTACTTCGACGAACTGTTTGAAGACGTCCACTTGCTTGTTGTTTTGCTTCCTTCTTTTGTGCTCTTTTGAATTCAACCTTCGTATCAGCAAGGGCTTTCGTCGCTCCTGAGGTCTTGTATTTCTGTTTCCGGGCCGATTCAAAATACCGTTGTGCATTTTGGTGAACGGTTTCATCAAGAGAGAGGGTGAAGACAAGTCCTGGATCTCCGTTTTCATCAGGGAGGCGAACCATCATTGTACGTTCTGCAGGATTGCCTGAATCAACCCACGGGTTTTCTTTTAGGCCAGATAGAATTGCTTTCCAGCTTTTTGTTTCAAGTGCTTCATTCGCTTGTTGTAAAATTGTTTCAACATGGGTCCAATTCGATTGAATTGCATGACCAATCGCTTGTTGCTTCTCGATCTTCTTTGCAAAACCTTCGAGCGCTTTTTCTTGCTGGTTAAGTCGTCGTTCAAGGCGTTCAACATTTGTTGAATGTCCTCTTCCTGGAGCAGCAGCATCGAGTTTTTCTCGTTCTCGGCGTGCTAATGCATTTGCATCATGATGGCCTTTCCATGCATCAATAGTTGCCGTGAGTGTTGGGTATTCAATGTAAATTGATGTTGAATGGGATGGTAATAAGAGAGGTGTCGCTTCTTTAGCAGTCTCTCGAATCACAGCATTTGCTGCAGCATCATGCCCTTTCGTAGAAGCGATGGCTTGTAGCGCTTCAGCATCATGTTCTTCATTCGGCTTTACAATAAGATAGCCTTGTTTTGAAGATTTCAATTCATTCAAGAAATGTGTCAGAGAGTCGTGAACGAGACCTGCATCTGCATCTGTAGTCGAACTGTTTGGCTCAAGACCAGAATGTTCGCATACAGCATTTGCATACACACCCCCAAGGTTGATTTTACCTCCAAGGGTTGAAACTAAGTCGCGATCAGAATCTGAGAAGATATCGTTAATCACATCAGGAGTTAACGTGTAAGGATCTACTGCAGCAGGTGGAGGAATGTACACTTCTCCCTTCTTGATGGTCCGTCCAGCATAACTCGCATGTGTAAGAGGCTGAATGATGACATCATCTTCATCCATGAGAATGACATTCCCATCTCTAAACAATTCAACACTCAGGGAGCGTTTGCCATGTTTTGTATCAAATCTAAGAAGAAGAACCCTGTCGAATCCAAGTTGTTCAACACCTGTTAGTCGAGCATTCTTGAGATGTTTTCGCAGAACCATAGCAAACGGAGGCGGAGTCATTGGCATTGGACGATCTCTTTGGGAAGTGTATACACGTTGTCCCCGAACGATGACTAGATCAAATTGGTCTGATTCTTTTGGATTTATACGAAGAACAATTTGTTCGTAATGAGGCATGTAGGCCTTCTTGACATAGGCGCCTGCCCATGAATTGAGTTCCTGCGAAACAGCCCGAACGTCAAACCCAGTCATTGATGCCTTCATGTGAATCCCTCCTATTCTTCGAAACGTAACAATACTTTGCCGATGTTTTTCCCATCATGTATGTATTGGTGAGCCTTTGCAACATCACGTGCATCAAATACTGAATCAATTATAGGAGTCAGAACGCCTTCTTTAATTCCATTAACAATGCGTTCCATTTGTTCGATCATGACATCTTCATCAGGCCATGTGCCCATGTGGACACCGAAGACGCCTTGATTTCGTGACATCATTTTCATTGGATCGAAACGAGGACGTTTCCTAAATGCAAAGAACGCTTTGAGAAGAGAGCGCTTTGAAGAAGGAGCTGCAGAAGACATTCCGTAGGTGTATAATTTCCCTCCATGTGCTAGAACAGATAGGCTTCGCTTGAGATGATCGCCACCAATTGGGTCAAGAATATGATCAACGCCTTTGCCATCAGTTGCATTTTTGATGATATGTACAAAATCTTCGTTATGTCGATCGATTGCAGTCGCTCCATACGATTGGATAATTTCGGCTTTAGCCGAAGATGCAGTTGACCAAACGTTAGCGACTCCAGCCCATTTGCAGAGTTGAAGAGCTGCTGTTCCTACACCGCCGCCACCACCGTGAATGAGAACCGAATCAGTTGGTTTTAGATTTCCAAGATGATGGAGCATGTGATGTGCCGTAATGTAGGTGACTGGCATTGAAGCAGCAGCCTCTAGCGTCATCTCATCAGGAATTGGAATGACTCGATCGACTTCAGTAACAACGTGAGTTGCTTGTCCTCCAGTTCTCATCATCCCGACAACACGTTGCCCAACTTCGAATCCTTTGACATCACTTCCTAGTGCATGGATGACTCCACTAACTTCGTAGCCTGGGGTAAATGGAAACGGCGGTCTTGGTTGATAGAAACCCATGCGCATGAGTGTGTCTGCAAAGTTAATACCAGCAAAATGAACCTGAATAGAGACCTCATTTTTCTCTGGAATTGGAATCTCAATATCTTGGATATCTAGGACCGATGGAGATCCTGGTTTCGTAATTACAACTCTGTATGGCATTCATTCAACTCCTCTTAGGTTCCATCCATTCGATTGTTGCTCAACAAGCCCCATTCGTTCATGTGAAAGTAGATGCGCAAGGGTTTGGTCTTGAGCAAGACCGGGATGTGCATCTGGAGAATCTGAATACGCCATAGTAGCAATGGCTGAAATGGTCTTATGTCCCAATTCAACAGCTTCCAGTACCTTTTGATGACGTTGTTTTCGATGTTTGATGTAGTATGAAAGTGTTTTTTCAGGTAATGGTATGACTGGACCATGACTTGGGAATAAGAGATGAGGCTTCAATTCTCGTAGACGTTCTAATTGCTCAATGTACACATCCATATCGCCAGTACCAGGAGGAATCAAGATCGTTCCAATCCCAGCAACCATGTCTCCAGCAACAATACCTGCTGGTGAAGAGAGGCAAACATGGCCAGGATGATGTCCCGGCGTGATGAGAACAGTCCATTCCTGTTTTCCAAGTTGAAGTATGTCACCATCCTTCAAGATACGATCACATGCAACAGTTTTCGAAGTATATTCACTTCCCCAAATAGGTACGTCAAAAGCTTCCCTGAGCAAATCCATATCTCCAATATGATCTCCATGAGAGTGAGTAAACAACAAGGCAACCAATTCACCTTTGTGTCTGTCAACTGCTTCTGCCAATTCTTCCATACCTTCTCTCATGTGACAGGCAGGATCGACCAGAACAAATTCTCCTTCAGGATCACCAACAAGGTATGCGTTGGTATGGTCTGCTGGAGGAAGTGTTGCAGTTTTTACCGGAACGACTTCGACACCATAAGCAAAAAGGATTGAGCGACGTCCAGGTTGTCGTCGTTGCAGATCTTCAGCAGTTTGAATCATATCACCATCGAATCGTTTCAGAGTTCGGTCAAGTTCCATCAAGAGTGTGACTACGGGTGGTGCAACTCGAATTTCATTTTGAGACCAACGAAGAATCATATCAGTAGGTTTCATCCATTCGAATGCCGTGAACTCCGTTTGAAGTTCTAAAGATGGAGTAAAATCATCGTCACCAATATGGAGATGGAAGAAGGTATTTTCAAATTGAACCGGACCAAACGGTGGAGTCGTACGACTTGAAATGTGTCGTAAATAAGACGTATCAGTCACAATTACCTCACTTGATATCGCTGTCAAGAATGCTTTCTTATCAGCAAGAATGTTTTCTCTTAGGGATTGATCAACAGGTTGTAAGGCATTCCCAGATGGGACGACACCCAACTCCTCAGACATTTCACGCACAACAGCAACAATAGCTGAATCTTGAGCACCTGAATTATTGGAAATGAATCGTGTTACTTCTATGTCAGAACGAGATACGCCACCACCAGGAAATGCCCAGTATCCGGGGAAGGCTCGCATGGATTCAGCACGACGTCCTAGAAGGACTTCGACACCATCTGGCCCATCACGGGTGAGCGTCAACGTCACGGTAGGACGTGGAGCCTTCCTCGCAAAAGCGGGAAGGTTGACACCCTCTGGGACTTCGCTCATGTTCCACCCTAAGGGTGGACCGCTTCAAGCCTTTGTGGCTTCACTCGTTTCGTCGAATGAATGCAGCTCCAAGGAGTGCAAGCATTCCAACAAGTCCAGTGAATCCAGGAGCATTATGCACTGGATTCTCGTCACCGTATGCATCTGCAGAGATGGAGTACAATCGAACCTCATCCCAAGATTCGTTGGTTTCACCGATGTGGATCGTATCGCCAACTGAAATCGTTCCCGAACTGTCAGCATCATTGAACATGATGTCGGAATCCATTCCAGCATCCTCAATTGCGACGGACATCACAGTTGTACAGGTCGTCGTTTCTTCCCCAGTATCCATGTCGTAATCGGATTCACAGGTCGCAAGTTCGATCTTGTAGTCCGACAGATTTCCTTCCAGCTCGGGTAATGCAGATTGGACGTACATGACGGTTTCATCAGAATCGCCGCCGTGGTCTTGTCCTTCATCATCACTAGAGTCATCACTGCCTCCAAGATAATTATCGTTGTCTGCAGAAGTTGAATGGTCTGATGATTGTCCATAGTCATCGGTGCAGTACCAACTTCCGTGCGAGGCAGTGTGGTCTTCACAATAGTACCACCAATTATCGAATCCATTGCTTCCGTCTTCGTTGTCTGTGCACCACCACTTGGTATCGCCTTCTCCAGTGCCTTCCCATTCACAGTAATTGTATTCACTCCAGTAGATTCCTGAGCCACCGTCGTTTCCACCCATGCCCATTCCGTCTCCGCCATACATGTCATGAGATACGATGAATGGTAGGGCGACGGTTTCTCCTGCATTGGTATCTGTGAAGAATGAGTTGACTTTCTCTTCTGTGAGAATGTACATCTTCATAACCGTAGGTTCTTCACCCATTTCATCCATTTCCATTGCAAAGTACTCGATGTCACCAGTGGTTGAGAATGCGACTTGCATTGCAGGCATTTCTCCCATTCCCATTTCATCGTCCATTTCAGTGTCGTCTTCGTAGAAGGCTACGACTGCATCGATGAATCCTTGGGCCTCATCCATGGTGATTTCACCGCTGTCATCGGTGTCTGCATCATTGAAGAACGATTCAAGATCGACCATTTCTTCGCTGTCGGTGTCATCGCACTCCTCAGCGATAAATTCGTCCCAAGAGATGCCTTCACTTGCATCTGCATCACACATTTCAAGCACTTCTTCAGGCGTTGGTACTTCGTCCCACAGGGCCATCAAAGCATCAATGAATGCTGGAAGTTCATCTGCGCTCAATTCGCCGTTCATGTCGGTGTCCGACTCGTTGAAAATCGTCTCATATTCAGAATCATCAAATCCAATGCAATCGTCTGCTTCACTCAATGAGAGGGCATCATTCTCGTCAGAATCGCAATTTTCCAATAGATCATCAGCCCATTCCTGTACAGCGATTGCTGTTCCGTCAATGGCGACGTCGAACATTTGCAATCCATCGACGGATTCAGCAGGCGTTAATGTGCCGTACTCTTCAATCATCTCAACCATCTCAAGGAAGACCATTGGATCCATGTCTTCGCTGTTGTCCTGACTATCTTCAGCCATTGCTGCGATTACTTCGGTGTGCGTGTTTGCTGTTACCATTGAGTATCGTTGTACATCTGGAAGGTTGCCAAACATCGCTTCGCAGAAGCCGCCATCGTCTTCCGTGTCTTCACAAGGGTCTCCTTGAATTTCGTATCCAAAGTCGAGGTAGGCCGTCGTGCCGATGTGGGTTAACGATTGAACCATTTTCACATAGCCGCTGTTGTTTATCGAGTTCGAGACCAAACTCATTTCTGAGGAACTGTGGTACCCTTCTGGAGACCATGCTTCCGTCATTTCCACAACAATCACTTCTTCGACATCCTCTTCCATTTCGGAATCACCATCATCGTTGGATTCTCCTTCATCTTCGGAATCACCATCGTCATAGGATTCTCCTTCATCCTCGGAATCCATTCCGAAATCGAATGCACCCTCCATCATACTATCATCCATTTCAAACATGATGGTAAT
Organism: Candidatus Poseidoniaceae archaeon; assembly: GCA_016777125.1. Taxonomy (GTDB): domain Archaea; phylum Thermoplasmatota; class Poseidoniia; order Poseidoniales; family Poseidoniaceae; genus MGIIa-L2. The sequence continues at coordinate 20,676 of JADHSC010000029.1, forward strand.
CCCAAAGGATTCATCTTCGTCAACGGTCAGGAACTCATCGATTTTCTCAAGAGCGATCTCTTCATTGACATCGATATTGAGTATTTCATCACCCGCTTCATCAGTGGATTCTGTGAGTTCAGTACATCCTGCAAGCAGGAGGGAGGCTACGAAAAGAA
>JADHSC010000030.1 GCA_016777125.1 Candidatus Poseidoniaceae archaeon
CACTATAATGATTCGATAATTTCGGTCAGAGAGGCTGTTAATTCACGTATTCTGATGAGGTAAGATAAAATGTAGAAAGGATTTATTCCAATTTATGCGAAACAAGACAGTGTATGCAATTATTGCAATTTTCCTCATTTCTCGAAAAGAACTCGAGGATTGATGATGGACGTCGACCTTCACCCAGAGCGTTCTGTCCTTCATGCACAGGTACGTAAGGCAAAGTCGAACCATTGTGTTGATGAGGCTGGGCGATATCTTCGTTCTGCTCATCACAAGGGACCTTCGAGTAAGGTCTACCTTGGTGATGTCTGCGAAACACTGCTGAAATGTTGCGTGGGTGCTGAGACGCCTGTTTTTACTGAAGTCCCTGGCTTTGATGAACAACGATGGATGCTTGAATTCACCGTAGGTGCATTGCACGTATCGGTTCAATCAATCCCCTACTGGGGCTTTGGTTTGCTGACATCTGGCTATCGCAACATCATCATCATGCGAGGTCCAGTAGAAGATCGAGCACGTATCATCCACGATCTTGCAGCTGCTGCACAGCACAATCCATGGGAATTTGCCCATCGAGGCAGTGCTGAGAAAGGACTGGCAAAGACTGGAAGTTCGCTCAAAGCCAATGAAATGCTATGGAGAGCGCATCAAAAGCGTGCCAAGAGCCTTCTTTCTGAATCGATTGCAGCTCTCGAACATCACATCTCTCGACTTGAGAAGAGAGGAGATGTTGATGCTAATCTTATCGAACTCGCACATCTTGAGATTGGCCTTGCCCATCAAGCCCTCGCAGATGACAATACACCTGCCGTGGAGCGCGCCTTGTCTCGTGGAGAGGCTGCCTTACTGGTTCCTATTGAAATTGAAGAAGAATTGAGTCCAGATGGGGCGCTGCTCGTTATTGAAGAGGATATTCCTCTCGTCGATATGACCGATAATGAATCCGAATGAACGCGCGTTGCGTTCATAAAGGAAAGGCAACTCGGATAGAATGGTCCACATGGCAAAGAAATCTGAAGGCAGCGGTATTCAGCAAGCAGCCGGTTTGATTCGATACTTCGATGAAGAGTCGGAAGAAGCCATGAAAATCTCACCGTTCCAAGTCTATTTCGCTTGTTTCGTTATTGGTGGATTCTTCTACCTTGTCAACGAAGGCGTCGTTCAAGCGATTGTCAATCTCTTCTGAAACTGTCCTACATTGGACGGATCAGAACAATTTTTTGTTCCTGTTCAGCCATGCATTTTGCAACATGCATTGCTGATGCGAGGCTGATGGTTGCACCAATGGTGCGAGAACCTTCTTCCTCGTGAAGAATCAATCGATGTGTGAGATGATGAAGGACTTCTTGATCGATTTGCTCAAACACCCATTTCTCATCTTCAATTCGAACCAAAGCAGGGACGTCTACTAACGGCCCCATCTCAGTTCCTATCGATTGCGTTCGTGATTCTAATCCTGCCAAATCTCGTAGAGGTTGCCATGATCGTTGTTGTACGGTTGTCTTTATCTTACGACGTTTTTCAACGCCTGCGCGAAACGCTCTGCTCATTCCCATCCCATCCAGAAATCCGAAGATTCCTAGTTGTTCCATCGACAATTCAGATATAACAAGCGCGACGGTTTTGACCGGGAAACGGTCATTTCCTTCCTGATTTTGTATCAATCCACTCGAAACAAACATTCTGTAGGTCGCTTAAACACAAGATGTCGATATCTGGCAATGAGACGGTAGCCAATGTTTCGCAACGGAAGGGGGATGAGCCACAGTAACGGGAACCACATTTTGTAGTACCAACGCATGTACAAAAGACCACGTATTCCTGCTGCAGAACGTATGTAGGGTTTCCCTTTACGAATCAAATACACCGAATCGGCATCTCGCATTTTCGGAGGTAATGTTGCAATCACTCGTTGTGCATCTTCATCCATAATTGGACGATATCCCAACTGTTTTCCTTTCCCTAATCGCTTATCGATAAAGGTGGCAAGACGATGGCAGAGTCCACAATTTCCATCTAAGAACAAGAAGTCTCGAGCATCATCTGGTTTGATTCGTTCTGCAACTTCAATCGACCAAGTGTGGACTGGGAGTCCATCGGCTATGTGAACCAGATCAGGTGTGTTTTCATCCACTCCAAGGTTGTACGATGCAAGGAGTGTGTTTCGCTCCATCGATACGTCTGCATCATGATATGTCCACGGTTGATGATGAACGTAGGCTCTGCGTAAGCATCCCTTGTGTTCACTATACAAGCAGTAGCGTTCGAACAGGAATGCTTCCAATGAACCTGTTTCAGCGACCATTGCAGGTCCTTTCTTTGTTGAAACGCCTTTCAGTTCAGCTCCGTCTTTCTTCCGTTTTGAAGACCAAGTGAACGTGGATTCATCAACACGTATCTTCGCCTTTGCATAGCGATATGCAAGCCCATAGGCGCGTGGAGCGTAGGAACAAGTCACCCAACTCTTCGCATCCAATGTGAGGAAGAAAACACCTGGCTTACCATCCTTGACCACATAGGCTCGAATGTTGAATTCAGGGAATGTCGAAACACCTGGAACCCATGGTAAGCCTCGAGGTCGAACCTTTTCCATCATGAATGGAATGGCTCCAATGTAGGCCTTTCCTTCATACAAATCGACTTCAAGACCCTTGGGCAGATGCGTTTGCAACGCCTTAGGATCAACTTCCCAATGCATGAAGGTCAAATGACGCCATTCTTGCGATATTGCATAGGGACGAGATGGCAGCGCAAACGGAACATGTTCCAAAGGAAACGCATCGCCCATGGTAAAGGCAAACGGTGAATGCGTTTCAACATACGTTATGCAGCAGCGTGTCGAAGCATCATCATCGATGATAACGTTGCAAACATTCCACCAAGAGGGACGGCGATAACCATGCCTTGACCAGAGAGGAGTGTTACTGAAAAGACTGCAATCATTCCGGCACTAAGAGCAACCACTTGCCACACAGGAAGCGTGTTTGCTTCTCGTTCAAGCATCCATGGCAAGACCATCGTTGCAATCAATGCAAACCACGATCCCAGCAAAAGGAACGGAGAGTAGGGGTGCATAACAAACAGAATCATTGGTCCAAACAGAAGTGCCCATCGAGCCCAATCCAATTCTGGACGCGCTCCATCATCGAATCCAAGCAATGGGAGGAGTAAGACCATCGCCATCATCACTGAAATCCATCCAACCAACCAGAAGGCAGAACGAATCGCTGTTGCATCTGGAGCATCTTGTTGGTGCATCAACCACGAAGTGACGATAATCAGTACACCTAATGATGCGCCTATACTGAAGGCTAAGGCTCGACTTCGCCCATCTCCTACACCGAGTTTGGAATCAATGTCACGAATTGGTCTGCCGAATACGTGGAGATTGAATGCAACGAATATCCACATCCACATCATGGCCACCTTGTCATCTTGATACGGGTCTGCCCACCATGCAGAATCGAAGACTGAGGAATCCATGAAGGCCATGGCCAAGTAAGCAAAGCCTGTTAGAACAAGTGGGGAGGCAGGTAGAAACTTTCTATCCCGGTATGCCTCTACACCCTTCGAAGGACCATACATCGACATTAATCCACTAATGACGAGAATTTCTACGAGCAATAGTGTAATCGCAACCCACATGTCGACGGATGGACTCGGTATCTGTGTTAATGGGAAACTTTCCGGAGCGATGTAGGCTGAATCATCAAAGAATAATGTTGCAGAGACCAGTAGCATAAGGGCTACTGTTCGCTTGAATTTCTGCATGTGTTCATCCTTCCATGTTCCTTTCATGCCTTGACCATTCCATGCAAACAGATAGGTCAATGGAAGAAGCATCCATTCTACAATACCATCTCCTGCGAAGAGAATGTGAAGGCGATCTGTCAGCGAAGAATCCGCCTGAAGATAAGAGACGACTTCCAAATGGTCCGTATCATGGCCGAGTATGGACGACATACGCAAAGAAAGAATCACGGCGAGAAGGGTAAAGGGTAACCATCGCAAAGCCATTAACAATCGTTCACTGCGGTCTTTTGCAAAGGATTCAACCACTTTTGGAAACAACCAGATAGCAATGGAGCCGAAAAACAACGGCACCAACCATGGCATTTCGTCACCGAGCATGTCCCGACCAGACATCAACGCGATATGATGCTAACGGCGTTCGCAATGCAAAAAGGGGCGAGACTGTAGGGCGGGACATGGGGGCGAGAGAAAGTGAGACCAGCTTGCTCGAACAAGCAGAGATTGCGCCCCTGACTGGATTTGCTCAGTCCCTTGGAATTTCAAAGCAGGATTGGATTGATGTTGCTACCACGCCATTACCAGAAACACTGCGCCTTTCAATGCATCATCATGACAAAGAGTGGACCCGAGAAAAACTCATTGAAATGGGTGGTAAACCGATTGCTTGGTCCCATGGGAACGAAGCATATGAGATGCCATTTGCTCGGGGACAAGCAGCAAGAGATGGAACTCGGGAACTACTTGCTCTTCTTCACGATACAGGGCGAATAACACGCCAAGAAGCGGCCAGTATGCTTCCAATTCTTGTCCTCGACCCTCAACCAAATACACTCTTACTCGATCTCTGTGCAGCACCAGGATCTAAGGCAACACATGCTGCTGAACGAATGGCTCCTACGGGTGTTGTTGTTGCGAACGAACCGATTTCGGGTCGCGTCAATATGCTTGCAAGCAATCGAGGGCGACTGTCTCTAGGCAACGTCATAGTCAGCCAACACGATGGACGTCATATCGGAAGAATCCCTGAACCTGGCTTCGATGCCATCGTTGCAGACGTTCCTTGCACTGGAAGTGCAACTGCGCGTAAGAACAAGGACGTTTGGTGGAGTTGGTCTCCACGCGGTGGACGTACCATGTTTCAATTGCAAGTTGATATCTCAAAGCGAGGCGCTCAACTTCTAAGGCCAGGAGGCAATATGGTCTACTCTACATGTTCACTCGATCCGACTGAAAACGAGGCAGTCGTCGCCGAATTACTTCGACAATGCCCTTGGCTCGAACTGATTGATATCGATGATTCAAAGGTCGAAGGTTTGACATGGCACCGTGGATTAACCGACTGGGAACAAATCGATGAAGAAGGAAACATAGCCGAAGATCGAACCTCTGTCCCATTCTACAAACCACACTATGATCCTCCAAGCGAACAAGAGATTCTCGATGTCTTACCGTATTGCCGTCGCCTCTACCCAGCCGATAACAACACGGGTGGTTTCTTTGTCGCTATGCTTCATCACAGAGAAGAAGCAACCCCTCAAGGCGTCGCTCGAACCTTTGTCGACAAGTTAGCAGATCGGAAAGCGGAGAGCGGTTGGGAACCTCGTCAATTGGAAGCACCTCCAAACAACCGCCATACTGTTCTCCAAGCCAGTGAAGAAGAAATTCAAGACGTTCTCGAACAATGTCAATTGAAACAAACCGACTTCTCTTGGTGGAGAAGAGGAAAGAGAATGGCCATTGCACCTCAAATTGTCTATGATCGTATTTGGTCTAAAGAGACACCAAATAAGCGGGGAAACCGTTGGCCGAGTGGCACGTTCCATCCATTGCAAGTCCTCCATGTCGGATTACCCGCATTTGTTGTTAAGGGCGGTCACTGGAGAGCGCGTCAAGAATCAATACCCTTGATCCATCCACATCTTTCCGATGATATCCTCGTCATCGATGAAGTCATGTTGCAACGATTGTTACGAGATGAAGCTCCGCAACGAGAAGAATTTGCCGAAGCCTATGATATCGAGTTATCCTCTGGAGCATTGCTCGTTCGTGTCAAACACTCTACTGGAGATTTGATCATCAGTGCATGGTGTGGCACTCGAGTTACCTTAATGCTCGAAAAGGCAGAACGACGATTACTTCAGATTCGCTTGGGAATGGAGGAAGAGGAATGAAGCGTTGGCTGTTGTTTGCTCTCGTCCTTCTCCTACCACTAGCATCTGCTTCAACAAGTCTGCATTTAGAATGGGAACTTGGAGAACAAACAGATGTTGAGCATCGCTATGTTGAACACTTCCCTGACCAGATGATGCAATGTGGAGAATGCAATACCACCAATGATGGCGATGTTGTTGTTAACTGGTGGAGGCATAGCGATACAACCGGTTCTGACTGGCCCGATGATGATGCAAATTTACGCGCAGGAACCAATGGTATCGAAATTGATGAAACCGCTTCACTCATCAACGGAAATGGCGAAGATACGCGTCAACACATCGTCGATTTAACGGGAACATTATCGGTCCGTTCGGATTATGAAGAGCAATACTACTTCGTTGCAAACATGACCTTTACACCACAGGTTGAACTTCGAGATGATGCACTCATGCAGATTCTCTTCATTGAAACCGATGCAACAGATCAGCATGGGCGAGAACTTTCATTTTTGGTTCGAGACATGACATCCGATGTCGGCTTCTTTACCACAGCAAACAACACATCTTCTGTTGATGTTGAAGTCTCATATGAACACCTCTTTGCTGCAGGCGTTGACCTTTCAGAAGAAGCACATGGATGGCGTGTTGTCTTTGTCGTTCTCGGAGCAGAAGAAAATGCTACAGGCCAGCCTGGCGTTATTGCCATGTACGAAACAACGGTTCCAACCTCTACTGAAGAACTCACGGTTCTCGACCACTTGCCACCGCTTGCAATGATTATTGTTGCTGCCTTCATCATCGGTTCTGTCATTCGAGGATCCCTCAATCAAGAACATGGATTGCCAGAGATTCGAGCATTGTGGAAGGATTCGGCGGAACCTGTTGTTCTTGTTGAAATCCTTGCAAAGAAGAAATTGATTACCACTGAAGGCTGTGAAGCAATCGCTCCTTGGAGTATGCGTGGAGGGGCTAAGCGAAGTAAAATTGAACCTGGTGAAGCGTCCACATTCGAGGTACGTCTCAAGAAATGGCATCCACAAGGACTCCTTATTCTACTGAAAATGGACGTTGAAGGTCTTGGTGGATGGACCCAAAACATTCGCTTACCTGGTCGCAAAGACGAGGAACGAAGCGTTGAAGATGAAGCCTGATAACGGCCATCTATGCAACTTGATGATACCGACCGACGACTTCTTGCCGTTCTGCTTGAAGATGCACGCATCAGTCAACGAGGCCTTGCTCAACGTATTGGCGTAGCACAAGGGACCATTACCAATCGACTGCGCAGACTGGAAGAACTCGGAGTCATCAAGGGCTATACCGTCCTCTTAGAACCTGAAAGCATTGGTTGGACCATGACGGTCATCACTGGACTACGTATCGAAAAAGGTTCGATGATCAATGTTCAACAAAACATTGCTGCAGATCCTCGCGTCTTTGCAGTATACGACGTAACGGGCGATTACGATTCAATGGTCCTTGCCCGCGTCAAAAGCAGAAAGGATCTTGATGATTTGACCAAGACTGTATTCACTCTAAAAGGCGTACAGCGTTCCTTTACCCAAGTTGTTCTGAACACTGTTAAAGAGGATGGTAGAGTCATACCACCTGTTGTCTAAGAACCACTTATTCAATGGTCTTGACTTGAATTTGCCATCGTTTTTTGCTCTTGATGTATCGACTCGATGTGATTTCAATATCGTGTGCAGAGTTGACAGCCATCGTTGCATCCTTCAGTTCCCATTCCAGTTCGGTCATCTTATTGCGCCAGTAAACGCCTGTAATCTTCTTATTCAAACGAAAGACAATGCCTTCGTTTTCTCCAGTAAGGTGATTGATAACTCTTGCTTGAGGTACGATATCGCCTTCTTGAGGTGCAGATGTTTCAGCAGCTTCATTGGCTTCACTGGCTTTCGCTTTCTGTTTCGTAATCAATTGGACTTTTGACCAATCTTGAAGTTCAGTATATCCAAACGTAATGGAAGCAAGACCCTCGTAAGGATGCTCTTCATCACTCATTTCATGCGGATTATACAGGCCGACTAGTTCTTCATAATCCAAATCGATAACTTCGATACGATCGCCTTGACGTGGAATAAGTTCTCCAGTGAATTGCGGTCCTTTGAACAGCGTTGACCACCAACCACGTGCGTTGATGATGCGTAATTCGCAATATTTTTTCCTCCATTCTCGAATTGTTCGAGGCGATGTAAGATCGCCATCGTGTCTTGCTTCATTCGGAAATTGAATACTATCCCATGTACCAAACATCGAGAGAAGGGTCTTCAGAGCCTTGAGTGTCTCTACATCAAATTCTTCGAAGTGTTCGCGCGGTTGGCAGAGAATCTCTTTGACCGACGCCTTTGAATCAGCGACAAAAGAACCTGTTATTGCCTTGGGTTGGACGGATTCTTTGACGACTCCGTTTCCAACACAAGCCAAAACGGTCTCGATAACATCACTTTCCAGAATGATTCCTACCTCTCTGGCAATTTCTCGGAAGCGTCCTACTGCTTCCTCGAGTTTTGCAAATGTCCAGCCTCTTGACTGGCCGTTTTGATACAGAACATGTTCTTGCATTGTGAGATCACCTTTGTAGTTCTTAACTTCAATAAAGACGATTCTGTCGTTCATGAGAACGATAAGATCGGCTTCCCTGCGACTTCTTCCTTTGATGATTTGGTTAATTCGTGCTGAATGGAACACATCGACAACACCGTCGATTTTTCGAACATACTCGAGAAGGTCGAGTTCAGATTTTGTGCCAGCAAGTTTAGCAAAATCTGGTTTCGGATACGCCTTGAGAGGGCGGGCCTTGAGCCATCGATAATTCTTCAGAAGCCCCATGATAATCCGTTTCAATTGCAGAGTATTTGAACTTCAACCTTGAATTCTATGAATCCGATGTAAGTGGTGCGTCCACACCCATGTGCGGCATGAGAGCGCCTGCTAAGCCGCCAAGGCTCTCGACAACCCGGGTTTCTGGTTTGAGTGTCTTCATCAACACACGACGTAATTCCTCATCGATTTGAACATCAAATGATTCGAGCCTCCGGCGTAGATTTGCTTGCAGTCTTCCACCTGTTCGGTCCCAGTCCATGAGCAGTGTCATCGTAGCTTTTCGATCTTCTGTCCGAGTCCCATATCTTTCATACAGATAGGCGATGAAACGGTCCATGCCCCAACCTCTGTTGACGACTTCAAGCGGTCCCGTAAATCCAAGGCGTTTCAACGCTATTTTATCTCGAGGGCCTTCGATAATGATGGCAAAACCTTCATCGCAATTACGTTGACGTGCCACTCCGAGGGCTTTACCAGCCTTCTCGAATCGTTCAATGGTGTTTGGTGAATTATTCATCTCAACAACCCCCAAACGCCTACTGGCCTCATGTCTGGTGAATGGTTTAGGTTTTTCAACAAACGCATTGATTCAAAGGTTGAGAACATACGTTCATCAGAAAGAAAACGGGACCAAAGAATTTCAATCTAGTGTCTGCTTTACGCCAACGCTTAAAGTAGGCCCTCTCGCCCCTTTAATCAGGGTGCAACCATGCCGGCGGAAGATACCGTTTTCTACGTACTTTATGACAAATTCATGTTCTGGTCGATTCTTGTCGCCATATTCACATTCGGTTGGCTGTTTACAGCAATATTGAGATATCGCGATGGTGTTGAACCAGATACGACGAACCTCGATCATATCGAAGTTGGGGCATTCCCTGTCGACCGGCATAATACGACTCTAGAACTGATGTTTTACATCGTTCCAACATTCCTTGTCGTTTGGCTTACAGTCATGGCACTCGGTTCAAACTCTGCAGTTTGGAACTATGACGATACCGATGAGAAAACATTTGACATCACAGTCAATGCATACCAATGGTATTTCGAATTCGTCTACGAAGAGTCCCTCGAATGGGAAGATACCGAGACAGGAGTCACTCTTGAGTGGGTACAAGGAACAGTGCAAATCGACGCAGGTGGCAATGCAAATGCTGCTACAGTGGAAATGAAATTCGGCCGCATTAAGTCCGAATTTGAAATCAATAATGGTTCTTCATTAGTTCAAAAGTTAGTTACTAAAGATCCAGGCCAACACGAATATGTCAAGGTATTTGATGCGGAAGGAGCACTCCTTCACACATGGGAAAACCTCCCAAGAGGACACAAATTGATTACGCCTTCTGACCCAATGATTATTCCATGTGATGAAGTCATTATTGCCAACATGCACTCGAAGCCAGTTGATGCATCAGACACACGAAACGTCGGTGTACAGCACGCTTTCTGGGTCCCTGAATGGGCAATGAAAGAAGACTTCGTGCCGGGTTTGGAAGCAGGGACTACGCTCGGATTCATGCCAGATGATGCAGGTACGTTCCCAATTCGCTGTGCTGAATACTGTGGAATGCAGCATTCGATCATGACTGGTGAAGTGATGGTCGTAGCTCGAGCAGGTAGTGACTGCACGTTCGATTCTGGAATCAAGAAGAGTGATTCCAGTTCCGCAAACAATTACGATGGAGGTGAGATGTGATGCAGCGACGCACCATTGCACTTCTCGGACTTGTTATCGCATCATTGATGCTCATCCCACAATTCAGTGCAATGCCTGGTGGTATTGGACAAGGAGCAAACGCTGGATGTTCATGTCACGCTGGTGGTAACGATGGCTCGACAACAGTTCTTGTTGAAGGGTTGCCTGAAGTCTTCAACGCGAGTGAAACCTACCCATTCACAATCACTCTTGTCAACGATGAGATGACACTGTATGGAAACGGTGATCCTGCACAAGGATGGAGTGGCGTTCAAGGTGGATTCCGTATTCTTGTCGAAGGCGGAGGAAGCATCACAACCGTTGATGAATCTTACAGTCAAATAATCGATGGTGGGCTCACACACACCGAAGATGGAAACAAATTCCGTTCTTGGCAATTTGAGTTCACTGCACCTGCAAGTGATAGCGATACAACTGAGATTACCATTATCGGAAACGCAGTAAGCGGCGGTGCTACAAGTGGCGGTGCTACAGGCAGCGGGGATGGTGCTGGAAATGATTACTGGAGCATCAAGAACATTGTTGTCCCTGGTTTGAATGCAGAAGCTCAGGCTCCAACAGCACCACCATTGGTCATTCTCTTGACGGCTATTGGATTGGCTCTCTCAATCATTCTTCTCGGGACCATGTGGGTCTTCTATCGACGTAACCCTCAAACATTCACCATAGGTAATTTCTGGAGTTATCTCAAGCCTTGGTTGACCACAACGGATCACAAAGAAGTCGGTATCCTTTACTTCCTGTTTGGATTCTTCTTCTTCCTTGTCGGTGGTGTCTTGGCACTTCTGTTCAGAATTCAATTGGCTTTGCCAGAGAACGATTTCTTGACACAACGTGAATACAACTCATTCTTTACACTTCACGGAACAACCATGATTTTCCTTGGCGCTATGCCAATGATTGCTGGTTTCTTGAACTACGTTCTTCCTCTGCAAATTGGTGCAAAGGACTTGGCATTCCCTCGAATTAACGCAATGGGATTGTGGCTCTTGGTCTTCTCAACACCACTGATCTTCTCCGGCATTTGGTCTGGTGAAGGTGCAGACATTACGTGGGTTATGTACCCTCCATATTCCTCTCTTAACAACGCAGGAGATTACGGTGCTAACGCCGGTGCAACTGCCTTCCTTGCAGGAATGATGATGCTTGGCGCATCGTCTACGCTTGGTGGTGTCAATTTCATCACCACCGTGTTTACTATGCGTGCTCCAGGAATCACTTGGATGAAGATGCCTCTGTTCACATGGTCTGCATTCGTGAGTGTCTTCATGCTCTTTATGTCCCTGCCTGCTTTGATCATCGGTGTGGCCTTCCTCGTGTTTGACCATACGATAGGTTCGACGTTCTTTACGAGCGGAGGGGATCCGCTGTTATTCCAGCACCTGTTCTGGTTCTTCGGGCATCCTGAAGTCTACGTGGTGATTATTCCTGCGTTCGGTATCGTATCGGAAGTTCTTGCAACAAGTGCTCGACGTTCCATCTTTGGATACAAATCAATGGTTTTCGCTATGGCGGGAATCGGTGTTGTTGGATTCATTGTTTGGGGCCACCACATGCTCACATCTGGTATGGATCCATTCTGGAGAGCAGCATTCATGATTACAACCATGGCTGTAGCGATTCCAACTGGAGCGAAGATCTTCAATTGGCTGATGACGCTTTGGGGCGGTTCTCTGGTCATGAAGACTCACACACTCTGGTCTCTTGGATTCCTCATCACCTTCACACTCGGTGGTATCTCTGGAATGTTCTTCCCAGTTGCAGGTCTTGACACACACTTCCACGATTCCTACTTCGTCGTTGCTCACTTCCACTACGTGTTCATCGGCGGTACTGTCTTCGCTCTGTTCTCCGGAATTTACTACTGGTACCCTAAGGCAACTGGACGTAAACTCAACGAGACACTCGGTCTCTGGCACTTCTTGATTGGATTCGCTTCCTACAATGCTGCCTTCTGGCCTATGCACGCTTTGGGTATCCAAGGAATGCCTCGACGAACACACTCTTACACTGTCGAGAGTGGCTTTGCTGAGTACAACATGGCGATTACCATCTTCGCATTCATCTTTGGATTGAGCCAACTCCTTCTGGTTTGGAACATCATCTACTCTGGCCGTAATGGCGAGAAAGTTGGAAAAGATCCGTGGGGCGGATGGTCCCTCGAATGGTCGACCACTTCTCCTCCACCTACACCTTCCTTCCACGTTATTCCAACACAACGTGACATGAACGAAATCTACGGACATCACAACGATGCTGAAGATTCAATCAAGGACAAGTTATGGAAAGGAAAGAAAAAGAAACCAGCCAGTTCGGTTATTCTCGACCCTACTGATGAAGTCACGGAGGTGAGCTCATGAGTGGCGGTGGACACAGTGATGTGAAGAACGCTATCTGGATGAGAGCACTGCTCATGGCAGGTATCATCCTCGGTCTTGGTATTGCATCATTCGTCGGTCTTGGCGTTGTCGTTGCAGGAATGAAAGAGACAACTTGGGATGAAGAAGCAGAACATTACCATGATGCTGAGAAGGATTGGGAGGATGCTGTTGCACTTGGCACCATTACAAGTGACAATGAATCCGCTGAATTGTATATCGCTAAAGAAGCAGCTCATCACCACGAAATTGAGGCTCACCTCTCTTATCTGACGTACCGTGTTGCAGGTCTGACGTTACTCTTCGTTTCGATCACCTTTACGGCATTCTTGGCCATTAGTGGTGTCCTCAACTCAGCACAACCTGATGAAGAACATCACGATGATCATCATGGTCATGAAGAACACCACGGTTCAGCATCTCCAATCGTTTTCGCCTTTGGTTGTATGCTCTTCCTCATTGGATTCCCTGACTTTGCAGACGGACTTCATTCCCTCATGCTGGGAAGCGGGTCTGGTGCCATTTCAGATATCTCTGTTGGAATGATTGGATTGACAATTATCACCATCGGTATTGCAAACTGGTGGAGAGAAGATCTTCCATTCAAGGGATATGGTGAGCAAATCGCAACATCTGACCCATTTAATGGACAACACATCCGTAAGGCTGGTATCTGGGTCTTCTTGATGTCTGAAGTCATGGTCTTCGCTACATTCTTCTCCTCATACCTACGTATGAGAACCGAATGGTGCACAAAGTGGGCATTTGATGAGGGTACCTGTCGAGAAATCAGGAACGACCAAGGTGTCATCCAAGTCTTCGATACTCACATCGCTCACCCGGACTACGCTCTGACCGCATCCGACTACCTACGCCCTGGTGGCGCAGTAGGAACAGGTGACTTCTGGACATTGCTTCCTGGTGCTGTAAACACATTCGCACTGATCATCTCTTCATACACCATCGTTTTGGCACTGAAGATTGCGAAGTCTCATGACTACAAGGTACCATCCGGCTTCATGGGCAAAATCATGCCAGACAAGAAGAGTGCAATCCGTAACTATCTGATTGTTACTCTCGCTCTTGGTACAATGTTCATTGTGCTGAAGTTGGTTGAGTGGAGCCATCTCATCGCAGAAGGATTCACTGTCGCAAGTCAAGAAGGTTCAATTTTCTACGTGGCTACTGGCGCACACGGTGTCCACGTCTTTGCAGGATTGTTGATCATGCTCTACATGATCTTCAAGGCTGATACCGTCGAATGGGACGAAGACAATGCACAGGGTATCGAGTACTTCGGTCTCTACTGGCACTTTGTTGATCTGGCTTGGGTTGTTATCTTCCCAGCATTCTATCTGTACTGAGGTGAAACTATGGGAGAACACAAATTAATTATGGGCAAAGACATTTACTTCTGGAATTTCATCATTCTGATGTTTTTCACACTGTTTGAAGTAGGCGCAGTTTTCTTCGAAGAGTATCCTGGAACAGACATTCGTGTCTCTATGTATGTCGTTTGGGGTATTCTTATCGTCGTTGGAATCATCAAAGGATTCGGTATCGGCGCTTTCTTCATGCACCTTTGGGATGACCCGAAAATATACCTTCGAGTCGCATTATTCCCAACTTTATTCGTTCTGTTGATGCTTTGGGGTATTGGTCTATCCAATCCTGAAGGCGTAAATGGCCTTCCTGGCTGGTGTACTCCAGATTGGGGAGAGCAATACGCAACAGAACGTTGAGTCGATTACATGAGACGAATTGCGTTATTTCTCGTAGCCTTGCTGTTATCCGTTACCCTCGTAAGCGTACCAGCCTCTGCGTTCAATGGATTTCAATTAACAACCTCAAGCGTAGGCAATTTTACGCTTACAGATGAGAACAATTCGGAAATGAAGTTCTCTGACATAACCGATGATATCGTCGTCGTCTCTTTCTTCTTCACACGATGTACTGATGTTTGCCCAATCATTACTCAAAACTTGAAGATGGTACAACAGCAGATTCCTGATGAAATTGCAGATGATGTTGGCTTCGTTTCAATTACTCTTGATCCTCGACATGATACTCCTGAAGTGATGAATGATTACATGAGTCTCCATGGCGTTGAATGGCCGCATCTTACAGGCAATAGTACAGAACTTGCTGATGTTTGGTCTCGATTCGGTATGGCTGTCCAAGAGATTGTTACCGACCCTCATGATGACAACATAAGCGATATGGATGGCCAAATACACAACTCCAGTGTTGTGTACACAAATGAAAATGGAACAAGTATGGAATTGATGTTCCTCCCTACTGGAATGACATTAACAACAGCAGCAGCCGATGAAGCTGGTTGGTCTCTCAATACATCTGAGTCTCAGTTTGGAACCATGGTTAACGGAATCAACGGATACGATTCTCCAGAGGATTGGAGTTGGTGGTGGAGCTTGAAAGTGTTCAATGAAACAAGCGAAGGCTGGGAAGATTCTCCTGTTGGAGTAGATTCAGTTAATGCTCTTGAAGAGCAACATATTGCCTGGTTCTCATCACAAGCGAATGCGTCTCTGCTAATGGCTCCTGTGGGCGAAGACCCTTCCGTTCAAGTTGTCTTCCCAGACAATACAACTGCATTCACAAACGTTTCAGGTTTTACTGGATATCATCTTACTCAAGGTGCATTTGATGGATCTGAAATCGATGTGGATATTTCCGACAGCAGTTTTGGACACTTCCTCAACAGCATCAATGGCGTCTCCGCTCCTGCAGATTGGAGTTGGTGGTGGGAACTTCATACTTGGAATCAAACGAACATGACCTGGGAGGATTCACAACTCGGCATGGATCTTCTGGATGAACCGATGACCATCGCATGGGCACCGAACAGCACAGATAACAGTGCGATTCCTTCACCTGGATTTGCAACCATTGAAGCCACTGAATGCAGTGGAAATGGTTGGATTATGGGTTCAGGTCAGAATGCCCACTGTATGTGTGATGCAGGCTATGAATGGGCTGAAGACGATATGTTACGTTGTGTTCAAATCATCTCAGAAGAACCTGAATACACCGTTGGGCACTCAACCATTACCTACATTCTCGATGACGAGAAGAAGCCTCGAGTCTCTTGGCTTAGTGACAAGTGGCTTCCCGAAGAATTCGTTGAGGACATCGTTACACTCGCTGAAAAAGAAGGCCTTATTGAAATAGAATCCGAAGGGATTCCTTCGATTGGCTTCATCCTTTCAGTGGCCATGATCTCCATGGCTGCAATCTCGCTCCGTGCGAAATCTGAATGATTTCAAGGGAAAAGAGTTTGATAGGGGGAGTTGTGGCCAAGTCATTGCGGCGATCGCATAGCCTGGTATTGCGCCGGATTTGAAATCCGGTGTCCGATGACTCGGGGGTTCGAATCCCTCTCGCCGCGCCTCCATCCAATTTAGGAGAAGCATTCACAAACTATACCCTCTCTGTGCTTCTCATGCGCCGTGGGTTGCTGGGCTTACTTCTCGCTTCTCTGTTTGTTCTTGCAGGGTGTTTAGCACCTGTAGCACCCGAATGGGGCGAGTCGATTAAAGTTGAACGTAATGGTGATGGGACCTTCACATTTACTTCCAAACTCGGTGATGAAACCATCACTAATACCTACACTGAACGTGGCTGTCTTGATGGAGAAGTTGGTCCAGATAAAGGTGGAAAGATCAAATTCGAAGGCTACATGAGTGCAAGCATAATCTACGACACACACAACAGTGATCTCAACAACAATAATCTGACATTTGCAACGACTGCGGCTGTAGCAATTCAACAGATGTCATTCACTGATGCAAAGAATGTTCTTTCTGGTGCTGGTGAGCGAATTGAAGTCAAAGAATGGGACGTACCAGTTCAGCCAAAGACGGGTCAAGGTACAGTTGACTTGGACAGTGTTGATGGTGACTCAGACTCGAAATGGTTTGTTCTAGGCCTTATCCCAGCCAGTGAAAACATCAACGATGGAATCTCTTCACTCGGGACATTCCACCAAGCAGTTCGAATCTCAGGTTATCTCGTCGATGGTCCAGTCCTTCCACAAAACCCTCAAGGTGGAAACAATCGTGACATCGGTGTAACCAACGATTGTGTCGCTACAGCCGGAAGCTTCAACGTCAATCAACTGTTCTTCCTCGTTACTGAAATTGAATTCGAAGAATCAACGGTCAGCATGAATGGTGAAGCAGATGACGAATACGTCTTCGGTGATGTTCCGTTCCTAGGCCGTACTGGATTCATTCTCTTCGTACTCATTGTCGGTATTGGCGGTGGAGTTGGAGCCTACATGTATTCATCCATGCGCGTTAGTATGAGCGCTCGAAGCATCGCATTGACCCTTCTTGGAAAGGAAGGTGTGGAAAAGGCAGCACAAGTCCGTAGAGATGTCCAAGATGCAAAAGAAGCTGGTATGACAACACCTGATCAACGTCGTATGGAACAACGTAAAAAGAGCAAATCACCTCCTCCTGCAAAGACAAGCAAAAAGAAGGATGAAGACGATGGCTTTGGCTCATTCAGTATTGATAGTGCACTGAGTGGAAGTTCTGATTCACCTGTAAAATCCGAATTTGGATCAGGCGGATCAGTTGTAGAATCGGAAGATGCGAAGCGGGTTGAAAAACAGATAAAGAACACAGAGTCCTTTGTCCCACCATCATCCACCTTTGGAAGCAGTTCGGTTCCTACATCATCCTCGGTTCCAACATCAACTCCACCATCAACAAGCGTTCCATCATCTCGCGCTCCTCCGGTACGTTCTGAGCCTGAGGCAGAAGAGAAACCAAAGGTTCGACGCCGAAGAGCAGTGAGGAAGAAGGCGGAGCCGGAACCTGAACCAGAACCTGAACCAAAAGAAACCAAAAATACCTGGGATGATGAGGAAGAAGAATTCTCTGATTTCAGTTTCTGAAATCCATTGATTCAATGGAACACTTGTACTGAAGAAGGAAGAACTTCCATCGATACTGGTGTTGATCCAATGTTTTCCCCATCGATGTTTATTGCCGTAGGCTCAGGGGTTTCAATCCGTAATTGTTTGAATTGGTGATAGTCTACTCTTGGATGGAAGACGTGCCGTCCTTCTTTCTTGAGCAGACCAAACGCCTTCAAAATGTCTCTTCGAGTCATCTTTTTCAGGATTCCAATATCCATCAGTCCATCATCAAGAGAAGCTCCTGGAGCAAGGGGCAGGAGCGACCCACCAGTTTGACTGTTTTGAATCAGGAATAATGTGAAATCATCTTCCATCTTATGTCCGTCTAAGAAGAGGCTTGCATGTCTTCGATTATTTGCCATAATCGCCATGAGAATTCCCACATCATATCGAATACTACCCATCCACCGCATCTTTTCAGCCTTGATTGTTGAATCTACACCAAGACCCCAAGTGACCAAATTGTGGCTGTATCGAATCATCTGTCCCTTGTTATTGCCTGGTAGTCCTTCTGTCAATTCTACTCGAGCGAGATCGATGAACTGGGTTACGCCATTGACAATTCTTGAAACTGCATCTTCCATACTCTTGATACCAAAATCATGGGCTTGAGAGTTTCCTGTTCCTGCTGGAATCAGTCCAAATCGAATTGTTGAGTTGTCTTTTGATTGCATCATCCAACCGGTAATACTCTCTGAGAGACTTCCATCTCCACCTACAACAGCAATTGCCTGATCGTGCTGAACATCTAGTGAAGAAGCAATGTCGACAAGATGACCTGAATGTTGAGAGATGTGCATTTCGACTTCAATGCCTGATGACTCAAGCAGTTGTTTTGCTGCTTCAGCAACCTTCATGCCCTTCTTTTTTCCAGAATAAGGATTGACGAGCATGAATACTTTTGAGGGCTTGACTCCATCATTTGAGGGCTTGACGAATACCTTTGCAGGCATTGGCCGGTGCAGTCCCTTTCGTTTTTTGCTGCTCTCATCGGGTTGAAAATTCATCACTGAGGGTGTGGTTGAATCGTTTGAAGTCTCATCATCTGCAGAGGCCATGTTTTGGGACAAGAACTCCTCCGCATGAACTCTTCCCCGTTTTAGAGATTAAACCAAGCACTCATGAAGAGATGGCTTCTGGCCTAAGTTGGAGGGTCATGATGGATTGGTCAGAATCGGATGTCAAATTCATGCACAGAGCCCTTGCTGTGGCTGAACGTGGCAGAGGTAACGTCAGTCCAAACCCCCTCGTCGGTTGTGTCCTTGTCAAGGACGGCGAAATCATTGCAGAAGGTTGGCACGATCATCTCGGAGGATTGCATGCAGAACAGATGGCAATCCACGATGCGGAGGCGAAAGGAAACTCACCAAATGGGGCGACTGCTTATGTTACTCTCGAACCTTGTAATCACTATGGAAGAACGCCTCCTTGTACCGAAGCATTGCTTTGGTCTGGCGTCAAGAACGTGATTGTTGCACACCATGACCCAAATCCAACCGTTCGCGGAAAAGGCATTGATGTTCTTGAGAAAGCCGGAATCAGTGTCAAGACGGGGTTGCTCGAGCATGAAGCTGGTCAACAAATGCAACCTTTCCTCCATTGGTGTGAACACCGAAGGCCACTGGTAACTGTGAAAATGGCCGTTGATGCCAATGGTTCAGTTGATGATAGATCAGAACAAGCCCAGCGCTTCACAAGTGAAACATGCTTGGATGAAGTCCATCGGTTACGAAGGGATTGCGATGCAATCTTGGTCGGTGCAGAAACCATACAACGAGACAATCCAACGCTCACCGTTCGTAGAGTCGAAACAGGACGACAACCTTTGCGGGTTGTTCTTGATCCGAAGGAACGAACCAATTCAGATGCAATCGTGTACAATGATGATCACGAAACATTACGCATCGGTTCTGACTTTACTGGATTGATTCCTCTTCTCAATCGATTAGGCGACTTACAGCGCCAACGACTTCTCGTTGAAGGAGGTCCTAAGACCGTTCATGCCTTCCTTGCTGAAGGATTGGTCGATGAGTTCTATCTTGTTCGAAGTGAAGTGGTTCATCAACAACCAGTTGCTTCCAATATTGATGATGAGGTCTTATCCAGTTCAGGACTTACTTTTGTTCGTAAAGAACAATGGGGAGATGAAACCGTTTCAGTATGGACGCGTACGCCCTTGCAGTGATGCTGTTGAGAGCGGGCGATGCAGGATTCGAACCCACGTCCCCGGCTCCGAAGGCCGGAAGGATATCCAGACTACCCCAATCGCCCAAATCAATCCAGATGGCTTCCCTTTTTGAA
>JADHSC010000031.1 GCA_016777125.1 Candidatus Poseidoniaceae archaeon
TCAACGGTCAGGAACTCATCGATTTTCTCAAGAGCGATCTCTTCATTGACATCGATATTGAGTATTTCATCACCCGCTTCATCAGTGGATTCTGTGAGTTCAGTACATCCTGCAAGCAGGAGGGAGGCTACGAAAAGAAGTGCAAGTGTCTTTTTCATCGCCGGTGTCGTGATTCAGACGCTTTATTAATCTATCGCCGGCAAAATGGAGTGGTACAAGACGCAGATTGATGAACTGGGGGGTCATGGAAGCATCATGAAGGCCAATTCTGTTGAAGAAGAACTCGAGCAACTTGCAGCATTAGTTGCTGAAGCTGAAGCACTCGGAATTGATCCATGGCCAGAACGAAAACCACCTCGTCCTTGGGCGAAATACGCACTTGCTTCATTCATGATTATCATGATGCTTTCATGGGTTTCAAAGGGAATGTATCGATTCGCTGTAATTTGATTCATAGTCCACCGTTGATTTCAAGAAGGGCATCAAAGTGGGCGAATCATAGTCCCTTAGTGTAGCGGTCCATCATGGAGGATTCTGGTTCCTCCGACCCCGGTTCAAATCCGGGAGGGACTACCATCATTCCTCTTCGTCAGGTTTTACCAGTAAGAAAGAGGTAATCATCGACATCGGATCACCGGATGTCAATTCACCAGAGTATTCTTTGACTTGTCCGTAAGTGACGACACGGAGCCTGAATTTGCACATTTTCTTTGTTCTTCGCTTTCGATGGTGACGGTAGAAATGGACACCGATTTTGTACTCACCATCAGGTGCAACATCCGTCCATACCACATTTTCAATCGGTTTCTTGGATTTTGGACGGACGTTCATATCAACGTCAAGTTCTCCACCACAAGCACTCTTTCGATTGTTGAAGTAAATACGCTCTCCAGAAGGGCAGAAGACGTGCATGTCGAGATCATTGTAATCGTCCCATGCAAGGCTGATTTGTACAACACCGGATTTCCCACCCTCTCGGGCAAGACGTTCCATAAGTTCCGAATCTTCTTCTTGACTGACACGCACAGAGATTCCAGTACCGACTTCTTCCTCTGCTACGAGATCTGCATGGGCATTGAGATTGTCTTCATTCTCAGAGATCCAAGTGGATCGATCTTCTTCATCTTCCTCACTTTCTTCATCTTCAGTCTCCACAGCATCTCGTTCCGGAATGAAGATTTCATCCATTACAAGTTGTAAGTCTGAGAATTGCTCAACGCGACGTCGTTGCCGATTCTCATAGGCTTCACGAGCTTGGTCACTAAGTTGGTCGAGTTGTAAGGACCGTGAAACAACGTGTCGTCGGTCATGTCTTGCTCCTTTCCGAGAAGCACGCATGCTTGAAAGTGGTGCTCGACTGGCACTGTGGAGTTTTTGCCTCTTCCTCAGTTCACGCTTCTTTTTCATCCTGTTCAATGTGAATAATGCAGCGAAAAAAGAAGCAGCGCCTCCAAGAATCAGTATCAGAAGTATTGTCTGGTCCACAGTTCCACTTCCTTTTCCTCCTTGATAGAGGATTCTATTGTATGTTCATTGGCCAAGGAATTCTGAATTCATTTGCTTAAGCATCTCTTCTGATGGTCTGAGATCAGACTCAGCCACATCGAGAAGAGGAGTTGATACGAGTCCTAAGTCTTCAGCGAGTGAAGGTTTACTCGAATCGAAGTAAAGCAGTCCAGTGACGTGTTTCTTATCCATCTCAGCTTGGTGCAGTGCGGTCAAAGCAGCCATAGAATCACTTGGGTCGTGTGAGTCAGAAATCGTTTCAAGACGGATGGTGGAGCCATCATGAAGGGTGATGTCTGTAAAGTGTCCTTCTGGGACTTCAACTTCTGCAACAGGTTCGAAGTGAGGGATATAATCTGCCATGTGAAGTGTCACTTCATTTTCTTTGACATATCCATAAGAACGCATTGATTCATCGTTGTTGTTGAACGTAACACACGGTGAAATGATGTCGATTAAAGCGAACCCTTTGTGGGACATAGCGGCCTTAATCAGTGATGTCAATTGCTTCTTTGAACCAGAGAACGAACGTGCGACAAAGGTGCATCCAAGATTGATTGCAAGAGCACACAAATCAATAGGTTGTGTCTCATTTGCCTTTCCTTTCTTCTTCTTTGAGCCAATATCTGCTGTTGCTGAGTATTGTCCTTTTGTAAGGCCATACACACCGTTATTTTCGACGATGTAGACCATGTCCATGTTTCGTCGGATTGCGTGAATTAACTGTCCAATACCGATTGAAGCGGAATCTCCGTCTCCAGATACCCCAAGATAGAGGAGGTCCTTGTTGATCGCATAGGCGCCGGTCGTTACTGATGGCATTCTTCCGTGAACCGTGTTAAATCCGTGAGATTGTCCAAGATAGTATGCAGGTGTCTTTGAAGAACATCCGATTCCCGACATCTTAGCGATTCGATGAGGTTCGATTCCGTTTTCCCAAGCAGCATTAATGATGACATTTGAGATTTGGTCGTGACCACAGCCAGGACAAAGGGAGGATGGACCACCCTTGTAGTTCTCTTTAGGCTCATTGATGACGTTCAACTTAATTGCTCTTGCAGGTTTATCGCTCATTGGCTCACCTCCTTGATTTTGTCAAGAATTTTCTCAGCATAGATGCGAGCACGAGGAGGCATACCATCGGAGTAAGCAACCGAATGGACTTGCCCAACAATGTCGTTTGGTAATTCACGGCGAAGAATTCCCCAGAGTTGCCCATCACGATTGATTTCAAGGACGATTGTCGTCTTGTGTCGTCGCACGAATGCTTCGACTTCACTGTGAAGAGGAAGGGATCGAACACGACATTGACTGACTTTCATTCCAGTCGCTTCAAGGATGTCATCAATCTCTTGGATTGTGTTTTCCATACTTCCGAAGTAGATGACGCCAACGTCACCTTCGACTTCTTCACGAAGAATTGGAGCTGGTAAATCATCACGTGAATTATTGATTTTATCCTTCAATCGGGTCATGAGGTTGAAATAATCATCAGGCTTTTCTGAGTAAACACCGTCAGGATTGTGCCCAGTACCTCTGTAGAGGATAGGTGCCATTCCGCTTCCTGGAAGTGTTCTGTAAGGGATTCCATCTCCATCGACATCACGATATCGGCCGAAGTTTTCCATTGCTTCGAAGACATCTTGTTCTCTGATTGTCTTGCCTCGATCCATCGGAGTGTCAGGATAAGTGAATCCTTCGCAAGCCCATCGGTTCATACCAAGGTCAAGGTCAGAAAGTCCGAAGACGGGTGTCTGGTATCGTTCTGAAATATCGAACGCCCTCCATCCAAATTCGAAGCACTCTTCAACGGTTCCTGGCATGATGACGATGTGTTGTGTGTCACCATGGCTGCCTTCGTAAAGCATAGCCAAGTCAGATTGTTGAGTGCGAGTAGGGAGTCCAGTAGAAGGACCTACACGGTTCACGTCCCAGAAGACAGAAGGAATCTCTGCAAAGTAAGCCAAACCAATGAATTCCTGCATAAGAGAAATACCTGGGCCGGATGTAGCAGTCATACCACGTCCACCTGCCCATCCAGCGCCAAGGACCATTCCTGCTGCTGCAAGTTCATCCTCTGCTTGAATGACGGCACATGTCGCTTCGCCTTCGTCGTTTGTTCGAAGTCTTGGAATCCATCCCATGATGCCTTCTGCTAGGCTTGATGAAGGTGTGATTGGATACCATGCGAGCAGTTGAACTCCTCCGAAAATACAACCAAGTGCAACTGCTTCATTTCCTTCGAAAAAGAATCGATCTTGTTCAACAGATCTCTCTTGGACGACGTAAGGGTCTTCTTTCGTAAAGTTCTCTTTGGCATGAGTTCTGCCAAGTTCGAGTGCTGTTTTGTTCAGTTCTATCGCTGATTCTTTTCCTTTAAATTGGCCAGCAACAGCCTTGTGCAAAGCCTCATCTGTGATTCCAATAATTTCAGCTAGAGCGCCTACATACACAATGTTTGTAACAAGTTTAGCTAACTTAGGGCTAAGACTTCGAGCAAGTTTTGTCATAGGGACCGGATAAGAAAAGACATCGGTTCGGTCCATTGGCATCTTGGAGTCCGTGTTCCAGATGACGACAGACCCAGGTTCGAGTGAAGCAAGATCTTCAGCCCATGTTGCTTTGTTGACAAGAACTTGGATGTGAGTTCGGTCTCCTGGGGCTTGGTAACCTTGGTCTGACAAACGTACAATGTACCATGTAGGAAGTCCTGAAATATTCGAAGGGAAGAGATTCTTTCCTGATACTGGAACGCCCATGTCGAAGAGTGATTGGAGCAGGATTAAGTTAGCTGATTGAGAACCGGTACCGTTTGCAGTTGCTATGTTAATGGTGAAGTCGTTTACGATGGTATCCATCTCTTGTGTCTCCTCAAAGGCATACGTCTTGAGCCGACGCCGCCCTCTTATTCTGTCCCCATCGCTTTCATCACTTCAACATGTTGCCGTACTAACCTCAAGAATGTCCGGCCGTGAAGGTCAAAACAAGGAATCGATTCGGCTTGAACATGGCGGACGAAGCATTAGCCGAAGCATGGAAAAAAGCGGGTAAGGAAATTACCAAGGGAAAGAACGAGGGAGCACTTCAAACCCTCCGTCTTGCAGACCCTCAGGCAAGCGATGCAATGACAGGTAGACTCGTTGGAGAAGCACTTTGGAATATCGCAAAATCAAACGATTCAAGATCGGATTATCGTAAAGCGGCCATGTTCTTGCGGGAAGCCAACAAGAAAAACCCAAAGGACAAGAAAACGGGTGAGTTGTACAATAAAATCCGCAACGAAATGCAAGACAAGCGAATCGGCGAAACTCTCATTCCGAAGTTATTCAATAACGGAGGGCCAACATTGGCCGGTATTGTAGCCATCCTCGGAGGATTCGTTCTTGTTCTCGCTATCATTATGATTGCAAATACTGAATCAACGACAACCGATACCATCGAACTCAATCTATCTTGGTCCGAAGGCGGAGTTGACAAACAAGGAGTCGTCGTCATAGAACTCTATCCTGACGAGGCACCAGTTCACGCTGAGAACTTCAAACAACTCGTCAGTCAAGGCAAATATGATGGGACAATGTTCCACAGAGTGATCGATGACTTCATGATTCAAGGTGGAGATTTCACAAGCGGTAACGGTCAAGGTGGCCATGCTATCATTTGGGATGGATACTGTAACGGACAACCAAAGGCCAGTTCTTCTGATTGCCCTGCGGACCAGTGGACTATTGGAGACGAGGCCGATAACGGTTTGATTCACACTCCTTGTTCGATTTCTATGGCAAAAACAAGTCCTGCACACACTGGTGGTAGCCAATTCTTCCTCATTCCTAGTGATAGTACTCCAGACTGGCTTGATGGTGTGCATACCGTATTCGGTAACATTACCTCAGGCTGCGACCACGTAACGGCAATCAGCCAAGTGGCTACGGGTCAAAACGACAAACCTGTAGGCGATGTCATAATCGAATCCGCTGTATTCCTCGGAAGCGAAGAAGTTGACCCCTGGTACAAATTCTGGTGAACCCTCCAAATGAACGGACAGTTCGCTTGATTAGGGGGTTGTTATTCCCTTGAATTATGAGCGATTCTGACCCTTTCAATGCAAAGCGTGAACTTGACATTGGTGGCGCATATTTTGCTCTTCAAGCCCTTGATGATTCTGGCATTTCAACAGCACATCTCCCCTATTCGATGAGAGTCTTATTGGAAGGAGCACTTCGAAACTGTGATGGTTTCCTCATCCGTGAAGAGGATGTAAAATCGATTGCTGGTTGGCAAGCCAACAGTGAGCGTGGAGAAATTCCGTTCCGTCCTTCTCGAGTCATTCTTCAAGATTTCACAGGTGTTCCTGCAGTAGTTGATCTTGCAGCACTCCGTGATGCAATGGTGGATATGGGAGGCGATCCAGAAAAAGTCAATCCTCAAGTTCCAGTTGATTTGGTGATTGACCATTCTGTTCAAGTCGATGTCTCAGGATCAAATGCCGATGCATTGCAACTCAACCTTGACATCGAATACCATCGAAACATGGAGCGTTATAAATTCCTGAAATGGGGGCAACAATCGCTCAACAACTTCCAAGCCGTACCTCCTTCGAGAGGAATTGTACACCAAGTCAATCTCGAATTCCTAGCTAGCGTCGCTCGACAAGAGGACAACGTTTGGCTCGCTGATACGTTGGTTGGAACTGATTCACACACGACGATGATCAACGGACTAGGTGTCCTTGGATGGGGTGTTGGTGGAATCGAAGCAGAGGCAGTTATGCTTGGCCAACCAATTTACATGCTTTCTCCAGACGTTGTTGGCGTCCGACTCACTGGATCCCTCAACAGCGGTGTCACTGCAACCGACATGACACTTCGGATTGTCGAGATTCTTCGTAATCATGGTGTTGTTGGAAAATTCGTCGAATTCTTTGGTGAAGGAATGGTTGCTCTTTCTCTTGCTGATCGAGCAACAATTGCAAACATGGCCCCAGAATACGGGGCAACATGTGGATTCTTCCCTGTCGATGAACGTACAATGGAATATCTCCGTCTCACTGGCCGTGAAGAAGCAGCTGTTCAAGGCGTTGAGGCTTTTGCAAAAGCACAAGGCCTGTGGTACAATTCTGAAGATGCTGAGAAATCATATACTGCAGTTCTAGAACTCGATTTATCCACTGTTGAACCTGCTCTTGCAGGGCCAAAAAGGCCTCAAGACCGTGTTGATCTGAACAACATGAAATCCCATTTCGCTCATTCCTTAACGCACGAAGTTGGCCATCAAGGCCATGGGCTACAAGCATCAGATTTGAATCGAGGAGCTATTGTTGAAAGAGATGGTGAAATGTATGATCTCAATCATGGTGACGTTGTGATTGCTGCCATTACATCGTGTACCAATACATCGAACCCAGATGTCATGCTTGCTGCCGGACTTATCGCTCGAAAGGCACGAAATCTTGGTTTGGATGTCAAACCATGGGTCAAGACATCATTGGCTCCTGGTAGCAGAGTTGTAACTGAATATTACGAGGCCACAGGTCTACAAGAAGACTTGAATGCCCTTGGATTCCATAATGTGGGTTATGGATGCACAACATGTATCGGAAATTCAGGCCCATTGCCAGAAGAAATTGAAGCAGCAATCGACGCAGAAGATCTCATTGTTGGAAGCGTCATTTCAGGAAATCGAAATTTCGAAGGTCGTGTACATGGTAAAGTCAAAGCCTCTTATCTCGCTTCACCTCCGCTTGTTGTTGCTTATGCTATCGCAGGTTCACTTGAGGTCGATCTGACCACCGAACCTCTTGGTGTTTCTAAAGACGGAATGCCTGTTATGCTTTCAGATATCTGGCCAAGCGATGAAGAAATTGCAGAAGCAAGGTCAGTGATTACACCCGAGATGTTCAAACAACGATATTCCGATGCAATGAATGAGCCACGATGGGATTCTATCCCGTCTGAACCAAGTCCTCTCTACCCGTGGGAAGATGCTTCGACATACATACGCCTCCCATCGTTCTTCCAAGATTTGTCTCCAGAAGCTGACCCGATTCAACCGATTCACTCAGCAAAGGTTCTTCTCAAACTCGGAGATTCAATTACAACTGACCACATTTCCCCTGCTGGAGCATTCCCTGCGGAAGGTCCTGCTGGTCGTTGGTTAACAGAGAGAGGTGTTCAACAAGGAGATTTCAATTCGTTTGGAAGTCGCCGAGGTAACCACGAGATTATGATGCGTGGTACTTTTGCAAACGTCCGTATTCGTAATCAAATGGCACCAGGTACCGAAGGCGGATTTGCCTTTGACCATGTGAGCGGCGAAGTCTCATCGGTATACGAAGCAGCCATGAACAGCGATGCTCCAATGGTTGTTCTCGCAGGTTCACAATATGGAACCGGCTCGTCGCGAGATTGGGCTGCAAAAGGAACCTATCTGCTCGGTGTTAAAGCAGTCATAGCAACCTCATTTGAACGAATCCATCGATCGAATCTCGTTGGTATGGGCGTATTGCCGCTGACGTTTGTTGAAGGAGAATCCCATGACACACTCGGTCTTGATGGAACTGAAATGTTTAGCATTCCAGTAACAGACGATGTTCAGCCTCTGCAGTCACTTACCGTTACAGCAAATCACCCCGATGGTTCGAGTAAACAATTCGAAGTTTCAGTTCGTCTTGACACCCCAGTTGAAGTTGAATACTATCGAAACGGTGGAATTCTCCATACCGTTCTTCGACAATTGGCTTCCTGATTTCGTCGACATATTGAAATGAAAGAGAAGGAGTGAAAATCCATGGCCTCAGGAGATGTTCGATTTGTTTTCCGTTCAGAGGAAACTGATGTCAACGTTACAATCGAAGGACAAAAAGAATGGGTCGCTAAGATCGTTGAGGAACTCGGCCTTTCCGAAGTTGGCTTAACAATGCCCCTTGGAGGGGCTTTTACTCAATCCCTTATGTCGAAATCCTCGGCTCAAGAAGGTGATGAAGAATCTGAGTCAGAGGCGCCTTCGGATATGGGTCCAACACCTGACCCTAGCCGTATTCCAACCGTTCGCCGCCCAATTGGAGCACTCAATATTGAGGCTGAACTGAAAAAAATCGGCTTAGAACCCCCTGCCGAGAATGATGTTATCGAACTTATCGAGATGTTTTCAGAACTCGAAAAACCGCGTCCTATCCAAGGACAAATGAGCATTGATCCAATGGCAGAAGCATGGCTTCGAGAACTCATGCGTCTTGTTGTACGAGACGGTGCGAGAACAGCTCTTGCCACAGAAGTTATTGAAGAAGTGGCGAGTTCGAAACTTGGGAGTCGAACTGGCGTTGAATTGACAGTTTGGTTAGAGTCGCTCTTTGCAGCAGGAAAACTCGTGAAAATTCACGGGGGAAATGCCGTTGGGTGGGGCCCTTCACCCCGCTGGCTCAGTTGAGAAATAAAAGACCCCTTTTTTAGCACAATTCCACTCTGTGTAGCGGAGCGGGACATCAAAGGGGTTATAGTGGAAGTATTGCTGGCTTAGAAGAGTGATATTGATGCAAACTAAGACGAACCAAATCGGGGCAAAACTTCGAAGCGTATTTCTCGTATTCATAATGGTCATTTCGACAACTGCTGCCTTTGCAACAAATGCAAGTGCTTCTGCTGCTCGAAATTATACTACAAATCGTGACCCAGTCGACATCGGTATTGCAGATTTCAACTGCGATGGTTTCAATGACATGGCCATTGCAACAGATGGAACCCATACAATTTCTATCCTATCAAACGATGGGACTGGAGATTTTACTGACAGATATGACGTTTGGGTCTCGAAGAACACTTCCCGCAACGCAGAATGGGATGAGTTCTCAAATGTACAATTCCTTGAAGTTGGAGAATTCACTGGGGATACTGCTCCAGACATCGCAATCTTCCAGAGAAACAACCCGTTCAAGACAGATGACAGTGGCGCCCCAGCAGGAGAGCCAGGTAATCTCACAATCCTCGAAAATGATGGATGCGGATCTGATTCGTTCACCATTGGCCAGAGATTCACTCACTTTTGGGCATGGGATCTTGCCGTTGGAGATGTAAACGATGACGGAGACGACGACATTCTTATCCTCGATCTTCTAAACGATATCTCAAACCAAAGAGTTGTCACATACATGGGCCCTATTTCTCAAACCACAACGCCAATGGTCACCGCTCTTGGTACAGCCTCAACCAACGCATACAGAAGCCTCGAAGTTGGCGATTGGGGAGAAGGACAGCAAAGCTTGGGCGCCGGACAATGTTATGACCAAGATATCTGGCTCCTTCGAAGCGAAGGTGTCGACTATGCCAGTGGTACAACTACCAATCCTGGAAACGATGACAACGTTACTGTCATCGAATTCAACTGTCAAACAAACCTCTTCCCAGCAACATACACTTTCTCAACAACTCCTCAAACAGGATCTCACGTCGTTAACATGGCGAATACATTTGGCGAATTCGATATCGCAGATATTGACGACGACGGTGTTATAGACACTGTCGCAATGACTCAGGGGAATCTCGAGAATATCACATACCGAACCTCATCTGCAGTCGGGACATGGTCCTCTTGTTCTCCGGATTGTTCACTTGCCTACTTTGGCCCATACATATCCTACGACGTAACAGTAGCGGACCTTAACGGGGATGGTGAACCTGATTTCGTCAACCCTACTGTTGCATATCAACAAAATACATCTGACTCGGCAGGCGGTTCAACCTCCTCTTTCTGGCTAAACTTCCCTACAACAGTACAAGTTACGCTCTCAGATGGAAGCGGCGGGCACGTAACACCTCTTTCTTACGAGGCAGGACGCAGACCAAACATCGCTGTTGTCGGACAACTTGCAGGAAGTGCAAGTTCAGCTCCTGACATTGTTGTTGGTCATTCTTCCTACAACTTTGGAAGTTGGGTCGACAATCTCGGATGGGAAGGGCAGAATGATTACGTTACTGTCGTAGAAATGGACAGCAAGGATATTGCTGTTACAGATATCGAAATCTCTCCTGTGGACCGATTCTTTGGTGTAGTTGGAGAAGGTACGCGTGACATCAACGTCACTGTAACAAATACAGGAATGGATACGTTAACTCAATCTGCAACTCTCGATGTTGAATTGAAGGTTGTTGACGAGGCGAATTCCTCCAACACCACAGTGTTTGCACACGACTTCGATACAGCCGCTGACACAAGTGGTTGTGGGTCTGGTTGTAACTGGGAGTTCAATGAATACATAGACCAAACTTCAATGTGGCATCTCGAATCAAATCAATCGAGAGGAGCGACAGATGGTAACAACGATCCAAACGTATCGGCAAACTATCAAAATCCAACAGACTTCATGTGGGCTGGAGAGTACAAGACAAACAGCAGCGGTGATGAATGGTCTGGATATGGACGAAATTGGGATGATGCTCTAACACTCAAGGATGTTGATTTGACAGGTTCAGATCGTGCTTTCTTGAGTGTAGAATTATTCCGCCATCTCGGCTTTGGCGCTTTGGGTAATTTCGACGGTACAGGGTTCATTGTAACTGCTCTTTGGGACGATGTCGCATTCGTTGAAGTAGGTTCAGATGAGACTGGTTGGTCAGTGATTTCTTGTCCAACTTCAGCCCAGGTAGCCGGCGAATGTCTGTCAGGCGTTTCCATGTGGGGCGGGTATGACAACGACAGGGCCATCAAGATCAATGGATATGGTGGAGTTGCAGAAGGAGTCTACTACTACGGAATTCAAACAGCGGGTACTTACTATGGATGGAGTAACTTTACCGAAGAAGGTGTAGGTGAATTCGATCTATCTCCTTGGGCTGGTGAAACAGTTGACGTTCGATTCAGACTTCGTTCTGGATTCGAAGGTTCCATTGCTGATGATAACGAATCGTTGTGGAGCGGCCGAGACGGATACGCTATCGACAATGTTACAATTTACAAGCAAAACACAGCTTACTTACCAAATCCACAAACACTTCAATCGAATTTGAATCTCGTAAACTTGGGACCTGGTGAACAAGAAACTGCATCAATTTCTGCAGTTCTTTTGAATGACACAATCTATCGGATTTCAGCAACGCTAACTAACCATGCATGGGACGAGCAGTCTGTAAATGACGATATAATTGGATACATTCAGCCATTCAACCTTTACGACCCTACTGTCGAAGGAATCGATTACTTCAATCCTGGTGGTTTGTATGCTGAAGGTGTCTTTGACATCGATGTAACAACCAACAACTACGGTAATACCCTCGTAGACTATGACATCAAAGCCACAGTCTTCTCGGCTACGCCTTCAGATGTTCTTTGCAGTGCTCCTGCAGTGATTTGTGAGGAATCCTTCGAAGGAGGCTCCGAAGGATACATCTACAGCGATGACGGAAACCCGCAGGGTGCTATCTACAACGAACTGGCTTGTTCCGACACCATCTTCAACAACAACGCATACTGGTTTGGACACCCATGTGATACAGCAGTAAGCAGCTATGGAGATCTTTGGGAGAATGAAACACTCACAGTACCTGGAGTAGACCTTACTTCAATGTCTGGGGATTTCGTATCGCTGAACTTCGAGTATTACGCAGATACCTTCTACTCAATCGATGTAGATGGAACAACAATCGCTGATGTCAATGATTACGCTTCGATTAACTTTGATTACACTCGAGGAAGCGATTCTTACTCCGCTATCCTACTTGGACAATGGAGCGATTATGATGAAGACGGTACTTGTCGAAACGACGACAATGGTGACGGATTCACAAATGCTTCTGAATCAATCAATCAAGCAGAAATCGACTTCGTTGGCGACTCTGCTTCAACCGATGGGTCTGGCGGCAATTACAATGTGTTCTTTAATTCGGATGACCTTGTTCTAAGCCGTAGCATTGACCTAACTCACTTGTACGTTCTGAACAACACTGCAGCAGATAGCTCACAATGGTTCAGAGAATGTATGTCGCTCTCAGGTGCTTCAGTTGACATTAACTTCGAGTTCCAGAGTGATGATGACGGCAGAAATGGAATTAATGACGGCTTCAAGGGTGTTGCTTTCAATAACATCACTCTGCAAGAATTTACTTTCTATGAGGATGCAAGTTACACCACAAGCCGAACCAATGTTGACGCCGAAGAAGCTGATACAACCACTCTTGCAAGCCACGAGTTCTTCTCTGGAGTTTACATGATTCGTGCAGAAACAATCTTCGATAACACAACAATTGGAACCAATTGGTACAATGACAATGAAGTGAGTGAATCAAATAACATCGAACAAGTTATCTTCAATGTTGAATCAGTCGATATTACACTTGGTAAGCCAACTACACTCGGGTGCTTAGATGACGGAACATATGCATGTGTTCTTCCGATTGACGGTAGTCTGGCACATTCATGGGATCTCAAGGCTACAAACGGTGTTCTCGCTGGCGATTACATGTTCTACATGACGGTCTTCGATGAAACAGATTCGACTCAAGTTCATCAAGCATCATCCAGTACACAAACCACATCTTTGACATCAAATGAAAAGATTGACTTGACATTCCCGTCATTCAACAACTGGCAAGATGGACATGATTACAACATCAGTTTCCATGCAGAATTAGCAAACGGAAACCCAAGCGGTAACGTACGTTACTTCCATGCAGCTTTCGCTAACACAATTGATGTTGCAATCCTTGGTGATTCAACAGCACGTACCTCTACAATCAAGCAAGATTTGCAACTTCTTGGAATGACCTATACTCAGTACTCTATCAACGACTGGACCACATATCTCGACAGTGGATGGCTCACTCATTACGATAAGGTTCTCTTGCCATGGCAAGACGATGTTGCTGCTAAGGACGTAGAAAGTGGCGGACGTGGATACTACCAGAAGCTCGGATCAACTGCAAACCGACAAACATTGGAATCTTTCATGTCTGCTGGTGGTACTGTCCAAGCACATCTTGGCCCACAAGGTAGCCAAATCTACGGTCTTGACGTTGGTCTAAACGGTCGACTTCCGTTCGGAATGGATGTCCAAAGCCGAGACACTCCAGAAACCAAGATTACCTACACTGGACTCGATATTGCAGATCCTTATCACCCAGTCATGAATGATGTTTCAACAACATCCTTCCAAGGATTCGAAGGCGATGGAACTGTTGCTACAGCTGTTCTCAACACAAATTCAGTAAGTACACAAAATGTGCCTGGTGTCTGTAACGGATATATGGAGGACGGAGGATACTTCCAGAGTCTTCTACGTACCGATGCAAACAGTAAGGATGTGATCATGGGAACTTGTAGTTACTACCAAGGTGGTATGATTGTCTCAACCATCGACGTTGCAACCTACTCTTCACGTGCTGACAGTACTACATTCCCGCTCCTAGGTAACATGCTTGGATTCTCAGTAACACCTTATCCAGAAGGATTTGGTTCACTCGGAACTGATTTGGGACTAACCATCGATGGCGATGCTCCAAACATCGACCCATCAACAGGTGGTTATGCAACTCACTACATGAAGAGCGACGCTACAGTCAACTTTGGCTACACCACTGCAACCACTGCTACGCTTTCAACCGACTGGATCCTCGACGGACCAACCGATTGGGATGCCGCTACAATGGCTAGTGGAACAGACCACACAACAGACGCTTCTCCAAATGCAGCTTTCTGTAAGGTGGATCTCTCTTCAGCAACAGGATGTCTACAAGGCCAACAATGGACCGTAACCCTCTTGCTCCACGATGAGGCAGGTCACTCTCGAATTATCTCTGTCATCGTCGAAACAAACGACGTTCTTGCTGATGCATTCGCACCTGAAGCAAACGTAACCATCGAATCTTCTGACAATATCGAATACATCGGTACGAAGACTGTTTCGAACACAGAATGGGATGTTAACCGTCTTATCCTTAACGAGAATGGAGAACTTGTCGTCAACTTCGATGCAAGCCAATCTTCTGACGCTGATGCAATCGATGGATCAAATGGAATTGTTACTTACGAATGGAAGGTTTTCTTCGATGCACCATATGGTGACACATCTTTCAATCTGGAAGGACACACGTTTGAAGAAACAGCAGCTTCCAATGGAATATTCACATACAGATTCCAAAACGAAACCGTTGACTCCTCTGGAACTGCGGAATCTCAAATTCGTATGGAATTGAGAGTATATGACGCATCTGGTAAGTTCTCAGACAAGTACAGAATGTACTTCGTTGTTGTTCCAGAAGGCTATGGAGACGAAATCCCATTGGTTCAGTATGACAACTTTGAGAACACATCCGTTGGTGTAACAGAATCTACATACACAATCACAGGAACAATCCTCTCTGGTTCTGAAACTGGAGAAGTGTACGTCGAAGCATCCTTCTCCCGAGACGATTTCTCTGCATCTGCAATCGAGAAGTACAACCTCATCACAGACAACAAGTTTGCACGTTCAGTTGCTCTATCGGATACAGATACCTTTGAATTGTCTCTTGATATTGATAACTTCTACAGCAATAACAGCGAAGTCGTCGAGATTTGGGTTCGTGTTTACGAAGGTGATGACGAACGATGGTCTGATGACCTGACCAAGATGGTCTTGATCAACCTCAAGCAATGCCGTGGAGTTCTTGTAAACGAATCAGCACAAGCTGCTGATGTCGATGGAGAATTCGTTTGGAATGCTACTTCCCTTGATTGTGATTGGAATGGAGCATGGTCATATGATTCCGAAACTGGAATTTGGAGTGAACCTGCTAATGATGTGAATTCAGATGAATCCTCTGATGATAGCAGCCTGATGCTCATCCTTGCAATCATTGGTTCAATCATTCTACTTGGTGGTGTAACTCTGCTGTTCCTACGTGGTGGCGGAAACTCCGACAAGGTGGACAACCTCAGTGCTGCTGCGGCAGGATATGGTGAATCTCAAGATATGACCGAGCAATACGTACAACAACTCATTGCTCAAGGATATCCTGAAGAAACTGCTCGTCAATATGCTGCCCAATATGTGAGTCAGGCCGCAGCGTCGCAACCAGCTGCTGCCCAACCGGCTGCTGCAAGCAACGACTTGTATACACAGTATTACAATCAATACTTCCAACAATTCGTCGCTCAGGGCTATGATGAAGCAACTGCGTCTCAATATGCTCAGCAATATGCTGCTCAGGCACAGCAGCAGCAGTAGATCACTCACTGCAGACTCACTGGTCACAGAGATGGGTTCAAAAAGCACTGGCGCACAGCTTAGACTATGGAAGACCTAGATACAGGTGATGTCTACGCAGTCAAAGATATTCAGATGGCTGAAGAAGGCTCGCTTCGAGTCGACTGGGCTCGTGCAAGAATGCCTGTTCTCGCAGCACTACGAGAAGAAGCAGAGCGAACAAAGCCGCTTGCAGGTATGCGTGTTGCAGGATGTCTTCACGTTACCAAAGAAACAGCAGTATTGATTGAAACAATCGCAGCAGCGGGAGCAGAATTATCCTGGTCTGGATGCAACCCCTTATCGACACAAGATGACGTAGCAGCATGGCTTGCGCGTGAAGGCTATTCCGTCTATGCTTGGCATGGTCAAAGCGTCGAGGATTTCTACTGGTGCATCGATAAAACCCTTGAATTCAAACCAACACTTACTCTCGATGATGGTGCTGATTTGATTGTCCGTGTACACGGAAAGCGCTCAGAATACGCTCCAGGGGTACTTGGTGGTACTGAAGAGACAACAACTGGTGTTCACCGATTGCGAGCAATGGCTGCAGCAGGGGACCTGAAATACCCAGTTCTTGCAGTTAATGACGCTATCACAAAGTGGGATTTCGACAACGTCTATGGAACAGGTCAATCCACGCTTGATGGGATCCTTCGTGCTACGTCTGTACTCGTTGCAGGCAAGACAATGGTTGTCGCTGGTTATGGCCATTGTGGGAAAGGTGTGGCTATGCGAGCACGTGGCTTAGGGGCGAATGTCGTCATCACAGAAGTTGATCCACTCGCAGCACTCAGAGCAATCATGGACGGATATCGTGTCATGACAATGGATGAAGCCGCCTCCATCGGTGATATCTTCTGTACTGCAACTGGAATGAAAGACATCATCGTTGAACGCCACTTCGCATCAATGAAGGATGGTGCAATTGTTGCAAATACTGGTCATTATGATTGTGAAATTGCAGTAGAAGCACTTGAATCAACAGCCCAATCCGTTCGAACAATTCGTCGAGATAATGAGGAATTCACAATGCCAAATGGGAACAAAATTTTCCTCTTGGCTCGTGGACGATTGGTAAACCTCGCTGCAGCTGAAGGACACCCATCTGAAGTCATGGACATGTCCTTTGCAAATCAATTCCTATCTCTTTGCCGTCTTGCAAAGGAATCTGAATCGATGGATAATCTCGTCTATGACATTACTCTAGAACAAGATCAAGGATTAGCAATAACCAAACTGGAAACACTTGGAATCACCATTGATGAACTTACGCAAGAGCAAATCGATTACAAGGACGATTATACTGCAGGAACATGAAGAAGATTCACTCTTCTTCAAAGGAAGTCAATTCCTCTTCGCCTTGATTCCAAAATGGTTCATCGCTCTCAGTGATATGAGAATTGAAGTCTGGAAGAGTAGGTTTCCAATCACCTTTGAGTCTCTCTCCAGCGTCTACAATCTTCAACATACGTTCTTGAAAGGCAGGAGGTCTTCTGCTTAATATAAACATGAAGAGTTTTGAGATACGTGTTTCTTCTGGAATCACGACATAACCTGTGGATGTCTCGAAATCCATCGCTCGAAGAAGATTGAATGCAGGTCGATTAAGTCGTTGGAACCATCGACGACTAATTCGCATCCCCAATATTACTGTAGCAAGAATGAGTACTGAGGTCAAACAGAATCCTCCAAAACCTGAACCAAATACTTGTGGAGCCATAAGAACTTCAAGCATAAGGAGAGGTGTAGAAATGAGAAGGAATATCTTGGATTCACTAATTGGAGATTTATTCATTCTAAGCGCGATTGCTGCCCATCCATCGTGATGCTTCTCCCAGGGTTTGAAATGTTCCCGTGGATCTTGTTGACTCGCAAGTTGACACATCTGGTGTAAACGTGCAACTCGTGAGTATTGAGTAGTTGCTAAATCCATGTTTTCGTCAAATATCGATTGCAAACGTTCAGTTGCTTCTCCGTACAATCCCATGTCGGCAAGTATGGCTGCTTGTTCGACAATAGGTGTAACCTCTTCAGGAGCCTGTAGTCGTGCATCTTGCCACCATTGCAAGGCATCCATGTATAATCCAAGTTCATCGGATAGGAGGCGTCCACCTCGAACCCACATTCCTAAATCATCTGGTTGTAATGCAACAACTTTCTTCGCTGCTGCTAGAGATTGTGCTGCTTGCTTCAATGTTGGTTGAAGTCGTAAACCAGGGAGTGAAGCATCAGAAATGACTCGCCACGCATCAACATGTTCTGGATCAATCTTGACCGCTTTCCGAGCATGTTCAAGTGCTCGTTCCCGATTATCTTCTTCAAGAGCTTCAATGGCGTCTAAATAATTCGACTCAGCAGTCATATGTTCACCTTAGTTGTCATCGTCATTGCGTCGTTGATATCTACGTGGCTCGATTTCCTTAGGTGGTCGATTGTGAGCATGGCCAGGTCGTTTTCCACGGGCCTTTCGATACTGTTCGTCTGAACGGTCATTTCCACGTCCGCCACGGTCTCCATCACGTCCGCCACTGAAGCCACCTCTTCGGTCGCCTCCACGTCCGCCACGGTCACCATCGCGTCCTCCGCTGTAGCCATCTCTTCGGTCGCCTCCACGTCCGCCACGGTCTCCATCACGTCCGCCACGATTTCCATCGCGTCCGCCACTGTAGCCACCTCTTCGGTCGCCTCCATGTGAATCTCCTCCGCCAGAACTTCCTCCCGGCCGAGGTTTTCCACATTGGTTGCATTCAGTTCTGAAAGAGAAGTTGTCATTCTTACATGAAGGACAAATCCAGTCATTTCGATTATGTTGTTCTTGGTTACGAGGTCTGCGATCATCGCGCCCTCTTCCACCACGGTCGTCTCTGCGTCCGCCACGATCGTCTCTACGTCCGCCACGGTCGTTGCTGAAGGAGCTGCCACGTTCCTGAACGTTACCTCGCTTTGATTTTCCGCAACTATTGCATTCAGTTCTGAAAGCAAAATTATCGTTTCCGCAAGATGCACAAAGCCAATCACTTCGTTCTTGGTCATTTCTACCACGGGAATTATTGTCTCTTCGATCGAATGAACGTTCTCGGTCACGACTAGGTCGCTCTTCTCTGAATTCACGACGAGGAGGACGATCTTCACGTTCCTTCTTCGCCCGTACAGTCACGGTTGAGCCAATGAATTGATTATTCTCTTGTTTACGATCGAGGTGCGCAACATGGACGAGAGGTGACTCGGTTGAACCGAGTACAGAATCGACTTTTCCGATGTAGTGTCCGTCTTCTTCTCGAACAATAATTGAACCCAAGGCGGGCGATGATCCACTGAATGTCACCAGTAGACCTAATTCGTGACTTGCGCGGTCAACTACACCTCTAAACATGGCTCTCAACTCCAACCTGACGACACACTATGTTTGATACTGTTGGTCAGTCTTGACGTCGAGAGACCCATCCTGCAGCCACTAAACCAATGAGTAGTGTAGCGATTAGGCTCGGTGCAGGTAAGATTCCTGAACTTTCTCCGTCATCATCGTCCGTATCCTCATTTCCACTGTTATCAACGACACCTGCGTTTGGATCTACAACTTGAATGGTAAGTGTTGTCGTATCTCCTGATTCATCAGTGGCCTTTACGTCAACAGTGTATGGTGATTGGACATCATTTTGGATACAATTTGCGATTGATACTTGAATTTCCCAAGCGAGGTTTTGTCGATCGAAATTTGTTGTTTGTCCGTCACATATCACGAGGGTGAGAGTCACATCTTGTCCATCTGGATCAATGACATTTCCTGTGAGTGTAAACTTCAACCCATCGAGTTCCCATTCTGCTTGCTGCCCCTGAAGGTTTTCTTCAATGGTAATGGTTGGAGGTTTGTTTTCTTTTTCAAGGTCAAAGTCCATCAAAAAGGTGAAATCAAGCATGCCTTGTCCAGTTGCAGTCCCCATAACCATAACTTCCCCTGGACTAATTCCGGTCAGAGATAATTCCATGTCCGATCCTTGAGTATTGATGACTTCAGTAACTGAATTGCCCTCGTTGACATCTTGATGGGCATGTGCAGTTACAGTCAATGTAGAGACAAGGCTGGTTGCGCTAGGGGAGAAGGTAATCGAGTCGCCTTGAGCAGATAGTACTCCTGTAGCAGTTAGAACTTTTCCAAAAGTATAGTTTCGATGTTCAGATGTTTCGG
>JADHSC010000032.1 GCA_016777125.1 Candidatus Poseidoniaceae archaeon
AACACCCTCTGATTCATCTTGCCCATACACATGGGCTTGCTATGGGCCATATACGACGCTACCCTCATATTCAAGGTATAGACGTTGAATCAAGAGCTAACATCTCTTATTATCTGCGGCCTCTTATTGTCTACGCCTTTTGCACTCTGGAACGATTACAAGGGTCGAAACAATCTTGAGAACCGTTCTTTAAATGATTTAGAATACAATCAAGTTAATACTTCAAGAAGACGATCTTGTTCAGCAGCCATTCTCAATTCCATTGCGATTCTTCGCCCACTGCTCATCGGCTTTCTCCACAATGCGTTTCCGTATGGGTGGCCTACGTTTACGTGGACATTTGTTCCTCCACCTAATCGTGGAGCAACATCGTAAATCCAATAGTTCATGTCCTTGTCAATACAGGTTTGCAGGCAAAATGGTCCAATGATTCCAGGATCGTAGTGCTCTTTGCTGGCTGTGATGAATCTCTCTCCAAGTTCAAATGCACGTTCAAGAAGAGACTCTCGAATGGTTGCAGTATTGTGTCCTACAACGGTCATTTCTGGAATCTTTTGATTATCTGGCATGGTCATCTGTTGAGGCGCAGGTAATCGAACATGACCATCTAAGGAAGATTCGAATCTCCAATCGACTCCAAGCAGCTCGAGTCGTTCTCCTGGCTCTGCAAGTGGGCTGTAAAAGAAATTGAGATTAAACACAGGTCCAATGACGTACTTTTCAATTCGTGCACCATCAAGAGATGATTGGTCAATGATTCCATCCTTGAGGAGAACTTGTGATTTTTCTTGATATTCTTGATATGAGGCACATGTGAAGAATCCACGTTCAAGTTTCTTCTGTGCGTGATGGAGTTTAACAATC
This sequence comes from Candidatus Poseidoniaceae archaeon, assembly GCA_016777125.1. Classification (GTDB taxonomy): domain Archaea; phylum Thermoplasmatota; class Poseidoniia; order Poseidoniales; family Poseidoniaceae; genus MGIIa-L2. Next base: position 865 of record JADHSC010000032.1, read on the forward strand.
ACTAAGCAATCAATATCTTCTGGGTTTTCAATCGCTTCAGGATATGGGAGTCCTGCTTTGTCGAGAATCCAATAGTAATCTTGTTCCTCTGTGCGTTCTTCCATACGCAACATGTTTCTTGATCCAAAGAGAGGTACTTTGAATGTATTTTCAACATCTTCGATTGATGAATATGAGGTGAATGATCGGTTTGGAATGTAGACCACGTTTCTCTTACGCATTTCAGCTTGCATAGATTCAGACATGACATCATTAAACGAAGGCATTACGATTGCTTTGTCAACCATTCCACGAAGAACACGTCCAGAACTCGAACGCTTGGTTTTGAAATATTGTGAATATGTCTTCTCGCGACCGTCTTGACAGTAAGCCACTGTAGGGAATCCTTCTTCGATTCCTCCATCACAGATATCGAGAGCAGAGTGAGATGCAGTCATTCCGATACGTAATTTCATACGATCGTATTCTTCGATAATTGCTGCAATGTCATCACGTTGTAGCATGGTTCTCAACCCCTTCTCATCGACATAGGTCTTTGATACCATCGGAGAGGCCGTTTCAATCGAAGCGTTGCAATTCCATCAGTTCTTCTGTTGTGAGTGTCTCACCAGACATGAGCTTACTCATCAGATCTTGAACTTCTACACGAGCGGTTGGGCGTGTACCTTCTCCTGCTTCAGCACCACGACGTGCACGCATCATGTCTTGAATCGAATGCAGACATCGAAGTGAAACGATATAGAATCGGTGAGCCTTGTCAGCCTCTTGCTTTGTGTTACGCAATTCACGATGCTTCGAGTTTGCTCTTTCACGTTGCTTGTTGACTTCTTTGTCCCATTGGAGCATGAGGTCGTGAGCTTCTTGTGCAGCGGCAGCAGCTTCCTGAACCGCTTGATGCGCATCATCATGTTCTTTTCGAGCAAGGCCAAGATTTTCATTGCCTGAATCGGTTTCGCCTTTTGCAGATTGATCTTCTTTCATCTTACGGATGAGGGAATTGAGTTCCTTGAGTCTCTTCATGACCTTTCCTTCATTCTTTCCAGTGTGCTCTCCACGCTCGAATTCACGTTCTAAACGGGAGAATTCCTTTGAAACGGATTGAAGTGTAACCGGACGTTCTCGACGTCCACGTGGTCCACGCTCAGCAGGTGCTTCTTCTCCTCTTTCAGCGTTCATTTGTTCACGGATTTTGGAAACTTTACCACTTGCTTCAGCTCGTAGAACCTTCTTGTCGCGAACGACTTCATTCATCTTTTCGCGTTGTGTCTTCTGCTTTTCCGATTCTTGAATAAGGACTCGAACTTCAGCATTGAACTCGTTTCTTTGGGAAACGAGTTCCTTTGTCTTTTCATTCCAGCCATCACGTTCTTCACGGTAATGCGTTGCTTTTTCGTCGAGGATTGAGCGTCGCTTTTCGAACATTTCTTTGAAGTCATCCATTGTCTTCACACTCTGGTGCTGGCATACGCTAGATATGCTACGGCCAAGCGACCGACCTCACCCATTTAACCCCTTCACTCTGTAAGGGAGAATTGAGCAGTCACAAAATAGGCGATAAAAACATGCGAGTTGGATGATCAAGTCCTCTGATGTTCTTGTCAGAGGGAGGTCCTGATCGAATCCAGAATGAGGTCGATTGAACCCAGATTTACATTGGGTTGTGATTGAATAATCAGTATTTCTTTCTGAATAGAGGTAATAATCGCACATCCGTTTTTACCAATAAGAGTCAATTGTTTCCTCGAATTTAATAATTCAAAAAGCGTTTCATATCCCATATTGGAGATCACTTGGCCAGGTTTAAGCCAATCCACTGAGCTTACCTTTGGAAGTTGTCGAATGGATTCTACATCAACTGCCATTGTATCAAACTTGAGCATCGAGTGTATATTCATTGCGGGTTGATTGTTTGTAGAGGTCCACGCATGAGATAGCCGATTCCACTGCTATAGTAACCGTATAATTCTTGAATAACTTCTAAACCTCTTTTTCTATAGAAGTTAATGGCCTTGTTATTTGTTGCTCTTACTTCGAGTTGGATGGTTGTATATTGGGTCTCTGCTAACGATTCAATGAGTATATCCCACGCTTGGCTACCCCATCCTTTGTTCCGAGAACCAGGATCGAGTACAAATGATACGATTCGAACAGTATCTTCCTTAAATGGTGTCGTCCAAAGTAAACCTCGCATCGATTGCGGTGTTTCTTCTATCGAATCAAAGAGCATGAGATTCCCATCCCATCTTGGGACAGGTAATGACTGTATTGAACCTGCAAAATACTGCTCGCCAGTTCCCTCAAGAAACAACTTCTGGACAGCTTGAGTCCATTCGACTGTGAGTTCTTCAGGAGCAAGACCTTTCCGCCAAGCAACATCCATTGAATCACTTCCGTGATTGTTTATTCCCACGCTTTCGACCTTGTCTCGGATCGACACGATATGTTGCCTTCTTACGTCCTGATTTTCTTCTGTCAGATTGATTTGGTGTTGGTGATCTCTTTGTGGATTCAATCCCTGAGATTCCACCTTTCGACAAAAGGGCATCGAGTTCATTCAATGAAAAGGAACCGCCGCTTGAAGCCCGTTCTCTTACTTCGTTAATGTTCACTGCAGGTGCTTGACGTCGATGTACCCGAGGTTTCGAATCGTTGCGCTGACGTTGGTTGCCTTTGCTTGCAGCAATACGTATCCATGCTTCGATACGACCAATTTCACGTTTTAATTCGTGCTTCTTGGAATATTGAATGTTAATTGATTTCTGTAATTTATTTGCATTATGTTGAAACTCTTTCACCGTTTTTGGATGAAGATTAATGCCTTTGAGTTCAGGGTTCTTCTCAATAAGACGATTGAGTACATCTTCCTCCTCTGAATTGGTTTTCTTGAGCGCTGTGTATTCCTTATTTTGCTCTCTTCGCAATCGAATGAATTCCTGATGTGCTTCATTTGATTCGATTGAGGCCTTGTACATCGCTTGTAATTCAAAGAAATACGAGAAATCCCCTCTTTCCTTTCCAAGATTTTGCGTATTGAATATGTCGACTTCCGCAGTAAGAGAATCAAACATACGAACCATCTCTTGTCGGATTCGCTTTGTTGGAATTGCGATACGGTCATTAATTCCGTCTCTTGTTTGACGTAACTCCTGAACTTTCATACTCAATGGTCTTAGTTCAGCAAGTATCGATTGACGATTTGATTTGACGTTTCTTGTTTCTTGTAGGGTTCCGCGTAGAAGGTCCAAGAGTTCTTTCGAGTTTTGGCGTTCTGTAACAAGAGATTGTATGTGCTCTTCGACGCCTGTTACCTTGGCTTTCATTTCTTCAAGAGTGGTCTTCAAGGCATCAGTATTTTGAGTTCTCAAATCATGGAAAAAGTCTTCAGGTTCTTCATCGATCTCCATGTCTGGAGTACAAATCTGCTTCCACGAGGTTCCTTCCGAGAGTAAGTGAAGTGCTCGCATAAATTCTTCCTGGATGGTCATGGCCCCTTCTGGTTTTACAACTCTTGATAGGTCATGATCATGGTCGAATGGGTCCTCTATTGGCATGATGTGTTCCATACGATTATTCGATTGACCAGTAACTACCTCAAGTGGGAGCGGGCCAGTGTGCGTCCATTTCTTCTTTTCAGCATTCAATGGACTTCCGTTTCGTATTGAAACAACCATCTCATTCCAATCCCATCGGGTTGCGAAACGATCGAAGAATGCGATGAGAAGTGATGCAAGTGTTTGTTGATTCTCAGATTCAAATGGAGACGAATCATGTGATATATCGTATGAAGTTCCATTTATTTCAAATAGATTTTTCTTGTTCCCTTTTTGTCTGTTTGGAGCAACAGGGGGATTTGTCATCTGCAAATGTTGGATGCTTATCAGTGTCCATGCATAAGACGAGAGGGTTCCTTCGAAGGCAGTATTGATTCCTCTTCGACTAGCCCAGTATTTTATCATTAGAATAAATTCCCGGACACGTTTGTCTTGTGCATAACTCTTAAGCATCTTAGAGTTGTAAATAGCTAATCTATTTTCAATAGAGATGTCCACATCAAGTCCAGAGCGTGAATCGGTAAATTTGACGATAGGGATTTTGGCCTTTGGAATTTGCTGGATATCCATCATGCCTTCTTCTCGCAATAGGCCTGCAACTTTTCGAAGAACTTTCTTCGGTTGCTCCTTTTTGAATGAAAGACAAAGGTCAAGATCGCCGGTCCCTAATGAAAGTCCGGTGACTGATGAGCCAAATGCTTGAACCTTAGCGTTTCTCTGGAATCTTCGCTGCAATAGTCCCGTTAGGTGACGAGTAAGTGATTCCCTACTCTTGGCCTTTCCATCTCCAATGTGTTTGAGAATTTTAGAAATCTCTTTGTCCATTTCAATGATGAATTGTTCATCAACATCGGTTAGGGAAGGTATCTCAATATCAGATGAAAGATGGCTGTACAAGAATGGCCAACGCTCTTGCTGCTCTAACGTCAAACCTGTGGTTCTACACGCGGTCATTCTTCCTCACCACCAGCTTGTTGCTCATTCTGCTTACGTCGTTCACGGGAGAGTGCTCGAGTAGATTTACCACCCTCAATTACTCGTTGAGCATCGGTCAATAATTCATGGAATCCTGAATTCAAACACTCTTTCCAAAAATCGATACCCTGTTGACTTTCATCAAGGGCTTGAGCGAGTCGGGTCGTACGTGCATCTGCGTGTTTTCTCTTACGCTCATTATCGATGTATGTGTCGTGGAAGATTTGATTTTCATCATGCAGTTGAACCATTGCTTGATGGGCTTTGTCAGCTGCTTCAAGCAATCGTTTTGCTTTATCTCTCAATTCGACCATCTTGGTAATCTCAGAAAATGAATCCTTTCTCTTTTCGACCCAGGCCTCATGCTCCCGAACCAGACCCTTCATCTCGTTGAGCGTTGCTCGCTCGTCGATGTGTGTGCCCCAGTTTGTCTGGAGTGTGAGATCAAGTGCATCGAGGCGTTGTTGTAATCGCTCCTTTGCCCATTCAGGTTCAGGTTCACTGCCACCTTTTGTCTTCGGTGCATTTTCACGTATTGAATTGGCTTCAAGGAAGAGGAGTTTTGCCTTTGCTTGAGCTTCATTTCGTTCACGTTTGAGAGAAGAAACTTTGTTATTGACAGAATCTCTTTGATCTTTAGCAACCCTTGCCATTGCTGCTGCTTCAGTCAGTTCATTTGTCCGAGCATCGAGTTGTTCTGGTATTTCCAAAGCAAGGCGTTCTCGCCTGTGGAGTATGGCTTTCGCTAGAAACTCAGGCGTGATGGCCAAAAGCTCCTCGGGCGTCATATGTTTCGCCGACTCTGCAACCTTGAATAAACCTCCCGCTGCGACATATTTCGGCATCATGCTCAAGAACCCCCATGAGTTCAAGCAAGGTATGGAAGGGCAACGGGGATTTATGTCTCATATCTTCCTCGCTGGACTTTTGTTGTGTTCAGTACTCTCTTTACCCACCGTTCAGGCTTCCAGTGGGGCTATTTTGATTGAAGAGTCCACCCTGTTTTTTGATGATTCACCTTCCTTTTTAGGAAACACAACCAATCTTTCTTTCGATCTCGTCGAACAGAATAACTCAGCAGGTAGCGTCCATGTGAATTCAACACTTCTGGATTTGAGCGGTCAAGTCCTCTGGACCCAGAATCAATCCCACGCTCTTTCGGGGAATGAGGTAAAACAAGTTTTGATTCAATTGAGTGACTTGGAAATAGGGTACATGCAACTTCATCTCAAACTGTTTGGTGATGTAGGCCAACTCTCGAATGGCTTTGTCTCCGAAACAACGGTTTCATTGCAACGTCTCGCACCTTCATCGATAGATTTTGTTGGGTCTTCTTCAATCACTCTCTCTGGAATTGATTCTCTGGGTCAATTCACGAGTAATTCGACAATTCGTCAGGGCGATTACATTCAATCAGAAATACCAATCGAAAACGTTGGGGATGTTGCTGGAAGTGAATCCTTCGTCCTCGATATTGGTCAAGGGACTTGGAATGAAACCATCTACTACGAAGATGTACTTGTGAACGGCACTTCAACAGTTGTCCTCGAATACCAATCTTCGAACATGGTTGTTGAAGGCGAAATCTGGTTTAACATCTCAAAGAATGATTCGGTTTCATCTCTTTCCTTAATGATTTTAATTGGACCTCCTCCATTACCAGATGCAACTCTGGCTTTGGAGATCCTCACAGAAAACGTGACTGCAGGCGAACAGGTCTCGTTCAATCTGACACTTTCGAATCTTCTTGGGGAACGTTCATTTGATGGTCTTACTGTTTGTGACTTCCAAGGAGATGAGATTTACAACCAATCAATACTTCTTTCTATAGACGAATCAATGATTGAATTAATTTCATTTACAGCTCGACCAGGGATTCTTCATTGCAGTTTCATCGATGATCGAAACGGGGCAACAAGTGGTGATACTGCAACATACACGCTCGAGGGATTAGATTCGGCTATCTTTGATGGTGCAGGGCCTTCGGGCCTAGCATTGATCGGTGGGCCATGGCATGTTGATGATGTCATTGATGTTTCTCTATTACTTCGAAATCAGGGAAATACGAGTGGCCAGGCTCATTTAGAGATACGTTCGAACCTTGATGTCCTTGTCGCAAACAGTTCCATCACCCTTGAACAGGGACAAGCAGGAGACATTGCCCTCTCATTTACGTTGACTGAATCTGGGCTTCAAGACTACAATTGGATGATACGTTCTTCGGATGGAATCGTATTGAGTGGCCTAAATGGGACATTTTCAGTTGATGTCGCTGGAGAACAAGCCATGTTTGCAGAAGTCCTTGCTATCGAAAGCCAAGGTGAAGTCACAATTGGATGGAATGTTTCGATTGACAATGGTGTTTCGAGGGATGTGAAACTACGATACGGATATAGAATTTCAGGAACAGACGTATTTGTTTCAGAGCAAATTGTTACGCTTGGTTCAGGAATTGTCTCTGGACAAACTCAGATCGGTGAAGTTCCAGGGACTGAGATTATTCTGAGAATGAGTCCTGTTGGCTGGAGTGCTTCCACAAGTAGTTATATCGCCACAGCGAGCCTTTCTGGGGAAGAATCGATTTACTCTATGTCGCTTAATGCAATTACCATCCCGCGTCAATTGCAAGAAGGCAGTATGGCTACTGTGACGCTTGATCTTGAAAACTCAGGCCAACTTACGGGTTCAACTGGAGAACTCCTCCTTATCGATTCGGAGGGGACTGTGCTTGCCCAAACAACCTCTCAGGCCCTTTCAGCAGGCTCTACTTCCAAAGTGGATCTCTCTTTTGAAGTACCACTTGGGACTGAACTCCTCCTTACTGCACAGTGGACATTTGACAATACTGTAATCGAATCCGAGAAGAGTTTCAGTGTTGAATCCAAAGAAGTTAAAGAAGAAGGTTTTGAGATTCCTTGGGTTGCTCTCGGTGGTGGCATGGCAACCTCTGCTGCCATCATATTAGTCCTACATCTTCGACGAACATCAGAATCTGAAATTGCAATGCCTGAAAAGAAAAAGAAAGAAAGTAAAAAAGCGGTCAAGAAAGAAATCGAATCTGTTGAACGTTCATGTCCATCTTGTGATCGAACGCTACGAATTCCAGGTGACTATTCGGGAACTGTACGTTGTCCTGATTGCTCTGAGCGGTTCGAAGTCGAAGCGGAAATCGAGGAAGAGATTGAAGAAGAAATCGAGGAAGGCGATGATGATGATGATGTAGAGGTCATTGAAACTCCTCCGGCTAAGGTTGAAATCGCTTGTCCAGAATGCTCTTCTGCCTTGCGTGTGCCTTCTGATTATGGTGGCTCTGTGCGATGCCCGTCTTGCTCGAACGTATTTTCAGCAAAACAGAATGGTTGACCCAAATATTGAACCAAGATAGAGTGTAGGGCTTTCTATGGCGGGCCATTTTCAAGAGTTTGAGGATGAATACCTCGAAACCATGTATGAATTCTATGAATCAGATCAACATGCAAGAGTCCGAACGGGTGATTTGGCACAGCAGCTTGGCGTTTCCCCAGCTTCTGCAACCGAAATGATTCAACGATTATCTGTTAAAGGCTTCATCGATTATGTGCGATATAAGGGCGCTCAATTAACTGAGAAAGGTTTGATTCATGGTCGAACGATGAAACGACGGCATCGACTTGCAGAAGTTCTGCTTGAACGAATTCCTTTCAATGGCAATGCGCATGAAACTGCTTGCCGCCTTGAGCATGCTATCGATGACGATTTGGAAGTTGCATTAACCCTCCTGCTTGGAGACCCAGACATCGACCCAAGTGGGAGAGAAATCCCTCAACCGAGCAAACATATTGGAAAAAGAATCGTTTCGAGAGTGGCTGAACACACCTCACTTACATCACTTGCTGTCGAGAATGAAGCCACCGTTGTAGGACTCCTTGTGTCTGAAGAATTAGTCAATCTCTTTGGAGAACATCTGGTCATTGGCTCAGTAATCAAATCTCTTGGTTCATCGAAATATGAAGCCAATGGAACAATCATCGAACTTGAATCTGGTCTTTCAGATTCAATCATCGTACGTTCCCATTGAGTGGTAAATCCAATCAATTTCCTTGCCTAACAGGACGAACGCTTTTGACTCATGTTCTCAAGGGATGCTCGTGAGCGAGACAGTTGAATCATCCATACCCTCCGTTTTGGAGTCTCCTCTTTTGGAAAGAGAGCGTTTTCTGCTTTCCATCGATGACCAGATTTTATCATCCGGATTACGTCTGACTTTGCTTCTTCCAATCTTCTCTCTCTTCATTTTGTTAGGATCGTGGGCATACGAAGGAACAGATCCTAATTGGTGGGAATCAAGTATTGAACCCTCTCTTGGACAATCATTTAGTTCCAGTTTGCTATTACTTGGTTCGATTGTAGGACTCGGTTGGTTACTTGTTCTGGGGATGCATCGATACAGAATTTCGCTCTCTCATGCAGCTTTTACACAGGCCATCAAGTTCTCTCAAGAACAACACCAAAGCATCGAAGCATTGCACGGATATGATGGGATGGCTCATCGTATTCAAAGCCAAATACGGCTGCATTCACTCTCCTTTACGAGCGTTATTCTCGGCTGTACTGGACTTGGATTTGTTCTTCTCTTTGGACTTGATAATTCACTTGGGCGAAATATCTTCATCATGTCCTGGGGTTTGCATATGCTCGCACTTGGATTACACATGTCAACAAGGCAGCACAGATTCAACATGGTGAACAAATCCGGTTTACTCGATGCATTTGAAGCACCAGTTCACCCCTCGACGTTAGAGAGTGTTTTTGACGATATGATTCGAACACAATTAGATCCCTTGCTTCGCTCCAAATATGACCTCCTGATGCGTACTGTTCAAAGTCACGTTAAGCGTGGAGTTAAGCATGATTTTGCGCGAGAGAAAATTCTGATGACACTGTATCGACATTACAACGGTATGGATTCCAAGACGATGAAACTTGAATTTGAAGAAGTCATTAAGGAAGCAGGAATACAAGTATTGCTCGATGAAGACTCATTCAGTCTTGAACTATGGCTTCAATTGATAGAGCATGCAAGAACTCAATGTCCAGCATTTTTCCGACTCGTTGATCGAATCGAACAGGACATGGAATTTGGAAGGCCATCTGCTCTGAAAGATCTCGTTTTCGAAGTTGATCTTGAAAATGTCGTAACGAAAAGAGCCAATTTGTTTGTCTTTATGCACAACCTTTCCAAAAAGAGCAAAACGGTTGTGTTCCGTGTTCAATCTCCTGATTTCCGTCCGCATGAAATTGCCATGCGCTATGAGCTTCAGCCTGGGAAAGAAGTCTGGTGGTCCTCTGAATCATTGCCGATTGCTGTGGAAGGAAACGAAGATGTTCTGGGGAAAATGACTGGACTTCTGAAGGATGGTACTATGGCCTGGCAGACGCTCTTACCTGAGCGCTTTGGTGACGCAACAGTTTCTGTACGTTTGGAAGAACCGAGTGGTGACTTACTTATCGGTCGACAGATTAACGTCAACGTGCGTAATGAATTCAGAACAAGATTGCGTCGCTCCATTTCAGTCACCAGTCAGTTGCTCGGTTCGTTGATTATTGGGTTTGGAGCAGTCCTTGAATTACTTGATATTTTCAACGTTTGAGCTCCTTTCTTGAATCCATAGGTTTGAAATGCAAAACCACTACGCAGTGGTATGTTGGGTTCCAAAGACCAAGCAGAAGAACGCCCAGATGCTGAACTACGTGACCGCTTGCATGCTATGGAAGCAAAGGTCAGAAAGTTACGTGATGTCCGTAATAACTTCAGTTCTGAAGCACGTTCTGCCGCAGATCAACGCAATGCAGTCCAAGGTCAATACAAAGAACACAAAGAAAAGGTCGAACTTGTACTTGCGGAAGTAAAAACAATTCGCGCAGAAATTCGGTTGTTCAAAGAAAAGCGAAATGCAATTCAAGATCAAATCCGAACGATCATCGGCCAAGCAAAAGGACGACGTGGTGAGAAGAGTCAGAAAAAGAGCGCAACAGCAGAACATGCTCAATTGAAGCGTGATGTTACGAACCTAGAGAATCTCTACAATACGTCTGCAATGGGACCTAAGAAAGAAAAGGAAACGATGGAGAAAATCAAGCAGATGAGTCGCCGAATGGAAGAACTCTCTCCAGATGTTGAAGCATTTGAACTCGTTGCCGTCGATCTTGATGATCTCGATTCTGCAATCAAGACACTCAAGGCTGAAGCCGATGCTTCACACCAAGCAATGCTCGAAGCAGTTGGTCGTGCAGATGAAAAATCCAAAGAGGTTGATGAAGCCTTTTCTCACCGAGATTTCCTCAAATCAGAAGGGGACAGACATCACAACGAATATGTCTTACTCCGTGGAAAAGCAGACGATACACACGCAAAAATCGATGAAATGATGACTGATGTTAACAAAGTCAGAGATGAACTCAACATGGCCCGAGAAGAGCGTAAATCGTGGATGACTGACCATAATGAAGCGGTTTCTAAGAGTCTAAAGACTGGAGCTGAATCTGAAGAAGTTGCAGAAGAATTAATTTCAAATCTTCTCGACAAAGGAACTCTTACCTTTGGCGGTATGGGTAACGAAGAAACGAGTACCAACTCTCCTCCTCCACGTCGTGGCGGTAAGAAGAAGATGCGTCGAGTGGACATGTCCGCTGGGCGCCGTCGCTGATTAGTATGCTTGGAATCATTATGGCCGGTGGCCAAGGTTCTCGCCTAAGGCCAATTACTGATGCTCGACCTAAACCGATGGTTGAAGTTCTTGGACGACCTGTCATTGATTTTGTAAAGGATTCAATGATTCAAGGCGGTGTGGATTCGCTTATCGTTACCACTGGATATCGCGGAGAAATGCTTGCTGCACATGTTGAGGGGTGGAATAGTGAATCAACGTCTGGACGTATCAATCAAGAGCATACGCCAATGGGTACTGCTGGATCTGTTCGACTGCTCATGGATGAGATTAAGGATACTGTGATCATTGGTTCTGGAGATTCAGTTGCTTCTTTTGATGTTGCTTCTCTCCTCCAAGCTCACAAAGACAGTGGAGCAAAAGCAACAATGGCTCTTTGGGAAGTTGAAGATCCAAGTCCATTCGGCATTGTAGGTTTATCCAGTTCCAACGATGGTGAAGTCGATGGTGAATTACGTGAAGGGTACATTCGAAAGTTCAAAGAAAAACCGACACCAGAAGAAGCATTTTCGAATGTCATCAATGCTGGATTGTATATTCTTGAACCCGAAGTGATGGCTCTTGTTCCCGAAGGTGAGAAGTATGATTTCTCCAAGAATCTCTTTCCTCGCCTTTTGGAAATGGGTTGGCCGATGTATGCAAAAGCAATCGATGGCGTTTGGTTTGATGTTGGTTCTCCTAATGAACTCATCAGAGCACAACATGTTTTGATTGAACAACGAAACAGTCTACCATTTCCAATGCCCGATGGTTCGGTCGATGGGAATGGTTCCTTTGTTTCGAATACTGCCCAGATCGGTTCAAATGTTGAACTTCACAAATCCGTTGTTGCCTCTGAATGCTCAGTAGGTACAGACTCCTCTCTGCGTGAAACAGTGCTCATGCAAGGTGCGAGGGTCGGTTCGAATGTCTCACTTTCAGGATGTATTCTTTCACCAGGATCTGTTGTCGAAGACAATGTTTCTGCAATCGATCTTGTTCTTGGCGATAACGAGTGCTTGAACAAGGACGATATTCGAATCTTGTGACCTGATTGTAGGGATTGGTTTCTAATACCCTCGCCATTTGTGAAGCATCATGTCAGTAAAGCGTACCTATGACCGGACGTGGGAAGAGATTGAAGCCATGCTTGGTCGCGCTGAGCGAAAGATGAACGAATGGAAAGCTTGGTTCGAGGAATGTCGACAACGCGGAGATCGTGATGGTATGAAAGATGCAGTCCGTAATTACAAGGCTCTCGAAGGTGTCATCAAGACTCTGAAGTGGACGCTTGGAGACGTATCCATTGATACGCCTTTGGAGTGATTCACCAACCACGCTGGTCGAGTCGAACTTCTAAGGTTTCAAGTTCATCGCCTTTCATAGCATCGCCTTTTGTCATTGCCATAGCTTCTGCAACCTTTGCACCATCATTGTAGTGTGCAGTTGCCATCACAATTGCATCCGCCATTGTTGGAGGATCATCGGACTTGAAAATTCCAGAGCCGACGAAAATACCATCCATACCCATTCGCATCATGTGAGACGCATCTGCTGGTGTTGCGATTCCACCTGCTGAGAATGTAACGACTGGAAGACGACCGAGTTCCTTGACATCATCAAGAATCGAGCGAAGAGAGGAGCGCATTGCATCATCAATAGGGCCAAATGGAGTCTCAAGATGAGTCCCAGGTAGTTTTGAAGTGTTAGCAAGAACACGAAAACGCTCTGCAATAAGGTCAGCAGTTTCATCGAGTAGATCATCACTCATCGATTGTACTTGTTTAATCTCTTGAGTAATAAGACGCGAGTGTGTAACTGCAGCAACAAGGTTTCCTGTTCCTGCTTCACCCTTTGTGCGAATCATTGCAGCACCTTCGTAAATTCGGCGAACTGCTTCTCCGAGTTCTGTAGCGCCACAAACGAATGGAATCTCGTAGGCTTTCTTGTCGATGTGGAAGAATGGATCTGCAGGAGTAAGTACTTCCGATTCGTCAACCATGTCGACTCCCATTGCTTCGAGAATACGTGCCTCTCCTTCGTGACCGATACGAGCTTTTGCCATGACCGGAATTGAGGTGCAATCGAGAATGCCTTGAATCATGTCAGGATGGCTCATTCGAGCAACTCCACCAGCAGCACGAATGTCAGCAGGAACACGTTCCAAGGCCATGACTGCAACAGCACCTGCCTCTTCAGCAATTGCTGCTTGTTCAGCGTCAACGACGTCCATAATGACGCCTCCTTGTTGCATTCTAGCAAATCCTCTCTTCAGGAGGTCACTACCGTGTCGGAGTTGGGAGAAATCAGTATGTATCATGGCTCTCATTCCTTCGGGAGGTATAACCCTTCAAGAAGGTTGGTTAACTGCCACAGTGAAAATCAGGAGCCGAGAACTGGAGAATCGCCTTCAGCGATTTCTGCATCAACGGATTCTACTTCGTTTCTCTCAATCCATGCTTCTTCTTCGTCAGGGACGTCGGTATCTGCGAAAATTGCTTCAACAGGACATTCAGGTACACATGCTCCACAGTCAATGCATTCGTCTGGATCAATAATGAGGTATGTGTCCATTTCACGGAATGCTTCAACAGGACATACTGCAACGCAATCTTGGTACTTGTGATTCATACATGCTGAGGTGACAACGTGAGTCATATCTTTTCCAGTATAATCACCTACTTGAATGCTATTCATAGCACCATTGAAGTTTAGGATGACCGAAAATCTTACTGGAGGACTTGGGTTGCTATGTCTGTTGCATTTTGTCCAGGATAGACTGCAACCTTCATTCGAACTTTGATCACTGGTCCATTATGGTCTTGTGGAGTTAGAGATACCACTTGTCCTATTATATTCTCTAAATCAAACCGAGCGTGAATCACATTGTTCTCATCCATTCGTTGTTCGAGTTGTTCTTGAATCAGTTTAGAGTTGTCCTTTCCGAGTCGTTGAACGAATTCTGAAACGAGTTTATTTTTCTGTACGTGTGTACTGAGTAAAGCAACCTTCGGACCGTGGTATGATGAGGTCATGTCCACATCCCATTCTGTTCCAGTAAACCATTGCAAGGCTTCTGTGACCAGATCAATATCTTGTAATTCATGGGCTGTAGCCGTAGCATTGATGTGAAGGATGCCCATAAATCCACCACGAAATGACTAGGTCAAGAGGTTTACCGCTCGTTCTTTCCATCAATCTTCTTCAAATAGGAGTGGTATGTCGGTGAATTGCAAGAGGGGTAGCCCCCTCAAGACACCTCCGAGATGAGTGACATGGCAAAGAAGATGAGCGCAAAAGCGCGAGCAGCAGCCCGTAAGCAGAAAGATAAGTGGAAGACAAAGCGTTGGTACACCATTCGAGCTCCTCGAAGCCCTTGGAATTTCCAGAACATTGGAGAGACCATCGGCGAGTCAGACGAACACATCATGGGACGTGTCTATGAGATGACCCAACAAGAATTCAACGGTGACTTCACCAAGATGCATGTTATGCTTCGATTCCGTGTCACCGATACAGCCGGACAAGATGCATTGACAACATTTGTTGGACATCATCACCAAACGAACCACATTCGCCGACAAATCCGCCGATATCGTGGAAAGATTGACGACGTTATGGACGCAGTCACAGAAGACGGTTACCTTGTTCGAATCAAGCCTTTGATCATCACGCAAAAGCGTGTTCAAACATCAGTCAAGCAGGCCATTCGTTCCAAGACCCGAGAAGTCGTTCGAGGATTTATCGCTAAATCCACCTACGATGGTTTGCAAGTCGCTATGCTTGATGGTTCTCTTGAATCCAACATTCAAAATTCGATCAAGAGCATCTATCCTTGCAAGTCGGTCGTTATCCGTAAGAGCCAACTTCTCCAAGCTGGTGTTGTTATGGACGCAGGACCAACTCTTGACGAGATTCACGCACAAGAAGCACGAAGCGCTGCAGAACTCAAAGCCAAGAAAGCAGCAGCACTTGCCGAAGCAATGGAAGAAGAAGAATCTGAAGAAGCAGAAGAA
Source organism: Candidatus Poseidoniaceae archaeon (assembly GCA_016777125.1). GTDB lineage: Archaea > Thermoplasmatota > Poseidoniia > Poseidoniales > Poseidoniaceae > MGIIa-L2. The sequence goes on from JADHSC010000032.1 coordinate 16,093, forward strand.
GAGACAACAGAAGAAGTTGTTGAAGAAGCACCTGCTGAAGTTGCTGAAGCACCAGAACCTGTTGCTGAAGAAGCTGTTGAAGAAGTTGTTGAAGAAGCACCTGCTGAAGCATCAACTGACTACAGTTCAATGACCGTTGCTCAACTCAAGGAACTTCTCAAGGAAGCAGGTAAGCCTGTCTCTGGAAAGAAGGCCGAGTTAATCGAGCGTTTGCAAGAATAAACAGCGAACATTTGACAATCGTTGAGCGATTGGGATAGTCATGCAGCGCATGGCCGTCATCGGTGGAACTGGATTATTGAACATGGCCACAGGCCAACCATTCAGTGATGCAGGACTTGAAGTGATAGCGACTGACTCGTTTAATGTCGAAACTCCGTATGGAATTGTTCCTCTCAAATCGTTTCAACTCAAACATGATTCAGAAGAGAAAACACTTGTCTTTCTTCAACGTCATCATAACGACGGTTCTGCAAGCAAGCCTCCACACATGATCGACCATCATGCAAACATCTGGGCGTTGAAGCATGCACAAGTGGACGCAGTACTATCTGTGTGCTCGGTGGGATGTGTCGCTGCTGATTTTCCTCCTGGTCGTGTCGGTATTGCTCATCAATACATTGACTTCACAGGGCAAACAACAACCTTCCATGATGAGAAAGCTCAGTTCACATCCGTAACTATTCCATTCGATGAAGATATGAATCAACATCTTGAATCCACACTTCGCTCAATTCAGAATCTTTCAGATGAACGACTCAGATTCACGTATTGGTTGGCTCAAGGTCCTCAATTTGAAACGGCTGCTGAAGTAGAAGCCATCGATCGACTCGGTGGAGAAGTTGTCGGAATGACCATGCCACGAGAAGCCAAACTGTGCAGAGAAGTTGAACTTCCTTACGCTGCATTACTCATCGGTTCAAACTGGGCTGCTGGAAGAGAACCAGGAGATGCAACTGCTGATTTGAATCATGAATCAGTATCGGCAGAAGCCAATCGAAGACTTGGACCTGTCTGGTCATGCATCACTTCTCTTCTGACACAATGATTTAGTGCGTTCCCGTTAACCCTTCACTATGGAACCTTTCTCTGTAGAATCGTGGCTCTCATCCAAGGATGAAGACATATGGACCAATATGATGCAACGCGTCGCCGCATTCCATCACAAGCATGACTTCGCAGGAAACAATGGTCATGACATGGGGTATCGAATTGCATTAACCGTAGAAGAATTAGGTGAACTTGCAGCAGCTGTTACCAAAAACAAACCAATTGAAGAAGTTGCAGAAGAGATGGCAGATGTTATGATTCTCCTTATGGGGCATTCTCTGGCGATGAAGATCGATCTCAAAGAGGCCTTCGATAAGAAAGTAGAACGGATTATGCAAAGACCTTCTCGACAAGGTAGACTCGGTATTCGAGTTACTGAGTATGATGGTTCATGATCTTCTTCGAAGAATCATATAGGTCGTTTCATGCTCATTCTTATCATCAGAAGGAACTGTTTCTACAATCTCTTTCTTCCAATCGTTCTCGCTAAAGAGTCCAACCCGTATCTCTCCTGATTGATTTGTCTGAACCATCGTCACATGGATTTCATCAACACGTTCTCTGCATTGCTCATACACATTTGCTCCTCCAATAATCCAGCAAACAGTTGAATTATTTTCCTCTGCAATAAGCAATCCATTTTCTATAGATGAAGAAACATTTACGCCTTCAAGTACATATTCTTCATTCCGTGATACAACAATATTCAATCGATTTTCAAGAGGTCGATATGCTTCTGGAAGACTCTCCCAAGTGGTTCTTCCCATCAAGACAGCATTGTTTCCGTCTCCAATTGTTAGGCGCTTGAATCGAAGCATATCTGCACGAAGTCTCCAAGGCAAGCCATCATCCTTGCCAATGCATCCATCAAGATCCATTGCAAGAATCATTTTTCGCTGCATAGAACTCACACCGAGATTGGAGCTTTGATGTGTGGGAGATGTTCGTATCCAATGACTTCAAGACTCTCAAAAGTGAACGCATCAATGGTTGTAATCGATGGATCAAGTTTGATTGTTGGCAATGCAAGTGGTTCCCTACTTACTTGCTCTCTCGCCTGTTCAAGATGGTTCATGTACAGATGAGCGTCACCGAGGGTATGAACAAATGTTCCAGCCTCAAGTCCACAAACTTGAGCCATCATGTGGGTGAGTAATGCATAGGATGCGATATTGAATGGAACACCCAAGAAGACATCGGCACTTCGTTGATACAATTGGCAATTGAGCCTTCCATTAGCGACATGGAACTGGAAAAACGCATGACATGGCATCAATGCCATCTCATCGAGTTCCCCTACATTCCATGCTGAAACAATGATTCGTCGACTGTTTGGATTGTTCTTGATTTGATCAATCGCTTGTTCGAGTTGATCGATGATACGTCCATCCTTTGATTCCCATTTACGCCATTGCTTTCCATAAACAGGTCCAAGGTCGCCATTCTCATCAGCCCATTCGTTCCAGATACGAACGCCATTGTCCTGAAGGTACTTCACATTCGTATCTCCCTTAATGAACCAGAGAAGTTCATGGACGATTGAACGAAGATGGAGTTTCTTTGTTGTGACCATGGGGAATCCCTTTTGCAGGTCAAATCGCATCTGATATCCGAAGACGGAAAGAGTACCTGTTCCAGTCCGGTCTTGCTTTTCAACACCTTCATCGAGGATATGTTGCATCAGTTTGAGATACTCGTCCATGATTCCACCAACCATGTTCCAGTGATGGAAGCCCTTGAGGGTTACCTCCGACTAAGGAGCGCCCAAACCTTGCATGCTTCCCATTAATTGGTCAGTAAATTGGCGGTAAAGAGCAGCTAATTCAGCGCGAATTTCATGCTCTTCTTTCTGAGAGAGTTGATTCAATGATTCTGCAGTTTGATTTCCACCATTCGAATCAACAAGCCATTGATACCAAGTGACGCCTTCACCTGCATTGAAATCCACACGTCGATGCAATCGTGGAAGTTTATGCGCTTGTGGTTTCATCATATCACGACTGCCGATGATCGCAATTGGGATGACAACAGTGTGAGGATAGGATGCGGCAAGGCGAGCCACTCCAGTCTTGCCAGGGAGTAGGAAGGGTGCTTCTTCACGCTTTGAGCGAGTTCCTTCTGGGAAAATACCGAGTGCACGACCCTGATCAAGAACATCAGCTGCACTGGAAAGAGCATCCAAGCCACCACTTTCTCGCTGTGTCTCAATTTGCCCAGTACTCTTCATGACAAAGCGAGTCCACGCTTTCTTGAAGTGACCATCCTTTGCAAGATAATGTGTTGTTCTTCGAGATGAAAGAATGACAAGAATTGGATCGACGTGAGACAAATGGTTCGCAGCCAGAATGACAGCACCTTTCCGTGGAATATTCGAATCTCCACGTACTCT
>JADHSC010000011.1 GCA_016777125.1 Candidatus Poseidoniaceae archaeon
ATGCTCACCGAATTTTAGTATTTGAGAACGGTTCGATGATTGAAAACGGGACTCATGATGATTTAGTTGATATGGATGGGAAATATGCGGCTCTATGGCGCGTTCAGACAGGTAGTAATATAGAATAAACTTTGAAATTATATCACAAAAATATATATCAGCGAGTGTTTTCCTCGCGCATGAGTAACATGCTAAACCATAGCGATACTAAACTAAAAAGCCTGAAGTTGAACCGTCGCAACAGCGTTATATTCGCAGTTTTGATGCTATCAATTACTGCAGTTGCCATGCCAGCAGCAGCGGAAATAATTAATCCATCCGCAGAGTGTGTAATAGATGCGAACGGAGATGAAGTATGTCCATTTTTGAACGACGGAAGCAATGACGGTCTTGAACTTGTTACCTTCTTCCTCTTCTTCGTTGGTTACATCTCAATGGGGGCGGCTTTCGTCTTCTTCATGAGTGAAAGAAGCAATGTTGCAAAGGAATACAGAACCACAATGACAATCTCAGCACTGATTGTTGGTATTGCAGCATTCCACTATTACTACATGCGTGGCGTTTATGTCGACCACCAAGTTGTATCAGTTGAGTACCGTTACATGGACTGGATCATTACAGTTCCATTGATGGCTCTCAAGTTCCCTAGCCTTGTCGGTAAAGATGCAATCACTGACACCAAGTTCGCTGGACTTGGTTTCACAGGTATCTGTTTCACAGGTGCCCTCGTCATGATTGGATTCGGATATCTTGGTGAAGCTGGCCTCATGAACGGTATGCTCGCTCTCATTCTCGGAGGAGTCGGATGGGCTATGATTATGGTCGCCACAGGACTTCCATTCGGCCTCTACGACGGTCTTGGTGTTGATAACAGTAAAATCAGAGACGAACTCAAGTGGAGTGCAAATGCACTTCGTACATTCATCCTCGTTGGATGGATCATTTACCCTCTCGGTTACCTCTTCAGCCCAGAAGTCGAAATTATCGACGTCGGAGCAAAGGGAGAACTCTGGATGGGTATTGCATACAACATCGCTGACATGATCAACAAGATCGGATTCGGTGTTGTTGCATGGATGGGAGCCAAGAAGGCAACCGAAGCAATGAATGCTTGATTGATTAATCAATTCTCAGCATATCATGATTGGAAAAGGGTGCTCACGCACCCTTTTCCTTTCTTTGTTCCGTCATACTACGCAGTGCATTCTCAAGTGAATACTTTGGAACTCTTGCTTGGTGCATCACACTAAGTGGCCACCACAACAACGTATAGGCTAGAGTAATTATGCTTGCAGAATAGAGATTTAGATCCATATCGGAAAACACACTCAGTGGAATGAAATGGATAACATAGAGGGTCAACGATAGCCTTCCTAAATGATGAATGCCTATCTTTGAGTCCATGTTCTCGAGCATTGCCCAGATAAGAAGCACTCCTGTTAGGGCAGCTATTAGAAAAGCAGTATTTGCTGGGAAGAAGGTCAACATTGCTTCACCCGAAGGTTGGGCAAACGGTATTTTTTCCTGGATTGATCTGTACAGAAAATAAGCACTAATGGAAAATCCACCAGAACCAAGGACGAGTAAGGTTCTTCGAGATGGCTTGAAATTATTGAGTGATGCTCCAAAGAGGGAAAACAAAATCCAAGGTAGAAGAGGATACGTTCCAGTTAGGAAAAGATGTTTGACGTGTTCAAAAAGTCCTCCAACGAAAGTTCGATCGTCCCAATCTAATGATTCATGTCCTGAAAGAAGAAGTTGATTCAATGTGAAAATGCCAACTCCAAGAAACATTGTTCCCTGAATATTCTTGCTAATTCGAACCCATAGGGGAGCCGTTAGATAGAGTAGAGCGAATAAGGTCAAAACCCCTGGAGAGAAGGTATCAAATCGCTGTGGAGCAGAAAGATTCACAAGAATTTGAGCTACGTAAAGGAAGGTAAACCGTATCAGAGCCTTTCGTAGCGTCCATTTCGACTGAACGGTAACCCAGCCACCAACCGTAACGAATAATGGTGCTGCAAGACCGCCTAATCCTGCTATAATCAATGCAAGGAGGTTTGTTGTGGAAGCGTCTGCTGGAGCCCACGTAGCCGCAGAGTGAACCATGACCATGAGGAGAATTGCAACGCCTCGTAATTGGTCGATGTCTTTGCGACGACTCATTGAATCTCACCGTTGACTTCGAACGTATTCAACGGCATTTCTGAATATCTGAAGCCCTGAACCTTCCCATTCTTCTTCATTTAGTTTCATTGATGTGTGTTCAGGATGAAGCCACATGGTGTAGAATGCTTCTGGATGGGGCATGAGCCCGAAGACAAGGCCTGTTGGATCGCATATACCAGCAATATTGCGCATGCTTCCATTCGGACTTAGTGGGAATGGTAAGAGGTCATCTGAAGGATTCGTTCCAGGTTCTGTAGATGGATCAACATAACGCACCGTTAGTTGGTGATTTGCTGAAAGACGATCAAGTTCCACATCTGTTGGCATGACAAAACGTCCCTCTCCGTGACGTACTGGGCATTCGATTCTCTGAATCCCTTTTGTCCAGATACACGGGCTGTCTGAATCAAATTCCAATGTCACCCAACGGTCCTCGTATCGTCCAGTATTATTGAGTGTCAAACTTGCCCGTTGAATCAAATCCGGTTCAAATGAGGCGTTCTCAGGACCAGGGAGTAAGCCTGTCTTGACCAATGCTTGGAATCCATTACAAATTCCAATAATCGGTTTTCCTGAACTAACAAATTTCTGAAGTTGTTCCCGTAATGCAAATCGAAGGCGGTTTCCGAGCAATCTCCCGCTTCCAAGATGGTCGCCAAAAGAAAATCCACCAGGAACTGCAAGAATATCGAACTCTTCCAGGCTTCGATTTCCTTGTACGAGATGATTGACGTGAAGACGTTCGGAGCTACCTCCAACCATGTCGAATACAGCTGCTGTTTCACGATCGCAGTTAATTCCGAAACCGAAGAGGACAGCTACACGTACATTATCGCTCATTCAAACACCTCCAGTCATATCGAGTGCTTCTTTCCATGACTTCGTTAAATCGGTAACGTTCGCTTGAATCAATTCATCATAGCCATCTTCGATAATGAGGCTCTGTGCATGGGTAACCATTCCTATTAGATGGATATCTGCGTCACTCATGGCTTCAATGAATTCCATTTCGTTTTCAGAGTCAACTGCAACAACGATTCTTCCAAGAGATTCACTCCAAAGTCGAGAAAATGCATCCCCTTCTCCAATTCCATCAATATCGATAATGGCTCCTAGTCGTCCACCAATACACATCTCAGCAACGGCTACTGCAAGGCCACCCTCGCTGCAATCGTGAGCGGTTCGGATCAGTCCATCTTGGATCGTTTTGGAAAGTCTTCGATAGATATCGAGTTGGCGTTCTGGTTCCGGTAAGCGAGGTACATTGCCGCCGATTCCTTCAGCGAGTTTTCTTTCAGTGAGATGATAAGCAACTTCTGAGGCCCCTAACTCATTCTTACTGTTTCCAACTAAGTAGATACGTTGTCCGTGTTTCTTAAAATTCGATGTCGCCGTATTTCGTACGTCCACGTGATTTCCAAAGAGAGAGAAAAGCATGGTCGGTGGAATGGAAATTTTGTTTGGCCAGACCCCGTAATCATTCTTCATCGAATCTTTACCGGAGACACAAGGAAGTCGGTATGCTCTACAAACACGCTCTAATTCTCGATTGGCTCGAACGAGTTGGGCGAGTTTGAATTTGCCATCAGGGGTCTTTTCAGATTCGATTGGATCTGGCCAGCAGAAGTTGTCAAGTCCTGCCATTTTATCGATATCAACGCCAACGCATACTGCATTTCGCACTGCTTCGTCGATCGCTGCAGCAACCATTGCTCCAGCATCGATATCAGAATATCTTGGAGCGATTCCACATGAAATCACAATACCTTGTGGGTCTCCATGGATTGGTGCTATGAGGCCAGCATCACCTGGACCATCTCTTTCCTTTCCGACGAATGGCTTAACCGCTGTTTGCGCCATAACTTCATGATCATATTGGCGAACCCATGTTTCCTTGGAAGCAATGTTTGGCCTTGCAAGCATCTCTTCGAGTAGATTCGTGTTATCGAGAGAAGTAGGTGGATTGAATTCTGGTTGAACTGGAGGGATCCATTCCGACTCCAACTCGAGTTGAGGAACACCATCGTGAAGGAATTCAATTGGAAGATATGCTACTGTTTCTTCACCATGCTTAACGTGGAAATATCCCGAGTTTGTAAATTCGGCAACGGCTGTTGCTTCTACTTCATGAAGTGCTGCAAGGGCTTCGAATGCTTCAGTGTCTTTGGGCGCTACTGCTACTGTCATACGTTCTTGTGATTCTGAAACGAGAATTTCCCAAGATGAGAGACCTTCTTGCTTGAGTGGTACCTTTCCTAAGTCGATTTCACAACCATTTGTGTATTCAGCCATTTCACCAATCGAAGAAGAAAGCCCTCCTGCACCATTATCCGTGATACAGGTAATCAAGCACGCATCACGGGCTTCAAGAATCATGTCCATCATTTTCTTTTGAGTGATCGGGTCCCCGATTTGTACAGCACTTGATGGCGACTCATCTGTCAGTTCAAGAGATGAGAATGTGGCTCCATGTATTCCATCGGATCCAACTCTACCGCCAACCATGTACACAGTATCGCCGGGTGTTGGATTCTTCTCATGTGATTCGCGACCATCAGCAAGACGACGAGGCATAAGTCCAACTGTTCCACAATATACGAGTGGCTTACCAATATAGCGTTCATCAAAAACAATCGCTCCGTTGACTGTTGGAATTCCGGATTCGTTTCCACCCACGCGAACGCCTGCGTGAACGCCACGAAGAACGCGGGATGGATGGAAAAGTGTCGATGGTAATTCGCCCGTCCATGTTGGAGGCCCGAAGCAGAAGACGTCCGTGTTTGCAATCGGTCTCGCACCAAGTCCTGTCCCCAGAATGTCTCGATTTACACCGACAATACCTGTCATAGCACCTCCGTATGGATCAAGCGCAGAAGGTGAGTTATGAGTCTCTGCTTTCATACAAACGCTCCAATCATCGTTCCATGCGATTACGCCAGAGTTATCATGGAAGACCGAGAGAAGCCAATCAACCTCTTTCGCCATATCGTGAGTTGGATTCATGATGTGGGTTTTGAAGAGTGAATCAATAATGGAGTCTTCATTTGTTTCGGTATCGATGTGGTGGATTTTACTTGCAAAAATCTTGTGCTTACAGTGCTCACTCCAAGTTTGTGCGAGACATTCCAATTCAACATCTGTAGGAGCGTTTGAAGAAATGCCTACTGAATGGCGAGCTGTTTGGTGCTCAGCCATTCGATAGTGTGCTTGTATCGCCTGCATCTCTGTAAGATTAAGCGCGAGTAAACCATCGACTGATAGGCGAATAAGTTCTTCATTCGCCACTTCTAAATCAATGATTGATGGGGATTGGCGTACAATCGTTGGCCTTTCTGGAAAGGTGATCACTGAAGCATTTCCCGAGGAGAGGTCGTCCCGTGTTGCTAGGATTGCTCTCTCTATGAGTGGATTGTGTAGGGTTGATGCAAGCCATGCATTATCAACAGTTTCTGGGAGATTGGTAAAAACATACGTGGTATAGGTGGATATTGCAGCGTTTACATCTGGGAAGAGTACTTGAAATCCATCGTTTGCTGCAGCACCGGGATTATCAGTAACGCCTGGCTTGAAGCCGACTGTAACAGAAAGTGATGGCGTTTGGGGGAAGAAGTTTGAATCGTGAATTACTGAAGTATCAACTGCACCGAATTCAATGATTGGGTCAGAGAAGATGTCTTGTACGCGAGGCGTGATTGAAGACGCATCGTATTCGCTGCGGATGAGATAGCCGCAGATACTGCGAACGATGCCGACATCAATTCCATGGTCAGCAATAAGTTGCCGACGTACAACGTCTCCGCGTACATCGCGCATTCCTTCCGTTTGCAAAGGCGTGACTTCGATTCGAACATCGTGGACTGTCATTGCTTCCGACCCAAACAGAGTTCATCGCATACGCTCTTTGAACACTACGGCGGGCTTCACTGGGAAGAAAGAAGGGATTTGAGGAAGTTTCCAGTGAAACTATTGGCCTCATTAGCGACTTCTTCGGGCGTTCCTGAGGTAACAATCTGACCTCCACGATCGCCGCCTTCTGGGCCTAGATCGATAACGTGATCGCTGCATTTAACGACATCAAGATGGTGTTCAATAACAATCACTGTATGGCCTTTAGATCGTAATTCCAGAAGAACGTCAATCAGCATTTGAACATCGCTAAATGATAGTCCTGTGGTTGGTTCATCCAGAATGTATACTGTGTGTTTATGTGGAGGTCGGCGTAATTCACTTGCAAGTTTAACACGCTGCGCCTCACCACCCGACAATGTTGTTGCCGGCTGACCAAGTCGAATGTAGGAAAGTCCAACCGAATGAAGTGTTTCGAGTGTACGGTGGATTTTGCGATGGTGTTCAAAGAATTTTACCGCTTCACCAACAGGCATTTGTAAGACATCGTGGATATTTTTCCCTTTCCATGTCACTTCAAGACATTCTCTTGTGTAGCGCTTCCCATTACAAATCTCACATTCAATCCATACATCGGGAAGGAAATTCATTTCTAATTTAATCGAGCCAGCTCCAGAACAAGCTTCACAACGTCCACCTTTTACATTGAAACTAAAGGTTCCTGGAGTGTATCCTCGCTCCTTTGCCAGTGTTGTGTTTGAGAAGAGTTTTCTGATTTCATCGAATACTTTGGTATAAGTTGCAGCGTTCGAACGAGGAGTTCTACCAATAGGAGACTGATCAATTATGATGGCTTTGTCAACATGTTCAAGCCCCTTGATCTCTTTGTGCTTACCTGGGAGTTTTTCGCTGTTGTGAAGGTATCGTTGGAGAGAGGGGGCTAGGATTCCAGAAATGAGAGAGGATTTACCTGATCCTGAAACTCCTGTTACAGATGTGAAACAACCCAATGGAAGTTTAACATCGATGTTGCTCAGATTATTGTGCTCTGCCCCTTTGATGGTAAGCCATTTCTTTGACGGTTTTTGCCTTATTTCTGGAACTTTGATAGAGCGTCTTCCGGAGAGATATGCTCCTGTAACGGAATCTTTGGCTTTCATAACTTTGCTTGGAATTCCATTCGCAACAATGTGGCCCCCCTCAAGGCCCGCTCCTGGACCTAAATCACAAATCCAATCGGCTTGACGTAATGTATCTTCATCATGCTCAACCACCAGAAGGGTGTTGCCTAATGTAGTAAGTTCGCGTAATGTCTCCAGTAACCGTTCATTATCTCTCTGATGAAGTCCAATAGAAGGTTCATCGAGAACGTACATGACTCCAGTTAACCTTGACCCTATTTGAGTCGCTAATCGTATGCGCTGACTTTCTCCACCAGAGAGTGTGTTTGCTTTACGATCAAGGGTTAGATAATCAAGTCCTACACTATCAAGGAAGCCGAGTCTGTTTTCTATTTCCTTAAGAATTTCATTTCCGATGAAGAGTGAGCGATCGTTGAGTGGTTCCAAGACATCAGCATATTGTTCAGGTGGTCCGTCTGCTTCTGGATTGAAGGCTTTGATGAGTTGATACGCTTCATGAACTGAACTTCGACTCACTTCTGGAAGTCGTATTCCCCCAACTGTCACGAAACGAGCTGCTGGATTGAGTTTCTCGCCGTTACAAGCATGACAATCAAGATCGGTCATGCATGCTATGAGTCGGTTTCGGGTGCGATCGGACGATGTTTCAGAGTAGGTTCGTTCAAGTCGGGAAATGATTCCGTCCCAAGGACGATTCATTTTGTAGACTGAACCATTATCTGATTTAAAATGGAAGTGGATAATTGTTGAACCTGACCCATGGAGTAGGATGTCTTTGGAATCTTCATCGAGGAGTCCGAATGGAACTGTTGTAGATATGCCATAGTGTTCACAGACTTGTTGTAGCAATTTCTTATACCATCCAGGAGACATTGATTGTCGCCATGGTAAGACACATCCATTCGATACTGCAAGGGTATCATCAATGATTAAGTCTGGATTAAATTGCCTCTGTATTCCAAGTCCTTGGCAATCCGGACAAGCGCCCAGTGGTGAATTGAATGAGAAAACACGGGGTGAAAGTTCTGGCATAAAGGCTCCATGCTCTGGGCAGGCAAAGTCTTCTGACCATGATACTGTGTCGCCTTCATTGTGTACTGGGCGGTTGTTTCCTTCGAGTTCATCTGGTTTTGAAGGGGCTCGTAAACTGGTAACAGCAAGGGCACCTCCTCCCAAACGTAACGCATTTTCTACACTCTCTGTTGTTCTCTGCCGTCGCTCTCTTGAAAGAATGAAACGATCGATTCGAACATCGATATCGTGGCGCATATTCTTGTCGAGTGTTGGTGGCTTTTCGAAATCAACTTCGTGTCCATTAACTCGTCCTTGCATATATCCTTGCTCAACAAATTGTCTGAATAATTCAACATGCGTTCCCTTTCTCGCTCGAACAACAGGACTCCAAACTGCAATGGTGTGTTGTTCATAATTCCAAAATATATCGTCAACGATTTCTTGTACTGTACGCCGTGCTACTTCTTGACCGCAGTCCGGACAATGTGGTTTTCCAATTCGTGCCCAGAGAAGACGAAGGTAATCTTGGATTTCCGTCACGGTTGCAACCGTAGATCTCGGGTTGTGCGAACCTTGCTTTTGATCGATTGAAATGGCTGGCGAAAGGCCCTCAATTCCATCACAATCAGCTTTCTTCATTTGTCCAATGAATTGGCGGGCGTAAGATGAGAGTGATTCTACATATCTCCGTTGACCTTCGGCATAGAGTGTATCAAATGCTAAACTTGATTTTCCTGAGCCTGAAACACCTGAGATAACAACGAATTTCCCTCTTGGGAGTTTAACATCGATGTCTTGTAGATTGTGTGTGCGAGCACCTCGCACCTCTATCCACTCGTGATTCACTGCCATAGGAACAAAGATAGCGTGTTGTCAAGGGTTCTTCAATCCGTGGTTCCACGCCACGTCATATTCCGATTCGAAACGAACTGGTTCATCGTCGAATGGGTGAAGAAATTCAAGGGCGGTTGCATGGAGACAAATCCTTCCGTGAAGGTTCGTCTCAGCACCATGCATTCGGTCACCAACGACTGGTGTTCCGTGATCTGCTAAAGCGACGCGGATCTGGTGGCGCCTACCTGTTTCGATAAGAACGTGTAGGAGTGTTGCAATATCGTTTGATTTCATCACTTGCCAGGAAGTTACCGCAAGTTTACTCTCCTTGGTTTTCACTTCAGAAATGTGAACTCTCAGGGTCTTATCTTCGACAAGATGGTGTGTTGCCCTTCCATCTTCTGCAAGACCTTCAACAAGTGCAACATAGTCTCTATGGACTTGACGTTCTGCAAATTGTTCCTGTAAGTACCGTTTTGAATTCTCATTCTTAGCAAATACCATGATGCCAGAAGTTGCCTTATCCAAACGATGAACGATGAAACACCAGCCCTGTGAATCATTTGTTTTACAATATTCAACACATCTGTTGTGGAGTGTATAGTGTTCAAGTTTGTCTGTTGCGACCGACAGGAGTCCGGCGGGTTTTGAAACGACCAGAATATGTTCATCTTCATGGATGATATCCAGATCGTGTTCTTTTGCTGAAACTTCTTGTTTCTCTTCTATGGTCAATTTTGGCCGTGGTAGGATCTCAATGATTTGGCCCACCTGTACTATGTGTTTTGCTCGATGAATTACGCTTTCATCAACTTGAATACGTTGACTTGTGAGCATTTTTCGCAAGACATTGTTACTTGTAGATGGTTGCATTTTTTTGAGATGCTCGAGTAACGTACCTTCCTCTGAAACAGTTACACGCATACACTCACCTCAGAGCAAGAGCACTTCAATCCATTCCCCTGTCTTACCAGATTGCCCTGGTTGAAGTAGGGTAAGGCCATCTGCAGAAGATAGACTATCGATGTTTCCTGAGCCTTGGTGTTTGGGTTGTTCTGCAAGGAACCCTTCTCTAGTAGAGCGTAGCGTTACTCTACGAAGGGTTAGACAGTCATTTGTTGAACGGACATCTGTCAATAGTTTTGCATGAACGATACGATCTATTGGAAATGAGGTGCCAAGCGATCTCCTGAGGTATGGGGTTACAAGCATCCGGAAAACAACATGGCTACTGACTGGATTTCCTGGAAGGCCGAACATAGGAGTTTCATTCCAATGACCGAAGAGAGGGGGTGACCCTGGGCGGAGACGTACTCTCCAGAAAGCGATGTTTCCTTCCTCCTCCATGAGTTTGCGAACAAAATCCCATTCGCCCATAGAAACGCCACCGGATGTAAGGAAGATATCGCACTCAGAGGATGCTTGGTCAAATTGCCTTCGTAGATCATCGATCGAATCGACGACCGATGGGTATCGAATAGGAATATGTCCAAGGGCTTTTACAAGGCCTGAAAGACCATATGAATTTGATTCATATATTTCTCCAAATGAAAGGGTTTCTCCAGGAGACTTGAGTTCATCACCTGTTGAAATTATTCCGATTTTGAGTTTCTTAACGACTGGGATTTGATCATATCCCATCGTAGCACACATTGAAATTGATTGTGGTGAAAGGTGACTTCCTTCTTTCAGACCAACGACTCCTTGCTTGATATTCTCGCCACAACGACGAATGAAATTCGGTTTTGAAGGTTGATTTAACGTAACTGAATCCCCATCAACAGTACATGCTTCAATTGGGATAATAGCATCAGCTCCTTTGGGCAACGGAGCTCCAGTCATAATTTGAACTGCTTCACCTGTAGAAATCGAGATCGTATCATCTGAAGCTGCGGCCTGTGATGTCGCTACAACTGAGAGGGTTGTTGGTGCTTCATTTGTATCTTCGAAACGTACAGCGAAGCCATCCATGGCTGAATTATCAAAGGGCGGATCGTTGACCTTCGAAAATAAATCAGTAGCAAGTATTCGCCCATGCGCTTCGTCTAAAGATACCTGTTCGGTTTCAATACTAAGCGGAGACTTGTGTGCAATATTAATCGCTTCTTTGAGTGAAATATAGTATGGAGTTTCAGACATTTTGGGGCCTCCGAAGGATGTGCTTCAGGCTGTGGGTCGGTTCGCCAACCTCAAAGGTTTGTCTCGTTTAGGGATGACGTGGTCTCTTCTTCAAGTCTATGGGATGTGGCCGTACGGACCGTGGTCACAAGTGGCACTGCTACACTAATAGCGGCCTTTTTTGCACTGGGTTTCGCACTTCTTTTAGCAAATACCAATTGGCGTGGTAAAGAAGTTCTACGCGTCATTGTACAAGCTCTGTATGGTTTGCCACCAGTGGTTGTCGGAGTCATGGTTTATCTTGCTCTTTCAAAGGATGGTTTACTATCAGATCTCAATTGGTTATTCACAATCGAAGGTATGATTTTTGCACAAACCCTCCTGATCTTCCCGCTCATTCTAGGAGTTGCATGGGGCGCTTTGGAACGTGTTTCTGAAGATAAGCGAGATGTTTTTCGAGTTATGAACGTGAAGAAAGGAAGGCGGATTATGCTTGAAATGTACTGTGCTCGCAGAGGTATTGTTAATGCTATCTTACTGGGGTTCGGACGCGCTATTGCAGAGGTAGGTGCTGTTTTGATGGTAGGTGGAAACATAGCTGGAAAAACACGAGTCCTTACGACAAGTGTGGTTCTTGAAACTTCGATTGGAGAAATGGATACTGCGTTACAACTCGGGGGTGTTCTTCTTGTTTTGTCGTTACTTGTTGCATTATCAATCCAGTTATTGCAGCGAGTTCATTTCTTTGGGCATGGAAAGTTTGGAGATGATAACCGTGATGTTGGACCGTTTGATGACTTTGATCTAAACCTAGAAAATCTAAATGTAGAAAAGGATGGGAATAAAATTTTGAATTCCTATTCGATAAATCTCAAACAAGGAGAAATCATTGCTCTGATGGGTGAATCGGGTTCTGGAAAATCTACCCTTCTGAGAAAAATCTGTGGATTGGAGGGGGGTGATTTGGGAATTGGACACGATGTTGCATACGTTGCTCAGCAACCAACACTTGTGATGGATACTGTAGCTATGGAATTACAATTGCCAATCATGGTTCACAACCATTTACCAAATGCTGGTAAGGAATTAGCAGTAATTTGTGGTTTGGAAGAGAAAGAAAGGCAACGAACAGATACATTGTCTGGGGGAGAAAAACAGAGACTTGCCTTCTTGAGGGCTTTAGCAATGAATCGTAAGATTTTGGTTCTTGATGAATTTACATCTGAACTTGATGGTTTATCGGTCGAAAAAATTGAGAATGAAGTTCTCAAATTCAAACAACGCGGTGGATGTGTTCTTTTCGCAACCCATAATGTCCTACAAGCGCAACGACTAGCAACTCGAACAATCTTTATTCACCAGGGTCAAGAAACTGATGCTGAAAGTGAAATTGCTCAGCAAATAAGGTCTGGAAAATGGATCGGTTAAATTCAGTCAGAATTCAAAGGGAGTCCGCTTTCAAATAACGTTTCATTTGAAACTGTGTAATTGTCAATTAAATCAGCGTTATTGAGTAAAAATTCTCGGAAGAGTGTTGTTTCTGATAATCTATCATTTTGTAATAATAAAACAGAGTAAGGGTTTACCAATTCCTGTGATTCAAATTCTTGTATTGTTAATTGAATATTATTGGAACGAAATAATGCAGTTCCTTTGTCTGATAAAGTCCAACATTCTAATTCATTGGCAATTGTAATCGCAGCCCCCATCCCTTGTCCAATCGACTGGTACCCTTCCCAATCAGGATGATATCCTAAGTCGTTGTCAATGAATGAGAGATTGTTGCTCTCTGCCACATTTCTCCAAACATCTTGTTCTTTGATATGCGTCCCTGAGGAATCCCCTCTTGAAATAAAACACTTATTTTCAAGTACGAGAGAGGACATGGCTTCTGTTAAGTTTCCAGATAATTGATCTGGTCCAATAAGGACAAATCTATTCCAAGCAAATGTGGTTCTGTTTATGGCATGACCTTCCTCAACAAACTGTATTTCATTCGCTGGAGAATGGGAAATAAGTACATCCACATCATTCGTTTTTGCAAGATTCATAGCAGCGCCTGATCCGACTGCAATGACGTCGACTTCGATTCCTGTTTCAGCCGTAAAGGCTGGTAAAAGTTCGGCTAACAGCCCCGAATCTCTCATTGAGGTCGTGGTTGCGAGGCGTATTGTTTGGCTCGATACTTCTTCAGAAGTTCCTATACAGCCTTGTAAACAAGGAAGTATGAAGACGAAGAGAAGAAAAAGGACTCGTTTCATCTTAATCAAAAGACATGACGTTTTCACATTCTGGATATGAACATGTTACTGAATAGCGTGCTTTTGTCGGTTTTCGAATTTTTAACATTGAACCGCACATATCACATTGAATTGAAATCGTTTCCGGTTCCGCTTTTTTAGGAGCATCACCTAGTGTTCGACCAACATCTGTCGACCATCCAACACTGTCTGTATAATCGTCAGTTTTCTTGATTATACTTTGACGAAGACTGAGTCGCAACTTTCGTTTCCTTCGAGGACGTTTCTTTCCGCCCGGTGCTTTTGCCGCCATGAGTATCAACAGTCCCTTTAGGTTGGTATATTCAACCTCTTCGGCTGAATGAATCATTCAAGTATTCCGGATATACCGTTTTCTGGAACATGTACAGTATGTCCATTTTCTTCCAGCGCTTTAGCAAGTGGCGGACGGGCGATGGTCGGGTCTGAATGGTAAATAACAACATCTTCTGCCTCGCAGTCCTTTGCAAACTGAACAATTTCACTGTGGCCAGCATGTGTTGAGAAGGAGTATTGATCTATCTCAAGCCCGATGGGGGTTAAATTTCCAAATATTGGTATTCGGCTTTCTTCGAGTAATCGCCTGCCTCCAGTGTTCCTGGCTTGATAGCCTGTGAGAAGAAGAGCATTTTTAGGATCATGACGAAGACGATTGAGGTACCAAATAGACGGCCCCCCGTCAAGCATTCCTGATGTTGACACAATGACATCGGCCTCGAGTGCTTTCTTTCTGTCAGATTTACTTGAAACTCTTCTACACCAGCTCCATGCGGCCTCAAGAGCTGTGGGGTCACGTAATGTTTCAGGGTGTTCCATCTGTAATTTTGCAACCCGCTTCCCCATACCATCTACATGAACGTCAAGATGTGGTAGGTGTTTGTGAAGTAACATAACAACGTCTTGTGTTCGTCCATTCGCAAAGGCTGGAACAAGGGCAGTACCGCCTCGTTGGACGACTTCAGAAATTCGCGCAATAAAACGGAGATTTTCTTCTTCTTTTGATGGGTGATCTCGCCCTCCATAGGTTCCTTCTACAAACAGTACATCTGTTTTGACAGGTTTAGCACCGATAACAAGTTGAGAATCACGAGTATCAAAATCTCCAGAAAAGAGAACTGTCTTACTTCCAGTATCAACATGTAACATCGCTGCACCAGGTATATGTCCAGCACGATGAAGTTCCATCTTCCAATCTTTTTGCTCCCAGGGACTGTTAAATTTATGTGTAT
This sequence comes from Candidatus Poseidoniaceae archaeon, assembly GCA_016777125.1. GTDB lineage: Archaea > Thermoplasmatota > Poseidoniia > Poseidoniales > Poseidoniaceae > MGIIa-L2. The sequence goes on from JADHSC010000011.1 coordinate 14,632, forward strand.
TCCAAGCAGATAAAGCGATATCGATATCCCTCTTATCCCATGGTAGAGGATATCGTTCGATAGAAGATACTTTATGGCAATCATACCACATCATCTCAGAAATGGCTGCAGTTAATTCCGTTGCGTGTAACTTCGTATTATGGTTGGAAGCAAGCCAAGGAACCATTCCTAGATGATCGATATGTGAATGGGTGATGATTGCATCCGATACATAGGGAGCTTCATCTGGATAACGTGGTGGTTTTGTCGGTGCAAGACCGTAATCAAGTAACAATCGATTAGAAGAGGGGTCCTCAAGAACGATTCCAACATTTCCGACTTCGTTACCCCCGCCAAGGTAATGATATCTCAATCCCTTATCTGGTGGCGATGGTGGATATTTGGTTGTACGGCCAGGTGCATAAACGACCATGTTTAGACGATTGGTTAGAGACAGAAGAACTTGTGGGTCACACCCCTATGTTTCCATTGGAAGATTAAGTTCTACAAGATCTCTTAATTCTCATCACTTTTTAACAATAATAATATACACTCTACGCGATAATCTTCAGTTGGATTTTGTTGTTTTTGTTCTTTCTTTTGGTTTTGTTGTTCCATTGAAATCTTTTATTCTACTCCAGTGGAAACAGAGGGGTCTCCATATGACATCAGGTTTTATAATGTAAAACCATTCAAACATTTTCTTGTGGAGTTTTATTCCAAGTAAATCATATCCATAATGACGAAGAACAAATATGATGATGTCCAGTGGAACCATCATGGGAACACTCGAGTTCGTCGTTGACGATGATCGGTGTTACGGTTGTGGGGCTTGTATAGGCCTTTGTCCAACAAATGCCCTTTCTATGAAAGAACTTCTTGCTATCGTAGAACAGGAGTTATGCACATATTGTGATCATTGTATTCCATCTTGTCCGGTTGATGCTTTGAAGATTTTAGGACGGTGATTCTCATTAGAATTCTTATTGTTGGTGCTGGTCTTATTGCATATGGATGTGCATATGGAGCTCTTAAGGAAGGTTTCAAAGTTCACATAGCTGATCACAGTACAGAATTTGGTCTGCCAAATATTTGGCCAAGTCTTCTTCATCATCGAGATAATATTCCACTCAATTTCGAGACAGAACAAGGATTTGAAGGGAAGGATACCGGTTATCGTCATGAATGGATTATGAAATCAATGAATATACAACTTGCAAAACAAGGAGCATTTCTTCTCAATAAAACAAGAATAGCCTCATCAGCAAAATCTTCTGAAGGATTCCTTGTGAATCTAAAGGGCGCAAGCCAAATGGAAGGTGAGCATATATTCGATATTGTCGTGGATACAACAAGCGACACCTGGATTCCTTGGGCTAAACACCATAATCTCACTGACGTAAGTATTCGATATGATGTCGAACGTGAATTCGCTACGGGATTTCTTCATATTGATACAGAAACCGACAATTTTTCCGATGCTGCCCTCCAACTCGAACGTTATGATGGCTTAACGGAGTCTTGGTACAAGGGCCAAAAAGAATCATCTAATACTAAAATTCTTGAAATAATGCCAACCAAACTACCAGTTCAACAAGAAATGTGGTCATGTGATCAACGATTTTCGAGTGGCATGAGTTTGTGGAAGGAATTAATGGAGATGGAACGATGACAACCGAGCGACTGTATTTATCTTCAATTGAAGCAGCATATGAAAAAGAATTCACAGCTACAGTAACGAAGATTGAAGAAAACAAAATTGCACTCAATAGGACACTTTTCTATCCACTTGGAGGTGGGCAGAATTGGGATTTGGGCGTTCTTGATGGTCCAAACGGCCAACTAAACGTTACAGAGGTGCGGGGTAGAGACATCATTGAACATACAGTAGATGATGTGTTTGAATTGGAGGTTGGAGACGAAGTAACTGGTTTAATTGACTTTGAACGCCGTTATGCACACATGAAAATGCACACAGCCCAACATCTTGTCAGTGGTATTGCGTACGAGCTTTTCGATGGTGTTCGTACTGTTGGAAATCAAATACACACAGATCGTTCTAGAATTGATTTTCATCCAATTCAATTCTCTGAAGAGATGCTATTTCAATTGCAATCTGAAGTGAATGGGAAAATAAAACAGGGATTGGATGTTACAGATTCGCAAATGACACGCGAGGAAATCAACGCAATAATGCCACAAGAACGGACGAATATGGACCTTTTACCAGCTTTCATTAACGACCTTAGGGTTGTAACGATAGGCGATCAACAAGATATGTGCCCATGCGCCGGAACACATGTCAGAAACATATCGGAGATAGGAGAACTCGAATTTACTGGAAAGAAATCAAAAGGGAAAGGTAAGCAAAGAGTTTCGTACATTCTGAAATGATTAATCTTATAGAAAAAAACAATACTAGTTCTTTTTCATTTAATGAATAACCCCTAATCATCATTTAGTAAATCATCAACATCTGAAAGGGCTGATTTCCAATCATCCTTCTTTTGTTTCTGTTGATGCATCTCTTCTGCTTCAATCATCTCCAATAATTCTTGATCTACACCCTTCCCCTTCGCCTGAATATCAGCCCTAGCAACCATTTTCTTATCTTCTCCAACTCTGTCTGAACGGTCGACTGAAGGGATACTTTGACTTGGAACGGTCCTTCCTGTATGATATTCTGAATCATCGAGGTCTTCGTCACTCCAAGCTTCTTCACCAATATGTCGTGCCACATCGGGCTTTGGTGGAGAGTTTTTCCATTTGTTTTTATTTGCTATTGCCTGGATAAGATTACTTTTTGTTGCAGATCGTTGTTGTTTAAAGGTTTCAATAATGTCTTCTTCTGTGAGTGGAGATGGTTTTGCTACGAGTTTTGAAGCCAGTATCTGTTGTTCTTCGAGGGTTTTACCATGTACAGGATCATTATCGAATCGATGTGGTGCTGCAGTCATGGCTAACAATTCTTTAGCGAATTGATAGAATGCATCATCTGGTGGTGCTTTAGCAATCTTGTCACGTATAGATTCATGGTGCCCAATACAGGTCTTACATCGTGCACTACCCGCATTATCAGGTTCATCGCAACGAAGGCAGCAAGCTTGCAGACCCATATTTTTCATTGCACGACGGGGCATCGACATGAGATTCTATTGTTCCTATATGTTCAACCTCATGAAGTCTCGTACATCGCGAGCGAGCCTTCAAAGAGCACCAACGATTGAGAAAGACATGGTTCGGGACCCGAGAGCAGACATTCTCGAAACCAATCCCTTTGCAGGCTCTCAACCCCGCATTCATCGAGTTCATGCCAATGAACCTTCAGCAGCCCGTAATCCTATGGAAGGATTCTTCCGGGCTATGACCCAAACCCAGCCTAAACTTCACAAAGGCGGTATCTGGCATTTTAGTGAGATTGAAAAAACACACCTCCTCTATGCTACAGGAGCGTTCACACTCGCTCTCGGATTCATGAGTGCAGGAGGGTTAGCGGGTATGAGAGAAGGATTCTCTCCATGGCTAATACAAGTCCTCATCGCTATGCCAATCATGCTCATTGCTGTTGGCCCTGCATTCGTTCTTCATGAAATAGGTCACAAGATTATTGCTAAGAAAAATGGTTGTTGGGCTGAATTTAGAGCCGATCCCAAAGGACTTCAATTTGGAATGTTTCTTGCATTTTTTTTGGGTATCCTATTCATGGCCCCAGGCGCTGTCATGGTTGCCGGCCTTGTTACGAGACGTCAAAATGGACACATTGCGATTGCTGGTCCACTTGTTAATCTCGGTCTATTCGTAATAGGAATTCCATTAGGAGCGCTTATTTTTATTCTAACAAATGCCCAAGACTACAGTTCAATGGAATATCTTACTGATGGATCACTTGTATGGCAAGCCATGGTCTATGATGCAGTCGTTTATTGGATTGGAGCGAATCTCCTTCTTGGAATTTTCAATATGATTCCATTTGGCCCTCTCGATGGATTGAAGGTAAAGGATTGGAACGCTGGAGTCTGGTGGACTCTCTTCTTAGTTTTCCTAACACCTGTTATCATCTATTTGACAACACCATATTCACCACTGACTCTCGTCAAATGGTTGGCTAGTTTAGTCTAAAGACCGTGGATATCATGGGCCTTATCGTTACTCCAATTGTAACACAATCGGAGTAGGTTGAGATAATGGCCTTGTCCATCCTTTGTCATCTTCTCGTGAAGTGCATCGTTGGTCATGAACATGTCACCCCAAACGTTAGCAGCAGTCCCCTTCTTACCCTTAGGCAAGTCAAAGATTTCCAGAGTTGTTGGCTCAAGGAGATTCTTCCAAACAATTGCTGGATTAACAGCCATGGTAACTTCAACGATGATTTCGTCTTCGTTAAGGCCGGTTCCAGTTTGCCAGGATTCTTCGCCAAGATCCGCAAGGAATGGTAGGCAGAGGTCAATAATTGACAATCCAGTCATTGGGTCTGCACCAGTCATCTGAGCATATGCTTCACGCATTCGTCCACGGTCTGCACCACGTGCGCCTGTGATCATTCGCAACTTATCAATGGATGTTGGAACAAGGAAACGGATGTCTGTGTAGTAAACAAGCGCTTGTTCATTACTTCCTTGTGGTGCGAAGATGTGAGAGAATGGTTGTTGACCACCGCTCTCTCCGAGCATATCCATTGGATACAGTGTCTTGAGTGCGTTTGTCGCAACCGATTGAACAACTCTTCGAATCAATCGCTCAGGAGCTGCTGAAACATCGTTGAAACTTTCCATGTACTCGTCAAGGTTGAGGATATCATATCCACGAACAGCGAGAATAGAATGTACGTTAGGACCGAGAATCTTGTCATCTCCAATCATTGCTTGACTGATCCAACGAGCACCCTTAGCAAAGTCGCTTGCAGTAACCAAGTCAGCGTATGCCTTGTATCGGCGAGCAACTCTGTTCATGAAGTCAGCTTGGTCAAGTTTTGTAAAGACCGTAGCAGCATAATTTGACTTCAAAGCGTGGTCAGCGACTTGGCTTGCGTTAACACAAGTCAAGAGGTTACCTTGGTCGTGAGGGTACATCAACAGACGTCGGCGCTTTGCAGCTCCACCTAGGGATCCAACCTTAGGATCTGTAAGCATGTATCCAAGACAAGCGGTTACTTCGAACAATCGAGCATACTTGTCTTCATCACTTGCATTCTTAATCCATTCATCAAGCCCAGGCTCGATACAATGGAATTCAAGAGGAACCATTTCAGAACCTGCTCCAAACATTTGTCGAACAGTCGAGGAACTCATCATTCCCATCATTGTGTAGAGGGAGGTCTTTCCAGTTGTCATGTAAACGTCAGTGATTCCCTCTTCTCCGAATGAAATTCTTCTGTCGGGGAGGTTAACGAGGAGGTTGAATGAAGTTGCAGTATCTCTGTTTCCGTCAACAGCAGGGTGAATCCATGTTGTTGGCTTTGTCATGAGATATCCACTCGCATCTTTTCCAAATCCAGCAGGTGAATATCGAATCCATCCAAGTCTGTTGTTGAAAGCTACACCACGATGCATCAATGAAGGATAGTAGACCTTGTCTTGAGGATCTGAATCAGGAACGACACCACGGTGTCCGAGTCCCCAGAGAACAGGGTCCCACTCAGCAAGACCTTCTTCGCCACCGCCAAGGAATGGATGGTTTTCGCTGACAGTTTCACCTGTTAGGAGAGAGCCACCCAAACGCTCTTCGTCACCAGTAGAACAGAAAAAGAATGTTTGAGTTGTTACCAACTGCTTAGGCGTCCACATGTTGGCGTTGACGACAGTCTTCTGCTTTAGGAAATCAGAAAGGGTTGAAATTCGGCGCTCGAATTTGAATCGTTCTGATTCAATCCAGGTCGATCCGAGGACCAAGTTCGTGTTGAGAAGCTTAGGGCGTCCAGGGCCGATGTATCTTGTACGAGGGTCAGCCTTGGTATCATCACTTGCATGAATTGGTTCCCAAGGACCATGTTGTGGAATGTACTTCAGGAATTCTTCGTGGTCAAAAGGTATCTTTTGTGCTTCTTTAACGGCGTCTTCGACCTTATCCATCAGTTGGACATATGTTTCGGTCGGTGTGATTCTACCACTTTCTTTGAATTGCTTATGCGATACGGCTCGATGTTCCCACATTCTTCTTCACCTCAAAATTTCCTCTTTTTTACAGGAGTTTTATTTTCTTCGGCAGGGGTATCCTCTTTCGATTCTTCCTCTCCTTGTTCCTCAGGGGTACTCTCCTCTTCTTCAAGCCTCTCCTCTTCTTCAGGAGTTTCTTCTTCAGAAATTTCTTCCTCTTCGATGATAATTTCATCTTCTTCAGGAGATTCTCCCTCATCCATTAAATCTTCAACGACTTCGTCAATATCCTCGTCTTCTACAGGTTCAACTTCAACAGCCTCCTCTTCTGAATCCCTTACAATAAGAAGTTGTAAGATAAGACCAGTTGTTCCAGCAACAGCTCCTAGTCCAACGATATACCCACTATTGATTCGCTGACCATCAGGCTCATCTTCATTTGAGAGCATTCCCGTTGTTGGAGGGATATCAGATCCATTAACATTTGAAACGATTTCTACAGCAGTCCATGCAGCGAATATGAGCAATACAATTGACAACAAATTTGCAGTCGAAGCATTCGATTTGACCCAACCCAAAAAGGGCGTATGAACATCTTCCATAGGTACTCCTCGCGATATTTGCATATAACATATATCCCTTAACAAAAGGAATTTTCATTATTCTTGGTTATATGCATTGACAATCGGAGATTCATCGAGATGGAAGAATGAGTATGTTGCCCACCAAGTAATTGTATCTAAGGCATCAACGAGATTACTCCTTCCACTCTGTTCATCTCCATATTCCTTGCCTGTCGTATCCATCCAGTCTTCCATTTCATCGACGGTATCACAGGTTTGGTGATAGCACCAATATCCATCAACAAGACCACCAAAGCCCATAGTGACGGTACCGAGGTTATCTTGGAAGGTAGCATGGTCTGAACGAGCAGTCGTATCTTCGTAGACAATAATTTCGGGACGATCTTTAGCCATCCAATCATCAACCTTCCAAGTTTCTGCATCATATCCTGTGCCGATGAGAGGTGACATTTGTTCTTCAACTCCTATGGCGTCTGATCCAATCCACATAGCGAGGTTTACCATACCTGGTTGATTCATGACATCATGGTCTAAACTCGGTCCAATGTAAACACGCATAGGCCAAACTTCCTCGTCCTTTGGATATCCATCAGGATCGATTTCAGGTTGAGGGTCGCAATCTCCATCGCCGCCACCGTGACCATTTCCACAAGGAGCACCACCGCCACCAGGCCAATTTACACCAGCCATGTCAAGATTAACGTAATTTGTTACTTCGACATTAGGATTCTCTTCCTTTACCCATTCATCAGTCCAGAAATCACTACCACGCTTTCCACCTTCTTCACCAGACCATAGACAAAACACCATTGTGTTACGAGTACTGTATCCAGCCATTGCTTCAGCAACGGTTAGAACCATGCTCGTACCAGCCGTATTGTCATATGCGCCAACACGTGTTCCGTATGTTCTTCCGAATATATGTGGATCTAACATACCTCCATTGATAGGAGGGGCAATATCGAAATGCGCTCCAAACACCATCCATTTGTCTGGATTAACTTCTCCGAATCGATATCCACAGATATTGTACGCTTCTGGATTTTGAGAACCTGTCATCAAAGAATCATATACGAACCTCTGAGTGATAACTTCTAAACCAAAATTTTCGAGTGTCTGAATCAAGTGTAGCGCAGCATCTTCGTAGGCAGCATTACCCTGTCCTGCCCAACGGTCAAGGTACCCAACTGCACCATCAACTACATCGGTAGGGTCGGAGGTTTCATCAGATAACATCGACAAATAATTGTACGTGGTTCTTCCATCTACAACACCAGTAGAATGCCGTCCACCATCTGCTTCAGAGTATGCTGGCATTTGGTCACGCAGAATTGCGAATTCATATGGTAAAACATCGATACCAGTATGCATTTCGTACGAGAATGAGGAGGCGTTTCCAGATGGCATGTATCGAACAGCGACTCCAAACAGATCTGAATAACCGCCACGATCAACCCACGTCCCCCACGATTCGCTTGTTTCTCGTAGAGGCCAGAGGGTTGTACCAAACTCAGCAATTAACAAAACACCGCGATTAGTTCTTGGCGGCGCTAAAACAGATAACTCAACAACATCACCATCTTCAATATCTAGGACGGTTGAGTTAGAGACAAACCCAGTCGCAGAATCCTTTACCAAATATGGAATAAAAACAGAAACATCACCAGCAGCTTCGAAACTAATGGTCTGGAAAAGACCACCAGTCCACACACTAGGCGACACTTCTAGTGATTCAGATGAAAGCACGACAACCTGGCTGTCACCAAAACAACCGGATAAAGGCGCCATTAACATTAAGCAAACAAAGCCCAAGGCGGTACCGAAGTCTTTCCCCATACATCCCTTCCAACATTTCTCTCTATCTCAATTCTTTGATGGAATGTGCTCAATAGTTTGATAATGGAACAGGGAGATAATTAGTATTGAGAATATGCAAAACGAAGAGAAATCATTAGCCGTACGAACAGGTTATCTTTGGGCCATACATGTTGTAGAACTTGACGATGACCGTTGCCCACTGATTGAAGGATAAATATCCAAACAATGGTTCACCAAGTTGTATCAAATATGGCACTATCATCTTTGAAGGATTTGAATTCCAGATGATTACCACACGGATCTTTGATGAACATTGTCGCCTGTGAGCCTGGCTGATTTTCATAACGAGTGTATGGATCAACTACGAATTCGATGTTTTCAGACTCAAATTTTCCTTTCAACTTATGCCAATCATTCCAATCCATGACAATACCAAAGTGAAGAGCAGGGATATCTTTTCCGTCAATAGGATTGGTTGATAATTTGGGCATTTGAGGGACTTTATGTGCAACAATTTGATGGCCATAGAATTTGAAGACACAGGATTCTTCCTTTTCTCTACCAACTGAGCACCCTAGGACTTCTGTGTAGAATTGTTTTGCTGCAATAAGGTCATCTACTGGAAAAGCAAGATGGAATGGCCTGAGTTTCTTTGGAGGAGAATAGTCGGTTCCACAACTTCTGCATACGTCATTATCATCCCAGTCACATTGACGTATGCAACCACTCAAACCTTCACTTCCACTTAACGGAGCAACCGATTGATACTGTTGATGTTACTGCAGGGGAGGCCCCAGAAATCAATGCGTCAACAGCATCTTTCAATTCTGATGTAGTAGCTTGGGTTGGGTCGCGTGGACTATCATCCATACGGCCACGATAGACTACCACCCCTTCAGAATCGAGTAAGAAAAACTCTGGAGTTCTTTCAGCCCCCCATGCCGTTGCAGTTACTTGTGTAGGATCATGAAGATAGGGGTATGGCATACCTGATTCGGCACGCTTGACCATATTTTCAAACGAGTCAGCAGGATAGTTCACAGGGTCATTTGAGTTGATTCCAACGAATCCAAACCCTCGTTCCCTGCAATATTCGGACATAGCATTGATTCGATCAACACTCGCTACCACGTATGGGCAGTGGTTGCATTCGAACACAATCACACAACCGTTTTCATTCATCGAATCAGAGAGAGTAAGAACTTCTTTTCCCTCAGATGCGTTTGAATTTTTTAATGAATAATTTGGCGCCTTGTCTCCGACTTGAATGGTCATATCACACGCTTTACGACCTAATTCTTAGGTCTTCGCTTTTCATCGTGTGGTCGTTGTTGCAAGTTTTTGTTCGCATTCGTTGAGTCTTTGACGTGCTAAAGGATGATCAGGTTCGATTGCAAGAATGCCTCTCCAAGCAGCAGAAGCCATGTCAGTTTTTCCATGTGCGTGGTAGATGGCAGCCGCTCGAAGTCTTGCCTCAAGGTGATTTCCATCCGCACGGATAGCAGCTTCAAAGTCTCCTAGTGCATTCTCCATTCGTTCCCATTCGAGGTAAAGCAATCCTCTTTGATGCCATGCATCTCCATATTCAGGAGCAATACGAAGCGCTTCATTCAGAGGGGCCTCCGCCCGTTCATGACGATCGAGAGCGATGTAACATGCTGCAAGCTTTGTAAGCGCTTGATGGTGGTGTGGTGCAACTTCGAGAACATTCTTGAAACCGTCCTTTGCCTCTTCCCATTCACCTAATCGAGACTGAGCATCAGCCCGAGCGAATACCGCCACGGTTAGTTCTGGTGCAAGGGAAAGCAGAGTTTCAGCATCGGCTTTTGCTTCAACTGCTTGGTTCAATGCAAGATGGCAACTAATACGGTTTAGTCGTGCCCGAATGTGTTTAGGATTTTCATCCAATACTTCGTTGTAGAGTCCAACCGCTCTTTCGAGTTCTCCGAGTCGGATTGCAACATTGCCACGAACATAGGAAATCGTTGTACTCTTTCCTTGGATTCCGGCAGCATCGATGTAACGAGTAGCTGCATTCAAATCATCCATATCAATTGCTAGGAGAGCAGATTCGACTGATACGGATGCATCAGTTTCACCCAACAACCTTCGCGCCCGAACAAGCGAATCACTCGCTTCATCAGCGCTCTTCAACAATCGTTGTGTTCGGGCAAGGCCTAACCATGCAACACCAAGTTCTCTATTCATAGATAGTGCAGCATTGAATGATTCGATTGCAGAAGAGAGGAGGATCTTATCGGTTTCACCTGTTCCATCTCGCGTTCTATCAGCACGAGCGAGATGTAAGCGCCCTTCAACGATATGAAGTTCAGGATGGTCAATAATTTGAGGCGTATTATCAAGTAAAACTTGAGCGGCCTCAATTCTCCCTTCTGCGAGCCTTCTCGAGGCGACAATACTACGTAACTCAGGGTCCATTGGGAATTTTTCAACCGCCTGTTCAAGACATGCTTCTGACCCAATGAGATCTCCACTTTCCGCAAGTAAATCCGCTTTCAATAAAATCAGTTTTGCACCACCACATTCGAGTGCAACAGCGTGAATAGCGGCTTTCAAAGCCTCAGCCTCTCTACCGTTTCGAATACTCAATAATTCAGCTCTAAGAGCCCAAGCATCTCCTATTTGGCGATCAAGATTTAAGCAACGATCAACAGCTTCTAGAGAGCGTTCATTTTCTCCTTCTCCTTCCAGTAAGATTGCGTATTGTAACCAATAATCAGGTTTTTGATTATCTTCTTCAAGCGCTTGCTCAATAGCCTCGATTGCTTCATTTGGAGACCCTGCACGATGGCGAAGTCCTGAAAGAAGAGATCGATCGGCTGGAGTATCAACTCCCAAAGCCTCCAAACGTCGAACTGCCTTTTCAGCACCTTCGTCTCCTTGTCGGACGAGGATGTGTGCTTGGGTTCTCAGCAATTCTGGATTGTCTGGATCATTACGCAGTCTTGCTTCGAGCCAATGTTGCCGTAGCACTTCGTCTGATTTGAGTAGAGCAATTTGTTCTAGCCCTTGCAACACAACAGCATTACCAGGTAAGGACTGATGAGCAGCGCCTAAGGCAGCAGCAGCCCAATCTATGTTCTGAAGATGGAGGGCACAGATTCCCAATTGAAGGGCTTGACGCCCATCTAAATGAAGCTCTTCAGCAGAAATATTACGCGATTCTAAAACTCCAAACAACCGATCTGCGAGAGCGATCTGCATGACAGTAAGGTCTGGCGAAAGCTCAGTAACGGAAATTGTTGAACAAACCGATTTAATGGCTGTAATCGAAGCACGTAGAGGATCCACGTCTTCCGATTGTAAATTCTGGATGTTCTGATATGCCTCGACCCCACTATTTATCTCTGGTTGAGTTGAACGCAATGCCTGAATCAAAGCATCATACGATTCAATTTTTTCTTGAAGAGCAGATACAATTTCAGTTGTTTGTTTCGCATGCGCTCCTTGAGATTCAGAGAGAACCATTGTCCGATCGACAACAGCTTGGAGTGTTTCCCGAGCAACAAAAATTTGCCATCCAAGGACGCCCCCAGTTAAGATGAATAGACTGAATAAAGCAATCGATAATGGTTCCATTAGTCAGAAAGCACACAGTCTGCCTTTATGTTCTGCGGTAAAACTGACAGTCTAGATGTCGATTTCACAGGGCCCCGCCAATCTCCAACTCCCTATGATTCGAACAAAAAACCATCAAAAGACGGCTCACATTGAAAGACTAAGCCGTATTTTGCCCCGATAGGTGAGCCTATGTCGAGCGATGAAACCACTTCTTCATCCTTCGGAGATTTAGAAGAGCATGCGTCGTCATGGGCCGAATCTGGGTTTGATACAGAAGCCATTTCAGAACATTTTGATCATAATATTCGATTATCAGATATTGAGGAAATAGAAACCACAATTCACCGCTGTGCGACCTTAAGGAAGCGTCTAGCCCTTACAAACGAAGAAAACACCTACCTTGAGCGTCTTAGAAACCCATTCAATGTTGAAGACGTAGAACTCGACTTTATGGAATGGAGTAAAACGAATTTACCATGGGAATCTGCTTGTTACCGCTATTATCCTCTCTGGTCTTCAGACGATGAAAAAGAGTCTCAATACTGGAATTTACTGCAAAACTTTGTTTCTTTTGACGAGTCGAGTTGGCCTGCTATACAACTTCTCACTCCTTTTTTGGCAGAGCCTGATACGTACGAAAACTTACTACACGAAGTTTCCAAAATAGAAGAGAGCGAAGCACGTCAACGACAGATGCTTGATGAGGCGTTATCGGTTCTACGTGAACAGGGTTTTGATATTACAAAACCAACAGGGAACTTTATCGAACAACTTTCGAAAATAGATCACTATCAGGCGATTTCAGATCGAAAAGAATATGTTCTCCTTGACATAAAAAATTCAATCCAACCGTTTGATGCAACCCTTTCAGAAACATTGGAAAAACGAACACAAGAACTCGATATCGAAGATCGAGAATCGTTGGAAAAATTAGAAAAGAATATTCAAACAATTAGCCACCACCTCAAAGAACGTCTTGTTGAGATGAATACCATCTTATCGAATTGGAGTAATCAGGGGTTCACGTATCTTTCAACTACTCAAATCAGTTCTTCGGAATTACTTGAATGGGAGCATATGTTGCCAGAGATTGAACAATCGTTCAATATTCACTCTTCAGCAATGGAACGTTGGGAGACGATATCTACATCATGGGGATTGGAGAATGACGAGATCAAGAATATTGCAGGCAAGCTAGAGCATACTGAAACTTTCCTTGAGAAAATCGAAGGCCTGGAACAAGAATGGACGAATCTTGAACTACGGACAGCCTCAATCATCGAACACTGGGAACAATTTGGATTTGATTTAGATATCTGGCGATACAGAGCAACCGAAGAGCCACGTTCTGCTTTAGCAGGCCTCACCATATATGTCCCTCATCTAGAGAAGGCATCTGAATTAATGGATTCGTTGTTCAATCTCGATACCTCATTAGGAGGAGAAGAAGTAGAACAGCGGACAACACTTCTCCAAACAGTTGATTTGGACGCAGACATTCTATCGGAAATGGAGGATTGGATTGAGAAGCGCACCCTCAGAAACACACGTCATCGCCGTATGTTGGAACGAGAATGGAGTCGGTTAATGAGGGAAGGAAAAACTGAGTTCGAACCGAATTTCTCAGATTTACATTCATTTGAGCAAGCGATTGCATCAATTGAACGACAGGGTCAACACCATCAATTCGAACACTCATCTTCCCGAATAATTAGCAATGCGAAGCGTGAATTACAACCACTTGAATCTCAAGGTTGGAATGTAGGAGAACTCATCAACTTAGCAGAGGAAGAGCCGGCCGAATTCATTCGCCAATTTTCATTATCAAGAGTTGCAATTTCAAACATCTCTAAAATTCAAAGAAGACTTTCTGCTCTTGATTGGCGAAGAGATGTAACAAAGGGATTAGAGATTTCTGAAATGGTCCGCAATCCTCTTTCTCTTAGAGGGATTGAAACACAAATCCCAGCCTTAATACGCCATTTATCAAGCCGTCCGATCGAAGAAGAGGAATTCAATTATCCTCTATGGTCGCCAACACAAAGACCCGTTTTGCTTCCCAAGAAAGAGAACCCTCCAAGTATGAAGAAACACGTAATTATTCAACCCCAAACAACGTTGGAAGATGCACAAGAAGCAATCCTCGAAGCTATGGAAGAAAAGGTTGAGGTTGAAACTTCAGAACTTCAAGAAGAATCAGTAGTGGTTAAGGAAGAAGTAACCTCTAAGATCACAGTTCCTTTAGTTGAAGATAAGGCATCAGAAAAACCCATTCAAAATCTTAACGAAAAACAAGAGAAGAGCATAGAAACTACGCCAAACCCACGCTTATTGAATTCGTTTGAATCCATCCTGAAACGCCTTTCTTTGTCTGAAGGTTTGGCCTTTAATGCTCAGGGCAATCTGAATACTAAACATCTTAGAAGAACTCTTGCAGAACACGTAGGTATTGAGCCTAGAGATGTTCGTGTTGATAGAATGATCCGTCTTTTACTCCGACTCTTACCATCAGACGATGCCTTCAACGATCAACGCGCAGTTTTAATTGATAAAATAGAGGAAGCCCTTCCAAAATATCAGCAGTGGATTCGAATGCGCTTAGAAGCACGACATTCAGGAGCTATTGGAAACTTCCTTGAGGATTCGATCCAGTTGGGAGCGGCATTAGAACGTACACCAGGTCCTGGAGTAAAGGTCCCCCTTACTGCAGATACGTTACCACTCCCAGAATCTTCGAACCTACAAGATATGGAGAAAAGCGTTCAACGGCTTGTCGAAGCTCTAGATCTGGCTACAGCTGGCGGCGTGAACTAATCTGACAACTCATCCATGAGTGCATCAGTAATTTCCTGAGACACTACTTGTTCTTGAGGAGCAGCGGCTACAGGTATACGGGGCGCTTCTGGTAGCGGCGCATCCAACGGTAATGAAGCAGAATCAAAGCCTTGCATAGAAGGCTGAGATGGAAGTATTGCTGGAGGGATTGGTAGTGGAGTCGGTTGTGGAATTACTGGTGGCGGCGGTGGTAAAGGATTCGGCTGAGGCATGACCTGCGGAGGCGGAGGTAATGGAGTGGGTTGAGGCGTTGCTTGAGGAGGCGCTGGAATAACAACAGGCTGGGTTGGTTGCGGCATTATACCACCCTCCTGCTCAGGAGCCTGAATCTCCGAAGATGCGGTTTCCATCATTGGGACTGCCGGCGTTACAGGAATCTCTACAATAGCCGGTGGCCCAACAGGAATTTGCTCATTCATCTGTGGAGGCGCTTCTATCTGCATTGGTTGAGGTGCGGGAATAGGAGATCTCAAACTCGCATGTAATTCATCGATTGAAGTGGAATCTATTTCCCCTGTTTTCATGTAACCCGCTAAAGTAGGTCCGATTAAGGCCATACTGGCTCGGAATGTAGGCTTGAAAACACCTATCAAATCAATATCAAAAACATGGGTACTTCCACATGAAGAAAATACGAGGCGATGATTTTCCAAGTATGTAGGGGCGTATTTTATGCCGAATAAGATGGCTGAAATTCCTAAAACCATTGTAATTTGAAACGGGAAGAGGCACAAAACCAACCCAACAAAGAACAGACCGCCACTGACTCCCATTTCCACCTTAGTTGGTTTTTCAACAATGTGTTGGAATCCAGTTAATTCACTATCTAATGCCACTTTCAGATCAATTCGTGGCACTCCATCTTGATGCATTTTAGTTTCAACAATTCGAAACAAACCCTCTCCTACGATGATTGAAGTAGACTCAAGACCATCCTTCGATTCTGTTAATGTAAATTCAACAACTTCTTCGTCGTTATTCAAGAAGAGTGGCTTAGCACGAATGGGAAGGGCAAGCACATCATGAATCTCTTTTTCTTCAATAGAGTCTTGCTCTGAACTTTCTATGATCTCTTCATCAGACGCAGTCGTATCGACCACATCCTCTTCATCAGAATCTTCGCCCCAGGGCGTCTCGACAAGGGAGTCCATACTCAGGTCTAAGACCAATCAGACCATCAACGTACCTAATTATCGATGCATTTCAGAGAACCAAGACTTGGCCGCTCCGTCTTTACTGAATCCCTTTCCAGGTTTGGTTCCGATAACGGTTTCGATTGAAGCCTCAGAAGCAATTTCTTGGATGCGTTCACTGACGAGGCCATTGATGATGAGGACCTTGACGCCTTCCGTAGAAGAAGCAGTCTTAGCAATACTTGCAGCGCCCATTTCCTCACCAACACTTCCGTCAGCTAGAACAAACAAAGCCTTGTTTTTACCAAGCCCATCGAGGTGATCGAACATTTCTTGAATTTCAGCAGGTGCGACTTCAGATTCAAAGACTTCAGGCATTTCTTCTACCCAGTCGCCCTTATCTGCACCACCGTGCTTCTTTTTGTCTTCCTTGTCGTCTTTCGCCATAATCTTTGCAAATTTAGCCGCTTCAACTTTCATAGACAGAGACTTGGTAATTGTCTTCTGTGGAAGAAGTTCCCATTCTTGTCCTGTTGGTGCTTGTGCGACAAAATCAACACGCAATATAGCATGAAGTTGGCGGAAGAGCATTTCTCCACCGCGGTCTCCATCAATAGCTAGTGTAACGGATTGCTTACCATCTGCAAGATCAATAAGCTCCTGCTTGATGTCTCCAGCGCCATCTGCGCTGATCGCATTCTTTACACCACAGTTGAGTAGATTGATGACATCATTACGGCCTTCGACAATAATGAGGGAGTCAGAACTCTCAACATTTGGTCCACATGTTAAGCCATGGAAATTCGTTGCAGTTCCTACTGTGAGGACTGAGCGAACTTCTTCGACAACAGTTTTGCTAGCAGCCTCGCCAGAGTTGACGAGTTGAAGCAGGAGTTCCTTTGCACGATCAACAACAGCAGTACGCTTTGTTGCACGAACGTCAGAGATTTCTAAGACAGTGATTTTTGCTTGACACGGACCAATACGATCGATTGTTTCGAGCGCAGATCCGATAATTGCAGTTTCAACATTATCCATACTACTTGGTATGAGAATCATTCCATGCACCTTGCCGCCCTTTGTTTCTGTTTCTACGTCAACGTGTCCTACGCGAGCAGTTCGTTGCAATGTTCGTAGTTCGAGTTCGTCGCCAAGCAGACCTTCTGTTTGGCCCATGATGGCGCCAATGATGTCCTTGCGTTGAACTGTTCCGTTTACTTTGATATCGGCTTTGATGAGATACTTCATCGCCTTTCCTTGTTTATTTCCTGAATGATTTTTACGAGCCAGATTAATTCCTCCTTTCGGCTTCCTCAAAGACAGTACTTTTTCGCCCTAGTTAGGCGATACAGTACAACGGTTCCACGCAAAGCGGGTACCAAGTGAATGTGATTCGGCAAATTATCCTAGACGCTCCACCTTTTCAAGGCTGCGGCTAGAAAAACGGTAATTCGGATAATTTTTCATTCTTTAGGAAGCGACGATGATCGCGATTCCAAATCGTCTCTCATTTCTTTACTAAGAAACGGCAAATGAGGATCCTCATCTCCCATGTTATTCTTCCAAGCATCCATAGCACGAGCCCATATTTCTTCATCTGCATTCCACTCAAGCCAGCGTTCGACGAAGGCGACATGTCGCTGAACGTCTTCGTCTTCTGGAGCCAAATGTTTGAGCAAAAGATTTGTCTGTGCTAGAATCAGTCCCATAGGAGGTGCGATGAGGTATACTCCGAACGGATTACGCTCTGTTGATATAGTCAAGTGTTCTTTCCATAGTCCAAAAACAACATCATAGACATAGCCGATTAAAAACACGGTGAGGAGGACGATGACACCAATGAACATGAGGCCAAAATATGTCGATGAAATTCCAAGGATCTCATCAGAAAAACAGAGAGTCCCACTACATTTATCGTCAAATCTCCACTGAACATAGGGCCAAATAATCAACGTCAATGTCGTTGTCCAAAATGCCATTGAGACAACTGCCTGCGACTGCTGAATCCGCCAATATTGACGCATGATTATTTTCTTCATAGTCTGACGAATGCCGAACAATATATTGTTTCACCGCTTCTTTGGCTTACGAAACACGACTTCTTCACCCAATGTCAGTGAAGGGATGATTTCGCACATGCATCTTTCCATATGATGTGCTGGTTCCAATATCTACTTACGAGTAACAGCAACGCAACAATATTGATGTTCTATTACTGGAGCCCATCAATATGGAAGATTTGTTTCCTTCAATGAAACCGTTGCGGAAGTTCGCAAATCTAAACAAAGAGGGCAGTTCAAATGACAGAAATTAAAGATAGTTTCAGCCACCGAATTAACCCGGTTTCAATCAACTTAACAACCTTAGAGTTTCTAAAAGATTTCATCGATAATAATGAGGTAATGAGCATACTTGAATTTGGCAGCGGGGTCTCTACTGAATTTTGGTCTGAACAATTACCACATGCCCACGTCATCTCCTACGAAAATAGTAGGAGGTATCGTAAAATTACAGCTTCAAGAGTTAACAAACACGCCGATAACATTCATGTTCGATTTGGGCCATTAAGGATAATGAAACTGTTTGGGCGACGTTACATCTCCTACAAAACCGGATCCTACCTTAGAAAAAAGGCACCTAAAACCTTCGATCTGGTATTAATCGATGGACCGCCCGGCTTTCTTTATTCAAGAGAAGCAACACTTTTACAGGCGATTGACCACATAAGCGAAAACACTCAAATCATCCTTGATGACGCTGAAAGGGACATTGAAAAAGCCACAATCGAGAGATGGAGTGAAATGTTTGATATGCATGACTTGCAGTTCCACAAAATGGGAAAAAAGGAGATCGCAACATTTCGTATCACACCAACGCCCAAATTAGAAAAAATGCCAGAATCACCGAACCACAAGTTAGGAGAAACGATCCGACTACTCTTGACCTTCCACAGGCAGAATCTCATGCATAATCTATGGTTGTTGAAAATGCGGTTGTTAAACAAAGAACCCTTTCCTGATCAAAAAATGTCCGAGGAATGAATTCATTAAGAGTTCAAAATAACTCTACTTAAGGGGCACTTTGTAAATCAGGGAGTTTAACAACAAAAAACCCAGCAATGGTATAATTCCATCGCGTGGTTTCAAGAAGAAGGTGCGCGTAGCAAAATTGTGTCGGACTCCAATATACACCGTCTTGCTGCCTTTCGCAGTACTGTAGAGGTGATGCTTGCAGACGGCGTCTTGACCCGAGAAGAAAAGCGACTGATTATCCGTCTCTCATCTTGTTTGAGCCTTAAATCTCACCAACCCGCAGAGATATACCAAGCCATCATTGATGGTAAGGAAACGGAGAAAGGCGATCGCCTGACAGAGGATGAGCAGAGAGAAGTGTACAAAACAATTTTCGAAATTGCAATCATAAATGCTTCTTTATCGAAAGATGAGTTCAGGGTTATGGCTCACTTACGCGACATATTTTCAATCGATGATGAAGAACATCAAATCGTCGAAGATGAACTTCGTGATATGGTCAAAGAACGGTTTGAAGATCCAAATGTTGTTGAAAAGACACTGAGCACGCTTCGGGATTCTGTGCGCCTCGTTACAACACTATTCGATAACGTCAGAAAGAAGAATCGCGGTGAAAGTTGATGGAGACCCCATCACTTGATGCATTTCTTGGCGATGTTACTACACTTCCTAGACGGAAGAAAAAGACGTTGAAATTGCTTCGAGAAGCTTATACTTATGGCGTACCCGGAATCATAACAAAATCTATGACAGATCGGCTAGCTTTTTCAGGCCAATACGCTTTCCACATAGGTACGCCAGATCCCGAAATGAGACGACTTGCCTCTTGGATGCTAACCATTGAGCCAAATAGGACTCGAATCGCAAAACTAATACCAAAAATTTGGAAACGGCATGGCCGTGAAGATTTGAAACTCGTAGGGCTATTACTGGCGAACATGTCGGATGAAGAGCTTGAAGAGAACGGATGGACAATACTTCTCCAATTAATTCAAGATAAGATCGCAGTTGAAGCATTTCTTGAAATCTCAGAAGAATTCGTACGAGGAGGTCGTAGCCTCCCTGATGATTCATGGATAATTGATGCTTCCAAACAGAGTAAAACCTGGTTTCAACTCATGATTTTGATTCTATCAATCGATGAGAGTCGCTGTTCAAACCATCGGGAACTGATCAAAACAGCACCACAAGGTGGCGAACTGTTTGAGAGGATTCGTCATCGCCTTCTTGAGCATATATCTTGATGGCCTTGATAATCATGGACAATCATGGCCGAGCGATTCTTGCCCACAGAAGATCCTGTTCTTGAGCAGGTTCTCACGTGGACTGTCGAGCGCGATGCCCGTGATGTACGCAGGCTGCTTGAATGGCTTCCACAAGCGCGCTCAAGGAGAGAACGACAAGCACTACTTGACCGTGTCCGAGACCTCCTCGATGAACTTGAACAGGCAATGAGCGCTCTTGACGAACTAGTGTGAGAGAGATGTCCTGTACATGCATTATTCTTGCCGGTGGTAAGAGCTTACGAATGAAAGAAGACAAAACCCTTCTCTTCAACAATGTCAATCAATTATATCATACGCTAACAAAATTAGGATTTCGAACGATTATTGCTTGTGGAAGCGAAGAGAGAATGAGCATGTTTGATGGAACGAGTATTCCTGATGGGGACGGCGTAAACGCACTTCCAGAAGTGATCAAATCCTTTGTTGACTCTATTGAGGGGGAAATCCAGTTCTTCCCTTGCGACATGTATCTTCTTTCAATAGAAGCACTCCAATCCCTTCTACACCAGCAACCAGGCGTTCCTGTAGACCATAATGGAAGGGAACAATACACTCTTGCTCGCACACATCCAGAATGGAAACCATCCTCAAAACCGACCTTAAGGGAGATGTTTGCAAACTTCTCACGAAACGACATGAGTGAATATGGGGCCGAACTAACCAACTTTAATCGTCCAGAACAACTTCATGCCCTGAACAAATCAAATCAATAATTCTTGGATATAGTCGATGTTCTTCTACTTGCACTCTCCGAGCAAGATTTGCACGAGAATCATCGGCAAAAACAGGAACTTTACACCGGCCCAATATTGTTCCAGAATCCATTCCCGAATCTACAACATGGACTGTACAGCCGCTTACACGAACTTGACTTGCAAGGACATCGGAATGTGCATCGGCTCCAGGAAATGCAGGTAAAAGCGAAGGGTGGATGTTGAGAATTCTAGGATAATACGCAGAAACAAAATCTTCAGATAAAATCCGCATATAGCCCGAGAGGATTATGACTTCAACATCATAGTGTTCAATATGCTCTATTATTCTCCGCTCCTGATCACGCCTTCTCTCTTGTTTAGGAAGCGATAGGTCGACAGTTTCAACTTCAACAGGAATGCCATGCTCATCAGCAAAACCAATGCCCCCAGCCTCTTGTTTATTCGTTATGCTAAGGACGGTTTTATGCGTACACTTCTCATTTACTTGATGACGAAATAAAGCCCTTGCCCCGGTTCCTGAGCCTGAAAAAAAGACAGCAATCCGTATTGGATTTTCAGGCGTTCCGATACGGGGGATGAGTGGTGCCCCAACCATGTTATCGCTAAGCGGTGTATGATTTGAGGCCTTCGTATTTCTTACGGGTTCGCCCCATTACTTATGTGTAATCAGCGCCCGGCTAAAATTGAGCAAGTGGTCATATGGGTTCTTCGGAAGCGAACTCAACATCCTCGATTTATCTTGATATTGAAGGTAAGTCTGACGAAGAAATATTAGAGCATATTCTCGATTTACATAAACCATCTCGCAACTTCATAGTCCGCTGGGTCTGGAACGTGCTCGGCATCATTTTCGTAATCTTTGCGGCTATAGGAACCGTAATTCCGGGGTGGCCAACAACTTCGTGGCTTGTCGCAGCAGGGTTTTGTTTTGGGCGTTCTTCTCGACGAATGTTCAGATGGCTTTTGACAAACCGATTGTTTGGGAATGCGTTACTCGAATACTACAAAGCAGGAAAAGCACTTCCTCTTCATTCTAAGATTGTCATCATAGGAATCATTTCAGTCGTGTCTGCATTATCAATTTGGACTGTTACGAAATTAGGCGATCCGGGATTTGGCCAAACCACGATTGCACTTGTTGCATTAATCGGAATCTGGTTTGTCGGCTGGAAAGTTCCAACCATTGAATTAGTAGCGCGCCCTAATTAGAGTTCTTTCAGATGAGCTGCAAGTCTGTCTGCGACTGCAATTCCAACACCACTGCACGTTGCAGTTCCCCCAAGATCATAGGTCAAGGACTTGCCATCTTTTAGATGCTCAGCAACACTTTGGCCGATGAGTTTCGATACATGAAGCAAATCATCATCATTTGAGCGTCGAGCAAGCCAATCCAACATCATCTGGATTGAATTAATACTTGCAATTGGATTGACTTTGTTCAATCCAGCGTGCTTGGGCGCTGAACCGTGAACAGGTTCGAAGAATGCATGATCGTCTCCGATGTTTCCAGATGCTGCCATCCCCATTCCTCCTTGAAGAACAGAAGCAAGGTCTGTCGCAATATCGCCAAACATATTTGATGTAACAACGACATCATAGTGTTCTGGTGTTCGTGTGAGCCATTGTGTGAAAGCGTCAATGTATCCATAATCACGAGTGATTTGAGGATACTTATCTGCGATTTTATCGTAAGATCTACGGAACAACTGACATCCACGAGTAACGTTGCTCTTATCGATGCATGAAACTCTATTTACGCCATCAGCAGGAGCACCAGATCGAGTTTGGGCGATGTCAAAACCCATCTGAATCAAACGTTCAGATCCGTGTGAAGAAATTGGACGAGGATCGTATGCAATTTCTCCATGCAAGCCAGGGAATTCAATCGAAGGCGGCTCATATCCCTCTAGTCCCTTAGCACGTTGTGCACTTCGGTGGAGAAGAGAGTGGTAGAGTCCTTCGGTATTTTCCCGAAGAATGACCATGTCAACGAGATCAGGATCCCAAATGTTTGTGAAACGTCCGTGAACTTTGTGCGGGACTCCTTCATACAAGCGAATTGGTCGAACGTTTGCATAGAGATCAAGCCCGCTTCGCATCCCAAGAATTACAGAACCTCCAGCGAGGTCACCATTTGGTAAACGCGCACCAGGTTGGCCAATAGCCCCCATGAAAATAGCATCAGCCTCATCTCGACAAAAGTCAAAAGAACCCTCTGCCCATTCTTCTCCGGTGTCGAGATAATGTTGACCTCCACATTGAATTACGGTCTGTTCAAAACCATGATTTGTATGTTCTTGAATGGTGTCAAGAATGCGCTGCGCTTCTATGGCAACTTCCTTTCCGGTACCATCTCCCGGGAGGACTGCAATCAGGTGGTCGCTCATGAACCTTCGAAGTACCAATAGCATATGAATCAGACGCATTCTGATTAATGAACTGCAGTTTTCATCAATGTCTGAATAAGCGGTGGCCCGTAAAGAGCATTGAAATTCCCATTGCATCTGCTGCATCGATAACTTCCTGATCACGAATCGAACCGCCCGGTTGAACAATGGCAGACGCTCCAGCCATTGCGGCTTGTTCTAAACCATCTGCAAATGGGAAGAAAGCATCGCTCGCAAGAACACAATCTTTTGCTTTCTCTCCAGCTCGTCGAGCGGCAATTCGAACTGCTTCAACTCGACTTGTTTGTCCTGGGCCGATACCTACAGTTGCAAGACCCTGAACCATGACAATTGCATTTGATTTGACTTGTTCACAAATACGAACAGCAAACTTCATTGAGTCGATTTCCGATTGTGTCACTTGCTTCTTCGTCACAGTCTTTGCAGAAGCCCAATCGATAATTGGCGGCTCCTCAGTTTGAACAATCCATCCACCCTCGATAGGTTTTAGGACACGTTCTCGCATTAATGGGGCAAGACGATTTTGAGGCGATTCGATTGTAAGAAGGCGGCGATTTGCCTTCTTCATGATGTATTCCTTGGCATCATCAGCGTATCCAGGAGCGATGAGAACTTCGATGAATAATTCTGACATTGCTTGTGCTGTTTCGAGCGTGACGACCTCGTTAAAGCAAATGATAGAACCGAATGCAGATTCAGGATCGCTTGCTAAAGCATCTTTGAATGATTGAACCTGTGATCCCGAAAGAGCAACCCCACAAGGGTTGTTGTGCTTCACAATAACACATGCATGAGGCGTATCTGGCCATTCATTTGTTGATAAAGAACGACACAATCGAAGTGTAGCATCAGCATCAGAGTAGTTGTTGTAAGACATAGCCTTACCCCCTTCAACATGTGCAGTCACCAGCGTAGAATGGCTTCCGAGGGCTGCGTCTGAGACATAGAGAGATGCGCTTTGGTGAGCATTCTCTCCGTATCGCAGAGTTGACATTTTATTTGCAGACGCAAGAAGAGTCGTATGATGTCGCTTTGCTTGTTCAACCACATCATCAAAGGATTCAGGTAGTCCGTTCCAACGAGAATGAAGTGTATTGGCAATAGCAACATCATAGGAAGCCGTATGTTCGTATGCTTGCAAAGCAAGCGCTTTTCTTCGCTCAATTGGAACCCCATTTGGCAATCCATTTGCTTCTCTAAGGTCGCCTAGGATAGAATCATACTCATTCGGATTACAACAGACGATGACATTTGCGTGATTCTTTGCAGAAGCACGAACCATAGTTGGGCCTCCAATGTCGATCATCTCTAACAAGGAATCTTCAGGGAGAGGAGGATCTTGTGCTGCAGCCATTGTGAACGGGTAAAGATTACATGCGACTAAAGCAATGGGCGTATATCCCAATTCTTTCATTCCTTCACGATCGGATTCTTGCTGCATACGTGCGAGAAGTGGGCCATGAATAGCAGGGTGTAATGTTTTGACTCGACCATCGAATATCTCTGGATGTTCCGTTACATCAGTTACACTCTTGACTTCAAGACCCGCTTCCTTTAGAGCTCGAGCAGTCCCGCCCGTTGAGATGATTTCAAATCCTAATTCGGATAAACCGGTTGCGAATTCAACAATTCCAGTCTTGTCCCATACACTCAACAATGCGCGAGGTTTTTCCGAGTCCATGTAAGCACCCGTTATCAGACTCTATTGCGTCCACGTTATCAAGCATGTGATGAGAGCATTTGCTCAATCACCGCGAGAAGAGATGACTTGATCGACTCTAAGAAGTCCACAAGTCGTCTCCACCGCTGCTTGTAAGGCATGCGACAGGGTTGTTGCAGGAATTAATACACCGCTGATTTCATCGATTGAACCGTCCTTAGATACGCCAAAATCAACAGAATCATTCCGATGGGCGGCTCTTAATTTGAGAAGGGTATCGATCTGATCTTTTCCAGCATTACTCGCCAGTGCAACTGGAATCGACTCAAGAGCACGAGAAAAGGCTTCAATCGCTAAGCGATGACGACCAGCTGTTGCTTCTGCTAACTCTCGTAGATGAAGCGCTGCAGCGACATGGAAGGCGCCCCCTCCAAGAAGAACGCCACCGTCCCCAAGAACCATTTCAAGAGAACGAAGCCCATCGTACATTGCTCGAATATACTCTTCCGTGGCGACACCTTGGCCCCCTCCAACGTCAAGAGTAACTAGTCCAGCGGTATCTCCAACATCAACGATGAGCCGAGTTCGTCGACCATCTTCACGTTCTGAGACTTCGATTTTTGCGGCTAAAAGGGAGCCGAGTGAAGAAGCATCAATATCATCCAAATGATTCGTCAGTGTTGCATTTGTAGCAGATGCCAGATCTTCTATTCCTGCATCTTCCATCATTCCAACCAGCAGGATACCTTCATCGAAACAAGCATGTTTGATGCGATCATCAATTGATTTTGAGGTGAAAATTGCCTTCGCCCCCGATGAAACAAGGGCCTGAATTTTCTTCGATAGAATCGCTTCCTCAGCGTCTAAGAATGCAAGCATTTGTTCAGGTCGCTCAATTTCAATCTCAGCATCTCGCTTGGACTGTTCAACAGTTAGAGAACATGTAAGAGCGAGGACACTGGACTCTTGTTTAATCTGTGGGACACGTTCGGAATCAAACTTCTGCTCAATAACCATGCCTTTGATCAGTACAGTATCTTGTAAACTATCTCGTCCTCGTTTTACCATTCGAATATGTTCGGCACGAACTGGTTTTCCAGCGTTCTGTACAGTTTCCATTGCTTCAACGAGTAATTTAGCAAGTTCGGCACCTCCAGATTCGGCGGATTTCCCGACCATTGAAGTCTGAGCAACTAGAGAGAGTCTCTCAGCATCAGAAACGTGCATTGTCCTGGATTCTAGGATGCTAAGAATCTCGTCTAAAGAGTGCTGAAAAGCCTCTACGAGGACCAACGGATGAATTCCTCGCTCAAGCAGCCTCCCCGCTTCTCGCATGAGTTCACTCGCAAATAGGAGACAACCCGTAACACCATCGCCACAAGCATTTTCTTGAGATTTAGCAAGTTGAACAAATGCCTTTGCCGCAGGATGTTTAACAAGCAGTTCTGCAACAATCTTTGCACCATCATTTGTGATTGCATTTTCTCCATTCGTCTTGTACATCATTTTGTCAAGACCGTTTGGACCATATGTTCGACGCAAAATGTCCCCGAAAGCAACTGCTGCTCCAACGAGTTTCTGTGTAACGGCAATACCGCTTGTAACCGAAGTAGTCGGGCGAACGATAACCACAGGTGCGCGACCAGAACCACCATCTTGCCGCGCCATGTATTGTGCGTTGCACCCTTCTTCAAGAAGTCTCCTTCTCAACGTCGGCGGTCTTTACGGGATTTTTTAGACCGACCATGGCGCTCATACGCCTTACTTTGGTATGCTCTTCGATCTTGATCATCATCCCAAATTGCATCTTCAGAAACATCCCCTGAATTTGGCATTTCATCTAATGATTCAATCGAGAGGCGGAGCCCACCTAGTTGGTCTTGAAGAGCCCGAACATTATCTCCACCCCGGCCAACTAAGGTCGAAATCATATTCTTAGGAGCGTAAACTGTTGCTGAAGCATCGCTGGTGAAACGGACACGAACATTGACACCAGCCCACTGTCGAATTGTATGGACTAATTGCTTTTGAGCAAGTTGTTGAACAGGCCGTTGCTGATTTTTCTCGGTTACTGGAACAACTGCTAATTCTGAACCAAAAGCAAACATTTCATGCGTTACATTACCACTTGAGAACTCAACAACTTCGATAACAGGTCGCGCCAATTCTTCCTGCATCCCTGAGGGCGGCTTTACGGTCATCCGTAATTCAAGCACTTGTTGTATTTTTCCAGCTTCTACGTGCAGGACAGTATCGAGAACCTGGGAAACAAGTCCAAGCTCAACCTTTCCGATGAGTCGCTGAATTGCTTCAAGCGCAGAATTTGCGTGGGTAACTCCGAGTAAACCAACTCCTGCAAGACGAACATCAGCAAAAATCTCGAAGTCACGAGCTCTTCGTACCTCATCAAAAATAACGAAATCCGGGCGCACGAGGAAAATAATCTCCGCTGTTTTCTCTAAATCACCCTCAAGCGGAGCATATTGTGTAATTCGATCTGCGAGTTGTAAATCACGGGGTGCTTCCATTGTTTTGACCATTGCACCAATATCTTCGTCAAGATACTCCGCTATTGCTTGAGCAAGAGTTGTTTTTCCTGAACCAGGACGTCCACAGATGAATACTCCGCGATGATGGTCAGAAAGTCGCTCAATAATTTTGGAATCAAGATCATAATCAGAAAGAGATAATTTCGCAACTGGGCGCACGAGCGTAATTTCTCTTGCATCAGAGAACGGTGGACTTGCACACGTAATTCGCAAATCACCAAGTTGGAGAACACGGCAACCCTTGCGGTCAATTTCTAAGAAACAATCACTGCGGTGTTGATTCATCTCAACAATCGACCCAAGTTCTTCTTGTAATGATTCGATACGAAGGTTATCCCATTCATCTGCAGTTCCAATTTCAACGAGTTCTAATTGACCAATTGCCCCTCTTTTGACACGGGGCGGACAATCCGCCTTGAGAAAAATAGTGTGAACATCCGCATCGAGTAAATTCTCGAGATGGTCGGGGAGTTCTGGGTGCTCGCCATGCTTCGCCATGATTCGAAACCCCTGATGGAGGCATTTGACCCTTCGCCTGATTATACCGTAGGATTACCTGGTTCGAGCATTCCAAAAGTCCACCAAACGTATGCGATGGTGCAAATACTTCCAATAATCGAACCCATTAATGGGAAATCATACATTGCGATACACCAGTAGGTAAGTCCAGCGGTAACCACTGCAAAAGTGAGCACGTTGAGAACCCCTCCGTTGCCCATTCCACTGAACTTTACAGCAGAATCATATCTCGAAATACCCCAGATTATTGCAACGATACTCGATAGAATTGCAAAAGCCGTTGTTCCATCAAAGACAGAGTCTTGGACAATCCATATTGCAATTGAGGAAGCGGTAACTCCTGCAAGAAGCCAAAGCATGACTCTTTCTGGGCTCATATTCCACTCCAAACCGCATCATCTCTTCAATTCTCGTGCAGTCTTAACTCCCTGAGAAGCCATTTTCAGACGCGCTTGTTCAATGCAATCGATCGTTCGAAGAATCGACCCCGCCGAAGCAGCGGATGTCGTTTTTGAATCAAAGGTCAAGAAGTCTACGAGCTGACCATCGAGAGGGGTTTGATCACTATCCACCAACACAGACACATCACTTCCATCCCGAAAAATCGTATACGAATCATGTTGATTTAACCGAACAAGAGCAATTCCATTAGAGCCGTGAAGACTGAACTCAGCAATGTCATATTCATTCCCCCATCCAACTTCTATTTCCACTTCAACCTGATAAGGAAACTCAAGGCTAAGTTGTGAGTGTCGTTCATTACCACGAACGCTTGAAATAGCCATTGGAGATTGTTCACTGAGCAATAATGTGGCAATATCGAGTCCGTGAATTGCTAATGAATCCAGACAATTAGAATCAGGATCCCCCTCTCTCATCGACAATCGTCTATACTCAATTCGTTCAATAGCACCAAGTTCGCCCGAGCGAATTCGAGAATGAAGATCTTGGACACATGGATGGAACCTCAACAAAAACCCGGTTTTCAAAATTTTACCTTTCTCCACAGATATAGAGACAAGAGAAGAAGCCAAATTATGGTCAACAGAAAGTGGTTTTTCCACTAATGCGTGAACCCCCTGTTCAAGAAACATCTTCCCCAGGGTATAATGGGTGTTGTTTGGTGTTGCTACAATAACAGCATCGATTTGATGTTCATCGACAAGAGACTCTACATTTTCATGAACACAGAACCCCGATAATCGTAGGGATTGAAGAACATCCAAGTCAGTATCGCAAGCTACAATATGCTCGATATTGAGTTGATCTTGTAGACGTACTAATGCAGCAAGATGATGAGACCCCCATCTCCCACAACCGACGACAGCAACCCGTAGTGACACAATGGAGGCTAAACCATTCAGCAATTGAGGTTTGGCTTATCTCCACATTCTTCAATAAATGGCGTAATAATCAGGTTTTTCGATATCAAAAGCTACGACATCTGTTTGTTCCATAGTGTCGAGATTATGCACAGTTATTCCCGCACCGGAAAATGCATAGATGAAATCGCCCATGAAAATGGTTCGCCGGATATTCTGTTCGCCGCCCCACCAGTAATTACTTTCTTCAGAATTTACAAGAGAGGAATGATTGATTTCGCCATGGATTAACATATCCCCTGTACTCTCATTGACGTTTACCAGAATTGCCTTGGAGACGTATTCATAATGCCCTAAATATTGTCCATTGGTTGAATCATCAACCCAGCGATATGTTGAGAGAGGAACCGCGAGCATCTCTTTCGGGCCCCAGTATTGGAAGGCTTTGTGCTCATACATTGCTTCAGAATACGCCCATGTCCAACGCCCTTCATCAGGATTTTCGACCGGGGAAAGTGAGAGGACACTCGCTTCTTGAGGATCTGTAATGTTGCTAATATCAAAGGTTGAAAGGCGAGTATTTGACCAATCCAGCCCTAGACCGTCTTCTCCTGCAGGCCCCATTCCGATTGTAAGCAACATGTCGTCGTTGAGTGGATGTATGTATGTCGATACACCAGGCACTTTCAATTCTCCAAGAATTGCGGGATTCATCTGATCTGACAAGTCGATTGTCCAAAGCGGGTCGATGTTTCTGAACGTAACAAGATAAGCGCGGTCTTCGACAAATCGAGCAGCCCATATTCGCTCCGTTTCTGCAATACCATCGAGCCGACCATACTCTTGCAGAATTGGCTGGTCTGTTGCAGGATCGACTCCACGAACAAGGGTAATGATGGAGGAAGACATTGGTTCTGGGTCATCCATCCACCACCTGTTCCACTGCCCTACAGTCGTTGCTATTCTGAGAACACCTTCATGTTCAGAGATGCTGAATTGGTCAAGGATAGTCCCATCGATTCGCCCTGAACCAGTGTATGTTGTCACACCTGGAATTGAGATATCGAATGTATGGATGTTGGTTTGTTCCAGAACCTCATCCTGGCCCCAGAACCACCACAAATCCCACGAATTCTCACTCAAAACAAGCACGTCTTGCGAGGCGTAAACGAGAGGGCGGTTGCTTAGAATATGATCTGATTCAAATGAAAACGACTCAGAAAATAAATTCAGTGAAAGGATGTTTGTATATCCCCGACTAAAACCATCGAGAGGCTTTGCAAAGTTTTGACATTCTTCATCGCGCATATCATGTTCTACGATTGTTCCATCTATCCTTTGATAGATTTTTGGAACAAGTTCTTCCAACTCAAGTGAATTCAGAACTTCAGCATTCGATTGAATGGTTTCGTAAGCAACAGCTTCCCGATAGGACTCTCGTCGGTCGTCGTCATAATCAAGTTGCCAATATTCTGTTGGCATATCCAACCAGCCTTTGAGCCCAGGTACATCGAGCCAAGAGTACGTGATTGCACGAATGGAACCATTGATTTCTCTTGCATCAACATTGTACCCTTCAAGATACAATTCCTGAGTAATGGTTGGCTCTGATCGATTTGTAATATCATAGGTTGTGAATTTCGTCATTGAAGATGAACGCCAGGAGGTGTACCCGTCTCCCCACCGGAGGAGGTTGTATAATTCATCATCTTCATCAATACTCCAAGGGGAATAGCTTGAGAGTACAATCAATCGATCACCATCGAGCATCATAGAAATCGGTTGGCCCTCGATGCTTACATTTGAGGCGAATTCGATTTCTCCGAATTCGGGAACAGTGAGGATTGAGAGCGTATTTCCTTGGAGAACGTAGATGAAATAACCATCTGTTTTGATGAAATCCGCTTCATCAACACCCTGTTCTTGATTGTTGGTTCCACTGAAATCCTCTCCTTCGACACGCTTTGTCGATGCTCCTGCTGAATCAGCAACAGCGCCATCCATTGCAGATTCTGCGACCATTCCATCGTCAAAGCCATGATAATAGTATGTCTCTTCTATTGCTTGCAGCAATTGGGTTCGATATTCTTCAGCGATACTTGCCTTAAGATCCATCTCCATCAGATCACATGAATCGTATTGAATGAGTTGAGGAGTTTCAACCGTTCTCTCGGTTTTTAAAGTCCAGTCTTCAGGCAATTTTGATAGAACAAATTCTTCATCAACCGCACCCAAACATCCAGACATAACCATCATGCTAAGGACACCAAGGGCGACAATTTTCTTTGCGTTCATGATACTTGGATATATTCAGCCATTATGAAAGAGTTGGTACATTGATTTTACAAAACATTTGCCTTATTCTGAATACCATTCAATTCGTTCAAGCCATCTCTGGACAATTTCCATGGAGACTTTCGAGAAGAACCCTTCCTTTCAACCAAATTTGAATTACGTAAGGAACTCATATGATAGGATAATAATTGACGAGAGAGAGCAAGTTCGTGTTGAATCTCTTTACCAGTCAATCCCAAGGATTCTGACCGATATAGAATTTCTAAAATTGCTAAACGGGCACCAATGATTGGGTGGCGTATTGAATCAATATCATGAGGAGTGATCGTTGAGATAGCGTATCTTCTCAACTTACCATCTCTCCATGAAATAACAGCATTCTCTGTTTCCAGTACCCGCAGATGGTATGCTGTTACGCCGTTGGCTAATCCAAGCCCATCCCGAAGTGCAGAGAAATGAATGCCAGCATTCCCTTCCACGAACCCTAAGATTCGTCCTCGCGTCCGCTCATCGCTCTTGTTCTTGGTTGCTATTAGTGGGGTAAGGAATGCCAGGAAGATCAATATTCGAATAAATTCGAACAAGAATGAACCAAACAGAAGCGATGAAAACACACCTCCTCCAATTCCAAAGAAGACATATGGCAGCGTATTATCAACAGATTTTGCATCCATCTGTTCAGATTCCACCGGTTGAAAAAACGCCTCATCAGATTCTTGAGAGTCGTCTGACTCGGCACTTTCCGGCTGAGTAGTGAACGAATCTCCTTCTGGCGTATTTTCCTCTTCAGATGTTGCCGAAACACCCTCTTCCTCGAGGAACACAACCCCTCCTACAATTGAAAGGAAAGCCAAAAAGGCGAGAAATCGAACTACAAAGACCCCTCTCATAGTAGCAAAATTATGGACAACCCCATATCAATAACGTGGTAAATTGATTTGACAATACTTGGTCACCATTATGTGCTTCGTTCATGTGGAGTAAACATGAACGAAAACGTTGAGATTGAACGACGTTTTCTTGTTGATGGCCGAAACGATAAGCCTTGGCAAGGTGGCGAATACATCAAGATTCAACAATACTATCTGTCTGAAGTTACCCACGAAAACGGAGAAGTTGCATGGCGCAATCAGATGCTTGTTAAGGACAATCGTGATTTAGGCGACGTTAGGACGTGGAGAATTCGACATCGAACAGATAAGAACGGAACAAAGATCATTCTTACCACAAAAGGAAAGCGAACGGGAGCGACTGCTACGGAATTTGAATGGGAGCTTCCATTTCAACTCTATGAAAAACTGAATTTCGAAGGTTTGCCTACGGTTGTAAAAACACGTTATCTATGGAATGGTGATGATGGATTGTTATGGGAAGTTGATGAGTTTGAAGAATCCCTATCTGGACTCGTTATTGCTGAAGTTGAATTAGAAAGAGAAGATCAATATGTTACATTACCATCGTGGACAGGTCTCGAATTAACACACCTCAAAGGTTGGTCAAATGCATCTCTTGCTGAGATGCTTACTCAAGCATAATCCTCGAGTGCTAAGGCAACTCTTGACCGCTCTTCATCCGTTAGGCCATGATGAATCGGTACAGCGACTAAGCGAGTACTAATTGATTCCGTGACTTCGATTGTTTCATCGTGCTGAGGGTGCGAAGCATATACTGGGTGTTGATGGCAGGGTGTTGAGTAGAATACTCGGGCATCAATGTTTTTTCCAGACATGTAGGTGATGAAATGCGCAGCATCATCCACCTTGACACAGTATTGATGCCACCCATGTTCTGAATCTGGGAACGTTGATGGTGCCGTGATAAATTGATTTTGATCGATAGCAGAAGCATATTGTTTAGCAGTATTTCTGCGAAGTTCCAGCCATTGATCTAAGTGTCCAAGTTGCTTTCGCCCGATTGCCGCAAACACTTCCGACATGCGCATATTTGTGCCCACTTCTTGGGATTGCAGTGTCCCGTCTCGGCCATGATTGATGATCGATCTCATTCGGATTCCAATCGCTTCATCGTCGGTTGTAATCATTCCGCCTTCACCTCCCACCGCCATATTTTTTGAGGGGAAAAAGGAGAAGCAAGCAATGTCGCCAAGCGACCCTGCCATGCGTCTTTCACCATCGATTAGCACAGAAGTTCCGTGTGCTTGTGCAGCATCTTCAATCAGGCCGATTTTATTATTTTTACAGAGTTCAATCAATGCAGGATCATACGTTTGCCCAAAGAGATGAACCCCGATAACTGCTTTTGTTTTCTCTGTAATACGTTTTCGAACATCTTCGACATCAATGCACCAATAGTCAGGATCTATATCGGCAAAGACAGGAGTTGCTCCAACCATCGAAACGGACGTTGCAGTTGCAATGAAGGTCATAGAGGGCACGATTACTTCGTCGCCAATTCCAATATCCAGCAATCTTAACGCTGCAATTAACGCACCCGATCCGCTGTTGCATGGTGCAGCGTAGGACACTTGACAGTATTCAGCAAACTCTTGTGAAAACGCTCTTCCATGAGGCCCTTTGACCCATTGTCCTGAATCAAGGGTTGCCATTGCCGCATCCCTCATGCCTTCAGTCCACGAAGGTCTGGCAAGAGGAATATGTTCACTCATGGCTCGGCGAGGCTTGCGACCTTCAAGAGCATACGCCTTGAACCATCTGCGCGTCGTTGAATTCAAGACCCCAACCGTCTCTGCTCGGTTATGGTGTCCGAAGACGAGTCAGTCTCTGATTCAGACCTCGCTTCACTGGTGGGAGATATTCTCAACCCAGCAACCCCTGTTAAATCGAATAAGAAATTCAAGCCCAAGGGCATGTTTCTCGGTCACCGCAGAGATACAGGAGCCCCTATCGACATTCCTTCCCAAGTCCTAGCTCGTCACGCCGCAATGCTCGGTTCTACGGGTTCGGGAAAGACGGTTATGGCGAAAGCCCTGATCGAAGAAGCCGCCCTAGCAGGTATTCCAGCCCTTATCATCGATCCACAGGGGGACTTAGCAAGACTCGCCCTGGGCATCGATGAGGGTGAACTTCACGAAAAAGACGGAGATATCGAACGAAAGCGCAAACTCATGGAAGATTGTGAAGTTCGTATATGGACGCCTTTGCGGAGTAAGGGACTTCCCCTCTGCATTGATCCATTTCGAGCACCACCTGCAGATCTCGATGCCGAGGAAGCGATTACAGCCTGGGACATGGTCGCTGCTGGCTTCACAAGTCTAGCAGGTTATGATGTAGAAAAGGCACAAGGAAAAGTCGTCAAACCATTTCTCTATGAGATCCTTGTAGAAGGAACCCGGTGTGGATTGGATGTCGGCGATTTCCAATCCCTTGCACGCGTCGTTCGAGAACCCCATCATGAATTCACAAAGCATCTCTATCCACTTTGTTTCATAGAAGATGAAGACGGTGAAAAGCCAGAAGTGCCTCCATGGGACGAGGTCATGTTTGATCATCGCCTTGCTAATTTCGAGGAGCGACTTCCTAAAACAACGCGTAATGACTTGGCTCGAAGACTGGCTGCTTTTTCCTCAGGAGTCAACCAACTTCTGTTCTCAAACGGCGTTGCTATCGATATTGATGCGTTTGCAGAACCGACGATTCCAGGTAAGATTCCACTGAATATTATCTATCTTAATACGATTCAAGACGAAGCACAGAAGCAGTATTTTGTCCAAGAACTCTCCAGAGAATTGTATGATTGGATGCTAACACAACAACCAGCAGAAGGTGAACTGAAACTTCTATTCTTCATGGATGAAGTTGCTCCGTATCTCCCGCCCCATCCTCGAAACCCTCCTGCAAAGGACCTCATCAAATTAATTTTCAAACAAGCGAGGAAATATGGAGTCGCTTGTGTTCTAGCAACACAAAATGTCTCTGACGTTGACTACAAGATTCTCGCCCAAGCAAATACTACGTTCATCGGGAGATTTACACAACCCCAAGACGTCGAAAAAGTCAGACATCTCCTCAAAGAAAGCGGAGGCGATCAGGACCTTGTCGCTCAATTACCAACGCTCGGTCCTGGGGAATTCCAAATGGTTGCGCCAGACGTTGATCCTGCTCCAGTTCCGATTCAGTGCCGTTGGTTGTACACAGATCACGGCTCTCCCCTGAACGAAGATCAGGTTGAGGATCTCATCACTCCAGAAGTTCGCGCTTGGGCAAAGGCACGGTCTGCTGGAAGGAAAGGGCGCGGATCAGGAGCTGCTCATGCAGCAAGCAGAGGGTCGAAATGGTCATCAAAACAAGAAGACACCGAAGCCGAAAGCCTCGTTGAATCAGCGAGAATAAAAGCGATTGGCGGAATGACTGCAGCCGGTAAAGGGATGGTTGATGAATCTGGATTCGAGGTCCGTCTAATGGGTGGATTATCAGTTCTCAAGGATGGAAAAGATCCACTTTACACGATGCAAGCAGCAGTAAACGGAGCATCAGTTATTGCTCTCTGCTGGGCGTTTGTAGCCTTACTTGAAGCTTGGAGAACAGGCGATATTGGTTGGACCGGACTTGCTTTCAGTGGAATAATTACGCTCACAGTCGCCCTATTCATCACCCTTGAATTGGTCCTGTCCCACGATCTTGTTCTCTTACGGAAACTCTCCAAATTTGCCCGATTCGCGCAACTCTTCCTCGTTGCATGGATTTGGACAATATTCAGCTGGTCAACATGGGGTGGTTTGAATCTGATGGGACTGGATCCAATGCTTGAACTGGTTGTGGTTTGGGTAACGCTGTTCACATTAATCGATATCATTAACAGATTCCGTCTCGGTAAGATTCGCTGGAATGGAGGAAGCGCACTTGACAAAGTTGTCGGGATTACAGCAATTTTAACCGATTCCCAAATGTCAGAAATGAGGGCGAATTCAAAACAAATTTTGGGCGTCTTTAGATGGATACTACACGGGTGCACCGTTGTTTGGTTCTCTCTCCTCATCGCCTTTGCAAATCCATTAGAAGATGCAGTAAATTGGTTAGATATTTCATCTCATGTACATCTTTGGCTCGCTTCTCTTTACGCTTTGATGTTCTTTAGTGAAGGATGGTTACGTGTTCGAAATAGGTATACTGAAGATGACGAAGTTTGATGAACTGTGTTCTGAAGCCTAGGTTATGCATGAAGTCATTTATTTTGAATCACCAGGATACGCAGAACCTACACGCCTTTGCCTCGAGTTGTCAGGTAAACCTTGGAAGAATACAGTTGTCGATTGGGACGGTTATCAGGAACTAAAAGAGGCCGGTGAATTGCCATGGGGTTTCTTACCAGTGCTCAAAACGCCTCAAGGAACCATTGCTGAGTCAGGCGCTATTATGCGGTATGCAGCTTCATTGGCTGGACTGGATTCAGACAATTTGTATACGCAGGGAAAGATCAATGAGATCATCGATGTCATCGATGGTTGGAGAACTTCCTTTTCTCCCACGTTCTATATCGATGATTTGGATGAGAAGATTGCAGCACGAAAGGCTCTGTTCGAGCCAGGTGCAAAAATCGACGCAGGACTCAAGGATCTGGAGACACTTTTCGAGAATTCACAAACAGGATGGATTGCAGGAACAGAAGACATGACATTAGCAGATGTGAAGGCCTTTCTCAACACATTCATGATGTTCTCCGGCCAGTTCGACGGAATCGAAGAAACCATGATTCAACCATATCCTCTTCTTTTGGAATATCATCAGAAGATGGCGAACCACCCGGGCATTAAGTCATATTATGACAGGGAAGATGAGTGGCGTTGGGTATACAAGCCAGAAGCATTTTCAAACGATTGAGATACAATACCATAACTGTCCACGCCTTGCAAAGTCCATGACCGAGCAGGGTTTCATCGAACTTGAATGGAAAGAGACTTCTCCCGATGAGATGAAACACCGTTCCAACGAACTACTACGTCTTATGCAGAAACGACGTACGACGCGTCATTTTGCAACAAAAGAAGTACCGAAAGAATTGATTGAAGATGCAATAATGTGCGCCGGAACTGCACCAAGCGGAGCTCATCTCCAGCCGTGGACATTTGTTGCAATCTCATCACAATCGCTCAAGAAAAAGATACGAAATGCAGCTGAAGAAGAGGAGAGAAAAACCTATTCTCAACGAATGCCAGAGGCTTGGAAAGAAGTTCTTGATCCATTAGGAACGGATGCAGTGAAAGAACATCTTACCGATGCCCCATGGGTCATTGTATTGTTTAGACAATCGAAACGGCTACGGCAAAATGGTGACTGGGGGCCAACCTATTACAGTACAGAAAGTTGCGGAATAGCAGCAGGATTATTCATTCATGCGATACATAATATGGGCCTTGTAACACTTACACATACTCCTTCTCCAATGGGGTTCCTTCGAGAGATTCTCGACCGTCCTGAACATGAACATGCTATGTTAGTTCTTCCAGTTGGTTATCCACGTGAGGAAGCCATGGTTCCTGATATTGATCGAAAAGAGTTGGATGAGATTTCAGTTTTTATTGAATAAACAATCAAAAACCACTTCCACTTGCAGCATACAGAACAACGATTCCAAGGGGAATCGTATGGATGAATGAAAGGAATCCGAATAAAACCAGCATAGGCGTTCTGTAACTTCCCCGGTCTCCTAATGCGGCGCTAAAGCCAACAAAAGGTAGAGACCAAAATATTCCGAGCATACAGCAGAAACAGGCTTCGTCGCCGGCTCCCCACGCTTTCTCAAGTAGAAATCTGCCAATTAAGAATGAAGAAAAACATAATCCAGCAACGACACTCACGAATAGTTGTCTTTCACTATCGCCTTGAACGTTAATTTTCACGCCATGGGGGGTTACAACAGACGGCCCCCGGGGATCAAAAACATTTGAGCAGGAAGGGCACTTCAAATCCATATCATGTTCTGGATGATACATCAGAGTTTTTGAGCAGGAAGGGCAATCGATACGGATTTTTTCTTTGGATATTTCAACCGATACATCATCCATTCCATTCAATCGTGCGAGTAAATCTGCTTTATTACCACTGTTCTTTAATCCATTTTGTTCACACAATTGTTTGAGCTGTTCCTTCGTCAATTTACTGTAATCAACTTAGAAACCCAATTCTTCAGACATAGTGTATTCATCCATTGTTTTGAATAATACTACAAAGAATAGCACCCTTCGTTTACTTTCTCAATCCACCGCGCGCCCATTGCGTATCAACTTCAAGTTCAGGATGATACCTTGCTCTTTGGACAGCCTGTTGCTGTTGACGGACAGTAACTTCACCATCATCAGGACTGTTTCGTTTCTTGTGCCATCGCTGGACAAAGAGGCTGATAACCGCAACAGGGATACAGGCAAGCGGTGCATTCGATTGACTCAGATCAAGATAGGAGAGGGGGAGGTCAAGGACGATACACCCACCAACAAACAGGCCGATAGCAGCGAGAAGAGCAGCAACGAAAGCAGGTAAAACGTGTCGAAACGACATGCCCACAAAGAAAGCGATAATTGCAGTAATTCCAGGAAGTAATTCCCCTTTCTCTGGATTGATGCCGTAATTTTTCAGCATTTGAATAGCGTTTGAAATGAGGATGAAAACAAAACCAGTCGCTAAGAAACGAATTGAAATCGAAGTAATCATCACTGCAATCATAGCAAAAGCCATCGCAGAAAACAATTGAAAACGATCAAGAGTTAGATTGAGGCCGAGATCGAGCATATATGGATGCAGTGTACTTGCAGAGAGAGATCCAATTGCACAACCGGCTATTGCTGTGATAATCACTAATCTTCGATAACCCTGTACGAAAAGATACAGAGAGAGGATGATAATTGGTACGGCTGTGACGTATCCCCCATCGACAATCTGTGTGATGACAGTGTCTCGAATTTCATCAACTGCTGGTTCATCAGCCATGGCTATCAACAGTCCCTATGCGTGGAAGAATGTCAAGTTTGTTGGTAAAAATGGTGCAGAGGGCAGGATTCGAACCTGCGAACCGATACGGACTGGGACCTCATCCCAGCGCCTTTGACCAAGCTGGGCGACCCCTGCAGCAATCTAAACGGCTACACTCGCGTATATCAACGCACTCATTACTTCTTTAGAAGAAGAGCGTGCAACATGTAATCGAGCCATCGGCTTCTCTGATTTGACTCATGTCGAGGACGATTGGCTCAAGGCCTAATTCTTGAACAGTTTCCAGTACAGTAGGATAACCTTCGGCAACGAGAACCTTTCCATTTCCAAGGCCAAGCGTATTGCAGCCATAGACTTCTTCTTCAGGGAGGAAGATGATTTGACTTCCTTCAGGTAGTTCACCAAAATCATCAGCACTAAGGAAACCTTCAGCTGTGAGGATGACTTGATCGGTTGGGGTGGAAGAGATGGATGTGAGGTGAAGGGCCTTTTCAGTTGGGATATCGATGATTCGCAGTTCATGTCCTAAGTGTGTAAGAAGATTCCTTAATGTTTCAATTCCAGCATCATTTGTTCGCTTTGAACGTGCTACGAAGAAGATATCACCCAACCGGAGAATATCTCCCCCATCCATTCGAGCGTCACCAAACATACCACAAACCTGGAAGCCGTTGAGTTGTCGGGAAAGGAAATCTGCAATTGGAGGCTGTTCCGCAACTCTTGAAGGATGCCCCGGCAATGGCAAGAGCACATGACCATCGATGACAATAGCTTGGTCTTCTACAAAAATACAGTCGGGATGATGTTCATCTGCTGGGAGGATTGTAACTTCTAATCCACAGTCAAGCAGTGCTTGAGCATAAGCCGCATGTTGCTTTCTTGCAAGAGCAATATCCGTTGGCCCAGAGCCAAAATACTTGGCAAGGGCTTTAGAAAAGGACTCCGGAACAGCGCGCATTAGGGCACGTTGCTTCTGGTCCGTACGGACAGTAGCCATGAACATTCGGCTCCCCTTCGTCATTTAACTCTTGGTGAAGATTACAACTGCTCGTTTTACCGTTGAATTCAAACCCGTCAAGCCTTTCGCCGTGTTCATGCGTATGCCGATGCAAGCCATGCTGTTGGTTTCTTTGATGCTTCTTGCCCCCTTATCCGGTTGCTTTGGCGAAAATGAAGAAGAATCCTTTGATGCATCGTCACTAACGGTTGCTGAAGCATCATCGCTCGAGGCTGGGATGTGGCAGACCATAACGCTCGATGCAAGCGATGACCTTGCAGTATTCGTTCCATACTTCATTCAGGATCCAGGGTCAATGCGGGCTCAGAATGGAACCGTACTCAACATGGCCTCTGGTGAGCAGGTGAGCATGAACATTCTCCTTCCTCCAAGAAACGATGCCATTGTTTTCTTTATCAGCGATACCGGTAGAGTCGATTGGCCAATTCGACAAGCAGATGAGTCTTGGATAACGTGGCTTGAAAATCCAAACAGTGGCTCTGCTGTACAAGCAGTTGAAAATCAAGACGCAGGCGGAATCTGGCCTTGGTTAGTCACAGGAAATTCATCTGGGGGTGAAGTAATTCCATTGATTATGGAAACAAGTCGCCCATTCCGTGCCGATCTGAATGAAGAAAACGGCGTAGGTGCAAGCGATGGCTGGGTTAACGGAAGAGATGTCTATGACTGGGTTGATTTCATCACTGACGATACTCCTTGTGCTACATGTGGTGCAGATGGGGCAGTTGGCTATCTCGATCGATGGATTGGAAACGCCAATCCTTCTTATGAACACGCAATTACCTATTTCGAAGGCGTAATGCAAGGTTACGGATTAGATACAGTCGAAGTCCATAGATTCCAATCGAATACCGCTTGGGCGGTGAATATCTGTGGTTACAAGACCGGTTCGGTATATCCGGATGAGTGGTTGATTTTCGGTGCTCATTTCGATATTGCGCCTCCGGTGGCTTACACACCTGGTGCTCAAATCGGTGTTCCAGGCTACGGCACAAGACACGGTGCATACGACAACGCTGCAGGTTCGAGCATGGTCTTGACAACTGCAAGCGTCCTTGCAGAATTTGATGCCCGCCGAACAATGGTCTTCTGCTTATGGTCCTCTGAAGAAGAAGGATTGTGGGGCTCTCGCTCATTCGCAAACGATCTTCCAGATGGAGTCACAGTGAGCAATTATCTGAACTTGGATATGGCAGGTGTCAATTATCCAGGAGATTATGCACTTTCGGTCTACCTTGGTCCTGACGGCACTGGAGACGTCATCGACCAAGCAGGAATGTATCACTTGGCTGAATGGATAGGTGCTGATGCACTCGATCTCGGAAACGAAATAGATCGTGGAAGAGAAGCTTGGCTTGAAGGTGGAGAAAGCCCACTTTGGGGTGATATTTACGAAGATACGGTGGCAATTTACGAATCACCAACCGCTCGAAGCGATCATGACTCATTCCAAAACATTGGAGTTGCTACACTTGGTTGGAATGGATTGGTCGATGGATATCCATGTTATCACCGCGAATGCGATACGATGGAAACCATGATCGAATACATGGGGACAGAAAACTCGACAGGAATAAACAATCTTGTTCATTCATGGGACATCGTTACATGGTGGGCAGTCTATGCATTCCTGCATATGGATCAGACACCAGTTCCGAACGAGCTTTGATTATTCAGCAACAGCGGCCTTCTCTTCGCGCTTCTTTTTGTTTTGTCGCTTCTTGTACCAAGGATAAATTGGCCATTTTGCAAGGCCGGTCCACATTACCATAAACACAAAGGTGGTTGATACGAACGAATCGATTTCACTTGACCAGGCACTATCGACCCAACCGTATTCTAAATATGCAATTCTTGGCGGTCTTGGCGGTCTTCTTATTCTGTTGGGCCTCTTCTTATTCGGCATCGGCGGTTTCGGAATTTTTGTGGGCGTCATGACAGCAAAAGGAAAGTTGTGGGCTTTGATTACGAGTTTTGTACTATCAATCCTCTTGATAATCATTCAACTTCTGAGTTGGCTGGCTTCTGAGGATGAATGTGCAGAAATTGATTTCTACGGAGAGTGCTCGGAAACATATGCTGAGCCATTCCCAGTTTTCGGTGTCTTACTTTTCATAACCCTTGCAGGATGCCTTGGAACGTTGCTTTTCCATCCAGCAGGGCGACATCAGTTCGATTGAATCAATACTGTTCGAGGACAAGTTCAGTGGTGGTTGAAGCAATTTCGTTTGGTGCAGCCATCCACATCTTATCGAGCAATTGTCGAAGAGCAACGGTATCATCGACGTGAACAAGAGCGACCAGATCAGCTTCTCCAGAAACTTCGTAGATGATTTCAATTCCTTCCCACCCGGTAACTTCTGAAGCAAAGGAACCAATTTCAGCACCTGGGGAGACCTTAATGCGAACAAGTGCAGTCAATCCGATTCCACTTTCTCGTACAGTGTAGCCTCTGATTGTGCCGTTTTCTTCCATTGCTCGGATGTGGGTTCGCACGGTTCGTTCACTTGCACCAACTTCTTTTGCAAGTTCGACAAACGACATTCTTCCGTT
Organism: Candidatus Poseidoniaceae archaeon; assembly: GCA_016777125.1. Taxonomy (GTDB): domain Archaea; phylum Thermoplasmatota; class Poseidoniia; order Poseidoniales; family Poseidoniaceae; genus MGIIa-L2. The sequence goes on from JADHSC010000011.1 coordinate 57,917, forward strand.
TTTTCGTAGTTGGGCGAGGATGGCGCGGTCTATTTCTGCAACTCTGGGCATGCCAAGCCCTCCACATATCGGTATATCAAACCTTTTCACGCCTGAAAAAGTAAAAACAAGTAATTTTTTTAACCTAAAACAACAATTTTAGGTTTTAAAAAACGAAAAATCGATAGTAATTACAGACCCGTTTGATTCAAAGAGCGCGGAGAACTGGAAGGTTTGAGAGCAATGTCCGATTACATCTCTGGATTAGATGCGCGAATGGTCCTTGATAGCCGAGGTAACCCGACGATTGAAGTTGATTGCTATGTAGATGGCCGTTTAATGGGCCGGGCCATGGTGCCTTCCGGAGCTTCGACAGGACAACACGAATCGCTTGAAATGCGAGACAATGATCCTAAAAAATGGCTTGGAAAAGGCGTAGACATTGCCGTAGAAAATGTACGGGAAAAAATTGCTGAAGCACTTGTTGGAATGCCGGTTGATGAACAAAGACTCATCGATGAGGTTATGATTGAACTCGATGGTACACAAAACAAATCCACACTTGGTGCTAATTCAATGCTCGGTGCATCTCTCGCATGCCTCCATGCTGGAGCAGCATGTCACGAACTTCCTCTGTGGAAGTATATTGGTGGCGTTGCTGGTGGACAGATGCCTGTCCCAATGCTCAATATTCTCAATGGAGGGGCCCATGCAGCCTCGAATGTTGATGTCCAAGAATTCATGGTCATGCCACATGGGTTTGACACATTTGGAGAAGGCTTGCGCGCAGGAGTTGAAATTTATCACCAACTCAAGAGCGAATTGAAAGCAGATGGATTGCTTGGCGGTGTTGGTGATGAAGGAGGGTTTGCTCCAAATCTTCCTACTAACGAAGACGGTTTGAAGTACATGGTTCGTGCTATTGAAGGGGCAGGATATACAACAGACGATGTTGGAATTGCCCTTGATGTAGCTGCAACAGAATTTTTGAAAGATGATGGATATCATATGGATGGAAAGGTTCTCTCAGCAAATCAGATGGCAGATATGTACGGGGAATGGCTTGATGCTTATCCTATTCTCTCTATTGAAGACGGCCTCGGTGAAAACGACTGGGCTGGATGGACTGCTTTGACGAAACAAGAAGGCCACAGAGTTCAAATCGTGGGAGATGATCTATTTGTTACACAATCCGAGCGCCTTGCTCAAGGCATCGAAATCGGTGCTGCAAATGCAATGCTGGTCAAAGTAAACCAAGTCGGTACAGTTACAGAGACTCTTGAGGCTATGGACCTTGCAACAACCAACGGCTATCGTAATGTTGTCTCTCATCGAAGCGGAGAGACAGAAGACACAACAATTGCAGATTTAGCAGTCGGCACAAGAGCCGGCCAGATCAAGACAGGGGCTCCTGCTCGCTCCGACAGGGTTGCAAAATACAATCAATTGTTGAGAATTTCTCAAGACGTTGAAGATTATCGCTCACCATTCTGAATCGAATACGTTTACGAATATAATACAGGCTATTATAAACTCCTCAATGGGGGTATGAAGCAATGCGTAAATCAATCGTGTATACCCTAATAGCCTGCCTACTCGTATCCAGTCTACCGTTTTCTGTAACTGCGGATGCAACCGACGACATACCAACCAACGCTGCTGGAACCGGTGTTCACGACTCGTTAGTCGCTGCCCTGACCCAAGCAGATTTGGTGACAACCTTGCAAGGAGACGGCCCATTCACAGTCTTTGCTCCAACAGATCAAGCGTTCACCGACGCAGGTATCGACCTTACCACCTTCGACACCGATGAAGAGATTGCAGCACTCGCTGACATTCTCCTCTATCATGTCGTTTCCGGTACAATCCTTTCAACCGATCTTGCGGATGGCGCAAACACAGTCGTAGCAGCAAACGGTGACAAACTCAATGTTACTTTAGACGCTGGAGCAGTCACAGTCGGTGCCAGTGGCGCTACCGTCACAACCGCAGACGTCGTCTCATCCAACGGTGTTATCCACGTTATCGACAAGGTACTGATGCCACCTCCTGGTGACATTTGCTACAACGTAATATCACATACAATCATTCCTGGTGCTACAAACCTCATTTGTAATTCTCACATGTTCGTGGAGAATTATACCATGGGCGGCCAGACAATCACTGGTTGCTACAACACGGTAACCCATGCAGTATCCAACATCAGCGCAGCAGAATGTGGCGCATACATGTGGACACCTGCAGTGAGCATTGCTATGACTGCTGGAGCAACAACAATCCACACATCCCTTGTAGCAGCACTCACTGCTGCTGACTTGGTAACCACCCTAAGCGGTGATACAGAATACA
>JADHSC010000033.1 GCA_016777125.1 Candidatus Poseidoniaceae archaeon
CACAAAACCAAGGAAACTGGTTGTTTGTTGACGGTCAAATGGTCGATGCAAGCACACTCGAAAACACATCCATCACTCAAGACAATGTTTTGAGAATGGTTCCATCCATTGTTGGTGGATCAGACGAAGCAACCTTCACTGTCCAAATCACAGACTCAACCGGGCACTCTGTTGCTCAGATGTCTCAAACCGAATTGGCTTGTGAAACCGAAAGCGGAAGCAATTGGTTGTTCGTAGACGGACAAATGGTCGATGCGGCAGCAGTCCGAGAAATGGATTTGAGCCAAGCAGCGGAAATTCGCCTAACGAAGCCACTTGTTGGTGGAATCGATTCCGTCTGAAAAGTCTGCCATCAACGGACAGATTCAAAACCAATGGGTAGGTCGGATGATTCATGTCAGAACTTGTTGATTACAAGTGCGCCCTCTGTGGAACACACGAAAGCTTTGACCACGAACGCAATGGAATCCATTGCAGTCACTGTGGTTCAAAGATCTTCATGAAGCTCCGCCGAAGCAGTGGCGACAGAAAGAAGAAGACACTCAAGGCCGAATGAGTTCACACAAAGGGTCAAAGACCCTTGTCGTTGTTTGATATTCATGGCGAGTTGGTTGGAGGCGTATTCGCCCCGTACATTTTCTGAACTTGCTCTCGAAGCGAGCCAAATTGAAACGATTCAACACGTGGCGCTGCAAGCCAACCCACCACATCTTCTCATCTCAGGCCCTTCAGGAACTGGTAAGACTGCCACTTGGCGCCTCATTGTTCGACAGGTCTTGGGTCCTTCATGGCGGTCGACTGTTCACGTTCTTCAGGCAAAGGATCTTGCTCGAACGGCTGGAGCAATGGCTGCATTCGAAAATTTCCTTCGGCCCGGAGGAAAGAACTCCAGCGACACACTCGCAAGTAGAACCTCCCTCGATGCTTTCGACTCAACCTTTTCAAAAATAGAAGACGGCGACACCGCTCCAGCAGGTCATGAATCTGAGCGAGGGAGTAGCCAAGAAGCCCATATTTCTAGAATCATCGTTATTGAAGACGCTGATTACCTGGGCCACAAGCGACAACCACTCCTTCGCCGTATGATGGAATCAACCAGCCAAACTTCTCGCTTCATATTTACTGCCCAAACTCCTTCTCGTCTCATTGATGCGTTACGTAGTCGGACGCAACACATTCGCCTGTCATCAATACCTCGTAAAACGATTCAAACCCGCCTCGAACAGATCTGCAAGCGAGCAGGTGTTGAATCTACGAGAGGAATATTAGGCGACATCGCTCACGTCAGTGAAGGCAATCTTAGGAAAGCAATTTTCACAACTGAAATGCTTTCTTTGAGGAACCTCCTTAATGATCGCACAAACCTGCAGAAACTCCTCAAAGCTACTTCGACAAGCGATGTTCAAATCATGTTAGAAGAAGCTCTTCGTGGACGTGTGATCGATTGGAGATGGGTCAAAGAAGGAGTCAAGAATGTACGGCAACTCAAGGGCGCTATGGGAATTTATGATAAAATCATTAACTCACAAAGTCTTGAGGCAGAAGATGTTGTTGAACAAGCGCACCAGGTGCTGACAAGCGGACGATTAAATTTGGAAGAATCAACCCTCAATGCTGCCCTGCAAGCAATTGCTGGTTGCGATATGAGACTTCGCAGATCTTCACATGGCCGCATTCAAATTGAGCATATGTTGTTCGATATTTCGAACATTAACTCAGCGTAATCTCCTTGACAGGAGGCGGTTTGGCATTGATGGGCGTGTAGCACAGCTGGATAATGCGTCGGCCTCCTAAGCCGAAGATCGCGGGTTCAAATCCTGCCACGCCCGCCAAAACTTCTAATCTACTTCCAATGAAGCGAAGCACACTTATGTGGCGTTTCTCTCACAACAACTGAGCGAGATGGAACCAGAGGACGAATCCATCATCGCCCGAACAAGGCGTACTCTCAAATCCCTTCCAGATCCGTATGGACATGGGTTCTCGCGCAGTGAAGATCCATTGGCGCGAACAAGAGAGGCTTGGGAGAAGAGCGAACTTCTGAGAATGAAGAGCGGTAAAATCGCTATCAACCCACTCTTCTTATTTTTTAGAAATATCATCGGCTTCAGCATAGCAGGGACATCGCTTCTATTCGTGATAAATCCGTCTTTCTTGCCTTCAAACCCGTTGATTGTCCTTTCAATTTGGTTGATTCCTCTTCTCGCAGCATTCGGCCCCCCAATTGCAGGAAGTGAGGCAACATGGTCTGCTGTGGAAGCGAAAATATCTCTTCGTGAACAAGGGGGAATCGGAGATGGTAGGAGGCATACGCTCCGCGCTCAACCAGGAATGGACCGTATTTTGGAAGGACTACGGGACGGGCGCCGTCAAAACAACATCAGCGCCTTTCTAGCGACAACTTCACTCACACTACTTTGTCTATCGACCCTGATAGCGCCAAGAACGGTGGCTTGGAATCTTCTTCTCCTAATTTCCATGACTTCCGGTATAGGATTGAGCATCCACTCAATATTGACAACCTTCTATGTTCGTCTACAAGCCGATTCCATGCCGCTATTGATTCATTATTCACCAACACATCATCCAACACAACTCGGATCTCCATTAGGAGAATTACTGTTTGCTCACCTAGATCCTGATTCACAAATCGAATGGAGTACTTGGGAAGACAAGTTCACTTCGAGCATTTTACCGGGAACAGACCCCATTCAAGCAAGAGAGCGACTGTTATTCCTCCTTCACCTCCATGCAACAGATGTTGTATCATCAACTGATGTCATTGAATCGTTACGCGACTTCATGCCACCTGAGGCAATTGATCGCACTCTTCTCCAAGAGGAGGCGTTCTTCAATTGGAGATCCATCCAACGATCTCTTGAGCATGCACGGGCATGGCAGCCAGGCGCTTTCCGCTTATTCGAGCGATTGCAAAATGACCTCCTCACCGGCTCGCCTGAAATTCTCCTATCTCCTTGGAGAATGGACATTTCCCTAGATACGATGTGTTATGACGGCTCAGGAAGTTTGTTTATCGCCCTCAACAATCAGACGTTCGAATCTACGCATGCCCGCGTTGAAGTACAGGTACCTGGCGGAAAGCCAGAATCGATTGATCACAGATTCGAACTCATGCCCTGCCCACCTCCGACAAAATCGGTTGAACTAACACATCCTTCGGACGACGATGTTCTTGACTGGCTACCACGTTATCTCGAACGAACAGTTGTTCTTTGGATAAACGTGGCTTGGGATAGGCAATTCAAAGGAGATGCACAAGTGCAAGTAACGCTTAGAGATGACAATGAAACCGTATTAGGTTCACGGATAGTACGAACCTTTGTTACACCGAGAGAAAGTCATCAACGAGCGGATAGAATTCGAAAACTTCTCCTTGCCCGAAGGTTTTCTGACCGCCCAATACCCGAAGTCAGACCCGAGTCAATTTCTGGTTGAACAAGCGCTTTCCTTATGGCAGGGCTTCACTTCCCCTCAAATATTGGGGGTCTAATATGGAAGCATGGGACATCGTAGTACTAGGTGACGGACCTGCCGCTCTAACAGCGGCTGCAGAAGCTGCAAAGGGCGGTGCCAACGTCCTGATGATGAGTTCAACAGGCCTTGGCGATGGCGGAAATGTCGCTATGAATGGGATTTCGTGCCACATCCAAGAAGAAAGCAACCGCGGCCACCGAGAAGATACAATCCGTGCAGGAAACTTCCTTTCAGACCAAGATATCGCGGCCCAATATACTACTGATGCGCTTCGAGCAGTCGATCTCCTTGAACGACGTGGAGTCAATTTCCGCAGAGATGCAAAAGGAATTGTGAAAGGCCATTCTGGTGCAGGTCACAGTAAGCCGAGACTTTGCAATGCAGGAGACGCTACAATCCGAGAATGCCAACAAGTTCTCGAAGAGCAATGCATGAAACACGGCGTTACTCGAAGAGGCGACCAAGTTCCTCTCAAACTGGTCCATACAAATTATTCGATCAATGGAATTACAACGCTTGACATGATTAATGGACGAGTCCTAACAGTACAGTGCAAAGCGTTGATTATTGCAGATGGTGGATTCGAAGGTGCATTCACAACAGGTTCCACCTCTCTTGGAATGGACATGGCTTATCGAGCAGGAGCTCCATTGAGAAATATGGAGTTTGTAGCACACGCACCACTCGGTGTTGTCGGTACAAATATGGTCATACCCCAATCTATTCTCTCTGATGGCGCAACGCTCCACACGCCTTCTGGAACAGCCATTGACATAACAGCATCCACAATGACTTCTGAAATCTGTTCGAAGATGAACGAAGCAGGTATGACTGTTCTCGATGCTCGGGAACTTGGCGAAAACAGTGGATGGTGGACAATGACTTTTGATCAAATCAAGCAACGACTTGGTGTCGACATGCATCGTCAGACAATCGAAGTTGCCCCACGCCCAAATCACACCTTAGGCGGCCTATCAACCGATGAAAATGGTAGAGTCGTCCTGCAATCATGGGCACGATGGTTCACAGGCGTATATGCTGCGGGAGATGCCTGTTCAAGCGGCCTTCACGGAGCTAATGTATTAGCGGGTAACCGCTTGTTGGAAGCAATTTGTACTGGAGAATCAGCAGGATTACATGCATCAGAATGGATCAAGAAGCGGAAATTCACTGGTGCTTCAACACTTGAAGATTCACTTCATATCGCAGAAGCAGAATTGAGTATGCTTGGTGCTGAATCAGAAGGACCCGTTCAACGGCTCAAGCCCGTAGTTCAACGCCTGTGCGAGATCTTAACCTCAATCCAGACACCAGCCGTTGAGGCAACAGACCTAGCAACTGCTGCAGAATCTCTCAACCAACTTTCGATTCGTGGCGAGCAACTTCATTGCGATGAGACTTCGCTCGTTGCAAATCAGAATCTTCTTGAAACACTACGGGCACAGGCTGCGATTCGATTGGGTCTTGCTAGCGTAAGAAGTTCTGAGTTGAGAACAGAATCCCGCGGTCTTCATCAACGCTCAGATTACCCTGAAGAAGATTCAGAACAACTTCATCACAATCTTGTTTACAATGATGGTTCGACCGGGACACTCGCATTGAGAAAAGGACCGTCAGGAAATTGGATTCTTAACCCAGCATCTGCGGTTTGATTATCTGTAATGGGTGATTGGTCGTTCTATGGCCGACAAATCATTGTTTGAACACATATTGTCTGGCGAAATCCCCTCACACAAAGTTGGTTCCGGGGAAGGGTGGTATGCTTTTCTCGATATTTTCCCAAGAAGAGAAGGCCATACACTTGTCATTCCAACTACCGCAGTATCAAGAATTGGTGATCTGTCAACACTCGAACGCTCCCATCTGATGGAAGGGGTTGTAGAAGTACAGCGCCTACTTACCAAAAAATTCGCAACAACCGATTTCACAGTCGTTGTCCATGATGGCCCTCTTGCAGGCCAAGAAGTGGCCCATGTCCACATCCATGTACTCCCTAGAACAGAGAATGATTCAGGTAAGACATTAGCTGCAATGTGGCCCCACCAAAGTCATGAAATTGACCATGAGAAACTAAGAGTCTTGGCTTTAGAACTGCAAATGGAGGGGGAGTGAATGGCCAAAGGAGTTGCAGATTGGGATGGAGCAGTTGACCACCGAGGTGAGGCTTTACCAGTACTTTCGAAATCTTCTGCGAATATGAAGATGGAGAAATTATTGAACACGCCAATGCCAACCTATGATAAATCAACTCCAGGGTCTTTTTTCTGGACAAAATTAGCATTTTTCTTCTGCCGTAGAACAGCGGCAAACCAGTTCCGAACCATTGAATGTACAGGGGTGGAAAAGATTCCTTCAGATCGAGGTTCGCTTTGCACCTCATGGCATACAAACGGTCTCATCGATCCACTTGGAATTATGTTAGCACATCCAAAGGAATTCGTCATGGGCGGTCGCCACGATCTCGTTACACGCCCAATACTTTCTTTCTGGACCCGAAGGCTAGCAGTACAGCCAGTTGTACGGAAAGCAGAATTACTTCGAGGAGGTTGTTCAGAAGAAGAAGCCACGAATCTAAATGGCCGTTCATTACTCACCCTTGCAACGGGCATTTCCAGCGGATTTGCTTGCGTACTCTTCCCCGAAGGAACAAGCCACGAGCTCTCACACATGCTTCGATTCAGAACAGGACCGATGAGAACGGTTCTTGCCGCAGCAGCAATCGCTAAGGCAAGCGGACATAAGTGCCCGGTTCTCCAACCAGTGGGATTACATTTCCGAGTTCGTCACCATTACCGTACAGATATGTGGGTCGAATTTGGTGACCCTCATTATCTTCCAGAAGATAAGATACCAGAAGATTTGATTGAAGCTGTAAAAAAGCGACAATGGGTTGAACCTCCACAAGAACTCGTTCGGTCGCTTCGTGATAATCTCCGCCCACATCTGCAGCCACTAACTCCAAACGTCTCTTCATGGGATGAGCATGGAGGAACGCACCTGATTGCTCAGGTTCAATCCCGTATGGAAAACAAACCACTTCGAACTTGGCGAGAAGAAGTCCTTGCTGCTCGCAACGTTCGAGATAGATATCAAACAGAACTCGAACATGTTGATTCCAAGCCAGTGAAAATCGAACACCCAATTCTCGATCAGGGAATTGAGATTCACAAAAAACTCGGTGAAAGAAATCTAGATGGACGGGATTTGAATAAGGATGCAACCGGACTGAGAAAAGGTAACCCACTCCGTCTCGTAGATGCGACCATTCGGACAGCAATCATGGTAGCACTTCTCCCTGTCTTCCTTGTATCGTTATCACTACAGATGGCGTTAGGCCGATTCTTAGGCGATAGAACCGATGAAGGAGTTGATGCCAGAACAACATACCAGTTTCTCGCCGCAATGTTTGGCTCAGTTCTGATGTGGCCGTTCATATCTCTCTTGACTGTAGGGGGGCTGTGGTGGTTTGAGGCCGAACTTGAAACCATTCTTTGCTTTAATTGGACGCAGATGTTTGGAGAATCTTCTTCTATGGTTACAACAGCAATCCTAACAGTGTACCTTTGCTCATTTCCTACATATTGGTTAACGGGCCGCTTCTTTGGATTTTGGTGGGATTCTTATGTCGACACAAAGAAGGCATTTAGACGCCTCACTACACCGGGCATCTACAAGAACGAACTCGAAGAGAAACTCACAAACTTACGTGAAAGTCTAGTTAGCGAGAAGCGTTGAGTTCAAATTCATCGACCGCGAGGGTTAGACATGGTGGATACGGAACACATCAACAATATTCGCAAATGGCTTGCCAGCGAACGTCTCGAGATTCGCGATAAAAATGATCCGCGTGCAGAAGCACATTTCCTCATCAAATACCCCCCTGGGCCACAGGGGCATATGTTTGCAGTCGTCGTACCGAAAGGACGAGATTTGGTTTTTGTATCGAGCATGACCAGAGTTGATCTCGGTCAACAAGAACAGATGAAAGAACACATGATCGAAGAGCAAGAAGTGTGGAGTGAATGGGTACATGAATGCCGTTTAACCCTGATGAAGGCTGAACTTGATTGGGGAATTCACATGGGCCACGAGGGTAAAGAGAAACCAGGGCCACTTCAGGCCTTCAACGTAAGTCTACCAATTTGGAATGATGGATTGAATAAAAATGCCCTAATGCATTCTTTGCGAAGACTATGGCTCGCTAAACTCAGTATGATCCATGAAATTAAATTTGCATACGGGCCTGGTAAAGGTGAGCCAGGACCTGTCGATGATTGGACTAATCAAGAGAAAAAATCGAGTTCGATCAAGATTGACGAACCCGCTAAAATCGAGTTCAATGACACCATGCCATTTGGCACAGGTTTGGATCCAGAAGAGTGGGCCTGAAAGCAATCTCTGTTTGTGATTAACTGACGCCCGGGGGGCGCGGTTAAGTACTGGACTTGTATGGTTCAGGGTGCCACAGGTGATACTATGCGTCAAACAACCAAATCATTTACTCTCGTCAGTTTAATGCTCCTTTCAGCATTTTCCGGATTAATCATAGGAACAGAAGAAGCAGAAGCTTCCCAAGTTGTCATCACGGAAGCCGTTCGTATCGTAGACGGAGGAACTGCATCCGATGCTCAAACAACCGTTGCTTCAGACAGTGAAGGAAACGTTCACGTTGTTTGGACGCGAAACAATCAGCACCTGTATTATTCCATGCTATCGCCTCGTGGAGAGACGCTAATTGACGCAACTCAAATCACGAATCCCGGCCTCCACAAAGTATGGCATCCAGACATGGTCATCGATGACACCGATCGAATCCACATCGTTTGGGCTGACAAATCCGGCCAATACAAAATCATGTACACTTCTTTGAATCCTTATCTTGCACCTTTGGATGGTATGGCTGCAGAAGACAGTGGTATCTCTCAAATTGATGACACCATTCTTTCCATGCGCGCTCAGGACAGAGATTGGCCAGCGATTGACGTCGACAGTAAAGGCAACTTGCACATCGCTTGGCAAGATTCCTACGATGAACTTCAAATGTTCTTCAATCAACCGCAAATCTACTACACCATGATTCAACCAGAATTCACAGCAGGAAGCGTTCTCACTCTCTTCGAAGACACTCTATTGACACCTATCATTGGTCACAAAGGCCACCCAGATATCGTCGTCGACTCAAACGATCTCGTACAAATTGCTTGGGATGACACCCGTGGAGGCAAGGTCGAACTTGTCTTCCTCGTTGACACATCCGGTTCAATGTACTCCGAATGGGCTGATGTTTGTACGGTTATTTACGGTGGAAACTTCGCAGCAGGCGGATACTTCCAAGGTTTGAAACCGATGCTCGAAGAAGGTAACATGACAGTTTACGAGACCATTTATGGGCTAGGTAATTCCCTTCCAGGGGCTGCAAGCAGCGGAAACTGTGCAACACACAACAAGAATGCAGGACCTCGTTCGACTGCTCTAGGTATTCAGCCCGGCGATGACTCTGGTGGAATCAGAAAACTCCCAGGCACTGTATACAACGGGAACACATACTCCGGATATTCTGGTGAAGACTGGGGTCCAGGTACAAACTGGGCTTGTCTTTCATGGAAGGACGCTCAAGGAAACGTTCCAGGAAACCCTCCAACACAAGACGACCATAAGTGGAATCCTAATGCTACAAAGATTGCAATTCCAATTTCTGATGAAGGTCCAAAGGACGGGGATCCATCTCAGCAAGCAGATGACACTACCTCAATCGAAGAAGCTCACGACAACTGCGTTATTGCTGGTGTCGTTCCAGTAGGAATGTATGGCCAAACATACGGTGGGGCAACAAATGTCCAATCTCACTTCAAAGATCTAGCACAATGTCCTAACGGAATCAACAGCGTATCTACTCGAAACTGCCCGGCAAGTACAATTCGCTCAACTGATGCTGGCGGACAAGTATACGAGTTCCCATCAGGAACTGGCGGTGCAAGTTCAATGGCTCTCCTCGTCGAAGCAATGGTTTACATTTCCACAAACAACTCTCGTGAAATCTACATGTCGGTACTCGACCCATATGGTAAGATGGACAACGACCCAAGCTGGACTCCAGGAGTTTCAGGAACAGTCACAATGAATGGAAACTACATTGAAGACACAGGGAAAGGTTCAGAAGGACATCTTGTCGTTGTAAATGACACCCGTGTAACAATCGATGACGCTTACTCATTCCACCCATCCATTGGTGTGGACATGGAAGGTAACACGCACATTGCCTGGATGGATGGCCGTGATTACGGATTCGAAAAGGACGTCAACTACGAAGTCTATTACACGAAACTCCGTTTGCAAGGTGCCGGAGAATTCGACGGTCGCGATGATGGATTATCCACATATGCGATCAAGAAGATTAACGACACACCAATTTCGAACGTTGAAACCTATGCTGGGATTCCACAAAACGCTCCATGGGGAGGAAACTCTGTATTCCCTTCACTCTTGACCGATGATCAAAATCAAATCCACATTGCTTGGGTTGATTCTGGCAACACCTCTGCAGGTGAAGAAATCCAGTATGTTCGTCTCAATCATACCAACATGGAAGGAGACGGACTCATGGCTCTCGATCCATGGGAAATCGTACCGATTACGAAATGGTCTTCGAATAAACTTGGCCCTAACTCAGGATATAAGCCGAGTATTGGAATGCCACCGGCATTCTCGAATGATCTTGGAAGTGGTGCCCACGTCGCATGGTCTGATACCAACAAGTGCAACGACCAAGCGAACAACAACCGATTTACTATCTGCTATTCTCACGTTCTTACAGGACAAGTTGATGTGGAGTTTGAAGAAGGAGAAACCTTCTATCACGTCATTGAACCGGGTGAACAAACCATATACAATCTCTCGATGAATAACTCGACACCAGGTCCGAAGGATTTGGTTGCAGACACATACGGCCTCAACATTACAGGAGTCCCTACAAACTGGACGGCAACCCTATTCTTTGCCGAAAACCATACTGCAATCTTCCCAGATACTGCAATCTTCTTGGAAGGAGGGGAGTCAATTCGATTCTATCTCAGAGTACGTGCGCCATCGATTTATCAAGCGAATGGAGATGAACTAGCTGAAATACGAGTTGATGCCAAATCATACAAGGACCCCGCAATTCGGTCTGAGATTACCACTCTAACACTCATGGACGTTGTTCATGGAATCGACCTTGACACTTCGCACAGCGTTGCCGATGTAGAACAGGGACAGACCGCTATCTTTTCGATTACGATTACGAATACCGGAAACGTAGCCGATACATTCCTCTTCTGGGATCCACAAACTCTCGAAGGAAGACAAGAATGGCTCTTGCCGTTTGCATGGGACGTCAATTTCCCAATGAGTGTACAACTTGATCCTCAGCAGACTGTAACAAAGAACCTTGAAATCAATGTTCCAACTTCAGAAGACCCCGGAGCATTCGTTATATTGCTCAAGGGATGGTCTGCAGGTGAACCGATTAAGTCGGTTGAGAAAGGGACTTACGATATTCTTGAGTTAGGTGTCTTTGTATCCATTCGTTCTTCAAACAACATCATGATGAACATCAGTGATCAATCCGCTCGAGTTACTCCTGCGCCATATATGCCTACTGCACTGGAACCGAATTGCCATACCTTCGAGATTGATGTTACCAAGAATTTCGATTCAGGCGACCTTGTATTCTCTACACCAGGTACAACAGAAAGTCAAGACAATTGGACTGTTGACGTCATCTTCCCAACAGGGCTGCCTCTCAATCCAGACGGTGTTTCACGCCCATGGATTATTCTCAACGGTGATGAATCGAGAACCCATGAGGTCAAGGTCAAGGTATGTGCGCCTGACGATTCAATTGCTGGTCTAGGAAAGGCAGTAACGCTCAAGGCGAATCTGAAGGGATACCCAAAGATTTCTTCCTCAAAGATTCTTCAAGTCGATATTAATCACGTGTACAAACTTGACGCAAGTATCGATTTGGGAGAAAATACAGACCTTACAGTTAACCCTGGAGAATCTCTTACACTACCAACAACAGTCATGAATGAAGGAAATGGACCTGATCGATTTGACTACACACTTGCCCGAGTCACTGATTCCGCTGGTGTTGATGTTATTTGGGACATTGACGTTCCTCGAAACTCACTCGAAGAACTTGATGTAGGTTCTGAACAAGTGTTTGATGTTCTCATGAACATCCCTCAACAAGTACCTGCAGGAGACTACACTGTTGTGTTCAATACATACTCTGAGCAATCTTACCCAGACGCTTCAGGCCGTATGACAAGACTACGGGATGTTACGACTTTGCAAGTAACAGTCAACGAATTCTATGATATGCAAATTTCAATGGATCCAACCGTTGAGAACGATGTCAAGACCACAGCACCTGGGCGTATTGTTAGATTTGTTGTCAATATTACGAATGCAGGAAACGTCCCAGATGTTCCAACATTGGATAACCACACGTCGACCCGAACTGGATCAGACCTTGTATGGACTGAGACTCCAGGAATGGGGACTCTTGATGGATGGGGCGTGTCCTGGAAGATCATACGACAGGTGGGACTTGACTTGGAAAGTGAGGAAGAATGCGTTGTTACACAATCGACATCAAGTTCGTTCCCAGAAGACAGTTGCGTCTATCTTGAAGACATCAATGAGTGGCGACTTCCTGAGATGACTCCTTACGAAACCTACACCATGGTTGCTATCGTTTCAATCGATCCTGGCGCACAGCTTCTCACTCGAAGTCTTGGCCTCAAGGTTGTTTCAATGATGGGCGGTATGGAAGATGGCGGCGATCACGATGAGAGCGCTGCATGGGATGGAGACAGTCTCGATTCTAATGAGAAGATCATTACGGTCAGCCTCCGTGCTCCTGACCTCGAGGTTAGAACTGCAAAACAAACCGGTGCAGCCTCAGCAGACGTTGGTGACTCGATTCCAATCCGAATTGAAATCGCAAACATCGGAAACGTCCATGCCACAAATATCGAAGTCATTCTTTGTGAATACGACGATGACGACATGAAGAGTCAAATCCGCAAGGACAACAACATGTGCGATGAAGACAGCATTGTCATGCGCCAAGAGATTGGAGCCATTGACAAGCCAGATGATTCAATGAAAGATGGTCGAGTCGTCGAGTTGTACATGCTTTACCCAGTTACTGCCGGTAGCAAGAACGTCTACGTCGTCGTCGACCCGGGCAACAACATCGTTGAAGCAAGTGAAGGAAACAACGTTCTGCGTATATCGGACGAACTTGGGTCCTCGAATCCGTTCCTCGATGTAGCAGGTGAAGTTGCAGGAAAGGTTGCACTTCCAACCATGATTGTTCTTCTAACATTCGCACTCTTTGGTGTTCTCTTCCTTGTAGGAAAGGGACGCAGAGCGGATGTAAAGGATCGAATGGCGGAACAGTCTTCACTGAAGTCTGTACTCGGCTCAGAAGAATCCGATTGAAGTTTAACCAAGCCACCAGCGTAGGCCTGGGTTGTCGTCAATGGCGACAATTTCACCGGACCTATCAGAGCGCTGCCTCTCAACCAGTTCTCGTACACGAGTCATAACGGCTGAGATATCCTGTTCTGAGAGTTGTAATTCCTTTGCCATTAAACCAAGATCGGGTTGAATCGTTGGAGTTTCAATAAGTGCGTGAACCATTGTTCGTTGTGAGTAGTTTTCAAAATCTGAATCTACTGCAGCAGAAATCCTTCCTCTGATTTGTTGATGAAGTGCAATCAAAGCATCTCTCTGTCGATCTAATGTTTCGAGTTGAGCGTTGAGTTGTTCGAGATGAAGGACTCCTTCAGTAACACTAATCTTTTTGCGTCCACTTACTTGTTCTGCAATCGGAACAACACTAGAGGGTAGTTTAGAACTCAATCGAAGAGGACCCCCAGAGGGTAGTTTCCTTTTCTCTATCTTGAATAGATCCGGGCCTAAGTCAATACGAAGCGAGAATGCTTCCTGAACTCGAAAGATTGTTCTTGGAGGCCCGCCTTTCTCACTTGCAACCTGCATTTTTTCAACGAAACCGCCGTTCTCTAACTCCCTTAAGTTCTTCATGATCGCCTGCTGACTAATTCCAATGAGTTCGGCCAACTGCATAGGGTAATGAGGTTCTCGAACAAGTCGCTCGAGAATTAAGCGGCGGGTCTTATTTTGTAGAAGATTCAATGTCTTATCGAGGTCACCCATACTACTCAACCTGTAGTTACGTAGAGTCCCCCTCATTTGAACTCGTCGAAATAATATGAGTCGAAATCAATCTTCGTCCCATGATTGCCAATCTTGGTTTTCAGCTTTAGGTATCTTACGACTTGGTTTTTCAACTTGAAGCGGAGTTTGTTGAGGGGGGCTACTCATTACAACCGAACTTCCCGGAGAAGTAGGGAATGGATCTGGAACGACTTCTTCATCAGGAGTTGATCCTGCTTCAACATCTCCTCTCATTAGTGCATAAACCTGCTCAGTAGTCAGCATACTCCCTGCAGCAACATGCTGTTGTCCTCCCATCTGGGCTTGTTGACTCGAGTTTTTGGGATCCACATATTCTCCAGTTCGAATATCGAAGTCAAGACCATCAACGGTCTCATTTTTCTGCTGATTCAGTTGTGCTTGAATATTATCTGGAGTATAATCTGTTAGCGGCATAAGGTTACCATCTGGCCCCATGACAACCATTACCTTCTTCTTTCGATTTTGAGAGAATGCTAAAAGCACTCCTGATAATGGGAGTAGGAGAACTCCGAGGCAACACATCATTGCCCCAGTGAGTAATGGTGTCGAAGACAGAACCTCATCTTCCATACTGTCAATTGAAGTCAACCAGATTGTTTCATTCTCACATTCACCATCACATTCAACCTGGAGAATGTAATCTCCTTTTGTCGAAACAATCCATGTCCCGAGAGTATCAAACTCCTGGCCGTCGCTTGCCATTGCTTGCCAGTCGAGTTTGCACTTGGATTCTGTGATAGGTTCGCCATTATCGTAACCGTCAAGATCGTAAAGAGTAACATTTCCATCGAATCCAGTGCCATATGCGCGATAACAGCCAGTATCATCGATTTCAACGAGCTTCTGGACTTCGCTTTGAGTATTCAGTTCGGAAACATTGTTGTCTCGCGGGTCGAGAATCTCATCCATAGTATCCATTTGAGACAGAAGTAGCACACTGCCAATAACCAAACTGACCAATGATGCAATCAATATTCGGAAGGGCCATCGGCTCTTCTTCTGCTGCTCCATATCCATGTCGAAGAATCACTCCTCAAAGAAGGCTCGCATTCTTGAATCAGTTCAAACCAAGTTCTGCTAATTTTTCAGGGAGATATGTATCGGTTACGAAATCGAGACCGTATTTTGCCAATGATTGCTGTTCAGCCTTCTTTCCGATTTCAAGCATCATGTTGATTTGTTCTTGCCACCATCCATCTGCAAACCGTGGGTCGGTTAATTCAGCATTCAGTGCTTCAATATCTTTCTTTGAGAGGTCATCACTCGGCAGATCATAAGCAAGAATATCGTCGGCTGTAATCCCAAGATATGTCGAGGAAGGTGTAGCCAGATATTCTGATATGTGTGCAGTCTTAATTGCACCATAAGCGATTGAAGCAAAAATTCTGAAAGACCATGGATCACCGTCAAGGAAGACAACTACAGGCAAATCCCATTCTTCACTCATCCGTTTCATAATTCTTCGAGTTGAACGAGCAGGCTGTCCTTTCAAATGGAGTAAAGCACAATCGAAGTCCTCATCAAATCCATTTTCAACCAATCGGTCAAACATACCACCAGTCTCAATTGCCATAATGAATTTAACATCGTGTTCTAAAAATTCGATTTTCTCTTTCTCGACGTTGTATGGGACGCCATAACCACTGTCGCCAACATCGTCTCTTGCATTGATACGCATCCATTGCCCTTTTCGGTTTCGTTCTCGTAGTGTAATGTTGCCAATCATTCTGGACCCATCTTCTTCAGGACGTAGTTTGAAATCTTCACGCAAACATCGTGTTACGATTTCTAAATCTTCAGCGAGATTGTTGCTTTCATTCTGAGATTGGAATTTTCCAAGACCCCATCCTTCCGAAATATAGTACATTTCACGAAGAGTGGATGATTTTCCATCATCGATCATAGCTTCAATGAATTCAATAACGTGCAAAGCCCGAAGCAATTGCTTTGCCGAACCAAGGCTTGTTGCATCACGAATGGCCTGTTTCTTCCCATATTTGTAAACGCCTAATTTTGGATCGAAGCCGATGTTATTCTTTGTTCGTACGGGCAGTGTCATAGTCGGAGGGTCGCCTTTTACAATACGATCATACATTTCACGGACAACACCGTGTAGAGCTACTTTTGTTTCTTCAACAGACTTGCGTACAGCCACCATCAGTAATCACCTCCAAAGAGAGTTGTTTGTTTCGTTTCTCCCGAATCAGCATCTTCATCTTGTGTTTCAGCAGGTATTTCAGATTCAGAAACGACACCTTCCTGAACAGGAAGTGGTTCTCCTTCATCTTCTTCAGTAAATTCATCTTCATCAGGCATCTCTTCATCAAGCAATGCTTGTTCTTGGCGGCGTATTTCATCAAGGAGTTTCTCATCCATCTTCGTTGCACCAATGACTTCTTGAGAGCCCCTGTAGAAGACATCAGTTTCATTCCAATCGCCTTTTTCGATGCCATTTAGGCTGTATGTAATCACAGTCTGAACACCTGGTTGCAGAGTTTCAAGTTTCCATGCCCATACGCCGGTCGCTTCTTTCCTTCCACCGAGTTCATTGCCGATCATTTTACCGCCTTGCTTTTCAGGCCAAGTGACCAAAATGGTGTAAGAACGGGCCCTCGAAGTATAATTATACAGAACGATGTTTACATCCGTTTGCTTTGTTTCTTTATTCCATATCGTAGTTGTTTCAGCGATTACTGCCGACATAATCTTCGTAATCGAAGCAGCGAGATCAGGGACAGGAAGTTGAAGTAACGACGCAGACTTCTCAGCAATCGCAGGAATAATATCGTGAATGAGTTCGAACTTCTCTCGAGTCTTACCCATCTTCTTCTTCTTTTCGAGATGCTTTCTCAAGCCACGGCCCATTTCCAACATCGCTTTGCGACCTTCTTCCATAACCACTTCATTATCTGAAAGCGCTTCCTTTGCTTCTGAAGTGAATTGAACGTTTGTACTCGCAAGGTGAACAAGGATGGCTGCAGGGCCCTTGGGAACCCCTCTTCCTCCGGCTTGGTCAAGACCGTATTGTCGCCAATCAACGCTCTCTATCGCTTTGGTCAACAAACAACCGCCTTGCTGATACATGAGCGGGACTCGATTCGCAAACCGTAGAATCTCAACAGGTTTGTCAGCAGCCATGCCTTCTCCAAAGATCAACCCAACCTCAATTTGGAATGGATTTCCTTGGGTAACGCTCGGTGCTCTTGTCATAGTGGTTACGAACTTTGAGTCGATTGTTTTTGAAAGCCCTTTCTTTATCAGTAATTCTTCGATAGGGGAAAGACAAGAGGTTGGAGGGTTCAGAAGTTTGACAGGCTTACCGCGTAGCATTCGCTCACCTTGAAATGCTTCCAACAATGCTCGAACCTGATCTGCTTTCAGCGATTTTGGCTTCAACTTTTCTTCCAATTCTGCAACTTGACATAACTCCTTAGCAGCTCTTCCAGATACACCAGAAAAGTTTCTACGTAGGAATGTAGTCATTCGTGACTCGGAGGATTCACCACACAATCGTTGTAATTGTCCAAGTTCGATTCCATTTGGATGCGGCTTGATGGCTTCCACACGGCCCGGTAATTTCTCAGTTACACGTGGCCAGTGATGTTCTTGGCCATCAGGATCGATGAATAAAATATCAGCATGAGGGTTGACAATACTTGTCATACGAAGATACTGCCAAACGGATTGACGACCCTTCTGATATTTCGCCTTCATCGAGGTTCGGATTTTCAGACCGTGGACTTTTTCTCCCCAATCTACTCGATCTTGATTGGATTTTACAGCTTTATTTTTCCGGGTATCAAGTCCAATATCAACAGCAACCGCAGTTGCCTCCTTGGCGATTTTTGATTCTACGTGTGTGGGGTCTCCAGTTGTCAATTGAGAATACATGACGACACCGGTAATTCCGATACCTTGCTGGCCCCGAGACTGACGAATTGCGTGAAACCGTGAACCGAAGAGGAGTTGCCCAAACACCTTCTCGATGCTCGTACGTGGAATTCCAGGACCATTATCTTCTACATCGAGTTGTAGAATGTCCTTTTCGTTGTCAATTTTTGTAATTTGAACGACGATATCAGGGAGGATTCGAGCCTCCTCACAAGCATCGAGAGCATTGTCGACAGCTTCCTTAACAGCGGTTATGAGTGCTCTTGGGAGGGTATCAAAACCAAGGAAATGTTTGTTCTTTTCAAAGAATTCTGAAATAGCGACTTGCTTCTGATTTGCTGCCATCTTTTCTGCAATGCTCATATTGACACATCCGCC
>JADHSC010000034.1 GCA_016777125.1 Candidatus Poseidoniaceae archaeon
GGGTAAGGATATGTAAGAGGTCAAAATACTCTATACCCCCAATAATCGGATCAGCTGCATAGGGGTCTTCACTTGAAGTATCAAGCAATAGGTCAACAAAGATGATCCCTAACCTCTCATGATACAGGTCAACTGAAGTGATGTATCGCCATGAAGAATCTTCTTGATTGGGCCTGTCATCCTTAACAAAATGAAAGTAACAATGGCTTTCTGGTATGCATGATGTGCAATTGCTCAATGCAATGGGCAAGAAATCTAGGCCTCCCTCGCTAAACCGAGGTTGACTCTTGAGATAGGGGAGACACTTTCTTGCTAGCTCAACTAGCCAATCTGGGTTGTATCTCTTGCCACTTTCTCCCCTCATAATACTCCCCTATTACATAATAATATGCTGCTTTTTATATCAACTCAAACAAAATTGATATTTCTGGAAATGATGGGCTTTAAGATGGCTTCATTTCCAATTGTTTTCATATATCGTAGCCTAATGTAGTCGCACGTGAGCACAACAGCAGCCATTGATCATTACTGAGGACTTTCAACTTCGAGCAGATTTACACCTTGTTCAACACGATCGCCTGCTGAAAAGGATACTTTCGTGACAATTCCATCTTCTGATGCTACGACTCTATGCTCCATTTTCATGGCTTCTAGAATCATAAGAGTTTGACCTGCTTCCACGGATTGCCCCTCAGTTACCAGAACTTCAAGGACAGTTCCTGGCATTGGAGCAACTAGGCCTCCATGTTGTTCATCAGCACTTGCCCCCGGTTCAATTCGCTCGAGAGTGTAGATCTGTCCACTGTGATGAACCCACCATACATCGCCTACTTTAGCGACATGAGCCCATGCTTTGGTTCCGTCTTCGAAATAGATTCGAACGCGACCATCTTCTTTTGGATGAGCACAATGATTGACGAATGTCCATATCTTTGGTGTACGCTCAAGCGTCACCTCGTGGACCTCATTCTGGAACCTAAACTCGTGCTGCATCAAGGATACCTCCTATTGAGCGTCTGGAAGGGGCTAGAAATGCCTTCTTTTGATGAAGAGGTGGAAACTGACACCCTATGCATTCCAGTCGTTTCTGCTACTGCTGCAGTCATCAGAGCAACATCGAGATTCTTCTGTGTTGGATTGAATTCGTAGCCATTTGGAAAGACATCATCGATCATTGTCGTGTAAGTATTACCACTGATGACTTCTTCTGTATCACAAAGAGTTCGTAAGAACCCAATGTTCGTTGTTGTTCCCAATACAACAAATTCGTCAAGGGCTCGACGCATTCGTTGGAGTGCTTCTGCTCTTGAAGGTGCCCAAACGATGAGTTTTGCAAGCATTGGATCGTAATGAGGCGTTACGTCATCGCCTTCCCTTACACCTGTATCCAGACGGATTCCTGGACCCGTAGGAGGTCGAAAAACTGCTAAGGGGCCAATTGCAGGAAGGAAATTGTTGCTCGGATCTTCTGCATACAATCGAACTTCAATCGCATGTCCACGGAGTTCTAATTTCCCTACAGACATCGGTTCTCCTGCTGCAATACGCAATTGTTCGCGAACCAAATCCACTCCAGTGACCATTTCAGTCACAGGATGTTCGACTTGAATTCGAGTATTCATTTCAAGGAAATAGAACGAACCATCTTCTGCTAGGAGAAATTCAACTGTTCCCGCTCCAACATAATCGACTGCCTTTGCTGCAGATACTGCTGCTTGTCCCATTTGTTCTCGAAGCGATGGACTCATTGAAGCACATGGAGCTTCTTCGAATACTTTCTGATGACGTCGTTGAACACTGCATTCACGCTCTCCAAGGTGTATACACCGACCATGAGTATCTGCAAGAACTTGAATCTCAACGTGCTTTGAAGTTTGAAGAAGTTTTTCGACATAAACTCGACCATCTCCAAACGCAGTAACTGCTTCACGACGAGCGGAACGAGCGGAAGACTCGAGTTCTTCTTGAGCATGGACAACACGCATCCCTTTCCCGCCCCCACCTGCAGTGGCTTTCAGCAATAATGGATAGCCTGTTTCAATGGCAGCTTGGCGAATATCTTCCAGAGCACGCTCTTCATCCTCCTCTTCGATTTCAACACCTGGAATAACAGGAACACCTGCTTGCTTCATGATCTGACGAGCAGACATCTTGTCTCCCATTTGTTCAATGGCTTGAGGTGATGGACCGATCCAAATCAAACCAGCATCCATTACAGCCTGTGCAAATCCTGCTCGTTCTGATAGGAAACCGAAACCTGGATGGATTGCATCAGCCCCTGTATCCTTTGCAACCTGAATTATTGCTGCACCATTGAGATATGTTTCAGTGATTGAATCTCCTTCGAGAAGAACGGATTCGTCTGCAAGTTCGCGAAACATTCCTGTTCGATCGTTTTCAGCATAAATAGCAACTGATGAAAGACCAGCTTCTCGACATGCACGCAGGATACGACAGGCGATTTCGCCACGGTTCGCAACCAAGACACGTCGAATCATCGTTTCACCTCATTCTGGTTTCCAATCTGCAGGACGCTTTTCTAGGAACGAGGATAGACCTTCTTGACCTTCTCTGGAACCTCGCATTCTGCTGGTGAAATCAAGCGTCCAATCACGAAGCGATTCATCATCACCTGTCCATCGGTCGAATCCAACACTGAGTTCCTTAGCAAGCGTTGCTGCGCTTGGCCCAGTGGTGAGAACTTCTGAGATGATTGAGTCAATTGCTTCTGTAAAGGCCTCTTGATCGGTTACAACACATTCAAGGAATCCAATGCGAAGAGCCTCTTCTGCTTTGATTCGACTTGCTTGCATAGCCAAACGTCGGAAGTTGGCTGAACCAACTCTTCGATACACGTAGGGGCCGATAACTGCTGGGAGAATCCCTAACTTTGCTTCTGAAAGTGCGATTTTAACATCCTCTGTAGCAATGACATAATCCAGGCAAGCGATTAATCCAGCGCCACCACCCAGGGCAACGCCTTGAATGGCTCCTATTGTGAAACATGGGTGGGACCACAGACCATTGAAGAGACGATCGAGTCGTTCGCTGTCCTTTCGGTTCTCTTCAGGCGTATTTGCTCCTGCATCACGCATCATGTTGATGTCAGCACCTGCACAGAAATGACGACCTTTTCCTGAGAGAACAAGTGTTCGCAGGTATTGATTTCCATTCGAATCAAGCAATGCATCTTGACGACCTGCACTGCGTTCAGCAGTCCATTCAAAGACTTCTATGAGTTCTGTAATCATTGCCACATTCATGGCATTGTACTTGTCTTCTCGTGTTAATTCTACACGAGCCGAACTTCCTTCTACGGTCAAGGAAAGTAGTGTTGTTTCAGGGGGGTTATCCATTGTCATCATTCTAAAAACCTCAATTGTAATTTTAAATTTTCAATTGGAATTTACATTCTGAAAATTCCGTATTTTCCTTCTGGCATTGGCGCATTTCGAGCCGTAGCAAGACAAAGTCCGAGAACATCTCTTGTATCTCTAGGATCAATGATTCCATCATCCCATAAACGTGCAGTCGAATAGTAAGGTGAACCTTCACGCTCATACTTCTCAAGAATTGGAGAACGGAACTCATCAAGTTCATCGCCTTCCATAGGAGAAAGGCCTTCTCGAGCACGTTGATCTTGTTTGACTGTTGTTAGAACATCTGCCGCTTGCGGACCACCCATGACTGAGATTCTGCTGTTTGGCCACATGAAAAGGAAACGTGGATCGTATGCACGGCCACACATACCGTAGTTTCCAGCTCCGTGTGAACCTCCAACGATAATGGTGAACTTTGGCACATTAACGCATGAAACTGCAGTGACAAGTTTTGCTCCGTCTTTGGCGATACCACCTGCTTCGTAGGCCTTCCCAACCATGAACCCAGTAATGTTCTGAAGGAAGACAAGAGGAATACCTCGCTGACCACACAACTCGACGAAATGGGCTCCTTTGACAGATGATTCAGAGAAGAGAATTCCGTTGTTGGCTACAATACCAACTTTGTGCCCGTGAATATGAGCGAAACCACAGATCAATGTTGTCCCATACCGAGATTTGAATTCATGGAATCTTGAACCATCAACAACGCGTGAGATGATTTCACGCACATCGATTGGCATACGGTTATCGCTTGGAATCAGCCCCAGTAAATCTTCAATATCGTGTGCAGGAGGTTCTGGCTCCTGGGTTGCCGCAGGAGCAAGAGTGCGCGGACCCAAGTTCTCGACAACATTACGAACCATTCGCAATGCTTCTGATTCATCTTCTGCAAAATGATCTGCAACGCCTGATTGTACTGTGTGAACTTCTGCTCCGCCCAATTCTTCAGCTGTTACAACTTCACCCGTTGCAGCCTTAACCAGCGGAGGCCCTGCTAGGAAGATTGTTCCATTTCCTTTGACAATGATGGATTCATCACTCATTGCTGGAACATACGCCCCACCTGCTGTACATGAACCAAGAACTGCAGCAACCTGAGGAATTCCATCTCCAGACATCTTCGCTTGGTTGCGGAAGATACGTCCAAAGTGACCAATATCTGGGAAGACTTCATCTTGCATAGGAAGGAAAGCTCCGCCTGAATCTACCAGATAGATGCAAGGGAGGTGATTTTCATGAGCAACTGTTTGAGCACGAATGTGTTTCTTAACAGTCATTGGATAATACGAGCCGCCTTTGACAGTTGCATCATTCGCTACAAAGAGAACTTCTCGCCCATGAACACTGCCAATTCCAGTCACAATACCAGCAGAGTGAGCACGACCATCGTACAACTCGTATGCTGCTAATGGAGAGAGTTCAAGGAAAGCCGTCCCAGGGTCAATGATACGTTCAATACGCTCACGTGCAAGCATTTTGTTTCGACTACGATGACGAGCAACGTATTTTTCGCCACCACCATTGCTCACAACATCAAGACGTTCACGAAGTGTTTCGATCAATGCAAGGTTGTGTTCTCGACGTGCAGAGAAATCAGGATCGGCTTTGTTTACTCGTGTTGGAAGTCGATCCATTCCTGCCACCTATTGCAGACCAATCGGCTTAGGAACTTCAAATCACCGTCGCATCAAACACCGAGCATTAATCGCCCAATGTCTCGCAATCCAGGTGCAAGACCGACGATCAAAACGGCCAATACAATGAGCATGCGGAGATGTGATTGCCTCTTTTCGACACGCATTTCTATGAAAATATATGTGATTAAAGCAACAAGGGCGGCCTTTACCAAAGCAAAGAGCCATGCACCTTCAACATCCCAACCAATCGAATCACTAATGCTTCCACCATACTGGATTACTGCATCACTGAGCGGATGCTTTTCTGAATAGTCGAAATAATCAATTCCAACCATTGTAGCAAATCCGTCACAGAGTTGACCAAAGACCATAGCAAGAACAAGCGGACTGGCGAGAAGGGCTTTATTCGAGAGTAATTCGATAGGATGCTTCGATACCACCTTTTCTTCTGCTTCCCATGCTTTGATCGAAACACCTTCGGGCAGAACACCCGCTTCAAATCCACTGAGTTTGAGTTGGTGTGCATCGTCCTTTCCAATTCTGTACAATGCATAGCATACCAGTGCAGGTATTCCTAGGACAACTAACGCAGGCCACAAAACGATGTCATTCGGCATTCGCCCAGATTCTTGCAACCATGGCGTGGATGCCAACTGCGCCCAATGACCAAGACCAACGAAACAAGCACCTACTGCAAAAGAAAGCAATCCGCGAGAAACCGAATCCCATTCACGAGTGTTATGCATTGTAAAGATGAGAGATGCAAAGCCAATGATGAGACCAGCAATAATCCAGATCACTCCCATATCATGAGCATGATAACCAGGCCTGAACAACAATGCCCACATTGCTAAAAGGGCGAAACAAAGTATGGGAACCAAACGTATTCTGAGATTCAGTTCTCCGAAATCACCCTCAACATCATCCCATCGTTTTCCGACGAAATAGGACATGATTCCTATGCCGAACAGCCAAGCTGCAAGATGGAGATGGATGATTGGCGAGATGAGAAGCCAATCAATGGATGAAGGAAAGAAGTCTGCATCTTCGAGTACTCTAAGAATCGGTGCAAGACAAACCCAGGCGATTAAAGCGTACATCATCTTGTCATTGACAGGTAGATTAAGCGTACGGAAGAGGGCTTGAAAGACAACAACTGAGGCGAGGAGGCCGAATGTGTAAATCGCAGTATTTTGAGGTGTATATCCAGCATCACCTTGCTCGCCTGCGTCTGCTTCAACGGGTTCCCAGATGATTGGGCGTAATCCGTCATCCCAGACCATTTCATTCTGGAACACCAATCCAAGGAGGAGAATAATTCCTAATCCAATGACAATCCTTGTCATCGCTTGTTCAATCAGTGAAAGCCGGCTTGATGGCAACGCAGGTTGATGATTAAGAAGAATTTCATCAATGGATTCAATCGAACTCATGGACTGTCCTCATTCTTGCGACGAGGAAGTGGGCAATATCTCTTCCCTATGGAGGATTCACTCTTCTTCAGTTGCTGCGACTCGTGGCTCGTGTTCTTCAATGAAGGACACCTTGCCACATTCTACTGCATCTCTTAGAACAGTAACCAAACGGAATTTCATCATTGCCGCATTGGTGTCGAAAAGCATTGTTTGTGGAATAACTATGTTGAGATCGTCGCCATCAAAGGTAACGCCGAAGTCGGAGTGGCCTGTGTTTGATTCGAGCAATGCTGCAACTTTCTCTTCCTTGCCTTCTACGACCTTAACGATCTTGAAGTTGTACTTGAGTGTCTTTCCAGCCATTGGATGGTTGTAATCGATACGAGCACGGCCAGCAGCGAGGAAGGATAGGTATCCTTGTCGACCACCGATGGTGACTGGAGCGCCGAGGTAGAGTTGGTCCGGGTCTCGGACTGCACGTCGTAGTTTGTCGATACTGATTGTTTCAATTTGTTCAGAATCTTTCTCACCGTATGCATCAACAGGTGCGAGTTCGAGTTCAACATCCTTGTTTGGCTTAGCATCGAGGAGAGCTGCTTCAAATCCAGGAATAAGAGAGCCGGAGCCAACAACACAGACCATTGGAGTGTATGTGCGGTTTTCTTCGTGTACTTCATGTTCCTTTGCAGTTGCTTCTTTTGTTGTCTCGATTAAATCGCCTGTTTCGCCATTGTAGAGATCGTAATCAACGTGAATAATGTCGCCTTCTTCCATGTGTTCATCACCAGAATGCTCCGCCGACTCTGATGGCGTTCATAAGTCAATTGGCTCAAGATACTACTCTTCTTCTGCCTTAATGTGGGGAGTTTGACGTGCGTCAAGGATTGATAACCATGCCATTCCAAGCATCATAATGGTCCATCCAGCCCAGACTAAATGGGACGCTGGAAGGTCATAGATGATGACTCTCATCCTTTGAACTGATTCTTCACCATCCGATTGAACTTGTTGCATCATGCTCGAAGATTGCGAACCATCGAAAATAAACACAATGTCTCCGTGAGAGCGAACCAGCGTATCCACCTCACTACGCGGAGGATTTGGAGAACTGTCGAATCCAATCAATCCAGGTTGGACTGTGCCTATTTTTTCACCGTCTTGATAGACGCTAATGACTGCACCAACATATCGATCACCTACTTCGAGGCCGTCATCTTCGAGAACGATATGTTCGAACATGTACTCATAGTCTCCAACTTCGATGAATTCCCCACGTACCAGCGTTATGCGATGTGAGGCATCGCCACGGTCAACAAGCACCGTGGTGAACACGTGTCCGATCAAGAGGAGCAAGAGGCCGAAGTGAACCAGGTGAGCTGCGGGTGCTATTTTCTTGACACCAGAGGTCCGTACTCTTCGTACAACTTCTGCACCCATTGGTACGACTGCAACCAAAACAGAAGGAAGAACCAACCATGCGATTGTTCCACGCGAAAGGTATTCTGAGATCGGTTCACTCGCATCGCCACCTAATGCAGAAGGAAGGAAGGTTGCCAAGAGAATGGATACAAGAGCAACACCTGCTACAATCGAAGCAATGCGTTGAGGCGGTTGATGCCGGGATGTGTATGCGAACATCGCCAACGCTACGGCCATGATGAACGGTGCTCCATACAATTCATGCGCTTCAAATTGAACCGCATCAATACTTGAAATCAAGATGACGAGGGTGAGAATAAGATACAAACTTGTCAAGACGACAGGAGCCCACAACGCAAGGCGAAGGATGAAACGGCGTGAAAGCCAGTCGACTGATTCAGCCTCTTCTTCCCCCATAACGAGCCAGGGCAAGATGTAGAATCCAAGTAAGATCGCTGCAATATAGAGATCGACTAATCCAGACCATGCTGCTGCGAGACACATCATTGTTCCAGCTGCACCCCAACCCCATGCCTTTCGAGCATCATCTGCAGTATACAATGGTGCGAAGATCAAAGCATTGAGCAGCGTAAAGAGAAGATCTTGCGTTAACACATAGGCTGTAAGTGGGACAATGAGTAGCCATGGAAGCGATAGATAACCCCTATACGACCAGAGTTCTTCATCCTGAACGAGGTTTTTCTTTGGCCATTCGACCAAGGTTGGGGAAAAGACGACTCCAACAAAGAATAGGGCAGGGACGTGTTCATACGAAGCATAATCAAACAAGACTGCAATGACTGCTCCGATAATTGGTATGAAGAAAAGATAGGAAATAGGACGCTTAACTTGTCCTTGTGTTGCCCGAATAAACACACCACACAAGAGAAGAATGACAAGAACATAGGAGACAATCTCTACTCCTTCAGCTTCGTCTTTCAGAAGTAACATTCGACTGAATACGTCGGTTGGAGGCGTCCCTTCATCCTTAACAACGAATGTATGAACCGAAGCAGCCCAAACACCGCCTGCCCGTGTGACAAGAGTTGCGAATAATGCAAGTGCACCTGCTGCAAGCCCAAGTCCAGTCCACATTAATGTCGAAGTCTTACCAGGACGAGTTCGTAAATGACCCATAAGAACCAGAGCAAGCCACGGTAGGAAAGAGCCTGTTTCGACAGGATCCCAAGCCCAATAGCCGCCCCAGTCAAGAACCATGTATGCCCAGAGGCCTCCTAAGCCAATTCCGAGTGTTGCGATCAGGAGTCCTGGTCGTGTTTGATGCAGCATTCTCTTGTCGATATCTTCGTCATCACCGTATTGAAGGATGGAAACAGATGTTGCTGCTAAGGCAATACAAAGAGAATAAGCCAGGAACACAAGAGGCGGGTGAATGACCATCAAATCGGTTTGAAGAAGTTCGTTTAATCCAGTACCTCTTAGGTCGTATGGATTCTCTGCAAACGGATTAAGCGTCATCGAGATGAGAATAAGGAGCAGCGTAAATCCATACATCAAGCGGAGACGAAGCTTGTGGGTTTTCTCCTGTTCAGATGCGAGAGGGCGAGCGAACCACCAACTGACCAATCCCATCCATGCAGCCCACATTAACAAGGGACCTTCGCGAGCCGCCCATGTTGCAGCAAAACGATACTTGAGTGGAAGATCTTCTCCACCGTTCAGTGCAACATGGAGAATGTCTGTATCATTGACAATGAAGCGGGATGCGAGTGCAACGAAAGGAGCTGCAACTGCCAAGTGGAGACCAACAGATGCAAGTGGGTGTTCAACACGCCACTTTGGCCAAACCATCATCACAATGCAAGCGATGACAGCAAGTCCGAGTGTCCACCCCCACATGTTTGTTCCACGGTCACGTCGTTGTTATCCCTTTGCGTAGGACCATCACCAGCCGAAGTGTTTTGCACGGCTGTATCCAAACGAGAGTAAGACAGAGATAATTCTCTTGAAGAGGAGTGTGGGTTTGCGGAAGAGGATCTTAAAGCCAATTCCAAGTTTCTGAAGTGGTCCCATGTTTCCAAGTTCTTCTGGAAGACACTTGGCCATGGCTTCCATCTCTGAGTCTGAAAGATTGTACAGGGCTTCTTTGCCTCGAAGTATCTTATGATACGGAGGAAACGTCGATTTCCAAGCAGATTCGTATGGTTTCAAATTCGCATGAGAGAGATCGCCTTTTGATATGGCTTTAGCAATCACATGAGCAGCTTCCCGCCCTGACCAGAGTGCGAGATGGGAACCGCCTTCGAATAAAGGAGAAGTAAAACCAGCAGCATCCCCCACTAAGATGAGTCCATCACCAGTCGTTGTGCTTCTTGGCCCTGAGATTGGAATCGTACCCCCAAAGGGTTTGATCTTCATGCCATCCTTTCTCCAAGGAGGATTAACCGTTGGTTTCCCTTTCAGATATGTGTCTTCAATGAATGAGTCAAGGTAGCGTATAGCTCCCTTCTTATCGGTTGTAACAAGTCCAACATTCGCCCGTTCCCCTTCCTTTGGAATCA
This sequence comes from Candidatus Poseidoniaceae archaeon, assembly GCA_016777125.1. GTDB lineage: Archaea > Thermoplasmatota > Poseidoniia > Poseidoniales > Poseidoniaceae > MGIIa-L2. Next base: position 10,377 of record JADHSC010000034.1, read on the forward strand.
TCCAAACATACCCATGAGGAGAATATTCTGGCCACAGGTAGAAATCGAGATACCCGTCATTCGGGACATCGTTGACTTCGTATTGAAAGCCAGCAATGACCTCTACTTCCGTCCCCATATCGAGTAATTTCGAGGCGGCACCTGAGACGCCCGAGGCATCAATTACAGCAGAACATTCAATTGGAAATTCATTTCCCTTTCCTTCAATTCTCCAATTGGAAAATTGATTTTCGCTATTGAAAACTCGTTCCATCTTTGTAACTCTGTGATTAAGATGAAGTTCCGACCCTAATTCGACAGCTTCACCTACCAACCATTGCTCAAACAAATGTTTCTCAAGTACGTAGCCAGGCTCGGTTAGAAGTTTGCTTACTCCACCTGGAAAAATAACACGAATGCCCTTCACATCGAGTGCTTTGACATGATCTGGAATTTCAAGATCCAGATTTTGAACTGCTAACTCTGACAAACATTCGCCGCAATGTACTGGAGTTCCGACCTCTGGATCCGCTTCAACAATTATTGTGGAAAGCCCAAGCCGAGACGCATGAAGGGCCGCTGAGCCTCCACCTGGACCCGCTCCTATGATGAGCACATCGCAACGTCTTGCCTCTGCCATGTCACTATGAAGGCATGCTGGCACATGAACCAAACGGTGGGATGAAAAGAAGTCAAACGGAGCGCTTAGGCGGTTTCCAACCCTTGAACGCAATGTGTGCAGGAGGTGTCCCTGAACCCTCATTCTCGTATTCAATGACACGGTCTGCAAGCCAGATAAACCACTCCATGTTCTTGTTGCCCACTTCCTCACGAGTAGGTTCAAAATAGAAGGAAAAGGTATCATAGGTCTGGATGATAACTCCGGAAAAGAGATCATAGAACGCGTGAAAATCCATATCTCCACGATGGATAAGAACAACAACACTTTCCCATGTTGTCAAGACAGTCATCACTTTAGGCCAATCCTCTCCAAAATGTTCACGGAAAGCTTTGAAATTAGCTTCAGCATCGGCCGGTGTAAACTTGTTTAAATCAAAATTCATGTTCATAATCGATGTAAGGCCGACAACAAAATCCTCATTTTGGAAATTCGCTGCTAGGCTCATCGCTGTCGTACTATCTCTTGAACGACGAAGTTCTTTGTTCTAGTAGAAGGAATAAATCGCCGCACCAAGAATTGTTACAAGGAGAAAAACTTCTTCCCAGCAGTTGCTGTATCGAGGTTCATAGCCCGCCTACTGTACAAATCAATGTTAATCGATTCGCCTCCTCTGAATAATTCATCGAATATATACGTGAGAGTTATATTAGTTTAATTTCAGGGTCCAACATGTCACTTGCACCAACCGATTACGATTTTGGAGACGCATCGAATTATTTCTTTGCTACCACAATTACCTGCGCTAATGAAGAAGCACGTGCGATGTATGTGGAAGCATTCGGGCACATGCTCAACTACAATCACGAGCAAGCCATTGCTTGTTTCAGCAAAGTTACTGAACTTGACCCTACATGTGCAATGGCATGGTGGGGTATCGCATATTGTGTCTCTTCCAATTACAACTGGAGCCCAGGCCTTGGCTCTGGACACGATTCCATTCAACAAGCAGTTTCCCTCAAAGCGGGTTGCACTGAACTAGAGCAAGATCTCATCGATGCATTGGCACAACGACATTCTGCAGAAGCACGCGATGCAGCAGACCCGTCCGTCCTCAACATGGGTAACGATCCTGAACTAAACGTTGCATTCGCAAAAGCAATGGAGCCACTTTACCGAAAATACAGTGGGAACTTGGATGTTGCTGCAGTATATGTTGAAGCACTCATGAATCTGAAAGCTTGGCAACTATGGAACAAGAACACCGCAACTGGTGAAATCACTCCTGCAGACGACAATACCTTACTGTTGGTCAACGTAATGGAAGATGCATTTGAGAACGTTGAAGGGGCAAAGCGACATGTTGCACTGTGCCACTTGTACTGCCACGCTCTCGAATTATCTCCTTACCCAGAGCGCGCTCTGCCTGCTGCTGATGTTCTTCGAACCGTTATGCCAGGTATGGGTCACCTTGTCCACATGCCTTCTCACATCGATGCTTGGGTTGGACAGTGGAAAGAAGCGATTGAATGCAACATTGCTGCAGTTGAAGCTGACGATCGATACGTCGAACTCACTGGCAATGACTCGCAATTTTACAAATTCTATCGAATGCACAACCACCACTTCGTTGTCTGGTGTGCTATGTTCGAAGGACAATATGAAACTGCACTCAAATACGCACGAAAGGCAGTAGACACACTTCCTGCTGGAGATGAAAACTCTGGAGTTCAATTCATGCTCGCTGGAATTATCCCAATGGGCGCAATCTTCCTTGAATCCTACGTAACAATGCCATGGCACGTTATGATTCGATTCGGAAAGTGGGATGAAATCCTTGCTGAACCAATGTATTCTGACAAGGATGTCTTCCCCTCCACAATCGCAACGCAACACTACGCACGTGGAGTCGCATACGCATCCAAGGGCATGGTTCCAGAAGCAGAAGCTGAACAAGTTCTCTTCAATGAAGCACTGAAGAATCCTGCTCTTGCTGGAAGAGTCCTGCACAACAATCTGATGTATCAAGATCCGAGCGATGGCCCATGTATTCTGTTGGTCAACGAAGCAGTCCTCTCTGGTGAGATCGAATACCGAAGACAATTCTTGGCAAAGGCTCGAGGAGAGGTATCTGACTTCACTGAAGCATTCGATCACCTTCGACGTGGTGTCGACCTCTCGCTCAACCTAGCCTACAACGAACCTTGGGGACAAATGCAACCTGTGCGTCACATTCTCGGAGCACTATTATTCGAGCAAGGAGAAGTGGAAGAAGCAGAAGCCGTCTACCGTGCTGACATCAAATTGTGGAAAGACAATATGTGGGGCCTACTCGGTCTGAAACTCTGTCTTGAAGCTCGTGGAGATGCACCTGAAGAACTTGCAGAAGTTACTGCACTGTTCAATGAACGCAGTTCCCGTGCTGACATCAAGCCAGCCAAGACATGTTTCTGTGCTCAAGACAGCCTAGAGAAGAGCTGTTGTGATTGAACGCCTTCTGTCGGCAGAAGCGTTAAACCATCTCGCTTATGAGTATGGGCATGGCATTGAATCGTGAAGTAGGCGAGGAAAGTCAGTTTTGGGATGACATTCCTGAAGAGTTACCACAGGTAACGAAGCAATTGAATGATACATCTGGAAAGAATATTATTCTCGCTGGGATGTTCTATCTCATGGCATTTATCATGTTCTTTACCGAACTTCGAATCGTATCACTCTTGCACTGTATCTTTGGAACAATGTTCATGTTTTTCTACAAAATCGGCATTCAAGCAGGCGATAAGTGATTCCTTTTTTATTCGAAAAATCCCTAACCTCACCTTGTGCTCAAAAGCGACGATTCAAAGGTGAACAACCTGTGGGATGCACGTGGCTTGGGTACGTCTACGACGATTTCTAAAGCATCTCGAGAAGAAACGAGAGGTGCTGCGCATCAGCAGACCTGTTGATGTCGCCTATGAAGCTGGAGCAATCGCAGATCTTCTCGTGAAAAATGATGGCCCAGCGGTTGTTTTTGAACAACCACGACTTGCGGATGGCTCAATTTCTCCGATGCCACTGGTCATGAATCTGTTTGGAAGCCATCAACGTACACTTGATGCATTGGGAGCATCGCATGAAACCGAAGTTGGCGATCGTATGACGGCAATGATGAAGCCTGACATTGGAACGTTCGTCAAAAGGCCATGGAAGGCATTACCTCTTGCACGCGATGCGTTTGCAATGCCTCCAAGAAAGAAGAGATTCAGAGCACCTTGTCAACAAGTTCGTATGAAGGATCCAGATCTTACTCAACTTCCAATTCCAAAAACATGGCCAATGGACGGAGGACATTTCGTTACGCTTCCACTGGTTGTTACCAAGGACCCCAATTCAGGAGAACACAATCTTGGTATGTATCGTGCTCAAGTGTTTGATGAGAAAAACATCGGTTTGCATTGGCAAATTCACAAGCATGCTGCGGACCATGCTGCTGCGAGTGGAGAGCGAATGCCTGTTGCAATATGCATTGGCGGACCGCCTGAACTGATCTTCTCAGCCATATCTCCTCTTCCAGATAATTTGAGCGAATACCAATTCGCAGGTATTCTTGGACGTCGCTCTCTACGAATTACCAAAGCATTGACTCAAGATTTGATGGTTCCTGCCGAAGCAGATATTGTCATTGAAGGTTATTGTATTCCAGGAGAAACACGAACAGAAGGGCCGTTTGGGGATCACTTTGGATTTTATTCATTGACCGGACAATATCCAGTCATGCACGTTACAGCAATCACTCATCGAAAGGACGCCATGCTACCTGCTACGATTGTAGGATTGCCTCCAATGGAAGATGGTTATCTTGGAGAGGCTATAGGAGGACAATTCTCTCCCGTACTTCGTTTCCAACATCGGGATGTCATCGGTGTCCATCTCCCTCTTGAAACTGGATTCCATAATCTTGCTATTGTTTCTTCCAAGCAACGGTATCCTCGTCAAGGCAGAAAGACCGCTTTAGGATTATTTGGTGCTGGCCAGATGATGTTTCTCAAGAGTATGATTGTGGTTGATCCCGATCAAGATCCGAAAGACTTGGAAGCACTTCTTGATGCTATGAATAATAACGTCCACATTGCAACAGACATCATCGTACTCGAAGGTATGGTTGCTGATTCTCTTGAAGCTGCAAGTCCGTATGAAAACGTTCACTCGAAGATTCTCATCGATGCAACAACACTTACTGAACGCGACCCTCGTTCATCCAATGAACCACTCGAAGGATCTTACAAGCAAGAAGTACCTGCTTGGCGTCAAGGATTGGAAGCACCACCTGTGTTCGATAATCTCGATGCTGTACTGGCCTTGGACGATGTCACAGATGCACGTATGTTGCGAGAAAGCATGCTTGTTGTAACAACAAACGTTCCAGGCTCACCCTCTCCGAGAGATGGTTCTTCGGCATCAAACGATGAAGCAGAATCTGCAAGGAAGGAAAAAATACTCCAATTGAGAAATCAAATTTGGCAATTGAAAAATTCTAACAATTTGCGCTGGTTATTTATCACCAATGATGATCTTGATCTTCACTGTGAGAAAGCACGACGAAGGTTACTCTGGCAACTCACCTCTCGCTTTGATGTTGGCCGTGGCCTCTCATTCGATGAAGACAAAGAACGCATGTGTTGGGATGCAACAACACCGATTCCATCATCTGAACATGGTGTTCGACGATGGCCTGCAATTACCATGCACAGTGATGAAACCCTTGAGGCAATACGCAAACATCCCGAACTCGACAAATACCAATGGCCTGCGCATCTAGAATTCAGGTGAGTGGATGAACTTCAAACAAATTGCAAGTTTCGTTAAGATTGAACACACTTTGTTCTCTCTCCCATTCGTTCTTATTGGCTATCTGATTGCATATGATCAATTCCAATCCGAACTTACTGACACTGGCTACGGTTGGTTGCGTATTGACTTGTTATGGATTCTTGTTGCAGCCGTTGCAGCCCGTGGATTGGCAATGACACTCAATCGCATCATCGATCAAGACATTGATGCTGCGAATCCTCGGACTGCGCAACGACATCTTGCAAGTGGGTCAATCTCGAAATCAACTGCATGGTGGCTTGCTGCACTCTTCCTAGCAATGCTGCTGTTAGGTGCTGGAATGCTGAATACAGTGGCCTTAGCAATGTCCTGGCTCCCAGTCCTAACCTTCGTCATCTATCCCTACATGAAACGGTTCACGTGGCTTTGCCACCTCTGGCTAGGCTTGTGCTTGGGTCTTGCTCCTGCAGGAGCATGGGTTGCTATTGCAGCTGATGTCCATGGATTCGATGCGATTCTCGGAACAGGTGATGGATTCCTTTGGTATCCAACCATCTTCTTCATCTCACTTGGAGTCGTTCTGTGGATTGCAGCATTTGATCTAAATTATGCTCGAATGGATGTTGAAAGTGATCGAGAAATGGGCGTTCACTCATTCCCTGCACATTTTGGGGAAACTGTAACAACGAGGACATCCATTCAAATGACCTTGCTTTGGTTTGCATGTTTTGCTATTTCTGACCCGATGAGCGAAGCTTGGTTCCTTCTCTCTGCAGGTATCATGGCCATACTCAACATTGGCGTAATCCTCAAGCATAAGACATTAGCAGATTTCCAGACAACCTTGTTTAGAGTCTCTATGCTTACTGGATGGGTACTTCTAGCATCCATCCTAACGCTCTAATAACCATAGAAGTCGTAATCGTCATCGTCTTCTTCTTCATCATACTCGAAATTTAGTATGCCACTGAGCGTGCGCATTCCAACAATAAGGAACGCGAGTCCACCACAGTATCCAGAGACCATCGCATCAGCAGTAAACATCGATTCTTCTGGGAATTCGCCGCAATTATCGTAAAATTCTGAATCACAGTCGCCATAATAATTATTCATAGCCTCTGTAGACAGATTTGCCGTATGAATCAGCACTCCAATCAATGCAATAAGGCACAATGGCATCACAAACCACCAGACCTTGACTAGGAGGTTTAGAATTGATGTGAACATGATGAATACGAGGATTCCAAGTGCAATGTAATTGAATTCTTGAACCTCTTCAAAGTCTGATGCAAAGCCCGACTCACCGTCGGCTTCAAAGTTCTCGATATTGGTATCTGTAATAGGGACGACGAAGAAAAACGTGTACGATAGAAGGACAAGGGCCATCAGAACGCCAATGACGCCTGGGAGCGCTCCTAAATCGGGGCGAAGACGTTGTTTCTTGAGTTTGATTTTGACCCCATCATCGTCATCCTCATCATCATCGTCTTCCTCTTCCCAAGAAAATTTGATTCCCTGTGACTTTGGTTGTTCTCTTACGACCTTCTCTTCTTCATCGACCCAGACTTCGTAGCCTTGATCTGTAGAAAACCAATGTTTGCCATCGTTTGCAAGGTACCAATGCGTACCGTATTCATCGGTTTCTAACCAATCCCCTGCGGGAAGGTCTTCCCATCGTTCGACGAAATTTCTTGAAGAAGTATTTCGTCTATTGATGATACTCACCGATTATCCTAATCAATTGATACTTATAATTCTAAGACCCGTATAGTATTAGATATGAGCACAATCCTTCAGCAGCATCCATGGTCGCGAAGCGGTGCTGGAACAAAACTTACTCGATCTACATCTTGAGTGGTCTGTAATTGTTGCATCACAGTCCTTAGATTACCAGCAGTTCCGAATGCTTGCATAGTATCTACGCATGAATTACTAAACAAACTTGTATGGCTGTAAGATGTAACTTTAATTTTTCCTGAATGGCGAATATCGTGTAACTTTTGTTCGATTCCATGTTGGAAGAATACGATGAGGATACCTTCAATTTTGGTTTCGTCATCCATGGTTTCAATGCTTCCTCGTTGCAACTCTTCTGCAAAATGAAGGGAGGCATCTCTCAAAAAACGGCTCCTGTTGGCA
>JADHSC010000012.1 GCA_016777125.1 Candidatus Poseidoniaceae archaeon
AGAGTAGGAAGCATTTCTTGGCTCTATCCTGTTACAGACGCAGGTGATGTAATGACAATTGATTCAGATGATAAAATTTACATCGTTGGAGATTTCGAAGCACTTGGAGATGCAGTTGGTGGAATCTTCGCAGCAGCTGGCGGAATTTTGATCGCAGTCTGCGGTGGTGTAATCCTCCTTATCGGAATCATTCTTGCTCTTACATTGAAGAGTAAGGAGCCAGTTGTTGTTATGCAACAAGGTGGACAGATGATGGGCGGACAAATGATGCAACAACCTGTTCAGCAGATGCAACAACCTGTTCAGCAGATGCAACAACCTGTTCAGGAAATGCCTCAACAGACAACCCAGCAAGGGTACGAATTCGAACAGAAGTGATTATTCTTCTTCGTCCTCATACAACTTTGTGTTGCATGATGGGCAAGTGAATTCCTTTGGACGATCACCGTCAAGTTCAGTGACTGTTCCACATGGCCCACAGAGAATGGTTGTTTTCTTTGGTTCATCAATGGTTACATCCACTCGATACATGATTCGATTGGCATCAGGGAGTTGTTCTGCTGATGGCTTCCATGCAGCTATTTCTGCAGGTGCAAGAGTTTGATTACTCGATGTGCCCATTCCTATGACAAAGAGGAGTACTCCTGAAATTCCTATGATGACACCCATGGATAGAACGCCACCAATGGTTAGGAACCCTCCAAAGGCAATGCATATCATTCCTGAAAGGATGAGGTTTTCCCGTACATTACGTACCATGATGATTCCTCAGTTGAGTGCTCTTTGAAGCGTTTGAACCACTCTTAGGATTGATGCGAGTGGTATTGCGCACAATCCTATTCGAACGCCTCCTCGTAATGGAACAAGATAGACATGTTCTGCTGCACACTTCTCTGTGATCGATTCTGGATCTTCATGTTCAAGCCATCCAAAGAATCCATCATGGGTTGGATTGATTGGTACGTTGAGTTCCTTACAGGCATCAACAAACGCATTTCTTCGCTCAATTAAGAGTCCTTGTAAGCGATAACGCTCATCAGACCAAGCGTTTGCTGTTTCGGGATTTGAGTGTAATTCTGCTGCAGTATATTGGAGCAATCTTGGTGCTGCAGACCAAGTCTGTCGTCCAGTTACACCCAATATTCCACGGAGTCGTTCTGTGATGTTTTGATCAGGATGAATTGCAATAAGTGCTCCAGTTCTCAATCCATATGCAGTGTGAGATTTTGACATTGAAACAGCATAAGTGATGAGGAAGTTTTCTGGCCAAGGGGTTCCATCTTCCATCGTTTCTACAATAGTTTCTCCCCATCCATGTGGTTCATCAGCATACAGGCTGTATGCTACATCAAGCAGAAGAGTGTGGCCAATTTCTGGATGCCTGGAAGCGCTTGCCATCATCACATCTAGGGCAGCACGTCGTCCCTCTGAAGACATTGTTAATCCAGTTGGATTGTGAGCAGGATCATTCAGCCATACCATGACGGTACTCTGCGTTGAGGCAAGTTGTTCGACTTCTTTCTCAAAAGCAGTATCTGCAAAGAATGGGTATTCGCCTCCTTCTTCTGGAAGAAGTGGCCATGTTGCCATTTCAAGGCCAGAGCCTTTCAAGAATCCAGCATAAGGCCCCCAATGTCTGTCTCGAAGAAGAATGGCTTCCCCTCGCTCACACAGATTTGAGGCTGCAAGGAAAAGTGCTCCTGAACCTCCTGGTGTTGCGGTTGATGTGAATGAGAATCCCATTTCTTCCAAAGAGGATCTATGCTCTCCAAGAGCAAGAGAGATACTCAAGTCAAGGAAACTAGGCAAGCCCTTCAATGGGGCATAAGATGCAAATTCCATAGGAGGGGCTTTTCGAAGCATTTCATCAACGACGTGATTGATGGCAAGTTGTCCGTTATCCTCTAGAAGAGAACCCACTGTTCCGTTGACCGCGTCATGACCATCCTTCTTGGCTTGTTGATAACGAGCAAACCAACTGAAAATAGTATCATTACCAATTCTGGTTGAAGCAAGGGCATTAATGAGAGACTCTCCGGGCGCTTCGTCCATATCCATCGCAAGTGGGTTTACCTATTGACCTTGTCGAGTTTAGACCGTTTCCTTCATGAAGGGGATGAGAATGGCCTAACAAGGCCAACGTAGCATAGCTGGTAGTGCGCCTGATTTGTAATCAGGCGGTCGGGGGTTCGAGTCCCTCCGTTGGCTCCAAAATTTCAACCATTTTGGATGCGAATGCTCAAACCGAATTAGTGCCACGACATACTATGAGCGCAACACGACTTGACGGGAAAGCATGTGCTGCTGACCTAGAAGAGCGACTGATACATCGAATCTCTGAATGTTCAGTACAACCTCATCTTGCAGTGATTATCGTTGGTGATGATCCAGCCTCTCATGTCTATGTCAGCAACAAAGTTCGTTCATGTGGTCGTTTAGGCATTAAATCAACACACATTGAACTACCAGCGGATACATCACAAGAGGTCGTTGCTCAACATATACTCGATATGAATCAACAAGAGGATTTACACGGGATACTCATTCAATCTCCTCTGCCTAAGCATATGGATGAAGAGATGCTCACGGAATTGATTGACCCCCGTAAGGACGTTGATGGATTTCATCCCCTCAACCTTGGTCGTCTTGTTCAAGGTCGTTCTGATGGAATGGTTCCTTGTACGCCTTCTGGAGTCATGGAAATGTTGAGTTGGGCAAATGTCGATTTGACTGGAAAGAAAGCAGTTGTTCTAGGACGCTCATTCAATGTCGGTATGCCTCAAGCATTACTCATGGCAGCCAAGGGTGCTGATGCAACAGTTACAATTGTCCATTCAAGGACGAAAGATGCGAAAGCAGAATGCCGTGAAGCAGATGTGCTTATTGCAGCAGTTGGCCGTCCTGAGATGGTAAAATTGGATTGGGTAAAACCAGGGGCTATCGTGGTCGATGTTGGAATCAATCGAGTCGATGATTCAACCAGAGAACGCGGTTGGAGACTTGCAGGTGATGTTCATCCTGATGTGGCTCAAACTGCGTCTTTACTCTCTCCAGTACCTGGCGGCGTAGGCCCAATGACCGTGGCTATGCTCATGGCAAATACAGTAACTTCTGCTGAATTAATTTCTAAGGATTGAGAGGATTACTATGGAACAGAAAGCGCCTCGGATTGCAGTTTTCGCATCAGTCCTAACTGTTCTCTCAAGTCTGATGCTTCTTGTCAATGCATTTGCGGGAAAGTATCCCGGTCATGCTGGAGAACGAGTTCTTCTTCTTCCACTGTTTGAACGTCTCTTTTTGGATGGAACAGCCTCCTATTGGGGTCAAACGCGCTGGTCGCTTCAAGAGACCATTTGGGCAATTTCAACCCTCCTCCTCGTCCTAATTTCAGTATGGGGCCGTCAATTACGACCTGTTCCTGAATTGCCGAAACAACCAACTGTAGCGGAACAAATTGAGTCCTTTGAAAGTATAGCGACTCCAGTTTCGAGTTACTCTTCGAATCAAGATAATGAGCGAACCTCGAGCATTATTTCTTCAATTCTCGGAGACACACGACAAAACGTCGATTCACAGACAGTTTCTTCGGCGATTACGTCCCTCTCATCAGGGAGCGTTGGAGCATATGCATCAGCAGTTGTTGCTGAAAGAAATTCCACTGTTTCTGAATCGGTCATGGAGACAGAGCAACTCGAACGTGTGAACGTGGATTCAGAAACCCTTCAGCTCTCACCTCGTAATACCTTTACTGAAGAATCCATAAAAGAAGAAAAACTTGCAGATGATGGACGTAATTTTGTTTCAGATGGTCCTGCTTACATCCCATTGCCGGGCGTTGAGGATTCAACCACTGCTCCTCCTCCAGTTCGTAAGACTCAGTTAGAATTTGTATCAGATGGTCCTGCGAGTATACCCTTGCCAGAACTTCCAGATTTTGATGAAGAGCCAGTTACGCTCCCGCAATTACCTGATCTTGATTCACTGTTTGACGTGCCGGTTAAGGAAACCCCTTCGCTTCCAAATCTCGATGATTTGTTTTGAATAATAGCCGAGAGATTCAAAAGAACTGGCCGAGAGGGGTTTGTATGGAATGGAGCGAGCGATATGATTTACACTCGCACACAACGCATAGTGATGGTTCACTCAGTGTTGATGAATTAGCCTTGAACATGGCCTCTGAAGGAGTTCATGTCTGGTCATTGACCGATCATGATACCATATCAGGATGGAAGGAGGCTAAGATTTCAGCTGCGAAGCATGGGATTCAATTCGTACCTGGTGTTGAGTTAACATGCGATGTAGAATTGCCATGGGACGAGGAGATTCTCTCCCAATCAGGCCGAGATCGTTCTCCAACATCGTGGCATTTACTCGCCTATTTCCCATACGATCCAAATCCAGAAGGTCTTCGATTGTTCAAAGAGTGGCTTGATCCATTACAAGATGATCGAGTTCCTCGTATGCTTGAAATGATTCAATTGGTCAATGGGTTTGGAATGAAGATTGAAGTTGATGATGTTCTAAATCGTGCTCAAGGAAGTGTAGGTCGTCCACATTTAGCTCAAGCAATGGTCGATGCAGGACATGTGAGTTCAATGAATGAAGCGTTTGATTTGTGGCTTGGAGATGGACGGCCATGCAGCGTCATCCGTCCGAAACCATCACTCGCTGAAGCAAGTCGTTTGGTTCATGCAGCAGGAGGTATTACGTCGCTTGCTCATCCTCGTTACTACGGTGTTGATTACGAAATACTCGTCCAACATCTCAAAGAATCAAAGGTAGATGCAATCGAAGCTTTTCATCGAAGTCATACTGACGAAGAACGCCATTTGATCTGGCAAGCCGCATCGAATGCAGGATTAGGTGTGACAGTTGGTTCTGATTTCCACACTCCTCAGTGGGGTCACCGACCAGGCCATATGCCTGTTGTCGAATCCACTCTTCCAGTCCTCATCTCTTCGGCAAGACCCGATCAATGATAAGAGATATTTCGAACAAGAGAATAATTGGAAGCGCAACTAGAAACAACGAAAGTGGGTCTGGTGGTGAAAACATTGCACCGAGAACAAATGAAGAAAACCAAATGTGTTTTCGATACATTGTAATCGTTTTGGGATCAACCATTCCAACTCGTAATGCGAGCATTGTAACAACTGGTGCCTGGAATCCAATCGCTGATGCAATGGCCAAATTAAGAACAAAACCAACATATGCTCCCAACTTCCATTGTGTTGAAAGACCTGCTTCTTGTGCATCAGTGCTCAGATATTCTAGAAGCATCGGAGTAAGTAATTCCCATGCATAAATAATTCCTAGCACTCCAAGTCCGATGCTTGAAAGAACAGATAGAATCATTGTCATGGAAGGGCGTGGAGGTTTCAGGTCCAATTCAGCTACTCTTGCTCTGACAACTGGATGTTTCACCCCTTTCAATGAGGCTTCAGTGATCAATAACGCAAAGGCAAGAAAGAGTCCAAAACTGGCTGAGAGTTGAATCTGTAACATGATGAATTCAACAGGTGATGTAACAATGACATTAACATCATCAGGGAGTCGTTGTTCATCAATAATCCATTTGATGATGCTTTTTGCAATTGGAAATCCTGCAATTAAGCCTGCTAAGAAAAGACCAAACAGAGCAAACGCCCTCTTTCGCAGATGGATTCTTGCAGAAGAAAGGAGTTCTCCACCAGGTGAATCCATCAGTTCAGATACAGCGTCTTCGAGAGAAGCCTTGGACGCCATTGTACAGTCCAAGAGATGCATCCCAATAAGTGAATGCTCATTCCTCTTCCCAAGCATGGGATGGCGTGGAATCGTACCAATTCCTTCCATTTTGGCTTAATCGCAACAATCTGTATATGACGAAACCAGTAATGTAAAGTGATGGCATCGATAGAACAACCGCTTTGTTCATCGCACCAGAGGATTCATCATATTCTGAGATAATTTGCACTTCCATCAAGCCATCATCACCGCTATGGTGGAGGAAGATAAACGTAAACACATTTGGTGAACTAAGACGCAAATCAATTTTTTCACCCGGTAAAAGTGAGGCAACACAAGCGACATTCTGAGTACAATGTTCATTTGCTAAACCTTGCATAGCATTCCAATCGACGCTGAAATCCTCAAATCCAGGTTCTGCAAGGTCAACTGTGATAATGACGTACTCAAGGGTATGAGAACTGTCCATGTTATGGATCGTCGTCATCACAGACAACTCAGGTTTCATCTCATGAATAAGGTCATGGACGGTGTCCCCAGAACCCAGTCTGAATGATGCTTGTTCATCATTTATAGAGTCTTGATAATTGATTGCTCCCATTATTGCTGCCATCATGAGAAGGAAAATTGTACCTTCTACGAAGATGTGTTTTCGTACCTTCTCTTTGGAGACTCCTTTGAACATTGGTCCGAAATCGTTTCTCAATCTCGGTTGTAAATGATGGATAAATAGAGCACCTATTCCGCCCACTAACATGCCCAGTGGTATGTCGCTAACCCAATGAATTCCAAGATACAGGATGGCGAAAATGAAGACGATTGTATTGATGAGAATGAACATGTGGTAGCCATAATGTCTCCATTCTTTCATCACAATTCCTTTCTGCTTTACATGAAGATAATTGAGCATCAATATTCCAAATGGAATCGCAACGTGGAGTGATGGCACTGCGTTATCCAAGGGGTCATGAGTGGCATAGAATGTGGAATACATTCCATCGTGATACAACAATGCGTCCATGCCTGGAATCCATGAGGATGTCACTTCGACATTGAAAAAGAGATAATATGGTACTGCAATAGCGTAGATCAGAAGATAATTCATCGTCACCTTATCGGTCATATCCCGATCACTTGTGTATGCATAATACACCGTTGTCACATAGATAAGAAAGAGATAGACGAAAAGGTAATGGAAATTCAAGAAGGTTGTGAGTATATCATTCTCAAACGCATTTTGAATCCATAATACGAAATTTCCTTCAAGGGCATGAACTGAATCAGTCCAATGCCCAACAGTGGATTTTATTGGTTCATTTAGTCGATCAGTAAGGCCTTTCCAATTGATAATGACAATATAACCCATGGCGTGAATGTAATATCGTTGTTCATGAATAGTTTGAATCCATTTACTAAATGGCAACCTCGAAGATTTCTGGTTGAGTGAGAAGATATAACAGATGACCGGAGTCAAAAGTAATATCATCCCCATCATGATTGTCCATGGACTCATAGCCAGCCTGCGTAGATTTGTCATATAGAAGTTTTACCAACTCTATGGGATAATATGGGCGATTGAAGCCACATAGACTTAGCGGAGATTGAAAAAGAGGAGTCATGTGCGTAGAATGATACCGATGTATATTCAATCGCCAGAGAACACTCTCGCAAGTCTTGTTCATGGCATGCGTATGTTTGATGGGATTGAATTTGATATCCGCCTAACAAGTGATAATCAAGTTGTCATTCATCACGACCGAACAATTTCAGTAGATCCCCTCCGGCTCTCGGGCCGATCGCCATTTGTTGAAGATTGGACTCTAGACGAGCTTCAAGAGTTTGGGTTTTGTTCATTTGAGGAATTACTGAAGCATCCAGAGATTCAAGAGGCCGTCCAAGATCAAGCGAAGGTCCTTACTGTTGAAACAAAACGTCCAAGTTTGAAGGTAAAGCGTTCTGGGGGTTTATTTGCTCGAAAGAAGCATGATTTACACATGGGTAAAACCATGCATCATGCTGAACAACTCCTCGATGAATACGAGATTCCAATAGGATCTATTGTTCATTATGCGTTCCATTCCCGCATGCATAAGGCGATTAACTATGGTGGGATTAAAGGCCCATGGTCTTCTCTTCGTCCAAACATTCGACCTTTTGGTGGACGGAGGACACACCGCACATTAGCAGTCCCTGAGTTCATTTCAAACACATTTAACCGTCTCAAGAAGAAACACCAACGGAATGGGTCTCCAATGATGCCGTGTGCGATTGAATATCTCGTGCCTCCAACGAATCGAATTCCTATTGGGAAAACGGTTGGATTGCATGGTAAACACCTTGAAACGTTGACAAAGCAACGAGAAGGATTTCCAGTTTACCTTTGGCCAGTTAAGCCCACAGTTGAACATGCAGTGCTCAATGCTGGTCTCTCTGCTCTTACAGATTACAGCGATCCTGATCTTACATGGTTGCCAAGTGGACATGCTCGATGGCAACAACCTGCAACGCTTCCTCTTGATGAGGGGCAACAACGATTGCTCGATGCAACGGATGAGGAGGATCACTTGTCAGTTCTCTCTGAACTCAAAAAGGACATCACTCCATGGTACGAGGCTGATGTTTCACGACGTCGAGAACTCCTCTCTTACTGGAAAGGCAAGTGGAATTGGCAACCCTCTGTCGAGGAGATGCTTACTCAATCTATGACAAGCAAAAGCATGCCATGGGAATTTGTCAGAATGATTGGGCATCGTGGTTCAGGAAAGACCCAGCGACCAGTATTGTAGGGTCATTCGTTCTCGTGATGCTTCAAATGGTTCTTTGCATCTCTTCGTAAAAATGGCCCATACAATGCCGGTAAAAGTGTTACACTCGAGATCATTGCCAAACTGATGGCAACGATGAACACCTGGCCGAATAAACGCAAGGGTAGAAGTCCTGAGAAGTTGAGAATTGCAAATCCTCCAGCAGTACTCAGAGCTGCTCCAAACATTGCTCTTCCAGTTGTGGCTGTTGTCTTTGAAGTCCATTCTGCAATGTCTTTTTCAGGATGCATTTCTGCCTCCTCCTCCAATCGAATCACATAGTGGACAGCATAATCAACCCCAAGTCCAAGTGCAAGTGCCCCTATTGTAACAGTCTGTGAATTCAATTGATATCCTGCAAGTCCCATGATACCATAGACCCACAAAACGACCATGATCAGAGGAATCCATGTAACGAGACCGCGCTGAACACTTTGCATGATATCGTTTGTTCGAATGAATTGAATAATGATGAGTACAATCAAAATTGTTCCAGCTACGATTGCGGTAGAAGTAACTGCTGAAAATGCAACATCTGCACTGATTTGAGCGAGGATTAAGGCTCGTCCACTCAATTCCATTGAATATGATCCATTAGCGGAAGAAGCAGATTCTTCGAGTGCTTCAGACAAGCCAGTTTCGAAATCGACAGTATCCTTCCAGTCCAACGTACTGGCTTGGAAGGAAAGAATGGTTTGTTGACCATCCGAGTACAGCAAAGAGTCTGTGATATTACGTCCTGTTGGATCATTAAGCAGGTATGTTTTGAGTGACTGATAACCTTCTCCATCTGATGATAAATTCGCCATCAATCCATCGAGTTCACCATTCGATGCACGCGATGTATCAAGTGTGTCCCACAAACCAGTGGGTACGCCAGAAACTCCATCCGTTTCTTGTAACGTCGCAATGGCAATATTGTATGCTTCAAATCCTTGAGGAGAAAGAATCTCACCTTCGAGAACAACGTACAGCGGAGTAGGACTACTTTGGAATTCTTCAGCGATCATCAGAAAATCTTGTACCACTTCTAGAGAATCATCAAATTGGCCTTGTGTATCAAATCCGACTTCAAGTGTACTCATACCGTAAAGCATTGGGAGTGAGAGTAGAGCTGTTACAATGATGACATAGAGTGGCTTATCTTGGGCCATATCTCCAATTCTTCGAGTAAGTTTGGTTTCGTTCATTGCTCCAGATTTCGCCAAGGAAAGTGATTTGCTTGGGAACATCGTCATTAAGGCTGGCAGCAAGGATATACTCAACACATAGATCGCAAATAAGCCAAGAGCAATGACTGTACCGAAGTTCACAAGGAACATCTGGGATGATAATCTGAACGATAAGAAACCAACCATATCTGTGAAGATTGCAATGACAAGTGCTGCTGAAGTTAGGATTGCTCCAGAACGTATTGCCTTCAAACGAACTTCGGGTTCGAAATCCGCCAGAGTCATTCTACCTTGAGGATTGTCTCTTTCAATGTCCTGCATAACTTCTCTTATTCGTGTTACTACGTGTATTCCATAATCGACACCGATTGCGAGGAGCAGGATAGGGATGCTATTCATTGCAGCGTTGAATGTGAGTTTGAAGACGCCCGCTGCACCATATGTTGCTAGGATGGCTAGGACTGTCAACCCGATGACATAGGCAGTATCTCGCTTGGATCGGAATTTGATATAGAGAATAACTGTAAGGAATACGAGGGCAAGTGATGTCAACATTCCAATCTCCTTCCCAATATTTGCGCTTTGTTGGTATGAGAACGCTGAGAATGTGAACACACGTAGTTCATCATCTCCAGTTGAGTCCTTGATGTCCTGGAGACTGTTTTCAGACCACTCTGTAACAAGTTCCTGAACGTCTCCAATGATTTCCGCATCTTCGTAATTACTTGCTTCAGTTGAGATGACTAAACTGATGAGAACAGGACCATCGCTTTCCCATGGTTCATTCTTGTCTTCTGCAGGCATTGTACTGACAATATTGCCTCTGTGATCGATGTTCTGAAGTCCAATATATGTTCCAATGACTCCTTGCAATGGTCCAGTAGTTGCAGCGACAGGGCCAATTTCATTCGGACTGGTTCGAGCAGAAATCAATCCTTGAATTTGGCCTTGAAGAACACCCAATTCTGTTTCAATTGAAAGGTTCTCATCCATTCGGAGTTGCCATGAATTGACTTCACCGGGTTGCCAGTCAATTAATTCCTGAGCAGTAGGCCCTCTTGGTGTTGGGATCATTGCGATAGCTGTAGCGAGGTCATTGAGTGCTGCTGTAAAGTTCTCTTCATCTGCAAACGTAGCATTTGCAAGTTGATTGCTGAGTGTATCTCTCCATTCTTGAGTTGTTACTGGATCTTGAGTGTTAAGCCAAAAGACAGCAGAACCAGCAGGGCCGCTAGTCGCTTTTCCGCCAAATAAAGGTTCATGATACGGCAAGAATGTCTCATCGGTAGATAGATTTGCCTCGATCATGGCAAATTGTTTCCATGCTGATTCAGTTTTCATGTCTCCCTGCTCAATTTCATCGATGACTCGGATGAAATCAAGTGAGGCTTGGTAGCGATCCTCGATTTCATACAGTAGTTCAGTCGTATCATTCTGAGGATAGAATGCATCTTCACTATTATCAAAATTAATGAATTGAGCCATTGAAGCAAGGGCGAGTGTAAGGACAAGAATCACAGCAACAGTTGTCTTTGGACGAGCGACCGAAGTTTCTGTAAGTGCATTAAACGGGTTCTGCATAAAAGAAAGCCCTCGTAACGGGGTATAAATGAGTGTTCCAGATTTGAAACTAAATCATATGTGATTTTGAACACTTATTGATAAGGAGATTCCTTCTTAGGTTAACCATGTCCGAAGAACAACCCCGCTGGAAAAAAGTTTGTAAGAGTTCAAAATTGAAGTTGAATAAAGTCAAGGGAAAGGCCATTGGTGCGAAAATGGTTGCAGTTATGCGGACCGAGGAAGGTGTGTTCGGAACAAATGCATTGTGTAGGCACATGGCATGGCCTTTGCACTGGGGTGGGAAAATCAAAGATGGATGCCTACGCTGTCCTCTTCATCAATCCTCATATCATCCAGAAGATGGTTCTGTTAACGAATGGTCTCCAGCTCCTTACTTTCCGTTGTTCGGGAAAATGCTTGGTAAGTTGAGAAAACCATCTTCATTGAAAACGTATGATGTCCGAGAAAAAGATGGCTATGTCGAAATCGACATGAATTCCTGATCATTCGATGTGTCGTAGAGATTGCTCTCGTGCGATGTACTTAGGTCTGTAAATAGGAACTCCTTTACCGCCACGCATAACAACTCTTTCGTCGAAGATTTGGGCCCCGATTCCAATGACTCTAGCCCATCCAAAGAATGTGGTGTAGTAGCTTGGATTGGTAAGTCCAACATGGTGTAATAATGCACCAGATGCGATGTCTACGTTAGCGTTTGAATTTGATATCTTTGGGTTTTCGGACAACACTCGAGGGGCTACTTCACGGAGAGTTCGAATGATTTTGAAGTTGGCATCATCAGGGCAGAGTTTCTCTCCTAATGCAAACTGAACCGTTGCCCGAGGATCTTCAGAGCGTAGTACAGCGTGTCCAAATCCGAATACTGGACGCCCTTCTTCAAGTTCCTTTCGAACAAAGTGCTCAACTTCTTCTGGTACTGATGTACCAACACGAAGGACAAATTCGAGACATGATTGATTTGCTCGGCCATGAAGTGGCCCACTGAGGGCATTCATTGAACTGGCAATAGACGAGTACAGTGTAGCATGGCCACTTGCTACTGCCTTACCGACGAATGTTGAGAGATTGCCACCACCGTGGTCCATGTGGAGGACGAGATAAACTGAAATTATCTTGGCAAGTTTCTCTTGATCAACGTCTTCGAGTTGCAGTGTATTTGTGAAACGTTGAACCATAGTAAGGGATGTATCATCCTCAGGGATATCGTCTATTCGACCTTCTCGGTAACGGAACATAAGCCCCATGAGTCGTGGCATTCTCGCCAACAAATTGAGTGCATCTTCCTTCCAATCATTCTTGCAATCCATCATGCCAAGTGAGTGTATACCAATGGACAACCAATCCATAGGATGGCCATCTTTTGGAAGAGTAGAAAATAACGCTGTTAAATCTCCTGGCATCTCAGCACGAGTTGCTAAATCTTGCCTGAATTCTAACGATTGTTCTTCTGTAGGAAGTTCCTTGTTGTAAAGGAGATAGACCACATCTTCTGGTTCCATTTCTGCCAGTTCAGCAATTGGATATCCACAATAATGAACTCCTTCTCCTGGAGTAACATATGATGTGCGACATGTACCGACTGGTACGCCGCGCATACCAATATCGAGGTGCTTTTCAGTCAAGTCAAGAAGATGTTTCGCCTCATCAGTCACTGTCTCACCGTATCTTCCGAATCGGGTCATCCGTATAAAGGAAAGTACGAAAAAACACCCAAATGGTGTTGGTAATTACACCTAATTACACTTATTCCCATATTCGGAATCCACGTGTCGATTGGCGATCAGCGTGAACGTGAAGTTTGATTTCTTCTCCAGAGATAATAATAGCATCATCAGCGGTAAGTCCTGGGCATGATTCTTTCACTTTATTCCAAGAACGCTTACTTCGAAGGTTTTCAGCCCACCATGGAAATGCCTTGCATTGTTGAGGACGAACTTGATAGACATTGCATTGTTTTTTTTCGTTTAAGTAAATGCATATTCCATCTCCTTGACGGGAGCGAAGTATGTATCTGCCATCAAGTGTTTTTGTACAATCACGTCTTAGCCATGCTTCGACATCCATCCCTGCATGTTCTGCTAGCTTCTCAGCATCTGTTGGAGCAAGATACACAATGCCTCCGGGTTGATCGCAACAACGGCCACAGTCTGGCTGACATTGGAAAGAGACTCCATCCGCCCACCATGCGTCGGTCATTCTTGCTCACCAGTTAGGATTGCCTTAGGTCGAATTCGTGCCAAACGGACCAGATTTTTGGCTTCTTCATCTTCAAGTTCAAACGCTTCCATTGCATCTTCACTCACAAGACCTAATTCATGCTCAATGTGGCGTAATTCATCGACGATGTCGATGAGTTCGTTTGCATCTGCACTTGATGTTCGGTCGAGTAAAGCCTCCATCTGTGATTCAAGATTGCGTAGACGAAGATCATCTCTGACCATCTGTCGTTCTCTCTCTGCCATTACTCGATCGATTTCAGTATCAATTCCAACCATAACATCGACGGCGGAATCGATATCGCTTCCTTCTAATTGACCAAGTTGATGGGTTAGATGTCGATCTCTGAAATCCGCATCAAGTACACTTGGTGCTTCAGGAGTCAATTCCTCAAGCGTTGTCTTCAGGTGTTGCTCAATCAAATCATTTGCACTGTGAATCTCTTCGACTGAAACGACTCTTGGTTCCCAATCATCTTCTGGAAGATCGATTGAGGTTGAATGCAATTCAATGCCACCGATATCTTTGTCTGAATAAATGACATCCGTTGCAGTGCGAACGATATCTGAAGCGAGTGTGATGCTTGAGCCACTTTGTTCGTGGACCTGTTCTTCTTGTTTTGGCTTGTTAGCAAGAATTCGTAATACATCTTCTGGTTGATGTGCAACATCGCCTTTTTGGTTGGCGTTTACGAGCATTGCTATGGATGAGTTCACACTTCTCCAATCGTTTCCTGTATGCTCCAATAGGTACATGATATGCGCATCCTCAAGGAGCAATCCCTGAACTGAACTTTCTCGTTTGATGTGGAGAGCTAAACTCGTTGATGAGACTGGAGACAATTCAGCTGTTGATGAATGTTTCATAACATCCCAGAGTCTTGATGAAGCCCATGAATCAGGATATGTCAACGAGGTTGCAAGTACCTGTATGCCTAGATTCAGGCTATGATCGATGAGGTGTCCTAAATTGCTGGCAAGATCTTCGTTTTCTGAGACGAGATGAAGATCATCGATTAGTAGCAAGCATGTCTTTGTTAATGCTTCATGCCAATCTTGGGGTAGACTACTTGCACTGATCAATTCAGTGCCTCGTATTATTCGAACTTCCTTGTCATAATATCGCAATACGCTTTGTCCTGTTGCGTGTAATAAATGGCTCTTGCCAGTTCCATGTGGGCCAATCATGAGCAACGGATTCATTTGATTTCCGAGTTGATCAATAATCGCTTCACATACTTCTGTTGGTCCTTTATTTTCACCGTAGACCCGCCATTGTTTGAACGTCTTCTTTTGGTTGATTTGAAGTTGTAAGGGCCATGTTGATTGCGAAGGTGCAAGATTACTATGGTGGAGACGTTCATGGGCTTGTGGAGGTGCGAGTTCTTG
Organism: Candidatus Poseidoniaceae archaeon; assembly: GCA_016777125.1. Taxonomy (GTDB): domain Archaea; phylum Thermoplasmatota; class Poseidoniia; order Poseidoniales; family Poseidoniaceae; genus MGIIa-L2. The sequence goes on from JADHSC010000012.1 coordinate 14,893, forward strand.
ACTCAATGACTGAGATGGGTATTGCCGTTGCTCATCGATTATCGATGCCCACAATGGCTTTCCATCAACAGAGAATCCCACACGTGATCCAAGGGGAGTTGAGGGTTCAACATTGACTCGTTCTCTCATATTCTTCAAGCGAGATGCGATAAGTTGAGCGTTCGATTGCCGGTCATTATCTTGCCGAAGGTTGAGTTTTGGTACGTATTCGACATCCTCTCCAAATGTTTCCTTTGCAATCGCATCAATCAACGGTCGCTCATGTATTGGTTGAGTTCCCAAGAATGCTCTTCCTTCTTTCAGGGATGACGGCTTGTTGAGAAGGCGACCCAAAGTGGATTTATTTGTGGTTCGAGACTCCTCTTTTTCTGGCAAATTTGCTTTTGCTTTTTGGAGAGCGATTTTGAGTCGATTTGTACGCTCTATACTCATACAGAACCCTCCTTATCTAACTCATCTGAGTCTGTTTTGTTTCTAAGATCTTGAATGGTCTCTTGACGTTGAGTCGCAGAAGCATACTCTCTTGCATGAGGTGATGTCTTCGTTTTCACTTTCGATTCAGTAGGTGCTTCACGCAGTTGTAATCCAAGTGTCTTTTTACCTTTTATTGGTGGTAATTTAGACAACTTCTTCGAAGCAGAACTGACTACTGCAGTGTTCAGACGCTGTGATGTGAGGTTCTTCTTTTGCTCAGGGAAACGATGTTCTAAGACGCTTGCAGCAGCTTTTGCAAGATGATCTAATTTTGTTGGTTGAGCAGTTTCTGAATCGATTGTGCCGAGGTCAACAATACGTTTTGATGCAGCATTCAGTTTCTCAACTCTTTTGTTGCTATGCCTTGTTTTTATATTCTTTTTTCGGCGAACAATCCGTTGAGCTGGTCGTGGTTTTTTAGTGACTGGAAGAGGTTCAGGCTCAGGCGTCACAATTTCCTCTTCAATCACTTCCTGTGATTCATGGATTAATTCTTCCTCTTCTTTGGTATCGAGCACCACCTCTTCCACCACTGGAAGAGGGATTTGTTCAACATCGGGGAGGGTTGGTTCAGGTTCTTCACTTCGAAGTCCAGCAAGACTTTCCTGAAGGTGTTGTTCAATCCATGCCAGTTCTTCTTCATCCGGTGGTTGGCAAAACGGATGGTCGAGGAGTAATTCTACATCAAGGAGCCATGAGTCGATTTGTGTTGTTTCGAGAGTATCAAATTCTCGTATCAATCTTGATCTTTGTATCTGCGTAAAGGCTTCGAGATTTGATGTAAGAAGCATCACGTTATCGGTGTAACGAGTTTCATCAACAACGCTACGTACCATCTCAATAACTTGATTTTCACCATGGATACCCGCTAAATATTCGATTCCTTCCAGTACGAGTACTGCTCGTAAATTATCATGGAAAAAGGAATCGATAACCTTTCGAATGGATTCCAGAGAAGGTTCTAAAGTTCGATTATGTTCTTTTTCAGTTAACCATCTGCAATCTTCAAGTTCAAGTTGATGGTTTACTTTGAGTCGCTCAGGTGATTGCCTTGAAATCACCAATAATGGTCGTCCATGCTTTCGAAGAGCCTCTGCGAGATTGAAGGCTGCAGTTGGTTCTACTGCATGTTCCAACAGTGCAAGTCCTCTCTTGAGCACTGGCCCAGTAAGGTTTTGTAATCTGGCTTGAGTTTTATGTCGAATAAATTCAGGAGTTTCGATGGTTGGCTTTAGTTCAGGTAGTTGTTCTTCACGGTCGAGTCTTCTTACTGGAGCCCGAACAGTTGACCACCAAGCTTCATCTCTTACTCGTTCCTCCTTTGGATCGACAAGATTTGCTTGTGGATACGCCAAGGACGTGGAAAGGAAGGTCTGCTTTGACATTTCATGGAGACTTACAGTTGCATCTAGAGCAGAGGCGTCAGATTCAATCTCAAGCAACGCTTCAATTCCATACCGGGTTGCATCGGCTTGGTGAAAGGCACTTGCAAGTGTTCCGTCAAAAATCAGAAGATGCCCAGTCCTTACTCCAATTCCAGGAATCTGGCGTTCAATGAGGATTGAACCATCCCGCTCAAGTGTTGCTAATTCTTGGGCAAGATGCCGTAAGGTGTTTGCTCCTCCTTTTCGACTTTCAAGGACATCTCCTGGTTTGAAATCGAACATTTGGCTCACCCCTCGAACCCTTAGATTGCCTTTCATCTTTTGAAGTGTGTGCCCTATTTGGGTAAAACCGAAGGATTTCAACAGAGAACCTCTAGGGCCAACCATGGAGGCATTACCATTGACTGAGGCAGAAGATGCTCTCCTACAGGAAGGAATTCAAGAGTTTGATTCAACACGATATTGGCATGCTCATGAATCATGGGAGGATTTGTGGAATTTGTTGAAGCGTCGAGAGGCCCCTCTTCCAGAGATTTTGGGAATCCAAGGCCTCATTCAAACCGCTGCCCTACTGTACAATCATCAACGAGAAAAAAGAAGAGGCGTTTTGAATCAATGGGAGAAACTTCTCCCTAAATTAGACGTCTGGACGCACATTTGGGGCATAGATGTAGTCGCTCATTTGAAACAAATCCGTCGATTCGTTGAAGATGTTGATACATGGAATGAAACCTATGAAAGTGTTCGAATACCTATAGCCGAAGTGGAGTGATCCAAATGAGTGATTTTACAAATGGCCTCGATGATGGATTCATACGGTTTTCAGAAACACCGCAAGCGCTGCAAAAGGGAAGGAGTATACAGATTCAATCTGCAGTGTTTATCATCGTCATTCAACTCTTTTTTGTATTCATACCACTTTGGCCAATACGTATTTTATTATTCATCCTGATGTTGTTTGTGATTACACTGAGTTGGCGACGTTGGATTGATTGGAGCACAACTCCGTTTGCCGTTAACCCATCACACCCTTTGATGGAATTATTGAGTGATAAGGAGGCTAAGGTCATGATTCGTCTTCACGATGGGCGATGGGAGCCTGCTGGTAAATACAGATACAGATTGGTTGAGGATGATTTATTGAAAGGGTTCAATCTTGTAACACTTGATGATAATTATTCCATCTTCGGTTATCTTACCGATCAGAAATCACAATCCTCATCCCTGCGCCGAACAATCGCTTTGTTAAACCAGGCCCTCGGTTTACGAGATGCTCATAACGGAGAACACGACGATATAGAAGATGCTCGAGATAGAGAATCCAAGGATTTTGGATTGCTAGATCGAGATTGGCCTGATGAAGAAGATTCTCAGGATGCTCTGGGTCCTATTGCAAAAAAACTGAAGGGCCAAGAATAAGCCTTTCCTTTGAATCATGAGAGGGTGCATTGAAAACCTCTACTCTCTCCCAATGACTTATGGATGCACCTAGCAAGTGGTCTGAACACGTTTCTGAGTTGAGTGCTCCTCAACAGGAATTGTTGTTTGGAACTTCATTGTCTCGTCGCTTCTCAAAGTTGCCATTGTGGCTCTCTCATCCAGGTAATATTGGAGCGTTCTATGGCCTCTTGATCAGCCTCGCGCTCATCCTTCCATATTTCTTGAAATTTGATTCATTTAATGAATCCCTATCGAATTGGATATTCTTTTCCGCCTTGTTTATGTCAGCTTGTTTACTGCTTGGTTTTGCATCATTAATCTTAGTATCATTCACCAAGCGTATGCCAATTGCTCCTCCTCGGATTATTCTCTATCCTATGCCATTTATCGGACTTGGATTACTCGGTCTTGACTTTGCGGATGTGCTTGAAATTTCCAATTCAATCTCCATGTTTGTCCTTCTTCTTCCGGGACCTGCTTACGTGCATTTGTCTTGGGCTCCTCGCTGGAGACTCTTGTGCATGCTTGATGAAGGTGTGAACCCATTTGAAGGTGTGAAAACACTGGAAGAGGTCGAGGATAACAGCGCAGCCGAAATGGCTGGCGATGACACAGAATTACTCGAAGTTGTAGACGCGTTTGAATCTGAATAATCAGATAAGTCCAACCTTTGGACCAATTGATTCGAGAAGTCTTAGAACTTCATCTAAATCATCTTTTGATAATCCTGCAGACATCTGTGTTCGAATTCTGGCTTTATCTCGAGCAACCATTGGAAATACAATTGCTCCAGCCATAACGCCTTCTTTTTGGAGAAGATGTGTCATTTCTTTTGCAGTTGATGATTCTCCGCACATGATCGGTATAATCGGAGTCGTTGACATACCAGTATCAAAACCAAGGGATTGAAGTTCATTTCTGAAGTAGTGCGTATTGTCCCAAAGTTTGGCATGGTGTTCTGGTTCATCCATCAGAACTTCGATTGCTGCCTTTTGAGCAGCTGCTACGCCCGGAGGTTGGGACCCTGAAAGCAGCCATGAGCGTGAGTGATTCAAGGCATGGTTCCTTGTCATCTCGGTGCCTGCAAGGATTCCTCCTTGTACTCCGAGAGCCTTTGAGAATGAACCTACTTCAAAATCAACTTTACCTTGAAGATTAAAGTGGTCGACAATTCCTCTTCCACCATCGCCTAAGACTCCTTCTCCATGACAATCATCAACCAGAACCATGGCCCCGTATTCTTCTGCTAATGAATTAATTTCATCCAGTGGGGCATAATCCCCATCCATCGAAAATACGCCATCCGTGATGATCAGTTTTCGTTCTGCATCATCATGTGCTGAAAGAACAGCCTCCAGTTCACCCATGTCATTGTGACCATAGACGCCGCGACGAGCCTTTGTGAGCCGAACTCCATCGATGATTGAGCCGTGATTGAGCGCATCGCTGATGATGACATCTTGTGGCCCCTGAACAAGCGTTGGAATGAGTCCTACGTTGGCGGTATAACCTGCTGAATAAATCAGTGCAGCTTCTACACCTTTGAATTCTGCAACTTTTTGTTCTGCTTCAAGATGTAAATCCATTGTTCCAGCAATTGCACGTACTGATCCACTTCCTGCTCCATACTTCTGGGTTGCATTCACCATGGCTGAGACAACTTTTGGATGGGTAGTTAAATTGAGATAATTATTTGCTGACAACATAATAGTCGGTTTACCTTCCATTGTACACCTCGGTTGATTTGGTCCTTCCAGAGTTGGAGGCTCCCAAAGAAGGGATTTTTCATTCAACTCATCAAAGCGTTCTTTCATCCACGACATGTCACCAGGCATTGGCTCACCAAACCGTCCTCTTCGTCGATGATTAAGGGCTTTTGTGAGCCATGGCCTCAACACGTATAATCAAAAAGGAGAGTTGATACGGAAGGAATGTGCAACTTCATGGAACTGTGAGTAGTGGGCTTGGAAGAGCTCATGTGTTCATGTCTCAACCTCACTATCAAGATCAGTTCAGAACAATTCTTGGTACAACTGCTTGGCCAGGCACACTGAATGTCAAAGTCGAAGGCTCAAACCTTGTCGATTACATCGCCTTGAGGAAAAAAGCAGGTATCGATACATTAGATGCTGAAGAAACTGCAAGAAAAGACGCATTGAATGTCGATGTATCCTCTATTGAATCGATTCGAGTACGGGGATTTCTAAGAGATGGAGTTTCATTCGGTGGTGCTACAGCATATGAGGCAACGATTACTCATCAAGAACACAACATCCCTTGTGCAATCCTCATTCCTGACTTAACACGTCATGTGGATGTTGTCGAAGTTATCTCAGGTCCCTTCCTTAGGGAACGTCTCGAAATCGAAGACGGTGCAGAAGTAAGTCTCACTCTGAGCAACTGACTTCATTCCCAGATTCCCATGTCCATTCTTGCATCTTCAGAAGCATGAACGCGAGGGTCCCATCTTGGGGACCAAACAAGATTGATATGGACTGATTCTAATCCGTCTGTTTGTAATGCTGCTCGATGTGCAGCAGCCATGATCTCAGGAGCAGCAGGGCATCCAGGGGATGTGAGCGTCAAGTCAATTTCTGCATGTGTGCCTTCATCACGTTGTTCAAAGCGAACCCCATACACAAGGCCAAGTTCTACAATTGAAATATCCAGTTCTGGATCTTCTACTGCTTGTAATGCGTCTAATACGTTTGATTCTTCAACCATCTAATACTCCTCCAATTCGTTCATAATTTTGTCAAACATGTTTCTGAATCCATTTGATCTCGATGGAGAAAGAGAATTCAGTATTCCCATATCGACTGCAAAATCTGGCGTAATTTTCTTTGCTTCTTCGGTATCGAGATTGTCCATGGCAATTGTAAGAATTCCCATGAGGCCTTGAACCAGCTTAGAGTCTGCTCCAGATTTCAGAGAAACCTTACCGTCCTCAATTTCAAGAAGCACGTGTGCTTCTGATTGACACCCATGAATCCGAGTTTCTTCACTCCATAGGGAGGTAGGGAGTTCATTTACTTCCGAAGCAAGATCGAAGACGTATTCAAGACGCTCCATTTTATCATCAATCGATTGGAAGTCATCAATAAGTTCAATCAACGCCTTAGGATAGGTCATGCGAACCTCTCCAAAATGTCCTTTGTGTGTTGAATAAATAGTTCCGCTTCTTCCATGGTATTGTAGATGTAAAACGATGCACGAACGGTTCCATTGATTCCGAGACGATGAAGCAACGGCTGAGCACAATGATGCCCTGTTCGTACTGCTACGCCTCTTGCATCGAGAAGATGTGCGAGATCTTCACTATGTAATGTCGGATGCAAAAAGGAAACTACAGCAGAGTCATCCCCATCATGACGTCCGTACACGGTCATGTTCATCGAGCGTAATTCATCTGCAACATAGCGAGCAATATTCAATAATCTGTGATGTTGTTCTTCGAGATTTAGATTGCCGAGATAACCAAGTGCAGCATCCCACCCAATGGCTTCAGCAATTTTAGGAGTGCCTGCTTCAAACCGGTGTTCATTGGTTTGGTAGGTCGATTTCTGAAGCGTAACTGTCTCGATCATATCGCCACCACCCATGAACGGCTTCATCTCTTGGAAGGTTTCTTCATTGACAAGTAGGCAACCAATCCCAGTTGGGCCACACATTTTGTGAGCCGACAAAGCCATCATATCTGCACCTAATTCGTTCAAATCAATTTTACAATGAGGGGCTCCCTGAGCAGCATCAATGAGTACTTTAGCACCATTTTTGTGCGCTATTTCAATGATTTTTTCAATCGGATTTCGCACACCAAGAACATTTGAAGTGTGGACGACACAGACCAATCCTGCCCCTTCAATGGATGCTTCGTAAGCTTCCATATCCAATGTGAGATCGTCTTTGATTGGTATGTATCGTAATTCATTACCGAAAGATTCTGCAAGCATTTGCCACGGTACTATGTCGCTGTGATGTTCCATTTCTGTTAGAATGATCGCCCTGCCTTTGAGTTGAGAGTGACCCCACGCATGTGCTGCTAGATTGATCGCTTCAGTAGTTCCTCCAGTCATGATACAGCGGTCAGCATTGAACCACGATTTGAGTGTCGTTCTACAGGCCTCGTAACCATTCGTTGCTTCTCCTGCTAATGTGTGAACTGCTCTGTGAACATTTGCATTATTCATTGTGTAATATTCATTCATTGCTTCGATAACCACGGATGGCTTTTGCGTTGTGGCTGCATTGTCAAGATAAACCAACGGATGACCGTTTATGTTTCTCTGAAGGATTGGAAAATCATCCCGTATCGCCATGTAATCACCCAATTAACTGACACTCAAGATGAACGGTAAGTCGTGTTTGCATAGCCTCACGGACCGGATCAGAGCGAACGTCGACAAATGAGTCCACAAGGAATCCTTCAACAAGCATGGCAGTTGCTTCTTCCTTGTTCAATCCTCGACTCATCAAGTAATGCATTTGCATAGCATCAAGAGGTGCGGATGCAGCTCCGTGTGCGGCAGCGACTTCATTTGCCATAACTTCCAATTCAGGAATCGCTTCTGCTCTTGCTGATTCTGATAGCAAGAGGTTTCGGAATACTTGTCCAGCATCTGTATGTTGTGCAGCATCATCGATGGTTAGTGCACCAGTTCCAACTGAGTGACTTCGATCATCACATGCAGCATTGACTGTAAGTTTGGAATTGGTGTGGGGCTGCTGGTGATGGATTTCGATGTGATGATCATCATGTCGAGTTCCATGTCCATGAACAGCAATAAACTGGTTATGTGTCGAATTAGAGCCTGAAAGGGTTGTTCGAATATCGGATTTGATTCGTTGACCACCCAGGGAGAGTGTTGCAAGTTCAAATTCACCATCCCGCTCTACATTCCAATTATCTGTTCGAACGAGAACAGATTCCGATGAGAGTTCATTGATCAAACCAACAGATAATTGTGAATTCGAATGAATGTTCCCTGTGAGCCACAAGCCAACCCACTCTGCTTCTCCAGTAAGGTGGAACATCACGCTGGAGGGTTGTGTTGATTCAATGTGAATATGTGCTGCGACCGCATGTCCGCCTGCCCTAATTTGGACGTGAGTTGTTTTGTTCTCTGGGGTAAGAACATGAGTCTTCTCAACCACATTGTCAAGAAAAATCCGGGCAATGTCATTTCCATGCTCAATATTTTTTTTAGAAACCAATTTGATTTCCGCATTGTCACTTTCGATGACAAGTTCACCTACTGCGGGTAACTCGTCAACTTTGGTGGGATGAACTCTTGACCAAGGTGTGTATCGCCAGAGGTGTTCTGATCGAGTTGGAAGAGATGCATCGAGGTACGAGGTCATCCAATCGAACCCTCCATTTCTAATTCTAATAGGCGATTGAGTTCAACAGCGTATTCCATTGGTAATTCACGAGTGAATGGTTCAAAGAATCCATTGACGATAAGTCCCATTGCTTCTTCTTCGGAATGTCCTCTGCTCATGAGATAGAAGAGTTGGTCTCCAGAAACCTTGGAAACACTTGCTTCGTGTTCTAGATCTGCGGTTGAGTTTCCTATTTCCATTGTTGGATATGTGTCACTTCGGCTGTCCTCATCGAGCATAAGCGCATCGCATACGACCTTTGAACGGCATCCATGGGCTTTGGGTGTAACTTGCAACATTCCTCTGTAGGATGAACGTCCTCCACCTTTTGAAATGGATTTAGAGAGGATGTTGGAGGTAGTGTTTGGTGCGAGGTGGTGGACCTTTGCTCCAGCATCTTGATGCTGTCCAGTTCCTGCGTATGCAACCGAAATAATCTCAGCGTGAGCGCCTTCTCCTTTGAGTAGAACAGAGGGGTATTTCATGGTCAATTTTGAGCCAATGTTCCCATCAACCCATTCAACAGTAGCGTTCTTGTGGGCAACGCCACGCTTTGTGACCAGGTTGTACACGTTTGCCGACCAGTTTTGAACAGTCGAATAACGGATTTTAGAGCCTTCCATAGCAATCAACTCAACAACGGCTGAGTGGAGTGAGTCTGTGGAGTATGTCGGAGCAGTACATCCCTCAACATAATGTATGGAGGAACCTTCGTCCGCAATAATCAATGTACGTTCAAATTGGCCCATGTTTTTGGCATTGATTCTGAAATAGGCTTGAACTGGCATTTCAACATGGATGCCCTTCGGTACGTAGATGAACGATCCACCTGACCACACCGCTGTGTTGAGGGCTGAAAATTTGTTATCGCTATGCGGAACAACTGTTCCGAAGTATTTTTTCACCAGTTCAGGGTATTCTTTGAGGCCTGTATCCATGTCCAAGAAAATGACACCTTGCTCTTCCAAATCTTCTCGGATAGAGTGGTAAACTGCTTCACTTTCGTATTGAGCAGTAACGCCACCGAGCCATTTTTGTTCGGCTTGTGGTATGCCGAGACGGTCGAATGTACGCTTGATGTCATCAGGAACATCGTCCCAATCTTTCTCGGTCTTATTTGAGGAACGAAGGAAGTAAGTGATGTTGTCGAAATTGATTCCATCTAGAGAAGCACAGTTCCCCCACGTTGGCATTTCGCGTTCAATGAAGTGATTGTATGCTTTTACTCGGATATCCGTCATCCATTCTGGTTCATTCTTGAGTTCAGAAATATCACGGACAACCTGCTCGCTGAGGCCTTTATCAAACCGTATTGTAGACGATTCAGGGTCGTGGAATCCATAGCGATAATCGCCAACTGCGTCTTGTGCATCTTGTGTCATAATTTCACCTCATACAAGGGCTTCGACCCAGTCGTACCCTTCGTTTTCAAGCTTTAGGGCCAGTTCTGGCCCACCGCTCTGAACAATTTTTCCGTCGAGAAGGACGTGAACTACATCTGGCTTGACAAGGTCAAGAAGACGCTGATAGTGAGTGATGATCAAACAGCCCGTGTTTTGAGCAACGCTGTTGATTCCTTCTGCCACAATGCGAAGTGCATCGATATCAAGGCCAGAATCTGTTTCATCAAGGAGTGCAAGGTCTGGTTGCAAGAGAAGGAGTTGAAGAATTTCTAGACGCTTCTTTTCTCCACCGCTAAATCCTTGATTGACGTAGCGTGAGAGGAAGGAGCGATCCATGCTGAGATTCTCCATGGCGTCTTTGAGTTCTTTTCTGAATTCCCTTGGTGGAGGGGCTTCACCACGAACGGAAGCCACGGACTTGCGCAGGAATGTTCCTACTTGGACTCCAGGAATTGCTGCTGGGTATTGGAAGGAGAGGAACATACCGTCTCTTGCACGTTCAAACACTTCCATATCTTCGATGTTGGAGCCTTTGTAATGGATGGTACCCTGTGTGATATTGTACGCTGGATGACCCATGATGACGCTAGCAAGAGTAGACTTCCCTGCGCCGTTTCTGCCCATAATCGCATGGATTTCCCCGCGGTTAATTGTCAGATTCAATCCCTTAAGGATTGGAGTACCTTCAACAGAAACGTGGAGATTTTCCACTCGCAGAAGCTCGTCGCTCATCATCTCACCCATATGCCCCTACAATCACACCCTTATCAATAGATGCAATCGCTCCTGATACTACACTGCAACACTTCAAACAGTACCTTGTATTCGGAGGTACATGGATGACGATTTGGTCCGTGCTTACGCACTCGAAGCTCAAAAGGCAATGGAGGCTGAGGCAAAACGCCGTATTGAGGAGACTTCAGACCCTGAAGAAGACCACCGCCTCAGAAATATGTCATTACATGAAGTACTCGACTCCGAGTATCTCGTTCCAGCTTTGTGTGCACGTTTAGGATCTGTGCGGGCCGCACTCGATGGACACGGGGGAGGCATTGCCGTTGCCCGAAAGGAAGTGACAGAAACAGGTCTTCGATTCGTTTTGGATTTAACAGGTGCATGTCTGACCTGTGGTGCTGCTCCAGGTACGCTTGAAGGTGTACGAAACGATCTCGAAGCAGATTCGGAGATAGAATCAATCCAATTCTCGACCGCTCTCCTTGATACGTTTGATGAACTGGGTCGAGAATTTATTCTCGCACATGGGAACGTCGAATTTGTTGATGTTTCATCGGCGGCTTGAAATCAAAGAGTTCAGCCCCTCAAACATGGCAGTATGGAACACAGGGTCTCGACCCGATCCACAACCTTGTCGAGAGGGCGATGAAGGTAAGTTCGAAATCTCTTCAAGAGATGGTCGTGCACGTGTGGGGAAACTTCACACGAAGCACGGTATTTTGGAGACACCTGCACTGCTTCCTGTTATCAATCCAAACATCCGTACCATTGAACCTCGTGAAATGTGGGATAGATACGGTATTTCAGCCCTCATTACCAACTCGTACATTATCTGGAAACACGATGAACTCAAACAACATGCTCTCAGTAAAGGTGTCCATGATCTATTGGATTATCCAGGCGTGATCATGACCGATTCAGGAACCTTTCAGGCTTACGTTTACGGAGATGTCGAGGTTGGAGTTGAAGAGATCGTTGAATTTCAAAAATCAATAGGCGTTGATATTGCAACTATGCTCGATGTCTTTAGTCGCCCAGATATGTCTGAACTTGAAGTAGAATCCGCTGTTGATGTCACTGTTGAACGTGCTCAACAATCCCTTGATATCGCTGGAGATGTTATGTTAAATGGACCTATTCAAGGAGGGACGTTCCGTCATCTTCGTAAAAAATCAGCAAGGGAAATGAGCGCCTTTGATTTCGCAGTTCACCCGATTGGTGGGATTGTTCCAATTATGGAAAAACATCGGTACAAAGATTTGGCAAAGATCATGCTCGCTACACTTCCAGAACTTGCTCCTGAACGGCCAAGGCATATGTTCGGATGTGGTCATCCCATGCTCTTTCCTATGCTGATTGCCTTAGGAGCGGATTTGTTCGATTCAGCCGCATATGCTCTTTTTGCTCGAGATAAACGACTTCTTTCACCATCTGGAACCATTCATTTGGATGACCTTCAAGAATGGCCATCGATGCTTCCTTGCGTGGTTGGATTCAGTCCAAAAGAAGTTTTGAAAATGAAAGAAAAAGATCGTACTGCTTTCCTAGCAACCTACAATTTGGAAGTGACTTTGGCCGAGTTAGCTCGTTGTAAGCAAGCAGTTCATGATGGAACTATTTGGCAACTTGCTGAACAGCGTAGTCACCAACATCCAGCCTTGCGAGAAGCGTTCTTGTGGTTAACAACTCGCCCATTCCCATCTGGAATTTCCATTGACGTTCTAGATGACCTCGTTATCGATGATCGTTCTGCTGCACGAGAAGTTTCACCAGGAGGTGGAATCTGGGAAGGTGATTGGTCTTACGTTATCGATGCGCAGTCACCTCGAAGGAAAAAAGGTGAACTTTGGGGCGGAGAAGATACCCTTGTTCGCCCTCACATCCTTGCAGCACGAAAGCAACTTCATTCACGTTGGAGACCTGAAAAAGGGAACGGCGTGGATGTTTTGATTCTTCATGGCGCTCCTGGGCCCTGGCGGTCACGTTGTGAAACATTGATCTTAAGGATGCAATCACTTCTTCCATCGATGGAGATATTTGTACAAACTCCTCTTGGCCTGATACCGTATGGACTGGAAGATCTCAACCCCTTTGCTCAAGTTGATGGGCCATCTTGGTTGTGGGACCGACGTCCTAATCCGATTTTAATCCGAAAAGAATTGATGATGTTCAGTATTGATGCTGATCGTATCCTTACATTGGATATTTCTCAAGAAAAGGTTGTTCAGAAGGCTTCTGAACTTCTCCAATCCTTCGAAATAATCACTGAACCTCTGGCTATTGATGATTCTACACTTCCAGAGCAAAAGGTATTGCTTCGCAGAAAGCAAATTCATCAGAAACTCGTGGTCCTCGCAAATTGTCATCCAGAAAGGGCTCATGAAATGGTCGAAGATTGTACGTTCATTATCGGCGGGACTGGTCGAGTAAAGAACGTACTGAATTCCTCTGGAAAACATATCCTTAGTCCAAGATTAACCGATGGAGGGCTATCGATTACTGATTTCGGTTCAGAGATTCTCTACGGTTATCGTACCTTACCTTTGCCAACTGAGCACAACCGATTCTCACCTATGGTCAATCCCGGAGAAGGCTTGCCATTGGTCGTCATCCATGATGATGCGGTCGAGTATATCCTACGTGGGCGAAACGTCTTCCATGGTTTCATCCATGCCTGTGATCCATGGCTCACTGCTGGTCAAGCATGCTTGATTGTACGACAAAATGGAGATCTTGTTGGCCACGGTCTTTCTCAGTGCAATGCCAATGAAGCTCTTCGCTTGAAGAAGGGAATCGCAGTACGAACTCGTAGTGATTTCTCCAAAACAATTGAAACAGCAAAATGAGAAAGGATTGAAAGACTTCCGTTCCTTCCTCGGTATGAAAGCAATGACGTATGAATGGGTAATCGAAACAAAAGAGTTGACCAAATCATACGGTCCTCATGTTGCGCTAGATTCTCTCAGCATTAATGTCCCTAAGGGAGCAACGGGACTCCTTGGCCCAAACGGAGCCGGAAAATCCACTTTTTTCAAGACCATTCTAGGTTTAATTCAAGCCACATCTGGTGAAGGTAAAGTATTGGGTCACGATATTCGTACTGAAGGGCTTGATATTCGTTCTAAAATCGGTTACATGCCTGAATATGAGGCCTTAGACAACGATATGGATGCGATTCATCAAGTAAGATACAGTGGGGAACTGCTTGGTATGAACCCAGTTGTTGCAATGGCTCGAGCACATACGGCAATGGAATATGTTGGACTTGGGGAATTACGATATCGCCCTATCTCTTCGTTTTCAACAGGTATGAGGCAGGCTACAAAACTAGCATGTGCAATTATCCACGACCCACAACTCATTATTGCTGACGAGCCATCAAATGGACTTGATGCAACTGCACGTGATTCGATGTTAACCACCCTGTACAATATGGTTCATTCAGGAGGCCGATCAGTGCTTATGTCAAGCCATCTTATGGAAGATGTTGAACGCGTATGCGAAAGTATGGTACTTCTCCACAAAGGGAAACTTGCCGCACAAGGGCGTATTGAAGATTTGAAAGCAATCGATAGAGAAATTGAAATTCACGTTTGGGGTTCTGCAGACGAACTTGAACAAGCTATGGGCAAGGAGGGTCTGGAGGTTCGAAGAGAAGGCAGGATCATGCGAATCAAACACGATGGTGAACAAACAACTCATCGTATTTTGAAATGCGCAGCCAATACAGGTGCTCAAATTCGACGTATGCACGAATATGAAGCCTCTCTGGAAGATTTGTTTATTGTCATAATGGAACGCTTTGGTTATGGAGTGAAATCCAGTGAAGATCTTCTTGCATCGCCTGCAGAAGCCCGTCGAGTCGATGCTCCTGAACACATGGGAGGTTCGGGATCATGAGCGAAGAAGATGTTCCAATCGAAGCATCAACACCCGTGACGGGGCAAAGTCGAATGGATGCTGCATGGGGCTCTGAAAGCGATTCTGTCGCATCTGTTGCTCGCCCATCGACACAGACCGGTCAAGTATTTGAGCAGGTTTACAAGCCATGGAATGGAACACTCAATCCACGTTGGATGCGTAATTGGGCTATTTTTAGGCATCATCTCTTAGGAATATTCCGTAAAGGCCATCGTCCATGGGGCGTTCCAACCAAACTGTTCCTTATTTTTGTCTTCATTGCGTCCATGACAGACGTCGCCCTCACTCTACTCTTCGCCATCCTCGGTGAACCTGGTTTGTACGAACTCTGGGGCGTCGGGCGTAACAATCTCTATGCACACGTCCTTGGTTTCTTTCCCAGAAATATGTTGTTCTACCCACTTGTTGCTGCGTTACTCGTTGGAGGCGTGATTTCTGAAGATCGTTCGAACGGTACTTCAGCGTTGTATTTTTCAAGACCCATAAATCGGTTTGACTATGTTGGTATGAAATATCTTGCAGTTGCGAGTATTCAAGCATTGATCATTCTCGGAACACTCATGTTGTATTACTTCGCTGATATTCTGTCCATGGGTCGTGGCTGGTCTTGGATTATTGATACATTTCCGATGTTCCTGACCACAATGTTCTGTGGGGTTTTACTCATCGTAACGTACACGAGCATTGGATTGGCTCTCTCGAGTGTTTCTCGGGGGAAGTTTTTCCCTGGTATCGCTTTGTTAGCGATCATACTCGGAACAAAGACACTTGCTGCTATCGTTGAGGGTCTATTTGACAAATCGATTCTCTATCTTATCTCTCCTTATGATTCAATTGCTCATGTCGGTCAGGCATTAATTGGTGCGAACATGATGTATGAACATCCATGGGTATGGTCGCTTGTATCGGTATTGGCATTCAATGCCATTTCACTCTACGTCCTATCAGTACGAGTCTCGTCAATGGAGGTGACCCGTGAATGATTCCTGACGTTAGCCAGACCGGTGAGGCTGTTGAACAACAATGGGTCCCTCAACCGAAGGCGCCTGTTGTAATGCTCAATAATGTGGGGAAAACCTATGGTCGATACCAAGCGTTGGGGGGTGTTTCGCTTGCATTGTCAGGAGGCGTTACAGGAATTTTAGGCTTGAACGGTGCTGGTAAATCGACGCTGTTTAAACTCCTCATGGGTAAACTTCGTGCAACCCAAGGCGAAGTGCGCTTGTTTGGTACGAACCCATGGAAAAACCCAGCACCTTATGCACGAGTGGGATATGTTCCTGAGAATGAGAGTCTCCATGATTGGATGACTGCTTTTGATTTCGTAACCACGTTTGCTCGCCTCCATGGTCTAACTCGTGATGAAGCAAAACGTGAGGCAGAACGCGTCTTGGAATTTGTTGGATTAACCGATGTTATGCACAAGAAGATTGGGCGTTATTCCAAAGGGATGCGCCAGCGTGCAAAGATTGCTCATGCATTGGTCAACGATCCTGAATTGATTATTCTTGATGAACCATTACAGGGGTGTGATCCTCTTGCCAGAACGACGATTATGAATGTCATACGTGAACTTGGAAGAATGGGACGTACTGTTTTGTTAAGCAGCCATATTCTCTCAGAAATTGAACGAATAACCGAACAGATCGTGATCCTCCACCAAGGGCGCTTACTCGCCATTGGGAATCTTCATGCAATTCGTGAACAGTTGGACAATATTCCTCACACGATTGAGCTCGAATGTTCTGATGCGAAGGCACTTGCTCGTGATGTGCTCAGTCTTGATTCCGTTCATGGTTTGCAATTCCCTAGCACAACAAAATTACGTATTTTCACACATCATCTTGGTGAATTTCATAAGCACCTTCCAAAGATTGTCGTTGAGAACAATCATGATGTGATGAACATTAACAACCCTGATGATGATTTACAGACCATTCTGGGATATCTTACAGGAGGTGCTCGCTGATGGCAAAAGGTCGAGGTGAAACGATTTGGACTGCTCTAGATCGAAAGGCGACAGCAATTGCCGAGTTCACCATGCGCCAATATCGGACTCGCATCTCTACGTGGGTGGTACTTGGAGTAGGATTCCTTTCCATCTCTGTAGTTTTGTTGTTTTACATCGATGCAATGAACACAGAGATCGAAGCCATTGACAATGACGGAGATTCCTTTGATTCCGATGGTGATGGGTACGTCGATGGCCAAGAATTCAAACTCGGTACGGATGTGTATGATGAATTTTCTCATCCAGGTTTATTCAACCCCCCTATTCAGCCGGAACCTGCTTCAATGTACATCAATGAAGATGACTATGACTGGGATTACTCAGATGCCCGTAGTGTGTCTACTGGTTATGATGATGACGGGGATTGTCGAGAAAGTCAATTGCTTGAAAGTCAAAAGGATACGAACAATGATGGCATTCCATGTAACATTCGCATCGTATTCAATTCACTGACAGGCGAATATCAAATCTTTGCTGATTATGGTGTTGATGAGGATCCGGATGAAGACCGGTACGGTAAAGAAGCGCAACACAGAGCTTTTGTCTTAGCCATTGGGAAACTTGGTTTTGTCTTTTTACTGAGTATATTCATTCCTTTGTTCTTAGCAACAGGACTTATCAGGGATGAAATGACCTCTGGCACGATGCATTATATGACGGCAAAACCAATTGCAAGAGGAGAGATTTTCCTCTATCGAATGCTCGGGTATCTTGGAATTGTGTGGCCATACATGCTCGTTATGTGTGTGCTAATGGCGCTCATCTCTGGTTTACTCGGGCCCGGTGATCAATTCTTCAGATTTGCAGATCTTGGTGTATGGTTTAGCGTACTCATTGCTGCATTGTTAGCAACACTTGTCTACGGTATGCTGTTTTCATTCCTTGGAGTACTGTGGAAATATGGTATTATTCTCGCCCTACCAATTGCAGCATGGGAACTTGGAATGGCTCTTCTCTCAATGAGTGTCCCTGAATCGACCTTCTTGCGAATGTCGATTGTAGGATGGTCAATGAGTATTATCGATTCCGGAGCGTTACTTGTTTGGCCCGACATGGACATGTTTACTCAAGCAGGGTCTTGGGCTGGTGGCTCGAACGAAGGGGATTCTTTCTTTTCCTTTGAGAGTGAGGCATTACCAGGCCATGGGGCTTTGGAGTGGGCGCAGAGTGACCTTGGATTAGGCATGGGCCCATATCCGACAATCATAGTTTCGATGATGGTATTACTCGCTCAGGCGGCTTTCTTTTGGTTCATCGGACAACTTGTCTTCAAATCGAAAGAAATCGAATGAGGGATTTGATGGATTCATTTCAAGGTGATTTCTCTTCATTGTGGAAACTTCAACAACGCCCGCCCCAGAATCATCTCACCTGGGATTGGTGGTGGTGGCTTGTCATGCTCGATGATCCTAAGAACGTGGAACCAGGTAAGCAACTGATGGTTTTGTGGTCGACAAAAGACAACGAAATGGTTCAAGTCAACGATGTATCTTGGAATCCAAAAGGAAAACCTGGCTTTGATGAACAAGGTGCAATTCGACTGGATGGCATGGTTTGCGCATGGTGGTTTGATGGCTCAGTAATGCATGATGAAATCATAAGTCATGTTTGCGATATGATTGTTCTTCCTGCTGATCATTCATCTTGGCCCTCTTCTTCAAAATCCAATCGAGGAGGTGGAGCAGTTGTCCCTCTCCTCGATTCAGATTGCTCAATGGGGATGGTTGAAGATCGGTCAAAATTTTGGTTAAATTTGAATCTGTCAGAGAGGAGTCCAATACAATCAGTTCAACTGGATTTGACACCATGGAATCCTGCTATGTCAACAGCCCGGCAAGCCAATGCCACCTATGCAGCGAACATGGGGTATGACATTTTACGATTACATGGAACGAAAGTTTCAGGAGTCATCGATGGAGAATCTGTTAGCGGAACTGCATACTTTCAGAAGGTATGTGTCCAAGCTCCGAGTGTCCCTTGGTATTGGGGTATGCTCCATTTTTCAGACGGGTCCTATCTTGATTGGTTTCTTCCCCATGCATCGCTTACAATGCTGAGCCGAGATGCAAGAGCATGGAAAAAGAGAGACATCTCTCATATTGCACTGAGTCAAGGAGGGCTTTTCCATGATGCACAAAACAAGAGAAGCGAACGTTTTGAAATTGTATCGGTCAAGAAAGAGAAGCAGCCAAACAACTTGCCACATTTCGATGTTCAACTGCAGAATGGAAGGACTACAATTCATATTTCGGCACAAGCAGTTGAACGAGCTCATTGGGATTTCCATCAACCTACGAGAGGCGGTGTTTGGTCGCATCTTACTTACAACGAATACCCACTTATCGTCAAAACATTAAGAATTGAAGATGAATTCGGAGTTCGCGTGAAGTCAGATTATGAATGGCTGAGAGGAAATGCCGAGCATAGTTGGGGCTTCCTACATTGACAAAAACTGAGCCAAAACGCTTTGAAAAACGGGGGAGGACTTATGACCCAGTATGACAAGAGAACTTTGAGGCATAGACATGAGTGAAGACACTGAGGTAACTGAAGAACCAACTGTTCAACCAGATTCTGATGAAAAAACCAAGGCTAATGATCAAGAAGCGATGAAAAGTCGCTTCAAGTTAATTGAAGGAGAAGAAGTACTGCTCACAAAGCAACCAAGCGGAGTTGGTTTCCTTAACATGTATGTTCTTGGATTACTTGTTTTCGGTGTACACATTATCTTTTGGAAACCGGACATGTTGGTTAACGATGAGTCTGGTGGTGTCGCTAAGGCAATTGTTTGGCTCATGGAACTTGGAGGTTCCAAGTTACCATTTGGTTTTGTCCTTGTTATGGCTTCAATTACGTGGTTTAATCGAATGTTGAATTCATCTATATCAGGCAAGTGGGTGACTGTTTGGCTACTTATCGCTACACTTCTCCCTGTGCTCATTCAAATCGATGGTCTCATCGCATTGATTCGAGATTTGTTCTCGGATACAGATGTTGAGCCTTTCCTGGGCTTTGAATACAATTTCCTGTTCGCTGGAATTGCCTTGACTCTCGCATTTTGGGGGCTTGTATTCTATTATCAACGAAGTTTCGATTATGCGATCACAAGCAATGCTGTTATCTTCAAGCATGCCTTCCTGCTAAGTCGTGCACATCGTCGAATCCTATTCGACCGTATCTCTGAAGTTCAAGTTGAACGAACACCGATTGGTACAATGACGGGATATGCTACATTGACAATTCTCACTGATTCCGGTGTTGGAATCGTAGAGGAATCTATTGGTGGAAGCGTTGGGATTTCTCCAAATGTATCAACAAACGAGAACGATGGCAATGTCGAAAAGGCTGGGAAGAGCATTATTCGTTCCTTCTTTGCTCTCATGTTTTATCAACGAACAATTCGAACAGTCCGTCCAGATCCAAAGCACTGTTTCTTCAAAATCCGTGGTTGGGAAGATACCAACACGTTGCTTAACGAGATGCATAAAAAGCATAGCCAGTCAACAAAATTGGACAATCTTGCTGATATTTTAACTCGAGAAGAAGGACAAGACTGAACCGCTGTGTTCAAAAGCCAATTGTTTGTCCATTGAAATGGAGAGAGAAAAATGAGTGATGAGATAATGGCTGAAGCAATCGAATTGTTCCGTTCAGGTGACTTGAAAGGCGCAGTTGATAACCTCGATTCTAAGTTACGTTCTAACAAGGATAATGCAAACCTGCATCATACCTTTGCCGAATTTGCAAATATGCTAAACATGGAAGCTCAAGAGGATGTTGTCCCTGGTGGAAAAATCATGATGTCGTACAAGAAAGCAATGGAACTCGATGAAGAAAACGTCGAGTACATCGCTGATTTCGCATCTTTTGCTCTTGAATGCCGACGTGTTCCAGTTGCAGTAAAAGAATTCCAACGATACGCCAAGAAACTAGAAATTGAAGATATTCCAGTCGATGATGCACTCTACCAAGCGAGTCGTAATCTCGTAGATGCGATTGAAGTAATGGATCCTTCACGAAAGGCACCAACCATTCAACCATGGCTTAAGCAAGCTCTTATTTGGGCTGTTGGCGGACTCGGGTTTACTCCAGAAGAAGCCATCGAAGTCCTCGGAAGCGATGACTGAGGCGAACTCAATGTCGGATGCAGAAACACGTCTGCATTTCCGAATTGGCTATCTTGGCGATTCATACCATGGCAGTCAAATTCAACCTGATGTTATCACAGTTCAAGGTGAGTTAATACGTGTTTTTCAGACACTTGGATGGATTTCAAAAACTGAGGAAGAACATAATCTCGTTCTTTCAAGCCGAACAGATGCTGGAGTTCATGTTAGGCTCAATGGTGGAACTGTACGGATTGCAAGTGATTTATGGGAAAGTATCACGCCTCGAAAATTTATTCGAGCAGTAGATGATTTACTTCCAAACGATATTGCTTTCCTCGATGTACGAGAGGTTGAATTTGATTGGAATCCACGTATCGCTCTTCACCGAATTTATCGCTACAGATTGGAAGGGATTGAATTTTGGAAAGACCCTGGAGAAGTTCTTTCCGAATGGCTCTCACTGTTTGAAGGGACCTACAATGCCACTAATTTTGCACGACTTGAACCTGGAAAGAATCCAATTCGCACTATCCTTTCTTGTAAACCTTGGATTGTTGAAGGAAGGGCAGTTGGATTCGAGATTATTGGTGAAGCATTTCTTTGGAATCAAGTTCGAAGAACGGCTATGGCCATTCATCAAATGGCACTTGGCGAGATCACACCTGAGCAAGTCAAAAAAGCAATCGATCATCCTGAGGTAAGTGTTGACTTCGGTGTCGCTCCTCCTGACTGGCTCATTCTTTGGGGTGTAGAGTGGGAGGATTCTCCTATCCCTGATTCCTTCTCGGAATGCAATCACTTTTCTCCTCCTCCTCCACCAAGCCGTGCTGCAGAGCGAACGATGAGAAAACGTTGGCGACAGGCTGCAAAAACTGAGATGAAAACACTCCTACATCTCGAATGGATGGAAATTGGACGTTTACCTCTTGCCTTCCATTCAAACTAGGTTCTCGATTTTACGTTGTAAAGAGATTTGTTTAATTGGATGATAAACAACGAGTCTGTATGGGGGATGGGCGACAAGAGGCTCGAATTCGTAATGGGATTTACGCCCTCCTTTTGTCAATACTTTTCCTTTTACCTGGTTGCTTAGATGGGGATGATTCAAGAAAGAGCAGTAGTGGTCCATCATTATCAGGAGAAATTACTCTTGATATTTGGCACACATTCGCTGCAGAAAGTAAGGAAGAAGAAGTGTTCACAAATGCGGTAAAGGAATTTGAGCAAAACAATCCGAATGTTAGTGTTGAGATTACAATGGTGCCATTTGGTAACGCAGATCAATTGTTTATGACAGCAGCCCAGGGTGGTCAAGCGCCTGATTTGATGCGTTTATCCAGTGATCAATTGGGTGCAATTGGCGAGGTACGTGTCGACGGTTTCCCACTCTTGGAAGATTTGCGACCTCATTTAACACCACAAGACCGGGCTATTTTCGAAGAGCGTGCATTGCAAGCGATGCGTTATGGTGATGCACTGTATGGCATACCTGCAAGCCAGGATTGTCTCTCACTCATTTTCAACAAAGCGTTGTTTGATGCACAAGGTCTAGACCATCCAGATGAAACATGGACTGAACAAGATTTGTTGCAAGCTGCAGAGTCTCTAACGTACAATGATGTACAAGGACTTGCAATTCCCATTAAGTCAGCATATTGGTGGTTCCCAATTCAGGAAGGATTTGGCGGTTCTCTCTTTGATGAAGGCGGCGAGCCAACCCTCGATTCCAATGGTTCGAGTCAAGCGATGCAATGGATGCTTGACCTCGAATTAGAGCATGGTGTTGTAGCAACCGGGACGCAAATTGAAGGTATGAAGAATCAATTCATCTCTTCGAAAGCAGCCATGATTTTCGATGGACCTTGGAATTGGGCGACCTATGAAGCAAGTCGCCTCAACATCGGTCAAACCTTGTTACCACTTGTTGAAAGTTCAGGAGAACGAATGTCACCACTTGTGACCTACAAAGGGTGGACGGTCAGTAAGCAAAGCGCCAATAAGGTTGCTGCAACTGAACTCGCACTCTGGCTTTCATCCGAAGACGTTCAGAAAGAATTCGCAGTTGAAACCTATACAATGCCCACACATGTTGCACTTGAAACGGATTCAGAAATTATCGAAGACGAAGTTCTTTCAGGTTTCCTCGAGCAAACCAAAGAAGGCACGCCTGCTCCAACAACAAGGGCCATGTCCCTTGTCTACGATCCGTTGTCAACTGCCTTTGAACAGGCGTATTCGGGAATTGCTTCCACAGAAGAAGCGTTATCGGGTGCTAATCAGCAACTTGAAGAGCAAATCGATTCGATTTCACGTTCAGATCCTTACCCGCTCGCTGAAGGCTACCGTACGATTAGCATCGAGTTTGAAACCACCAATGCGACAGCCTACGATGTGTTTGTTGATGGCCAGATACACACCGAGATTCGTATTGAATCGACAAACAATGGTTCGTTACTCGGCTATGACTCATGTACGGATGGAGTCAATGAGTTGCTCCAAGTAGGCCAACAACGAATTGCCCTAGGGACCATGGAAACGATTCAATGCAACCTTACTGGTATGGTGCCTGAAAAAGAGCACCTGATCGAAGTGTTCGGTGATGATGTCATAATCTATTCAACAAATGCAAATACGAGTGTTGCTGATGAGCGACCTGAAGCAGGCGATACATCTCCAGTTCTGTTCGCATTAGGAGCCATCGTTCTTTCATTGATTGCACTGCTTAGTTTTGCAAAATGGAGGGACACAACACTTGGTCGAACAAAGTCGAAACTTGCGCATTTCTATGTTGCACCTGCCTTACTCTCATTGGCAATTCTCACCTTCTATCCTGTTCTGTATGGTTTCTGGCTTGCCTTTACCGATGCAAATCAAACACAATTAGGCGATCAATCCTTCATTGGTTTCGATAACTTCTGGGAGGTCTTTTCTTCGGAGGGGTTCCTTCGAGTGACTCTGTTCACCCTTGTTTGGACCGTAGTCAATGTTTCAGCCCATATTGGAATTGGATTGTTCTTAGCGATCATGTTACATCGAAGTCGAATTAGCGGGAAGGTTGCTTATAGGACGATTTTGTTGCTTCCATGGGCAGTTCCATCGTACATTTCCGTTCTCGTTTGGAGAGGTATGTTCCAACCTGATGGCTTTGTAAACGATCTATTGGGTACCAACATCGATTTCCTTTCAGATCCAACAGGAGCACAAATCATCGTTATTCTCGTAAACATCTGGCTTGGCGTTCCTTTCATGATGATGTCCATCAGTGGTGCGTTGCAATCACTGCCAAAGAACATGTATGAGGCCGCTGAAATTGATGGTGTCATGGGGTGGGCAGCGTTCCGACATCTGACGTTGCCAAACCTGCGAAGTGCGCTAATTCCGCTCACGCTTCTCGGATTTATCTGGACCTTCAACATGTTCAACGTCATTTATTTGATGACTGATGGAGGCCCAAATCTGTACTTTGGCGAGCCAGGTCAGACAGATATTCTGATCACATATGTCTACGACGTAGCCTTCCGTGAAGGTGCATATGGCGTTGCTGCAGCATGGTCGGTTATCATCTTCCTGATGTTGTTTGCATTCTCTTGGCGATACATGAAGCAAACCAATGCAACGGAGGCGGTAGTATGACCAATTCTGATGATATGCGCTGGTGGTATGTCCCATTGGAGATTGTCATGTTGCGACGGTGGCTTGTTGCTGCATTCATTATGAATGTCCTTCTCCTCGCTGTGGATTATCTTCGGGCAGAATCTGACCTACTCCTCCTTGGAATAATCTCTTGCCTTCTTTTCGCGGCCCTTCGTGCATCACTTCCAAATGTCAATGATACGTTACGCAGGGACATCTCTCTCGTCTTGAGTGCAGCACTGCTTGGAATCGCTGTTTATCGGCTTCTGCGTACAGACCCTACAATCTTCAACATCTGGATACACTGTTGGAGTCTTCTTCCATCAGGCCTGACGCTCTTCTGGCTATCTGGGCGGCCAGTGACAGTTTGGACCTCGAGAAAACTTTCTGATTCAGCGATTGAGTACGGGTTGATGCGAAATGCGAACCTAAGCAAAATTTATCATGCAACTTCAACACATATCACACTTCTTCACTTCGTCGCCATCACCGTTATTCCATTGATTTGGATCATTGACATCGCCTTCTCGGAGGGCAACGCTCTCGGAGGACAAATCGGTGATTCATTTACAACGGAACATTTCTCAAAGATTCTGAATGGAGATTCTTTCTGGACATGGTTTAGAAATTCTCTCATCGTCAGCATTGGAACTGCACTTCTCGGTTTGTTCATTGCAATTCCTGCAGGATATGCGTTTAGTCGCTACAAGTTTACTGGCCGTGATGCCTCCATGTTTTCGTTCCTTTTAGTGCAAATGTTCCCTGGAATTATTATTCTCGTTCCATATTTCATGGTCATGAAGACACTTGGTCTATTGAACTCACACTTGGGCCTTATTCTTGCTTACTGTGTGACAGCATTACCTCTTTGTGTTTGGATGCTGAAAGGATTCTTCGATACCATACCGCGTGAACTCGAGGAGGCAGCAGCTCTTGATGGATGCAACCAATTCCAAGTTTTCACCAAGGTAGTGTTGCCTCTATCGACTCCTGCGATTGCTGTTACAGCATTGTTTAGTTTCTTAGCTGCTTGGAATGAATATCTGTTGGCATTAACTTTCAATACATCGAACGATATGTACACGCTTCCAGTAGGATTGGCTTCTTTAATCTCTTCAACTGGACAAGCTTGGGGCGATTTCGCTGCCGCAAGTTTGTTGGTCAGTTTACCAGTTGCCCTCTTATTCCTCTTCTTCCAGAAATTTTTGATCGATGGTTTATCGGCAGGTGGCGTCAAAGGGTGAGAATATGGTGAGCGTAGAATTTGAACAAGTGAACAAACAGTATGAAGATGGGTTTCAAGCGGTCCAGAACTTGACATTGGATATCAAGGATAAGGAATTCTTGGTTCTTCTCGGTCCATCAGGTTGTGGAAAGTCAACCACACTCCGTATGCTTGCAGGTCTTGAGGATGTCACCGGAGGCAACATACGCATTGATGGCATGAAAGTGAATCATCTTCCTGCTGGGGCTCGTGGTCTAGGCATGGTCTTTCAATCGTATGCACTTTATCCTCATATGTCCATTCATGACAATCTTTCATTCGGCTTACGGATGATGAAGGGAACTGATAAATTGGATGGAAATGAAATCTCAAAGCGAGTGAAGGAAATTGCACAGTTGTTGGAATTAGATGATCATCTCGACAAGAAGCCAAAGGAGTTGAGTGGAGGTCAGCGCCAACGTGTCGCACTTGGTCGAGCATTGGTTCGAAGACCAAAGGTTCTGCTGATGGATGAGCCTCTTTCCAATCTTGATGCAGAACTTCGTCATCAGATGCGGAATGAGATTCGACGTTTGCACGATGAATTGGGGACAACGACAATCTATGTTACACACGATCAAATCGAAGCCATGACATTAGCCGATCGTATTGCAATTCTCGATAAGGGTGAGTTGCAACAACATTGTGCACCGATGGAGGCTTACCACAATCCAGCGAACGATTTTGTTCGTTCTTTCCTTTGCAAGCACATCGATGATTTGGTCGATACAGCAAATGCATTGTTCAAGAAACCAGAGGAGGTCAATGAATGAAGTTTGTCGCACGCTTCTTGATTGTAATCATGCTCTTGGTTATTTTTTCACCACTCACATCAAACGATGCACAAGCTTCTGAACATACGCCTTCAACGATGACCACATTCTCGTTCAAGGGTTTTGCAAGCGAGGCATTCGTCGTTGGTGAATGGAATTGGAGCGACAATATTCCGATGACTGAACAGAACGGTATTTGGACGGCTGAAGTAGAACTGCAGGAGGGACTCTATTGCTACAAATTCTTCGTTGATGGAGAGTTCATCTTTGATCCAATGAATTCAGAACGTTCCTATTGTGAAAATATTGAAAATTCGCTTGTTCGTGTTCGTAATCATCTGCGACCGCAATTCAGTGCTGAATTGATGAACCAATCGCTTGTTGTAACCTATCAACCAGGCTCCTCCGGAGCCGCCTTTAGCGGAACTCCATCCGCTATTTCAGGTGCTGTCTGGGATGCTCAAGAGATGACTTGGACGTATGATGTAAGTGGATTCGATGATGGTAAGCACACCCTGAAAATCGATGGATTGGATGTTGATGGAAATCCAGCTTATGACTTGCTCGTGCCATTCTGGACAGGTCCGAGTATTGATTTCGAATGGCAAGACGCACTCATCTACATGGTCATGACCGACCGATTTGTTAATGGAAATACATCGAACGATGAACCCATGGTTGGTGCAGCACAAGGGGCTGATTGGCAAGGGGGAGACTTTGCTGGGGTAACCCAGATGATTGAATCCGGTTATTTCGATGAATTAGGCGTCGGAGCTCTTTGGCTTTCTCCCTTCAATACGGCGGCTAACGGAACTGGAAAGGCTGGGGATGGCGTTCATGATGTATCGGCTTTCCATGGTTATTGGCCAACGGAACCACGAGGCATTGAGCCCAAACTTGGAACTGAAGAAGAACTCCATGCACTTGTTGAAGCAGCCCACGATCGTGACATTCGTATCATGATGGATTTTGTTGTCAACCATGTTCATGAGCAACATACCTACCATGAAGAGCATCCAGAATGGTTCAATGCTGGTTGCATTTGTGGTTCTGCAGACTGTGATTGGACCGAGCATCGCTTGGATTGCCAATTCACATCGTACATGCCTGATGTCAATTGGAAGATTCGTAATGCTTCTGAACAATTCATTGATGATGCACTCTGGTGGCTTGAAACCTATGATCTTGATGGGCTGCGAATTGATGCAGTGAAACACGTCGAAGATTTGGCCACGAGAAATTTAGTAGCCCAAGTCAACGAACGATTTGAGACGGTTGGAACGGATTACTATCTCAAAGGTGAAACAGCGATGGGTTGGGAAGGTCACTCGCTCCAAGACAATCAAGAACAGTATGGAGCAATCAATGCGTACATGGGTGAAGATGGGTTGGACGGTCAAGCTGACTTTGTTCTCTATCATGCAGTTGTCGACAATGTTTTCGTTTCTGGTAATGAGAATTACATGCATCTCGATTATTGGACCAACCGAAGTCAAGATCAATATCTCGATGGCTCAATTATGGTTCCATATGTTGGTAGTCATGATGTGCCTCGATTAACGAGCCGAGCAGATTCTGGAACCAATGATGCTTTCAATCAATGGGTAGAAGATGGGCTTCCTGGTCAACCAGGTGATATCTCTGCCTACAATGCAGCCATGCAAGCATATGGCTGGTTGTTGACAACACCCGGCGCTCCACTTCTCTACTATGGAGATGAATACGGAGAATACGGGGGCGCAGATCCTGATAATCGACATATGTATCGAAATGAAAGTTTGTGGAGTACAATGGAAACACAATTGTTTGAGAACATATCAGAACTTGGTAAATTACGCTCCGAATCGATCGCATTACAACGTGGTGAATACAGTACAAGATTAGCAATGACGAATCTCTTGGTCTACAATATGACACATGATGACCAGGTCATGTCCATTGTCCTCAATCGCGGTGCTCCGACGACTGTGAGTGGTTTTGAAAGCAACGATGTTGTTCGCTTTGGTGAATCTGAAATGCTCGATGGTACACTTTCAGTAGGAGCACATTCTGTGACCGTTATCGAACTCGATGCTGACGTTATTGTGGCTCCTGCCTACGGTTGTACAGATTCAGCAGCAACGAATTTTGACGCATCGGCTACTGAAGACGATGGATCCTGTGAATATCCTCAAGAACCAATCCTCGGTTGTACTGATAGCACAGCAACAAATTTTGACGCTGAGGCGACCCAAGATGATGGTAATTGCCAGTATGAAACTGACCCCGTTGACCAATGCGCCAATGTATTCTGTGATGTATGCCCTGATGGATGGATAACGCTGCCAACTGAGGAGGGCGAATGTTGCCCAAGTTGTCAGGAGCCCACTGAAAATAACCAAACAAATACTACAAATCAAACGAGTTCAAACAATGAAACACAATTGCCCGATTCAACCAACGAAACGAACGGGAATCAATCAGTTTCTGATGAAATGAAAACGTGTGAAGGATGTTGTGGCGATACATTCGAGGTTACTATCGATGAACCATGTCCAACTCCGGCTTGTTCGACGTGTGAAGATTCACAGGGAAGTGAATCGAAATCTTCCACTGTTGTATTAACACAATCACTGTTGATTGGAGGCATTATTCTTGCAGCAATCGTTCTCGTATTTACAAGGAAGAGAAGTAATTTTCAAGATGAAGACACGTTAAATTTAGAATCGAACGATCAAGAAAATTGATTGTAAAATTCAAGATAATCTTGAATCATACGCTGTCCAGTAAAGCCTGCCGATGCGACAATACTTGCCTTCATCATCTCAGCCCATCCATCTTGGTCATTTTCCCATAGCGGTATGACCTCATGTTCAAGCACGTTGTAGATGTTGTTTGCATCTCGCTCATCATCCCGATCGTCTTCACCTTCACCAATCGCCCATCCATTCACGCCATGAACACAGGCTTCAGGCCACCATCCATCAAGAATCGAACAATTTGGAACTCCATTCATGGCTGCTTTCA
This sequence comes from Candidatus Poseidoniaceae archaeon, assembly GCA_016777125.1. GTDB lineage: Archaea > Thermoplasmatota > Poseidoniia > Poseidoniales > Poseidoniaceae > MGIIa-L2. The sequence goes on from JADHSC010000012.1 coordinate 44,429, forward strand.
TGCCCGATGTTCCTGATGCTTCCATTGGTCGAATCGGATTGTTTAACCAAATGTCAACCCCACTCGTCATCATCAAACCGGTTTTCATGTCATAATTTTCAATGAAAGCTACTGGAATATCGTCTTCAATTTGTTCGGCAGAAGCGAAAATATCACGAATCAATTGCTTACCACCCTGATCTCTTGGATGTGCCTTCCCAGAGAACACGAATTGAATTTTTCCAGCGCCAATTGCCTGCAATCGCTTGAGATCTCTGAACACGAGATTTGCTCGCTTATAGGTTGCAAACCGTCGTGCAAAACCGATAGTCAATCGGTTTGATTCAAGTTCAACACCTGTTGTTGTGCGTACGTAATCACGTAACTCTTGACGCGCCTGAGCCCTTGCTTGAAGAAGATTGGTTGTTGGGGTTGAAGATGCATGTTCAAGCTCCGTTGGGCTCATCTTCCATCCGTTTAGATGCTCATCAAAGAACGATGCCATCGCTGGTGCTGTCCACGTGATGTGATGGACGCCATTCGTGATGGGTTGGATCTTTTGATCAAACATCGTCATTGCAACATCAGCGTTTAATTTGGAAACAGCATTCACGGTGGTTGAAAGTGAAACAGCAAGATGTGACATTGAACAGCGACTTGCATCTTCTGGATCGCCTGCACTTCTCACCAATTCCTTCGCATCAGTCGGTAACAAGTCCCCAATGACTTCCTCAACCAATGACCAATCGAATCGGTCGTGTCCTGCTGGAACAGGTGTGTGTGTTGTAAACAGGCTGCGTTGTGCTAATTGTTCACGGCTCCAACCCCGATTCAACAGCTCAAGCATTGCGAATGTGCAATGGCCTTCATTCAAATGAAGTCCATTCAGTTCGACCTCCAAATGATCAAACAATTGAACGCCTCCAACACCGAGTACGTATTCTTGTCGAATTCGCACACCATCATCACCTCCATACAATCTTGATGAGAGGTCCTGGTGCTGGATTGCGTTTTCCGGATGCCGCGTGTCCATGAAATAAACGGGAACCATGTGGCCTGATTGGCCAAGGATTTCAGCCATCCAAACATAAGCAAACAGTGGTTTTCCATCAAGTTCGAGGTCGAGAACGATGTCTGTTTTGGTGAGAAGGTGGTTCATATCGAGTTCAGGAAATGTTTCGGTTTGGATTCCAGCATCGTCAATATGTTGCCGTGCATATCCTTGATGGTAAAGGAGTGTTACTGCAACCAGAGGTATACCTGCATCGGCTGCTGATTTGACATGGTCTCCAGCAAGAACTCCTAATCCTCCTGAATATGTGTGTAATTCGGACCAGAGGCCAATCTCAGCAGTGAAATACCCTATTGCTGTCATATCCAGCCGTTAACCAATGGGATTATGAGATATGCGGAGGCTTAACTAGACAAGTAAATCAGTCCAATCAAATCTCCATTCCCAATTTCCTTCGATAGTGCCGGGAGCGTTCATTCGTGATGATGAATCGAGTTCGAGTAAGTCTTGTATCGGAATAATGCACGTGTTAGCATTTGTTGACTGAGCAAGTCGGAGCATTGTTTGCAGCGGTTTTTCGCCTTCTTGAGCCATGTCAGAAAGATTGGATTTAACTTCAGTACTTGCTTCCTCATACCAACCGATGGTTGTATCATTGTCGTGTGTACCTGTGTAGACAATTTGATCAGATACGATGTTTCGAGGATGATGAGGATTCTTCTTTAAATCGCCTTCAAAACCAAACTGTAGAACTGCCATTCCATGAAGTTCGTATCTCTTACGCAGGTTGATGACATCCTGTGGGATTATACCCAAATCTTCGGCAATAATTTGATTTGGAGCAGTGGTACACTCAAGTAATGCCTCCAATAGTTTGTCTTTTGGTCCGTCTTGCCAAAATCCGTTTCTGGCATGATCGTCACTACGAGGTATTGCCCAACTTGAGTGAAAGCCTCGGAAATGGTCAATACGAACGTTATCATAAAGCCGTAGCATTCGCTTAATTCGTTCTTTCCACCACGTCCAATTCTCTTTTTCATGAGCACTCCAGTCATACAACACGGTTCCCCATCGTTGTCCATCTTCGCTAAAATAATCAGGAGGAACACCTGCTACAAACTCTGGATGTCCATTTTCATCGAGAAGAAATAATTCACGATGAGCCCAGACATCAGCAGAGTCATGTGAGACAAAGATTGGGCAATCTCCTGTAATCTGGATATTGTTCGCGTTTGCATAGTCCTTGAGATTGTTCCAGCTTGACTGAAATTGTTCTTGGTCCTCTATGTGATCCGAGATATGTTCTCTCCAAGTCGCCATGGCTTCAGGATATCGATCTCGCAATTCTACCGGCCATTCATACCAAGGCAGGCCATTTTGAGATTTCTTGATAGCAGAGTAAAGTGCCCAGTCTTCAAGCCAGTAACGTTCTTGCGATAAATCACAAATTCTTTCTTCATGGTTCAGTTCTGACCAGCCTGCAAATGCAGATGGAGAAGCATAAGGTGAGCCAAATCGGTCGGGAGGAGTAAGCGGGAGTATTTGCCACACATCAAATCCTTTTTTTGAAAGCCAGTCTATGAAACGAGGGCCGCTGGAAATGTCTCCAGAAGGGAGAGAAGTAATGTGACACAGCACACCACGGCTTTTGGACATAGCATCAAATGAGCGATAAAGCCTTTTTATTTATCACTCCGACGTTATCTCATGCGGACAAAGGCGATTATGCTGTGTGCGATTTTTATTGCCTCTTCTTTTTGTTCAATGGTGACGGCCACAACGCCTGATGATATCACCATTGACGGTGATATGACCGATTGGCCAACAGATTCTCTGATGGAATCTAACCTAAACGGAATTGATCTTTTCATGACATGGAATTCCTCCAACCTTTTCATTGGTTGGAATGGAACTGATTGGAAATCGACCTTTGAAGGAGCGGACTTTTTCGTATATCTCAATACATCAGTAGGTGGTTCAGTTCTGAGTAAAGAATGGGGCTTTTCCCATACATTACCATTTGAAGCCAACCATGGATTTGTTTTGGAAGATGACTCCTACTTCAGTCACATAAGTCATGATGGCAGTTCTTGGGTTGATCAATCCACTTCAGTGGATGTTTATACTGGTTGGAGTGGTAATCCATTTACTGAGATCTCGCTGCCTTGGAACGCTCTAGGTTCACCCACTCAGGTGGATGTCATCATCTATGCGCAATGGCAAGATGAAGGAAATGTTTGGGCTTCGTTTCCTAGTCCAAATCCTGCCTCAAATAACGGTGCAGAAACCTTTACTCATGCTTGGAGAATCAGTGATGTAGATGCATCATCCATTCCTCAACAATTACCAGTGATTGAACCTGAATCGGTGGGTAAAGTGGATGATGCATTGAATCTTGCAATTGTATTTCACCAACATCAACCCTACTACAAAAACAAACTAACTGGGATGTATGAGATGCCTTGGGTCCGAGTCCATGGGATGACCGAATATGTCGATTCACCAGGTATTCTTTCACAAACAGGAACGAAAGTAACGTACAATTTAGTCCCGTCATTTATTGAGCAATTGGTTGATTATCACAGAAATGAAACTCTTGACGTTCATACGGATATCGCAAAACGGTCTTGGGCAAACGGAGGATATCCAAATGCTACAGATCTCGAACTCCATACGATGCAATTTCAGTCGTTTTGGAACAGTGGTTGGATTTACAACGTGACTCAAGAGGACACGAAGCTTGGATGGCTTTATCCTTCCAGTTCTCGGTACAAGGAACTGTATGATGAGACATTGCACAATCTCAAACCTGCAACGATTATGGATGACGATTTACTTCCTGCAGCCGACTTCCTTGACTTGCAAGTCTTGTGGTATCTCTATCAGTTCTCTCCAGATTATGTACTAGGCGAATACAACCAAAGCCATCGTGATCAAGGTCTCATCGATTTGTTTATGCAGAATGGGAATTATGATTTGGATGACTTAAACTATGTTTTAGACGCACAACACGCACATATGGCAAACATTCTACCCATGTATAGTGAGTTGGCAAATAATGGTCAAGTTGAACTGACAACAACGCCGTATTATCATCCAATTATGCCATTGTTGATGATGGATGGATGGACAATGGAAGATGGTATTAGAGTCAACAAAGATGCTTGGCCTGAAGACGTTCAAAATCATCTTGTTACAGGAATGAATCTCTTTGAGGAAGAGCTTGGATATCAGCCAGTCGGAATGTGGCCAAGCGAACAAGCAGTTTCACCTGCAATGGTTCAACCCGTCACCGATGTAGGGGTTGAATGGATGGTTACTGATGAAGAACTTCTGAAGCAATCCACGGATGTAAACGGCAATCTGATCAATGTAGAATCTGCATCGAATCTTGCAACTCCTTGGACGGTTACAGGCGAAGACGGAGGAGAGATTTCTGTGATCTTCAGGGATCGAGTTATTTCAGATCGAATTGCTTTCCAATATGGAACAATGACGCCTGAGGCTGCAGTTTCTGATTTCATTGCATACATCGATAATATCCGTCAACAACTTCTCGACGAAGGCGAAGACCCATCCGAGCATTTGCTAACAGTGGCTCTCGACGGTGAAAACTGGATGTTCATGTCAGAATTTCAGCATCATGACAATGCAAGGCCGTTCATGGCTGAATGGTATGGCCGTCTTGCAGATCATCCAACAATCGTCACAACGACTCCATCAGAGTTTCTAGAAAAGAATACGACATTACCTGAAATTCAAGCAATTGGAACGGGTTCATGGATTGATGGAACCCTAAGGACTTGGGCTGGAGAAGAAGAGGAGAGTCTTGGATGGCAACGTTTGATTGAGGCTCGACAAGAATTGGTTGCATTCGAGGAAGTGAATCCAAATCATCCAGGCCTTACTGCTGCTTGGGAATCACTCTACATTGCTGAAGGAAGCGACTGGTATTGGTGGTATGGGCTGGACCAAGATAGTGGATACGATGAAAATTGGGATGTTTTATTCAAGGTACATCTCTCAAATATCTACAGGGCAGTAAATCTTGAATTGCCACCATACTTGCAAGATTTGTGGACAAACCCTGCCATCCCCACGACCCCAGTATCTGGTATTATCGAGCCGATGATCGATGGTGTAGCATTGCCCGGTGAATGGGATGGTTCTGCACAATATGATGCTCCAGTATCTGGAGGTACCTTTGATATTGACCAATTTTTCATAGGTTATGATTCATCAAATGTATTTGTTCGAATTGATGCTGATACTCCTACAGACTTTGAGACTCAATCTTCAAATGGAGATGCACCAGATCTTGCAATCTACTTCATGCAACCCAATGCCGTGAATTTTAATGAAGCTGAGACGAATTTCCGAACCTATTACGGAAATCAAATACTTGGATTCCCATCGAAATATATGGTTGCCTTTGATTTTGATACGCTACGAGACGATGGTCGTGCAAAGTGGAACCTTTTCACTGCTAAAGGGAAAACTGGCGAGCAAGAACAATGGGTTCTCAGTGGAAGTTCCTCCCTGGGCGACTGTGCAGTTGATGACGTCTACGAATTCATGATTCCTTGGTCTGAAATTGGCCTATCTCCTCGTTATTCTACACGGGTCAAGGTTGTTTCAGCATGGGCTGAATCACTCGCCTATGGAGATGGTATCGATATGGAAATTGCTCCACCCGCACCTGCTGAACTCGTGCTTCCTGATCTTGAGGAATGGGTCACTTTGTTGGTCTTAAATGATACAATAGGGGATGAGACAGGAGATGGTGACTACACATATCCGCTTTCAAGCGATTTTGTAACTCCGAATAATGGAGGTCTTTGGGACGCTCAAAAATTAACGATTCGACAAAGTGCATGGAATGCGCAATTTATACTTGAGATGGGTGAAATGACCGATATATGGGGTCTTTCAAATGGATTTAGTCATCAAATTGTTCAAATTTATGTCGATCAAGGAAATACTTCCTATGGTTCAACCGACATGCTCGATGGAGCTAACGCTGAGATTCACCCAGATTGGGCTTGGGAAGTTGCTGTGAGCGGAACTGGTGAACCAGGTGCTGTCATGGCTGTTCAATCCTTGACCGGAAGCACTTCCTCCCGTGGTGTTGATGTTTCGGGGGATGCCGCTACGAAAACAATCACTTTCACAGTCAGCAAAGATGTCATTGGAGATGACATTCCGAACTATCGCTACATCGTTGTGATTGGCAGCCAAGATGGATTTGGAACAGGGAAGTGGAGGGATGTTGATGCAACTGCAAGCACATGGACTCTTGGTGGTGGTTCAAATCCAGCTCTCGATGATGGAATCGATTATGATCCAAACGTCATCGATATTGTTCTTGATGGTGACGGGCAAGAAACCATGCTCTCTTCCTATGATGTAGATGGACATGTATACGCACAATTGACTGGATTTGAGATGCCAGAGGTTCCTCAACAGATTTTTGGAGCATCAGTTGATACAGTGACTTCAAATTCAGCAGTACTTACTTGGTCAACAACAGTTGCTGATGCAACATCAATTCAATACACAACTTCTGAAAATGAGCCTACAGATTCTATGTTGCAAAATCAATGGACAGAACTTGGAACTGATCATGCCATTACGTTAACTGGGCTTGAAGTCAATACATCGTATTGGGCCTATATTCGGGCTAATGATACGGCTGATGTTCTGGTGTCATTCACGACAAGTAACATCGTTGACCTGACACCTCCGGAATTACTCAATTTGGAAGTCGAGGTACTCGATGATGGAAAAGCTCGAATCAGTTGGTATACATCCGAAAGTTCGACTGAAGAGATCTTCTTGGATGATACTCTTGTATTTTCTAATCAATTCGCAACCAAGAAGAACCATGAATATGTCTCAGAACCTCTTTCAAATGGAGATTGGACACTCCTAGTCAAGAGTTCAGATGCCTCTGGTAACATGAACTCCACAACTCTTTCATTCACAGTTGATGTTTCATCAACTGGCATCGACCCAGTAGATCCTGTTGTTGATACTGATGATTCTGTTGATGAGGATAAATCGTCTTTGAGTTCATCAGCAATTATGCAAATTGGCGGTCTTGTTGCCGTTCTTCTTATTCTCATTGCCTTCATACGAGTAAGAAAAGGAGAGTCCGGTGATGATGAATGGACGTGATTATTCATCTTCCGTACTTGGATTAAGAATCCATTTACCCAAATAAGCGGCAATAAGCACCATTACCACTTGGGCTAGGCCTCTTAGAATGTGTGCCCATAGAGGGAATGAATTTCCATCTAATTCGATATCATAAATCCACATGTTCAGATTAGCCCAGTATAAGATGACCAGGAGTACAACCGTTGCTCGTGCAGCAAGAATACGTGTTTTTGGAACGATTAACCCGATTCCGCAGAGGACTTCTGGAATTCCACTGATGATGACCCAGAACACATCAGAACCGGGTAGGATCTCAGGTACAATGGCTGTAAACCATTCAGGATCAATGAAATGGAGAATTCCAACATAGGTGAAAAAACATCCGAGTCCAATTGCTAGCACGTCACGATGATACGACCATAACTCCTTCATCGCTTCACCACGATTGTCAAGATGTCACCATCCTGTAAAAGATGGTCTAAGCCAACACGCTGCCAATCAAATTTTGCAGATGGACCTTTTATTCGAGCGAATCTAAACTTTCGTACAAAGTCACGGTGCAGTTTGCTACAAATTGTTCTGACTGTCGAATCATCCTTCACGATCAGAGGTTCTTCCATATCGGCTTCTTGTCCCTGTGGTTTGAGATACACTCGCATGAATCCAAGATTATCATAAATGAAATCCTTCAATTCATCAAGTCCAATATCCTTGAATGCAGAGATCTCCATAATTGGCCAATCTTGGGGTAAACCAATTTTTGATCGAGCAATATCTTCAGGTGTAGCAATGTCAATTTTATTGATAGCGATGACTGCTTTTTCGTAAATGATGTTACCTGCTAAACAATCAACAATCTGTTCAGCAGTCGTGTCTTGTCGCAATGTTACAATGGCGGATGTGAATCCGAATGAGCGAATAATATCTCCCATTTCTTCTTGTGTTAAGTGAGTCTGTTCCACAGTTGTACGAACATCAATACCGCCTTTTTCAACACGCTTGATGAACACTGGTGGTCGACGTTCATTGAGTCTCAATCCGGAGTTATGTAATTCTCGATGCAACACTTTGAAGTGCCCGTCTTGGAATGGGTCAACAATGTAGAGAACCATATCAGATGACCGAATAACGTTGAGAATTTCTTTTCCTCTTCCCTTTCCTTCAGCAGCTCCTTTGATCAATCCTGGCAAATCCAGAATCTGAATTTTAGCGCCCCTATGTTCCATGACTCCAGGGATACAGGTTAGAGTCGTAAACTCATAGCCACCTGCTTCTGAGTGAGCGTCGGTAACTTTGGAGATGAGTGTGGATTTACCAACAGATGGAAATCCGACAAGTGATACAGTTGCATCTCCCGATTTTCGAACTTCGAATCCCTTTCCACCGCCACTGGCTTTCGAGTGAGCAGTGGCCTTTTCTTCCTTGAGTTTCAACTGAGCGATTTTGGCTTTCAATTTCCCAATGTGGGCATTTGTCGCCTTGTTTTTTTGGGTCTTATCGATCTCGGCGCGAATCAAATCGATTTGCTCCTTAATCGTCGCCATCGTAACGCCTCATTCGCAATGGCAAGACCGCTGTTCTTCAATGCTCTTGCTCATGAGCCTCAATTTATTGAAAAGTTGATGCCTGTGGAGAAGCCGAATGCCTCAAAGAAGAGTTCTGTTTGGTTTGAACCATGGGGCTTGAAATCATCGTTCTCTTAGTCGATGTATCTCGTCTTAAATTGACATTGGATTTAGCATGGAACATGCTTTATGAAGGTCTTGAAAAGCGGACGCTACGGAACACTCGGCCTGTACAAGATTCCCGTTTGAAGATTCTTTTTGATATTGATGCTGAAGCAGAATTACTCGATTGGATGGATGCTCAACCTTGGGCTAAAGATGAGGACAAGTCCTTCCTTCAACTGCTCGATGAATCTACAGATGGTGAAAAAGGCCTCCTTTTGGCGATGAAATGGGCAAGTCCAGGTGCATGGGAAGTTTGGGAAGGTAGAGCCTACCTGTATCTTGATGTTGCATTAAACACAATTATTGATGGAGAGGATATTCTCTACGGAGGCAAAACGTGGGACAACGTCCGAAACGAATTGGCAGGCCTTCCTGAATCCGAATATGCCGAGAAGGTCTGTATGGACTGGATGGAGCGAAGAAAAGCATTGGGAGAAACTCTTGATGAAACAGAAGATGCTCGAATTGTTCCAACGTATGAAGCCCATGATCGGGCTGCAAAGAGCCTTGTCTACACGATGAATCGTTGGAATTCAGAATCAGATATTGCTGCAATAATTGGCAGGGACCATCTTGAAGCACGAAAGTGGGGGACTGGGCAATGGAATATTTCCAAAGTTCTGGTTCACGGTCTTCCTGACGATACAACAGCGTCGGGTTGAAAGACCACTTCTGTTTGGGATGATTTATGTCGAACGATGAAGAGATACCGCAGGAAGACATTCCTGAACATCATGATGACGAAACACCTGAATTCGAGGATGTCTCTGAACAGATTGATTTGTCTGAACACGTTGAACCTCTCGATCCTTTGGAAGAAGCAACGCAGCGTGCTGAAAAAGCAGAGAAAGAAATTGCGTACAAGGAAGCTGAAATTCAAAATGTACGTAAGCGCCTTATGGCAGAAAAGTCGTCACTTATTCAATATGGTGGAATGGGTCTTGCACGTCGAATGATTCCGATCCTTAACGATGTAGATCGAGCACTCCAACAAGTGGAAGAAGGTGATGAATCTCCTGTTGCTCAAGGATTGCGTCTTCTTCGAAACAAGTTGTGGAGAGAGTTAGAATCTGATGGAATCAAGGCTATTGAAGCGAAAGGCTTAGCATTTGACCCTTCCAAAATGGAAGCGATCACGACTTTACCCGCCTCTGAACAATTCCCAGCAGGCCTTGTCATTGACGTTCTGGAACCTGGTTACATGTACAAAGAGCGTGTATTAAGCGCTGCTCGAGTTGTTGTAGCAACAGAGTGATCAGCCTGCATGCGGGCCTGCATTTAATTGTAAAAAGCGGTAAAGTGCATCGTTCGTAATCAACCATTCAATGATTGCACTTGGTACGCTTGGTGTGAGCACAGACCGTGTAGCATCATCATCGTAAACAGTGGAAAGCATCATGCAAGACTGACGGACTCTCCACCCTTCAAATTGCTCGCGTTGATGCAATTCAATCCAATGAACTGAACCATCTGCTGCTTCATAGAGGTCCTTCGTAGTCGTATCAGAGGTAACTAACGTTCCAATTCCATGCGACTTTGATGCATGCTCAACCCAGTTCGGTGGGTCGTTGATATCTTCAATACCAACTATGGTAATACGTTCCTTCAAATCCTTTTCAATCACCCATGCCTCAATCATTGATTTCCGTTCTTGAAAAGAAAACGGGTTGTTTGTTGTCCATTCTTCTTGAGATGATCCTATCGCAATTGTCACATCTATAAATTGCTCAAGGGCTTCAAGAACAAGATGTTCATGGCCATTATGGAATGGTTGGAACCGTCCGAGAACAATTCCTTTCGCCATGTTTTAGGCAAAGTACGGTGCAACATCAACGTTTGGAAGCGATAGTCCCATTTCATTGAAACAAGCAATCATTCGCTTACAGCCTTCAACCATCTCCTCGACAGTGGTTGTGCCCATACTTCCAACTCTGAACATCTTACCTTTCAAGTGGTCTTGTGCACCGATCACTTGCGTGTCATACTTTTCTTTGAGCATACTTCGCCATGAATCATCAATTCCTTCAGGATACATGATGGCTGTAACCGTATCACTTTGCTGTCCCCCATCTGCGAGAAGCAAGAAGCCAAGGTCGGTGAACAGGTTTCGTACTCCGTTTGCAAGTGTTTGGCATCGCTTCCAGCGGTTCTCGAGGCCTTCTTCTTCTAATTCACGAAGAGCTGCAGCCCAACCCATTGCTAAATTAATAGCAGGCGTCCATGGTGTTTGGTCATCATCCCCTTTCTTGAGTGCTGAGATAAGGTCAAGATAGTAGACGGGATTTGAATCACCTTGCTTACGAATGGTTTCCAATCGTTCGATAAAATGTTCATTGATCGCAATCGCAGCAATGCCACTCGGTCCAGCAGTGCATTTCTGGGCCCCCATTACCACTGCTTCAGCTTCCCACTCAGCAGGATGTACCGGTGCGCCTCCGACAGAGGTGATTCCGTCAAGGATGAATGCTACATTGTACTCTTTACACATCTGAGCTAAAGATGCAGCATCTTGAGTAATTCCTGTACTTGTTTCATTATGGCAAATAAGAACTGCTTCGTACGTTCCACGGCCGAGTTGTTCTTCTAATTCCACGAAATCAAAACTCCGTCCCCAATCATAAGCAATATGTTTCACTTGGCAATATTGCTTACATATCTGAGCGACACGTTCCCCAAATTTTCCATTGGTTGGAACAAGGACTCGGTCGTTTGGACGGAATCGATTCGCAATCACCATCTCCATCGCTGCAGTTCCACTTCCAGATACAGCCACGACTTTGTATCCATCTTCTCCAGCCCAAGATTGGGTTCCACGAGTTCTCTCTGATGGTGTAAGATTGAAAGCGGTACGTAATCCTGCATTCAGATCCGCCATAACATCCCTAAATTCTGGGCCTCTTGCAGTCATCACTGGAGTAGCCATCGCCTGCAAACAGGCATCGCTCATACGCACTGGGCCGGGGACAAGAAAACAGTCTCCTTCGTGGGTCATGATTGAATCCAGACGCGGTCGGTTTTTGAACAACATCTATGATTTTACCAAGAAGATGGAATTTGCGAGGATGCTATGTCCTAAAGAAGAGGAGTTCTAGGGCGTTTCATGTTGCGGATTGGTCTTGCTATGTTGCAGGGTGCCCGACATGAGCATGAAGAGGCTCTCCTTGCTTCAGCAACGGACTTGAAACTTGATGTCGAAATCGTCTATCTCCGTTCAGCAAACGATGTTGATGATACAATCGATGCACTTGTTCTTCCCGGTGGTGAATCAACTGCTATGAGGAAAGCATCAACCTCTGAAGGACTTCTCGATGGAATCTACTCATGGATGGAGGATCATGTGAGCAGGCCTGTCCTAGGAACCTGTGCGGGAGCGATCTTATTGGCCATGCCCGATGGAGGGCGTTCACCGTTTATTCAAGCGGGTATTTCTCGAAATGCTTGGGGTCGTCAACGCCAATCTTTCGAAGCCTCAGTAGAGGTTGACTTACCTCTTCACGAATCCTCAAATGTAAGGGTGACTCGAACAGCGGATGAATTTGGGCATACACCGTTGGCCGTTGCTCCCATCCTAAATGATGGAGAAGCCACATCTTTCCCAGGTGTGTTTATCCGTGCCCCTCGTTTTGATTCGGAATCAGTAAATTGCAATGTCATCGCTCGCTTTGGAGATGAAATTGTCGGTGTCATTGACGGCTCTAAATGTGCTGTGACGTTTCATCCAGAACTGACAGGTGACCGACGCTTCCATACTTGGCTTCTGCAACAAATAGTGAATCAAGTACCGACGAATTGAACAACAAGGGGCTAGAGGGATTACACATGGTCGTTCATCTTCCAATGATTTCAGAGGTTTTACCTGCTGAAGAAGGTGAGGCTGAAGGCTGTATACAATGCCAACAGGGCCGTAAACTCGTTCTGTTTGTAACTGGTAAATGCCATTGGGGTTGCGACTATTGTCCACTTTCTGAGAATCGTAGAGAGTCTCCTGACATGTTTGCCAACGAACGTCGTTGCAGCACTTGGGACGAAGTAATCGAAGAAGCAAATGCCATGAAAGCAACTGGTACTGGCATCACTGGAGGCGATCCAATGCTTGATCCTGAACGTTCAGTGGAGGCTGTTTCTCAACTCAAGAACGCCTTTGGGCCTGAACATCACATTCATCTTTACACATCAATCCCATTCAAGGAAGAATGGGTTGGAAAACTTGCAGAGGCTGGTTTGGATGAACTCCGTTTCCACCTACTTGATGGAACGACTCGTCAATATGAGGACGTCATTCGTTCCTCACATGAAGCAGGCATTAACGTTGGAATTGAGTTGCCTTGTGAACCAGACAAAGAAGAGTCTTTGTTCCTACTTCTCGATCAACTTGCAGAACTCCCGATTCAATTTATCAATCTCAATGAACTTGAAATTACCATTGGAAATCAAGAAAACATGGATGTGCGTGGATTCAATCTCTCCAGTGGGTTATCTGCTGCTGCAGAAGGTTCACTCGAACTTGGCCTTCGCTTGAAAGAGGCTTCAAAAGACAAACCGTATCATCTCAAATTCTGTACAGCTTCATACAAGGATGCTGGGCAACTAAGGGCACGTTTCCGTCGTCGAGGCGAGGCTACACTCCGACCCTATGAACAATTGTCAGAAGATGATACGATTCTGTTTGGAGCGATTCCAACCGAACCTGAGGATGCTCGTGATGACGTAGAAGAGTTACGAGAAACACTTGCCATTGATTCTGCATGGCTTCGTTATGATGCTCAAACGCAACGCATTGAGATGCCAGTGAGTGTTGCAGAAGATCTTGCAGATATTCTTTCAGTTCCGGTTCTTATGGTTGAAGTTCATCCAACGCACGAACGACTCGAGGTTTCGGTTGTTCATCTGAATGAACATCGTTGA
>JADHSC010000035.1 GCA_016777125.1 Candidatus Poseidoniaceae archaeon
CAAGGACAAGGTCAAGGACAAGGTCAAGGACAGGGTCAAGGACAAGGTCAAGGTCAAGGACAAGGTCAAGGTCAGGGACAACAACAAGGTCAGCAAGGTCAGCAAGGTCAGCAAGGACAGCAAGGACAGCAAGGTCAACAAGGCCAGCAAGGACAGCAAGGTCAGCAAGGACAGCAAGGTCAGCAAGGACAGCAAGGACAGCAAGGACAGCAAGGTCAACAGCAAGACAATGGGCAAGGACAGCAGCAACAAGGTGGAGACCAAGGAGGCCAACAAGGTCAACAAGACAGTCAAGACCAAAACGGTCAGAACCAAAACGGTCAGAACCAACAGCAGCAAGGACAAACTCAGAACGGTCAGCAAGGTCAACAAGGCCAGCAAACCGATCAACAGCAAGGCCAGCAACTTGACAACCAAGACCAAAACGGCGAAAACGACAACGATGGAGACGGCATCCCTGATGACCTCGACAACGATGACGACAACGACGGATTGGTTGACGACCTCGACGACAACCCGCAAGATCACGACAACGACGGAATTGACGACGCTGAAGACAGCGACGACGATGGCGATGGAATCGATGACGATGAAGAAGTGAACGACAATGATCCTAATACGAACATTTACGATCACGACAACGATGGAATCAGCGACGCTGTTGACCTCGACATCGACAACGACGGAATCGACAACAGAAACGACGTTGCTGAAGACGGTACCGATCTATCCCGTGACCACGACAACGATGGCATGGACGATGGAGTAGACGACGATGACGACAACGACAACATTCTTGATGTCGATGAAGCAGACGGCGACTTCGGTAACTACCGCTATGATCACGACAACGACGGAATCTGGGATCTCAGTGACACCGATGACGATAACGACGGTCTTTCAGACTGGTTTGAAATCAACGATGGCAACGATCTCACAGGTCAATTTGACCACGACAACGACGCTATCGATGACCACATCGATGACGACGACGATGGCGATGGAATCCTCGATTCCCTCGAATCTTGAATACGTTGAACGAATTTATGTCGTAACTCCAATGCAACTTGTATTGGACGGCCGGGTCTCAGGGGAGTCAGCTCCCCTGAGGCTCCTTTCTTTTTGATATCCTTTTATTCTGGGTGATACTTTCGACTCCCAACCACCCATTGTTTTGATATACAGTTCTCTGGTCAGCAACTTGTTAAGAGGGGCTCACATGCTGAAAATCCGATACAAAAAGAACTCAGAATCAAACATACTCACATCAGTGATTTTAGTCATGCTCATGGTTATGAGTACAACACTCGCAATGATGATTCCAACAGAGTGGGATGAGCCTGCAACAACAGTTGATGTTGAATATACTCCTATGGAAAGCAGTCCTGCTATGCAGTCAATGAATCAAGCAGGCCAAGGCAGTTATGACGGCGTTACGACGTTCAATAACGATGATGTCCACCCCTCTCTTAGTGACATTCTGTGGGCTGATACCGGAGTCGCATCCGGAGTAATCCACGACACTGCTGCCATTGAAGCAATTATGGCATCAAACAATTTCCTCGTCGAAGAATCAAACCGTGATGACCACGATAACGATGGTATCAGCGACTTGTACGATCTCGACGATGACAACGATGGTATTTACGACCTGCTGGAGCGTTTCGATGGTTGTTACGGAACAGATCCATTCGATCACGACAACGATGGCATCTCCGATGCCGATGATTGGGATGACGACAACGATGGAATCCTCGAAGGACCTCTTGACATAGCGGCACTCGAAGCTCAAGGGCTCGATCCCCTCAATGTCAGCACCCACCGTTACCTCCCTGCTGATACAATCCACCCATGGACTGGGACTCAAGTTGGCGCCTTTTACCTGGCGGATCAAAGTCCATTTGACCATGATAACGATGGTGTAACAGATGAAGACACAGATGGTTCAGGAGCGGGCCGGTTCGACGAAGACGACGATAACGATGGACGCATTGACCAATTCACATGGCCATGTGACTTTGATAACGATGGTGTAAGAGATTACTTTGACGAAGACGATGATGACGACGGCGTAGTCGACGTTGAGGATTCAAACCCATACGATGCAACCGTCACAACATCTCATACTCAAGCCGGCAACCTATTCGCAGCCCCAACAATATGGGACTTTATTGATTACAGAGACTATTCTGGTGGCGTGAACTACGTTACATGGGAAGCTGCAAGAGTCGATGCAAACGACGAGTTTGACTATGCTGGAGGAACAACTGGTGACGGTGCAGCAGGTACACCTTCATTCACAGATATCATCGACGGAGATCTTGATGGAGATGGCATTCCAAACTTCATCGATCCTGACAACGACAACGACGGAACTCCCGATTCAGCGGATACGGATGACGATAACGATCTTATTCTCGACATGTTTGACCCCGACGACGATAACGATGGAATCCCTGATGTCTGCATAAACATCGATTTCAACAATGATGGCCTAAGTGACTACACTTGGACCGACCGATCTCCTTACGAAACACCTGGTGGAAACACAGACGGTAAGGCTGGAGTGGATTGCGAACTCGATTATGATCAAGACCTTGACGACGACCGACTTCGCCCATTCGACCAAAACTACAATGCAATCTATGATTGGCTTGACCCAGAACTGGGCGGTACAACCTCTCCTGATAACCTCGGAAACGTTCTGGTAAGTGGAGATGCTACAAACTTTGAGTATGATACTGACGACGACAACATCGATAACGAGAATGACAGTTTCCCTCTTGACAAGGCATCCGACGTTCTTGCTTGGAACTGCCCGACAGCAGCGAATCCTAACCCCACAAATCCAGATCCACGATGCCAAACACGCCGTGCATCTTTCTCCCAATTCAATGACTGGGACGGCGATGGCGTACTCAACTGGGAAGATGTTGATGATGACAATGACGGAATTATCGACATGCTCGATATCGATTGGGATTGCGACCTTGACAACGATGGAGATCTTCACGCTATCAACGGTGCATTGTATCGTGATGACGGCCCAAACTCCGTTGATTCAGACATTGATGGAGATGGCCTAGAAAACGACATCGACTGGGATGATGATAACGATGGTCTTTCAGATCTGTTTGACCCCGATGATGGAAACTGTGGTTTGGTTGATGCAGATCTCAGCGATGCTTTCCAGCAACCAGCATACCCTGTTGGTGACGGAGGGGCCCTCACTGGTGGAGCAGATAACCAAGATTATGCTACAAATGCAGACGCATATTGGGCTATGGTATTCTTGCACAACCCGTTCTCTGTGATGATGCTCGATTACAATGGATATGACGGAACAACAAACCCAGTAACGCCAGGAACCATCCCTGAATTCTACTGGTTCCTTTTCGCCCGTTGGTCCTCCTACAATGGTGGAAATGAATGGGATATCGACAGTGATGGAGACTCTCTTGTTAACGGTCTTGACATCGATCAAGACGGCGATGGACTACCGGACTGGTGGGACCAAGATGAAGGAAACGATGGAATTCAAGATGTGAATGACGTGAAGATGGGCGGTTCATTCAATATGACGACATGTGGCATAACTGTAGGAAACCTTGGCCAAGGATTTGTTTGTGGATATGCATATGCTATTGCTTACCAAATGCCACTTAATGGCGTAAACGCTCAATTTGGACTTCCATACTCAACACGGCCTGACGCAGTCGTCGACCAAGGAGCAACCCCTGGTGGAGCCTCTGGCAACTGGTCTTGTACTCCAGGAGCACAAGGTGGCTGCTGGCATTACGACTTCGGTGGAGACGGCAATACAGATTCTGCAATAACGTATCTTCAAATGCAAAACAACCGTGATTCGTTCGTTACATGGATGGGTCTTTTCACAGGTATTTGGCAATGGAACTCAGATAACGGTCCAGAAGCCGACTTCCCAGATGAACTTGGGGCTGATTTACTTCAAAACGATGTAGATGGAGATATAGACGGAGACTTCTACAACAATACTATCGATCTTGACGATGATTATGACTCTGTTTTCGATTGGTTTGACGTCGATGACGACAACGATGGTCTATGGGATTATTTCGAAATAGATTCAAACGACGATCTTGATGATGACACCGGTCAAGAGAATGGCAACTTCTTCTCAGGTACGAATTGTGTCGATAATGACGATGACGGAAACGATGCAGACGCAGACGACGATGGATTCTACCAAGCTGTATGGGATCGTGGGGACATGACTCTCGGACTCATCCAACCGAAGGTATACGACGTTGACAACGACAACGACGGTGTACCAGATGGAGAAGATGTTGATGACGATAACAACGGGATTCTCGATGCTGATCAAGAACTCATCGCAGGATGTTTCTGGGGCGAAGAACAATCAACATGGGACCATGATAACGACGGAATTGTGAATTGGGCTGATGATGATTGGGATGGCGACGGAATTACGAACTCTGTGGAATTACTAGTATCCTTAACTCAAGCATTCGACCACGACAACGATGGAGACAGAGATGATATCGATGTCGACGATGATCAGGACGGAATGCATGACGAAGACGAAGTCATGCTATGGCCGGAACGATTCCAGCGAAATTCTACCAACCCATGGGACCACGATGACTTTGGCAGCGGAGAAGCTCTTGCGAATCCAACTGACCCATTCACTGGACCGGACGTAATTGACGAAGACGATGATAATGATACGAGATCAGACGCTGATTGGGATCACTTGGAAGAAGGATTCTCATCAGATCCATGTTATGCGGGAGCTCTTTCTTCAGACTGGGACTCCGACAATGACTGTACGCTTGATGAAGACGACAAGGCGCCCACATTCATTACTTTAGACATGCCAGGCAATCTATGGATGGATGCTCAGAGCCCGGCAATCTTCAGCGGTGTTGTTACGTGGGTCAATCCAATTACACTTGCTCAAGAAAATGCGAGCAATATGCCAGTTCAAGTTCATATTGAATGGGCTGCAAACGGAACGACGGCAATCGAAACAACAAACATTCTCACAGGCCAAGATGGACGCTTCTCAGTAGGCCAGTTCCTCTATCCTGAGGATATTGTTGTAGGTGATAGCACGACGTACAAGGTCTATGCTGTCGTAACTGAGATGTTTGCTTTCAATGGCGCCACATCTGCTGACTACTTGGTCGGTGTCGAGGCGAATATGACCATTGATCCAAGCAGTAACAATTGGGAATTCTTCAGAAGCGATGAACAACAGTTGTGGTTGGAATTTTATTCCTACTACACTGCTGACTATCAGCGTGGGATTTACTCAAACCCGATTCCATATGCTCCAGTAACATTCTCTTTCTTTGGTGGATTATTTGGCAATCTCACAGAGCCAACCAACTTTACCAACTTTGACGGACTTGGCTATCGTGCCAACTCTAACGGATTGACCTCGGTTTCATTCGAGCAGCTTGGAGGAGCAACTGGTGTCTGGAAACAAGTACAATTCAACTCGACGATGGACAACGGAGCAGGCGTAGCACCTGGCGGTCTTGAAGAAATTATTTGGAACAATAACACAAAGGTTCATGATATTGTTCAGGATTCAAGTGGCTTGTCAGCCCAGTATGAACGCGTTAACACGAGTTTGCCAGCAGGCGACTACAGTTATGTTGGACGGGTTCAACCCGATCTTGCCACAGAATATCCGTTCCCGTTTTTACATGGAGATGAGGACGAACCTCGTTCAATGCGTGTCATGCACAGAATGAACATCGCAGGTACAATGACGTTGGAAGGAACACAACCAATTTCATTCTTCGATGCAACCATCAACAATGGTGACGGAACATTCGGTAACTGGAGATACATGTATCACGGCCCTGCGCTCACTGCAGCTGGAATTGATTACAATGAAGTGTCTGCATACAAGGCTTACAGCACACTCTGGGACGGCAATGATGCTTCTCTAACTGGTCAAGCAATCAACATCATTGATTTCGTTGATGTTAACGCCACACATTGGTTCATCACACTTGTCAATGGTGGAGATGCAAATCTCCCCCCATGTGGACAAGTTGATCCTAGCGACCCAGATAGCCCAGTACGCTGTGAAATCGTTCCAGAAATGGATACAGGTACATCTCTTGGACTCTCAGGCGATGTTTCAAACAGAACTGAAATTCCATGGACTATTGATCCGATCGCAGTTCAACTTGACAGAGACCGTAACGGTATCTTCAGTAGTGGTGGAGAAACACAATTTACTCAAACACCGAAATGCCGTGATGCACTTGGAAATGATATTCTCATGACCGTGCAAGGTGACGAAACAGAATGTCAGACAAAAGGTGGAACTGAAGCAATTTACGATTACAATTTCACTTGGGAAAGCCAATTCGCTTCTGGAACTTACGGAATGCGTGTTGACTTTACCAATTCAGCGTATTACTTTACAGGAAATTCATCAACGCTTGCAACCACTGGTGCTTACATTAACGTAACAGTCATCGGTACAACCGACTTCGAATTAACATCAATTCCACGTTTGTATCGTAACACAAACACGTCAATCCAAGCTCGATTGATCGACAATTCATTACAACCAGTCCGCGAGGCACCAGTCAACTATACTTGGTCGTTCGATGGTCGAACTGAAACCAGTTATACTGACACAAACGGCTTCTTTGAAATGCCATTCAACATCACTGCAGATGACGACTTAGGCTCATTCACGCTGACGTTCGATTATGAAGGCACATCACTGCTCAAGCCGAGCAATGCTGTCCAACAGGTTTGGGTTGTTTCTCGAACCTTTGTTTCAGTGATTTCTACTGACGGCAATAGACGGCAATCTGGAGATCTTTGGGACTTTACCGCTCAGGTGAAGGACGATAACAAGACGTTTGAATACGATTCAGGAGGCCGTGATCTCGATGGTATAACAGCGCCAAACGGCGGCCTCGTGGATGTTATCTTCGAAGGTACTGACTTTGACAACGTCCAACACCGTCAAGTCATTGCAACACTTGCACCATCTGCGGGTGTTATCTCTTTACCAGAAACCCAGCCTGACAGCGCCCATTTGTGTTATTATGACGGAAATGGTGATGGATTCGCCGACCGTGATCTCAACCAAGACGGTGTTCTAGAACGTCTGGAAAGCATTGGTTGTTTGAAGGCGGACGTCAGTCCATTGAACCCGACGAACCTCAGAGAGGATCCGGAATCTTTCCTACCGGACGGATTCGGACCAGTCAATGTTATTCTTCGATTCGAAGAGTCACTACCAAACGAAGGCTGTGCAGGTCTTGATGCTAGTTACCTTGGACTCCAAGGGCAATGGGATCCTTGTGCAAATGTACCAGGGAACAACCATTTCAGAACCATCATGACCTACAACGCAAACGGATTCTCTCTCATTGGAAGAACCCTCTTGTCAGTTGATGACCAGATTGTTTACACGAGCGAAATTGATGCTGTTACAGGTCTCGTTGTTCCAAAGCCAATGGTTGTTACAGGACAGCTGAAGGATGAACTTGGAACCAATCTAACCGACCGTACAATTCGTGTAAGTTATGAGATGGTGAATGGTCAAAGCGGCCCAGTGAATTGTAATGCTGGCGTTACTGACAGCGATGGCTTCTATTCTATCGCTTGTCCGCTTTCTGATGCAACTGCTGGTAAGACGAAGGTTACAGTCTCGTACTCTTCGTATGATAATAATGATGCATTCCGTTATGACAACAAGACAGTCCAAACTGAATTCGATGTGTTTTCAAATTCAACACTCGACATCAACGAAGTAGGGCCGTTTAAGTCAAGCGTCGACACATTCACAGTCGATGGAATACCTTACCCTGTTCTTTACTTGAAGGAATCCTTCCACGTTGACGCCCTACTCAGCCAGAGTAACGGGCGCTCAGTTGGCGGTAAGTGTCTCAACATCTATCTTGATCCTGAAGAAAACATTCGACCAATTGCAACAATTCGCACAAGCGACATTGATGGTACTGCAGAGTGGTTTAGTGGAGACCCTCTCCAAAACCCAACACTGCGCGGTGTCGAATTAACAGGTGGTAAGAAAGAAGGATTCAGAACTCTTAGAGTTGCCTTTGAGCCAGACTTCAACATTCCTGGTGGTTGTGACAGAGACATTGAGAATGTTCTCAATGGGTCATTCGCAGAACTCGACGTATTGGTACGATCCCGTGTCGATATGCAAGTTGAAACTACATGGTACAGGGGTGGCGAAGCAGGTGTTCCAGAGAATACGCCTATTATTGGTGAAGTAGCACTATTACGCGATCGAATAGACGTTGCGATTGAGGCGGAGGAGATTCAATTCATCCGTCAATATCGAGATGAAACTGGTGCATGGCAAACAATGCCAGGCGGAGTTAATAATTCGATCACAAACGAACAAGGAATTGCTCGATTCGAATGGAATTTCGATGGACGCACATGCGACGGAGTCGAGTGTACTGGTGAATGGCAAGTTATTGCAGTTTATGCAGGAAGCACCAATTTCCAAGCATCTCAGAACAACATCACTTTCGCTGTAGATTACAAAGAAAGAGTCGACGAGGAAAAAGCAGGCTTCTTCTCTCCAGAGAATTTGATGGCGTATGGAATTGTCCTCATGGCTCTGCTTGTTGCGAGTGCGCTTTACTATCGCCGAGCAATGAGCCGCAGACAAGTTCAGTCTCTACGCGGTATCCTCACAGATACGATGATGCAACTTGAAGCAAGTAATGAATACATCAAGATCATCTTTGATTGTTACAAGAATCTTGTCAAGCACTTCCGTAAGTACGGCTTCATGAAGAAGGTATACGAAACAACTCGTGAATTTGAAGCAGCAGTTCGTGCAGCGTTCAACATGGTTCCTCCACAACAGCTCGATGGTTTCCTAACCATCTTCGAAGAGGCGCGTTACTCCGATCACAACATCGGAGTCATGCAACGTGACCAAGCAATTTCAACACTTGGAGCCATTACCAGTTCGATTACAGCCGCTCTAGGTGAAGAGTCGTTGGTGAAGCGATACGAAGACACTGGATTGTACGATAAGCAAACTAAGGCTGGTGAATTTGTTGCTGCAGACGGTACAACTCGTCAAGCAGGAATCGTTGAAGGCGAATCGACCGACTTCAAGATTTGAAGCGTGAACGAATCTCTACAAGGATTGGCTTAGCCAACCTTCAAGGGTTGGATG
The DNA here is from genome assembly GCA_016777125.1 of Candidatus Poseidoniaceae archaeon. GTDB lineage: Archaea > Thermoplasmatota > Poseidoniia > Poseidoniales > Poseidoniaceae > MGIIa-L2. The sequence continues at coordinate 9,209 of JADHSC010000035.1, forward strand.
CGCTCTCAAGTTATCATGGAAGACTGGAAGATACTCATCGACAGCGCTATGGCTGCAGAAACACAGAACACGATTGAAGCACACAAGATATACGGTGATGCAGTACGTTCAGCACTTGCTCAAACACAGATGCTCCTCGGAGATTTAGAAGCGGCGCAAGTCATCGAAGCCTTGTACGGGGCGCTCGTAGCATACTCGCAACAAGTTATGCTTCGAATGAAAGCTGAAGATCCAGAAGTCGGCGGAGTCGATCACGCATTCCGTGCAGGCCAAGCCTACGGCGTATCCTGCGTCCTCAACCACCTCATCGATCAGTTAACTGACGTGGCGGGAATTACAGCTCTCGGCGCTCTTGATGACTTCTCTGATACGCTTCATGATGAAATCATCATCCAGGGCCGTGCTGCAGGCTTAACCGTCGAACTCTTGGATGCAAAAGGCGAGATTCTCTACGATTGAGGCTTCCTTTCGCGTCGGTGGCTTCATAACCAGCAGGTAGGTCGCGAGAATGCCTCAAAGCATCGAGGGAGTCATATGAGCAAGCCAATACGAAAGACAAACGCAGATTTGATCGAGTTAATCGGTCAACTGAAAGCCCAGTCTCGTGATACCGGTGTTGCACTATGGCGAGATGTTGCTCAGCGCCTCTCCAAGAGCCGCAAGAACTGGGCCCAACCAAACCTAAGCCGCGTAACTCGTTACGCTCCAGAGGATGCAACCATCCTTGTACCTGGGAAACTGCTTGGATCTGGTGAAGTCACAGGGAACCGCACCATCGCCGCCTACAGTGTCAGCACAAGCGCACGAGCCAAGATTGAAGCCGCAGGTGGGCGAATTCTCACCTACGGTGAATTGATGAACGAAAACCCAAGCGGAAACGGGGTGATTATCCTTGGATGAAGCAACTACCTACGTCTTTGACGCCGATGGACTCATCCTAGGACGTCTCGCATCAACAGTAGCAGATATGCTCCTGAAGGCTGCACGCGCAGACCGTGATGACAAAGTTGTCATCATCAATTCCGAGAAAGCAATCGTTTCAGGAAGTTCAACTTCTGTTCTACAGAACTATCACGACAAATATGCATTGAACCATGCTCGCAAGGGTCCTTTTTACCCACGTATGCCAGACATGATCCTCAAGCGCACAGTTCGTGGAATGTTACCTTACCAAAGAAAGAGCAGCGGTCGCAGAGCACTCCGAAACCTACGTGTAGAAATCGGTTGCCCACATCATCTTGCCTCAGGCATGCCGGAAGGCCATGTTGAAGGCGATGACAGCAACATTCGCAAATCCTTGCCAGAAAGATATGTCCGCCTCGGCGACATCAGCGCAAGTCTTGGTGCACCAGCGCACCGATGGACCGGAGGTGAACAATGATGGCACGTAAGAAGAAGTCAGTAGAAAGTTCAGGAAAGAGAAAGACAGCGGTTGCACGAGCATCCGTCAAAGCAGGAAAAGGTCGAGTTCGCGTAAACAGTGAGCCAATCGAAATCCTACAACCATCTCTTGCACGCCGTAAGGCAATGGAACCACTGGTCATTGCAGATGCAATGAATCGCCTTTCCAAGGTTGACATCAACCTCACTACCAACGGTGGAGGAATCATGGGCCAAACCGATGCAATTCGAACTGCAATTGCTCGTGGCCTGGTACACTACAACGGTGGAGCAGAAGGGATCGACGAAGAACTTCGTGACGAGTACCTGCGATTTGATCGTAGCCTTCTTGTCAACGATCCTCGACGCAAGGAAGCAAAGCACCAACTTGGACGTGGTGCTCGCCGAAAGAAGCAAAAGTCCTATCGATGAGGTGATGAAAGATGATAATTCCAATCCGTTGTTTCAGCTGTGGTACCGTAATTGCTCACAAGTGGGAAGCGTTCAATGAAAAACTCGCAGAAGGTGCTAGCGTAGGCGATGCACTCGACCATGTAGGTTTCGAACGCTACTGTTGCCGACGTATGTACGTTGGACACATTGAGTTGATCGAAGAAATCGTTCCTTTCAGTGCACAACACAAGTGAAGATATCAGGGGCCTGTGGGTTAGCTTGGCCTATACTTGGCGGCTGGGGGCCGTCAGACCCCAGTTCAAATCTGGGCAGGCCCACTCGGTAGATATCCGAGGGTAGCACCTGACCGAGCAGCCTTGCATTGATATGGTTCAATCCCTAGCACGCGTTATGCGCTCCCGAGCCGTTGCACTGTTTGTTCTTCTCTTAGCGACCAGTCTTACCCCATTCGTATCTTCAGATGTTACCATTGCAACGGATGCAACATGGGGCGGAGAGAATCACGTTCTCGATGGTAACGTAACAGTTTCATCGACCTCAACCCTCACTATTGAGCCAGGAGCAGTTATCGATACTGGGGATTATTGGATTCAAATCGAAGGGTCCCTCATCGCTACGGATGTTGAATTCATGTCGAGTGTAACACCAAGTAGCCAAGGTTCAACCGGAGCAGGACTGTGGCCAGGAATCATCATTTCATCATCAGCTGATGCGGTATTAACCAACGTTACAATCCGTGGAGCTGAATCTGCTTTAGCAGTCCATGGAGACGTTACAATCCATGAAGAAATTCTGATCACAAACAGTTACATTGGTCTTGATATCCATGCTACTGGAACTGTGATAGCGGAAAACGTAACAATGGACACTATTGACATTCAAGCAGTTCACAATGAAGGCCAGTTTACTGTTACAACCGGCGAATTCACAAATACTGCAACTGGAATTTATTCATCAAATCATCTTACTGCATCAGATGTAACCTTTACTCAGACTGGTTTCGCTCTTGATATTGTGGCAGGAGATGCCACCATTACGGGACTTGGTCTCGACAATGTTAGCGTTGGGATAGGATCTGATGCCGGCGCTTCCACTACTGTAAGCAGTATTTTCGGGCAGTCTGTGACCCTACTTATCGACGGTTCAGGTACTGATGATCTGACAGTCTCAGACGCTCTTCTTACCGGAGATCGATTCTTATGGGGTTCAGTAGAAAGCATCTACGTTTCGGAAATAGATTTCACCCAGCAGGCACTTGATAGAACGGCGATTGACATACGCTGTACAATTGATTGCATCTTTGATGACATAACACTCTCTCAAACCGAAATTGGATTTGACATAGACGGGCCAGGTGTAACGGAAATTAAGAACAGTAATGTTGACTCCACAAATATCGCTTTACGAGGTTCAGGAGACGGTTTACTTACCCTCGAACAATCGAACTTCACCTCCCAAGGGAAAGTAATGACGTTTTCAGGTCTCGACACGAAGATTATAGATACAAATGCTGAATTGAGCCAAGGAGATGGCCCAGCAGTCAATGTTTTGGAAGGGCAACACGATTGGAATGAATTCAATGTTGAAAAAGCCTACAGCAGTTCCGATGTAACATCTCAAGGTATTGATGCATGGTATACGTCGATCGAATCCACGAGTTTAACGACAAACGGATATTCAACAGGTGCAGTTTTCGAAGACAGCACCCTTAATGCGGAAACTGCGACGTTCATCAATGGAAAAACCGCAGGCCTCTATGGAATCCAATCAACATTCATGGTTGAGGATTTGACAACCTCCACCCAGCAATATGGCGTCCGATTAGCAGACGAATCTCATCTCCAAACATCGACTTGGTCGGCAAATCTCCACAACACGCCTCTTCTCCTTGAAGGCGATTCATCAGCAAATGCTCGCGTATTCACTCCCCAAAACACCGCTCAAGGGTCCTCAGACGCTGTGGGAGATGGTATATTCCTCTATGGAGGGCCTACAACGAGCACAGTTTCAACAACAGTATACGGATATCTTTACGAAACGTATGTATCCTTCACCGACATCAACAACCAACCAATTCAAGCAAATGCCTACGCCCATAATTTCCTTTCAATAGGAGATACAAACGGGGTCGCTTCTCTTCCTCTTTTATCGACTGGCTCAATGGTTGATGTCCTCTATCAAGGTGCAGGTGTCCGAGCAGAATTAATTGGTAATCAAGCTGGTCAATCAGTTCAGATCATCACAGTCCCCCAAGGAGACTGGAATCTTCCTTCCTCTTCCACAGTCGTTCTAGGAGCAAAGCCAGATGGGAGCCCCCACATGCTGAACGGCAATCTCAACTTCGCAACAAACTCTCAATTGAAACTCATCGATACAACGCTGATTGTTGATGCATCTTCATCCGTTGACCTCGGTGCTTCAGGAACCCTCTCCGGAGACGGAGGCATCCTCAACGCATCCTCACTGTCTCTGAACGTTCAGTCGACCTTCATATCTGAAGGAAACGGTCTTGAAATCCAATCCCCAATTCAATGGTCATGTTCATCAGCGCAATCAATTAGTAATGTACGATTCACATCCACGCTCTCCATCGGCGCATTATGTGAAGTTGAAATGACTGGGGGCGAAGCAAATGAACAGATCACTGTAGGAACAGGAGGTTCATTTTCACTGTTCTCAGTCCTTGATATCAGCGTTCTGGACAAAGGAGTCCCTGTTGAAGGGGCGACAATTATTGTAGACGGGCAAACTGTTTCGACCGACGCACTCGGAGAAGCAACAGCACAAACCACAGCTCGTTCAGTGAATTCCCAGGAAGACGTCCAAGGGGGCACAACAACAGTTACAATGCAAATCCAGTCGTTTACCGAGTTCTTTGCTTGGGATACAACAAGGTCGACTTCTCACACATTCATGGCCTCTACTGTGCCTACAGGTACCATCAACTCGTGGCTTGTACTAGAGAAATCCTGGAGCCCATATCGCCTCGAGGGAGATTTAACAATTGCATCAACAACTAAAATGACAGTCAACGATGGCGTTGAACTTCGCATTGCATCACAGGCAACCATCGATGTACAAGGTGTCTTTGAAGCAGGTTCTGCAACGATTTCGTCTACCGGATTTGGAGCGAGATGGGGAGGATTACTTCTTGATGGAATCGTTGGTTCAAGAATACAACTTTCAGGAACCCAACTCGTTGAAGGCTCACCATTACTCACAGTATCTGGGTATGGAGAGATGGTTGCTGAAAATGTCAACTTCGCTCGTTCCGCAGGCGCAGATCCACTGATTTCAATCAGTTCAAGTGCACAAGCAACCGTTTCACTTTCAAATTCCCACCTTCGCGACGCAGGTTCAATGTGCATTCAATCACAAAGCCCAGATGCGAAGATTGTTTTGGATGGTGTTGAATTTACAAATTGTAACGGCGATGCTACCTGGATACGCCTCTCCGATGTTGAATTCAATAATGTAACAATCAATGAAGGAATGGAAGATGGACTTGCTCTTATTGGCGTAACTGGCCAGGTAAGCGGCTTGAAAACATCTTCCTTCGTAGGAGACTCAACGGTTCGATTGGAATCAATTGATGGGGACTTTATCCTCGAAGACTCTCAGATATCGGTGGGATCAGAAGTTGGATTGATCGCCTTCAATTGTGAAGACATCATCCTAAGAAATTTGGAAATCTCAGGAGCTCCTGGGTTAGACATCGATGAAACATCAGGCCAACTGGAGCAAATAAACGCTCATGGAAATGGAGTAGGGACCGGTGTAACGATTCGACACGGTAAAGCATCATCGATGATGGTATCGGATATTTCTATTACGAATTATTCAGTTGGTTTGCGTCTCCATGCGCATGACTTCGAAGAACCTGGAATTGCATATATACAGAATTTGACAATCGTTTCCTCCGACGCATTATCAGTTGAGTATTACGATGCTCAAATCTCAGATTCTGATTTAGTTGGCTCAATTTCCGTTGCAGGAAGTACAATCAATCTCATTGACAGTTCAATGATTGGTACAAAATCACTGTCAACTGAAGGGGCTCTCAATGAATGGAGCACACACTCACTAAGCGCAATGCTCAACGGCATCTCTGTAGAAGCAACTTACGTTATTTCCACAGAACTACTCGATCAGCCAAGTACCTATAGTGGTCAATTTATTGATATAATCCTTCAGTATTCCAAGCATACAGAAACACAATCCCAATCGAGTACGAATGCAACGATAGAGACGTATTCTGCGATGAGTTTAGTTAACAATTCAGAATTCGAACTTGGAAACAACATCAATCAACAGGTCATCATTTCTCTTCTACCAAATGCAGCTCCAGTTGCAAGTGTAAGCCTTCCTTATTCGGGACAACGATTTATGGAAACAACCCCAATTGAAGTCATCTACACGGTCACTGATGACACAACAATATTCTCAGACATTGCCGTGTCTTGGAAAGTATTTGATGCTCAAAGCCAACTTGTTACCGAGGGACTACTCAGCGACACAGGCTCGTCATTCAATGTAACCAACATCGGGCCAGGGCTCTATGTCTTGCAAGTTATTGCAACAGATGATTTGAGCCTTTTCTCCACAATCGAGGTTGACTTTGAGGTAACACTCTTGGATACGGACGGAGATTGGATTTCATCATGCAGTTCAGACACATGGTTTGATGCGGGGAATGGAGTACAATGTGGACCAGATATCTACGATCCAGACGATGATAACGATGGCCGTCTTGATGAGAATGACGTTTGGCCAACAGATGCTTGTGCTTGGATGGACACCGATGATGACGGGCAACCTGATCGTATCGAATGTCCGGAAGGTAAGACGACAATGCTCTTCGAAGACCAAGATGATGATGGCGACGGAACTCCCGATGAACTTGAAGGAAAGGCCTCCACGAAGAACGAAGACCAAAGTACAGGCCTCCTCCTCATTGGCGGAATTATTGTAATCGTTCTCATTGTTTTCTTTGTACGAACTCGTGGAGGAGGCCCAAAGAGCCTTGGCGAGATCGACGAACGTATGCTTTGAGGTGAAATGTGTGTTGCCAAGTGCTGAGCCAGTTGCATTAGCAATGGTTGTCATACTTGGCGTCATTGTTGCTTGGGATGCGTGGTGGCTAACGCGACAACACATAGACATCCCTTCGTTTGGGGTTTTACCAAACAATGGATTTGCATGGAAGAGCGAACAGCAACATGAAGTTCTTCGCCAATGGGCAAATTTAGGTTCTATGGCGGCAATGATTGCATTGCCTTGGGGCTTTGCCTCGTTTTCAGATACGCCGATTCTTTACGTAATTCTGTGGGACGTCTTGCTTAGTTTACACATTATTTCTTTGCTCGTTCCAAAGCGATATGCCGTTACTGCAACCCATCTCTTTGCAGATGGTCAACGGTATGAATGGAAGCGCCTTGTTTTGGCAAAACGGCAACCGAAAAAGCGAATCATGCTCCTGAGAAAAGGATGGGGTCCTTTCGGCCCACTCCCTCTTGGCGGTTCTCGAGAAGATCTCGATCAAGCAGCAGAACGAATCATAGCCATTCTTATCCCAGATGAAGAGGAATGAAGAGAGGTATCCCTAAGTGGTCTCTCGAGTTGAGAGGGTTATGGAATGGGCGCGAAGTGGCGATGACATTATGTTGGTGCTCGAACCAGGTGAGGAAATACACGCCTCAATTCAGAAATTAGCAGACACATTAGACCTCAATGGTGCAGTCATCACAAGCGGTATTGGGCGAACACGAAACAGTATCTTCGGATACATGGATGCAGATTTTGTCTATCATCGCAAAGAACTCGAAGAGCCAGTTGAGTTGGTAACATTGCAAGGGAACCTTGCAAGACACGAGAATGGTTCTCCGTTTACCCACCTACATGCTACATTCTCAAACGATGACTTTCTAACAAAATCAGGACATTTATTTTCAGCAACAGTATTCGTTGTTGCAGAGATTCATCTTCGTGTCATGAGCGAAGTTTTGATGACCAGGTGCCCGATGGTTGAAGGGGAATTTGTCGAACTAAAATTCCCGTCATCATGAACCTTAAATGGGGTCGAGGTGGTGGATTACTATGGCCAAATCTGACGCGTCCGATAATGGCCAAAATCAGCGTATAGATTGGCTTGCCGAACAAATCGCATACCATTCAGACCTCTATTATAATCAAGCCATAACTGAAATTTCAGATTCAGAATTTGATGCCCTTTGGGATGAATTGAAACAACTCGAGCCAACACACTCTCAGTTGCAACGCGTCGGCGCAGAGATCG
>JADHSC010000002.1 GCA_016777125.1 Candidatus Poseidoniaceae archaeon
CGCTCATCAAAATTTTGACACAGCGCATCATAGCGTAATAATCCAGTATTTTCTGGAGAGGTATCAATTGGATAAGCCACTCCTTTACACGAACAATCAACAAATGTAACGTTTCGACGTTTCCCTTCGTGATCGAATATTGATTCTGGCAAATTAATCGAGTTGGATTTTCTTACATTGTTTTTTATGACATATTCGAGTACAATAATCAGTGTTGTTATGAGTGCAATGTTGGTTCCATTCCATCTTCCAGGGAGGGAGAGTAAGAGTACAAGCCCTCCTATTCCGTGAAGTCGTACACGCCACCAATCTTGTGTAGAATCCGTAATCAAACCAGTCGAACCAGCACTCATTGTTGCAAAAACCAAAATAAATCCAATTAAGGATGTCCAGAATATTGATAATGCAAAAATAAACATTTGAACTGCATCATACTGGCTTGTGATTCCAATTTCATTATGAATTCCATCACCAAACGAGTAGAGCGCAGGTATAGCATAAAAGAACAGAGCTGAAAGTAAGGCATAGACCGCTACGAGCGAATACATAGTCCATTTACGAAACATAATTTTCTCGTTTTTAGTGAGTCCTGGTTGAGCGAATTTATAGAACAGTCTGACAATTAACGGAAGGATACAAATAACAGCAAGGAATATTGCTGTAAGCCATCGAACAACACTCCATGATGCAGGTTCATACAACGTAAGACATTCTGTTGACTCACAAGGATTCATACGATTGAGGACCCATTGTAACACCTCATCAATTTGAGTCATAAATAAGCCTGTCAATCCGATTATGAGGACGAATACAAGCGTAGCTTGTTGAGTTAACACATTAAGATGTTCTTGAACAGTGAGTTGTCGGTCATTTTCAAGTTGTAAACCACTTGTGGTTTTCAATGAATCAGCCTCACACTAGATCTTCGTGATTCGGTTCTGCTCGGGCTTGAACAATGGTTCGATAAACGCCAAACATAGCCCAAAGAGCACAGATGCCAAGTAGGAAACTGTAACCCCACGGTTGTGAATCATCGACAGCCCATCCAAAGGCGAGAAGTAGACCCAAACCAAGTATGCCTCTTCTGATACCTTGGGGTACTGCTAGACGCATATCGAGATATTTCGGTCCTCCTCCGAATTTTCGTTCGTAGAATTCACCCTGCACAACAGCACCGACGAGGATAATCGCTAGTGTAGACCAATAGAAGATGTTCCCGTTTGAAAAGAAGTCATCAGCGATTCCCTTTTGTCGTTCTGCCTCAACGACAGCCGGATCGATGTCAGCTACGAAGAGGGATTCGAAATCACCTACACTAATAGTTCGTACTGCGAGTCCTTCTTCATCGTCGTTTGTAGTTGAATCTGGTGCAGAGATAAAGAATGAAAGAATATTCCATTTGTCTCCTTCGTTCGCCTCGTTTTGACCATCAACAGCATTTCCTACTAAGGAGAATGAAACTTCACCAACATCTTCGGCAGGAGCTGTCCAAGAAACTGTCCAACCGTTCCCTACTTCTGAATGGGATACAGCGGAATTATCAGGTCCTGTTTGTTGTGATCCTTCTCCTGATGTGAGTGTTCCAACACCATAACTCCACAACATGAATCCACCGTTATCGTAAGATGCGTGTTGTAGGTTGATTACAAAGTCGTAAGATGCTCCTACGTCGTAGGAACGAGGGATTCCAGAAATAGATACAACAACTTCAGTTGATGGTTGACCATTGACTGGCCCACCTACGCCATGGCAGGTACATCCGCCTTCTACAGTTAGATCCCCTTGGCTATTCTCCCATGGGGGACCATTTGGATTTGCAATGACCGGAGCGATAAGGCAGACGGCCAATAGAAGAATTAGTAGAGTACGTGAACGCATGAGCCATCCTCCAATGTTACTGCCATCCCTAAGAGACCTTTCAACGTTCCTTATCCACCAGTAAATTAGATTTCTTTTATGGCGTTATTCAAACCAGTCATCATGGCCTTTCCATCACCGAATAACATCATAGTTTTATCCATGTAGAAGAGGTCATTATCAACACCTGCATATCCAACTGAAAGGGAACGCTTGATGATGACAACTGTACGAGCAGCATCAGCATCAATGATAGGCATACCAGCAAGTGGCCCTTCGCCACTTCGAGCAGCAGGGTTCGTTGTATCGTTCGCTCCGATGACAATTGCAACGTCACATTCTGGGAATTCTGAGTTAATTTCATCCATTTCAATAAGTTGCTCATATGGAACATTTGCTTCTGCAAGAAGTACATTCATGTGTCCAGGCATACGTCCTGCTACTGGATGAATGGCATACTTGACTTCTGTATCGAACTTCTCTGAGATTAAATCTGCAAATTCTTTGACTTGATGTTGGCATTGAGATACTGCCATTCCGTATCCTGGGACGATGATGACTTTTTGTGCACCATCGATCATCATGGCAACTTCATCAGCATCAGAACCAACCTTTGTTCGTGTCAGAGATTCTTTTTCACCTGAGCCACCAAAGGACTTGAACAAGACATCAGGAAGTGTACGATTCATCGCCTTACACATGATGAATGTCAGAATCAATCCTGAAGCACCAACAAGCGAACCTGCGATAATAAGCGCTGAGTTTCCGATAATGAATCCTGTGAATGCCGCTGCGATACCAGACAATGAGTTGAGTAATGACACAACAACTGGCATATCCGCACCACCGATTGGCAGAACCAATACGATTCCTAACAGACATGATATCCCAATGATACTCCATAGGTAGGTTGTGTTGGTTGGATCATCTATGCTTAGGTAGATAAGAACTGCTACGGCAATGACGAGCATAACCTTGACTGGATTGAGCCATGAAGGCCCCCATGTTGGAGTCTTTATCCACTTGCCAAAGACGCTAACTCCACCTTTGAGTTTGTACATAGCGAGGAGAGACCCAGTGAGTGTCATCCAACCGACGAGTGCGGATAGACCTGCTGCGACCATTGTCACAGTGAGTTCGAGACCTTCTGGTACAGTCCCTCCATCGATGTACTTCTGAATTTCAGAAAGAGCAACAAGTGCAGAAGCTGCACCGCCAAACCCATTGAAGAGAGCGACAAGTTCTGGCATACCTGTCATTTGAACACGTACAGCCATGATATAACCAATCAGAGAACCGAGGGCGATACCTGCACCGATTAGGACCCATTGTGCATCTCCTGCAAGTTGCATACTGAAAATTGTGGTCAAAACTGCGACGAGCATTCCAAGGGCACCGAGTTGGTTACCAAATGGCGCCGTTCTCGGATGACCGAGTTTCTTTAAACCAAAGATGAATAATGCTGCGGACAGTAAATATCCGATTGCAACCCAATCTTCCATTTCAAGCACCTCTTCGCTTCTTTCCAGCAATCATGTTTAACATACGATTTGTAACCATGAATCCACCAACGACGTTGATCATAGCCAAGACTACTGCAACAAATGCAAGAATTCCTGAAATTGCTGTATCTCCTGATTCATAAGCCACATTAGCACCGATGAGTGCGCCAATAATGGAGATTCCAGAGATCGCATTTGCACCGCTCATAAGAGGGGTGTGTAAGGTCGCTGGAACCTTTGTAATCAATTCAAATCCAAGGAAGATGGCAAGTACGAAGAGTGTTATGTTTCCAATCAACAATTCAGGTGTCATTCGAGTGCACCTCCAAGGCGAGTTTGTTTTGGATGTAACTCTCCATCTTTGCAGATAAGGACTCCACCCATTCCATTAACGTAGAAATCGCTTCCTTCTGGAGCACCTACGAGGATGTCATCTTCTTCTGAAATTTTAACTTCACCCTCATCGACTAAAGAGGTGATAAATGTGGTTAGATTGTTTGAATAAAGCATACTTGCTGTTGTTGCAATTGTACCTGGAAGGTTCGATGTTCCTACAATGATTACCCCGTTGTCTGTTGTGATGACTTCACCTGCAACAGTATCCTCGCAATTTCCACCGACGTCCGCATTCATGTCAACGACGACTGCGCCGGATTTGAAGTTCTGAACTGCTGAGGACGGTACGGTTATTGGGGCTGGGCGCCCAAAGATACGAGCTGTTGTAACAATAATGTCTGCATCGGATGCAACGCCGCAGACCGTATCGTTTACTTTCTGAATAAATTCTGGAGTAAGTGGTTTAGCATAACCAGCTTCATCTTCAAAATCATCCATTCCATCGACTTCGATGAAACGACCGCCAACAGATTCAATTTGCTCTGCTGCTGATTTACGAACATCTGATGCATAGACAATAGCTCCAAGACGCTTTGCAGTTGCAATTGCTTGCAAACCTGCAACACCAGAGCCCATTATGACGACCTTTGCCGGTCGAATTGTTCCGGCTGATGTTGTCATCATTGGAATTCCCTTAGGGACTTGAGAGGCTCCAAGCAAGACTGCTTTGTATCCTGAAAGGTTATCTTGGCTTGAGTTTACATCCATCGATTGAGCACGACTCAAACGACGTGGTATCATATCCATAGAGAGGAGTGTGATGTTTGCTTTCATGCAGTCCTTGACGTGTTGCGGATTTCTAAAAGGATCAGAAACGCATGCCAGTGTAGTTCCTTCTGCAAGTCCAGCAACTCCAGGGAAACGAATTGTGATAATGTTTGCACACGCCAGTGCTTCTTCACGTGTGCCAATAGTTGCGCCTGCATCGGTGTATGCTTGATCAGAGTAATTTGCTAATCTTCCAGCACCGGTTTCAATAATGACTTCAAAGCCTGCTTTGAGTAGTTTTTTCATACTGGTTGGCACGATTGCAACTCGTGTTTCATCAGCGGGTTCTTTGAGCACTCCCAACTTCATAATTACACCTATGATTCGCCCACACAGAGGGGGTTCTTCAATGCCACCCTCCATCCAGATGGAGAATTTGTTTGGGAACAACCATTTGAATTAAAGAGCGCCTCGTTCAGACATTAGATTGAGGAGAGAATTATGTCCCGTGGAAGCCGTAAAATTACAGTAATAGGAGCAGGAAATGTTGGAGCAACATGTGCTTTTGTATTAGCCAATATGAAGATAGCAGATATCGTCCTTCTCGATATCTATGAAGGGTTTGCAAAAGGAAAGGCATTAGATATGAGTCAAAATGCAAATGTTCTCAATTACAATGGAACAATCACTGGCACATCCTCATATGAAGACATTACAGATTCCGATGTTGTTGTCGTCACGAGCGGATTTCCAAGACAACCAGGAATGACTCGAGAAGATCTCATTGGAAAGAATGCCGAAATTATTGCACAAGTGGGAGCAGGTATCCGTGACCATGCGCCTGATGCAGTTGTTATCGTTGTTACCAATCCGCTTGACCTCATGACCTATCACATGCAGAAGGTTACCGGATTTCCTTCCAATCGTGTAATAGGACAAGCAGGTGTTCTCGACAGTGCCCGTATGGCTCATTTCATTGCTTTAGAATTAGGGTGCGCAGAAGAAGATGTTAGCCCTATGGTTCTTGGCGGTCACGGGGATACAATGGTTCCTTTACCACGATACACAACGGTGGGAGGTATACCGATTACACAACTCATGAGTCCAGAGAGAATTGAAGCGATCTCTGCTCGCACAGCAAGCGGTGGTGGTGAAATTGTCAAGCTACTCGAGCGAGGTTCAGCATTCTATGCTCCAGGTTCTGCTGCTGCAATCATGGCAGAATCTGTTCTCAATAATCGACGTCGCTTATTGCCTGCATCATGTCATCTCACAGGACAGTATGGACTCGATGAAGTATACATTGGCGTTCCATGTTTGTTAGGTTCTAACGGCGTTGAACAAATCTTTGAATTGGATCTTAGTGAAGCAGAACTTGCTTCTCTTCAGGAGTCTGGTAACTTCTACAAGAATCAACTCAAAGACGTACTTGGATATTGATTACTCCAATTTTTCTATTGGAATTTCTTTAATTCCAAATAGGTATCTTGAAACCTTGGTTCTCTTTAAAATTTCAAAGGAAATCCAACAACCTAATGTTACCAATAGGCAACTTAGAAAGAGAGCCGAATAGTTTGTAATCCCGATTTCAGTTGATAATTTCAAAGCAGCGAAAGTAATTGGCATGTGGACGATGTAAAATGGATAAACACCTTGATTCATGTAGGCCAAATTTTTACTTGGTTTATTGAGAAGATGAGCCCCCCATGAAAAAACTGTCAAACACCAGAACCAAGCATGGAAACTATGAATAAAACATGAAAAGAGCGTCATTTGATTATGAATAATTCCTTGTTCAATCCATCCCCCATCAATGTAAGGGATATTGTCTTGATGCTGCTGAACTCGAGTCCATACAAACAGGAGCGTTAGAAGGATTGTAATCCCACTAATTTTGAATCGATTTTTTTCTAAAAATGAATAATATTCTTCCTTAGCCACGATACATGAATAACCGAATATGAAAAATCCTAGGAACCACAGCCATTCATATCCACTTCCAAGGAAACCAGCGATCCATGGCTTGAAGAGAATCTCCACGCTGGTCAATAAAAGCGGTATGATCAAAAAGACGCCAAATCCAAATTTTGTGGTAAAAATAGACTTTAACATTCTTGCTAATCCCCCGTCTCGATTTTTCTGAACATGATGAAATACAGGGGTCATCAGAAGTGAATATAAGAATAGATTCCATAAGAACCACAGATGGCCTAATGCGAATATTTTTCCAATTATTGGAATCCAAAATATGAATGAAGTAATCAAAATATGATAGAGCAGAGATGTTCCAATACCGGATGCACTTTCATTATCAACATCTACAGACCCGAGAGCAATACTACCTGCAAACCCAATCGTCCACATTCCAAAAATCATTGGAACCAGTAATCGTTGTAATCTTTCGATAATGAATTTCCCCCACGAACGACGTTTGAAGGCGAATGCAGTTCCCATACCTGAAATCATGAATAACGCGGCAAGTCTCCATTGATGCATCCAATGAAGAAACATGCTTGTTGGGTCAATAGATTCAGCAGTATAGGTGTTTTCTTCGGCAGCTAATTCATCATTATCAATATCATCGTTAGACGTGTTAGGATTAATCTCAGTGCCATACGTTGACCAATAAACGCCTATGGCTACATGGAACGGAATCAATAATCCAAAGAGAATAACTCGTAACCAATCGATATCATAGCGACGTTGTACTAACTCTGAATTTTCGTTCACAGTTACGCCTCCATCTCTCAGGTTTTCCGAATAACGAGTGAATGTGTATGTCCAACCGTAGTGGCATCCTCAGGTTTTCCTTCGACACGAATAAGGGATTTTCCCATATTGCCTCTACTTCTCATACGCGTTAAGATTTCTTGACCAATGTAGCATCCTTTTGATTCATGAACTAAATCTTCTAAACGACAATTGAATGGATGCCTGGATGGAATGATTTCGTATCCTTGATGTGGGATTTCGTTCTGAATACGATATTCATTGAACGCATCTAATGTGAGGGTTGATTGAATGATACGTGAGGTGGGAGCGACGATGATCCAACCTCTGAACGTCTTTACAACTGTGATGTTATCTTCTTCTGGATACTCATCGAATGCGATGTAAACATTATTGAATTCAGATATGTCCCTCATCGAGACATCTTGCTGTAGAATTCGTGAATTAAGATGATCCAGTAAATCTTCTTTGTATGGATCATGGCCAACGAGTGCTACGTTTTCTCCGACCATTATTACTTCGACCATATCTATGATCTTAGCATTGGATTTCGTAAATACTGTCGTACATGTTCCATCCACTTTGTTAGTTGATAAACCATCCAAGAATTTTAAGCAATCTTTTCCCGAAAGGAGTAAGACGTATGAATCAAGCTGAAACACTCTCATGAGCGTTCCTCAAGCAAAGGATTCGCCACAGCCACAAGAACTGGATGCGTTTGGATTGTTAATTTTGAATCCACCACCCATTAATCGATCGACATAATCGACTTCAATCCCATCAAGTAAATGTGATGAAGCATTTGGAACGAGTACTCTAAATCCAGAGATGACAACTTCTTGACAATCAATATCGGTAGTCTCAACGATTTGTAAATCGTACATATAGCCCGAGCATCCACCGGATAAAACGCCCACAAGAAGGGCATGACTACGATCATCGCCAAATGCTTCAGTGAGCATATCAATTGCTTTTTCAGTGATGGTTAGATTGACATCAACAACCGTTGGTTTGATGACTTCGATTGCAGGGGCAGTCTCGCAAGTTCCACAGTCCATGCCAAGCCGACGTATCGGTGGAATATGAACCTGACTTCTCATTCAACTTCTTGAAATCTTTTTTTGTCTCTCTTTTTCAAGGATTGTACAACGACGGATTTGTTCCTTAGCTCTGCTGGCTTCTTCGGGGGATAATCCTCGTGGCATTGCTTGTTCATAGCACTTGATTGCATCTGGGAAGCGTTCCATTTCTGCATAAGCAGTTCCCATGTTGTAGAGTGTTTGACCACGAACGTTCGATGGGTCGATCATCATTGCTTTGTGGTATGATTCAACACAAGATGGATACTCTTCCATGAAGTAGTAGGCATTTCCTCTTCCATTCAATATTCGAATAACCATCTCGTTATCATTTGCAAAGGATGGCAAAGCACGATCAAAACTTGAAAGTGCCTCTCTGAATTTTCCATCTTCAATAAGTTGGACTCCCTGATTATACCATGATATGTCTTGGTTTGAAACAGAACTCGAGCCTACATTTGTTTGAGTCGATGACGCCATTAGAGCAGTTGCATCAAGGGCGGCCTTTGCCAAATCAACCTCAACTGTCGGTTCCTCTGTTCTTTCCTGAGCTCTTGGTTGAACCGGCGTAAGTAGAAGATTATTAGCCATGGATTTTTCTTCTTCTGTAACATGTGGTTCAGGTTGAGAAGGAGGAGATTCCTGCTGTATAGGTTCAAGAGCAATTTGCTGAATTGGTATTTGTTGTTGAGGCTGTGGATGTGGCTCAGGTGCTGATGGAGGAGGAACTTGGGTTCCAGTTTCCAATTCATTGGCCCGAGAGTGGCATTGCTGCGCAGTATCCAACTCTCCTGCGGCTTCGAGTGAGCGTGCCAGTCCTTTCCATAATCCTGGATTTTCTTTATCTGTTTGGATGAGTTCCTTCCAGATTTTAACGGATTCAATGTTGTCTCCCTTTAGGGTCATTGCCCGGGCTCTTTGTTCAGAGGGGCCAGGTGGCAAGAGATCAAGTGCGTATTGCGCTAATTGAGGGGCTTCTGGCATTGTTGGAGGTATGCCAGTAATATTTTCTAGAACATCAACTTCTTGTTCTCCACATGTTAGAAGATGTTCAATAATTTCATTGCGCAAGTCTGCATCATCTTGAACTTCCAAAAAGGCGATGCCATGCAATAAAATATCCCCCATCTTTCCGGATTCCTTTGCATAATCAACCAATTTCATACGTGCTTTCAAGTGTCGACTATCAAGTTCAATTGTATTTTCAAATGCTTCTATTGCCTTATCCATGTTGTCGTTTCGAGCATAGAGCGTACCAAGATTGTACCATCCACTAGCGACGGATTCATCCAACCGAGTTGCGTGCTCAAGAGCAGCGATTGCATGTGAATCCAAATCCATTCGCGCCATTGCCCCACCTGCAATTCTCCACGCTCCAGCGTGGTTAGCGCCAATTGTTTTGAGATGTGGTTTGAGTAATGCCAAGGCCTTTTTCGGTTCGCCTTGCCGAATCATATCTGTCGCTTCAGCAGTAAGTTTCTCAAGATCAATTTCTTCAACGTAAGGGGTATTATCAATTTCAGTTTCTATTGCTTCCTGAATAACAGTTTCAATTTGTTGAGTTGCAGCAACTACTTCTGCAGCACTTTGAAGTTCGTCTTTGTCAAGATGCCCATCTCCATCAATATCATGATGAACAGCTTCGGATAAAATTGCTTCAGAATCTGTGACTCCTGAATCAGCCATTACGTTAACAAGTGTTGATTCATGATGAGTAGCCTTTGTTATTGTTGATTCAATTGCTTCGGGTACTTCTTCCACAGATGCATTTTTTGAGCGTGATAGAACATCGGTAAGACTTGGATGGCCTGGGAAAAATTCTAATCCTCTACGAGCCATTGCTGCAGCGCCAACCTCATCCCCAATTCTATCAAGAAGGATCGCTAAGTTTGCGGTTGCTGGTGCATGGTCAGGGTTCAGGTCGAGGCATATCTGGAAGGCTTGTCTTGCTCCACGAGCATCTTGTTGGGCTTCTAACAAAACCCCTCGATTAAACCAAGCCATATCACAAGATGGATCAAGTGCAATTGCTTTGTTAAACGCTACAAGAGCATCCTGAGGATTATTTGAGCGGGAATGTGCTTCTCCTTCTTCGAGAAGTTCGTTAACTTGGTCGTCTACCGATTCCGTTTCATTGACTGATTCTGAAAATTCTTTGGCTTCAGGCTCCGTCTCCACATTCTCTTGAACATCGACCTGTTCTGGTGAATTTTCCTCATTTCCAAGGCCGGCTGAACGCATAGCATCAGCCATGTCATTCATCAATGATTCTGACATTTCTTTGTCCGCTTCACCATCGTTCATGAACTGCACCTAACCTTTGGCATGACTGTTATGGCATAAGCATTGTTCCTTGATGGTTATACGATAATGCATGGTTTCTTCTATCACTTCAGTTTGGCACTGTCATGGCAGAAACACCGTTACGTATTATGGGGCTCTCAGGTTCTTACGGGAAATCCTCCAAGAATGGTATGCTTGTGGATTTGGCACTGAAGAAAGCAAAAGATCAGGGTGCAGAAGTTTCATTTTGGGATTTAACCGAACAACCTCTTCCTCTTGTTGGAGCTGAAGGCAGTTGGAGCGACCCTATCACCAAAAAATTCCAGGAAGAAGCCTCGAATTGTGATGGATTCCTCGTATCATCTCCAGAGTATCATGGGACAATGTCTGGTGTAATGAAAAATACATTTGATTGGGTTTATGAAAAGCATGTTGGTGGGAAAATCTTCGGTCTTATGTCCACACTCGGTGGCATGGAAAATTCAAACACACTGAATCACATGAGAATCATGGTTCGATGGTTACATGGCGTAGCAGTAACCCAACAACTTGCAATCGGACATGTGAAAGATGCATTTGATGAAGAAGGCAATTTGATTGATGAAGATTCAGATCGTCGATTACAATCACTTGTTGAATCAGTACTTGCTACTGCAGAAATGTATCGTAATAATCAGTGATTATATGCAGCCGAGTAAACCTTTTTTTGAGGATGAATTCGGAGGAAGTTACCTTCTTCTTGAACCGGGTTCATTCACAATAGGTGACCAAAATGGTTCTGGCCATCCCAATGAACAACCATGTACTGAAGTGACTCTCTCAGAACCCATCTTTCTTGGCGCTCGACCCGTAACTCAGATTCAATGGTCGACCCGAATGGGTTCAAATCCTTCCAAATTTCAAGACGGATGGAGCGCTGGTCTTCGACCCGTAGAAAGCATTTCATTTCATCAAGTACAACACTTTCTGGAAGTATTGAATACGGAACCATCCACATATCTTGGCTTGAATGGAAAATGGCGTTTACCATCTGAAGCTGAATGGGAATATGCCGCTAAAGCAGGTACGAAAACGAGATGGTCATTTGGAAATAAAGATTCAGAACTCGATGCTCATGGATGGCATGCTGGAAATAGTGGTGCTACAACTCGAGAGGTTGGCTCAAAGAAAGCGAACCAATGGGGATTTTACGATATGCATGGAATGATTCATGAAATGACTTCCGATCATTGGAATAAGAATCATTCAAACCACCATTGCACCCAAGCTCCAAGAGAAAACTCGAATCCTGAATTTCGAGTTGCCAAAGGAGGCTCATGGTTTACCGAAAGCGATTCTTCAAGATCATCATCGCGTCGTAAATTTAGCATTCACGAAGGAAGGGACGGAATAGGTATTCGACTTGTTTGGGAACCAACGGAGAAGATCGAATGAAGTATTATCATAATCCAAGATGTTCTAAAAGTCGTCAAGGATTAACATTTCTTCCGAGTAGTGTTGAGATTATACTCTACCTGAAGGAGGAAGTATCTGCTCTTGTTTATCGTTCATTACTCCAACGTTATGATGGAAATCTCATCGATCTCTTACGTATTCAAGAATCACCAGCAAAAGGATTGGATCTAAACACGTACAGCATTGAGGATTTGGCAGAATTTCTAACTCAGAATCCGATCGTCCTTCAACGGCCAATTTTAGATGCTGGAGAATCAATCATTATTGGTAGACCTGTTGAAAATATTTCAAATTTTTTGAAGCCTTAATCACCTTTACGTTGTTTAATATCCACTTCGAAACTAACTTCTTCTAGATGCTGGTTTGGAGGAACTTGCCCCGGTTTTGTATTCCAATTCACAGAAGATGAATCCTTGACTAATCTCAATACGTTAAGATTGATGAAAACCTGTAGGCCTGCTTGCGTCCTATGGACGACTGGAGATACCTCTTCGTGATAGGTTTGGCTCATATGCATACATATTTCTTCGAACGTTTTGGTTCCATTGCAAAGTTCCCAAAGTACGCTATTTTTATCGAGCAATGGTCTTCGTAATTCTCTTGGTGCACGGAAGAGTTTGGCTGCTATGTTCTCAATCCGTCCAAACTTCTTTTCAAAACGTAGAACGACGGTTTTTCCAGTAACTCCTTCGACCTCTGGATGGGATTTTGATTCTCCAGTACGGCACCACCAAACTGGTAAGCGCGTTGGATACATCTTTGCCCATGGATGTTGATCGATCGTCGAAAGTTCCATAATTCTGCCTCAAAAATCAGTCCAAGTCCAAGTCACGAGTGTAATCATGGAGATAACGCCGAGCATTGCAGACAATTTTGTTGCCTGTACGCGTTGAGTGAAATTACGCAAGTACCATGTGAGTACCCCGAAAATGGCAACGAATGCCCACAAGACGTACCATAGTGGTTCATCTCCGTCCATGTATGCTCATCGGCAGGTAGGTCAAGGCTGTTTCCCCAATCGATCGAGATACTGTTGGCCATAGTGCTGCCATTGTTCAATCGACCAACCTTCCGGTAGGCCTGTATCTGGTATAGCTGGTGAACTCGTATCGGATTCTACTTCTGGTTGTTGAACAGGCGTATCAGTTTGACTAACGGGTGGACCATTTGTTATTGGAGGTCCTTGAATTTCATTTACCACCTCATCATCAAATGGAATGGATTTTCTGCGAATAATCATGGATATTAACATCAGCATGATAAGAGCAATACCTCCTGTAATCATCGTAGGTGCATTCATTTCTACGTTCATGAAACTATCTTCTTCTTCCGTAACCGTGTAAGTGATCTTCTGACTGGACGAGGAAGATATAGTCTGGTCGAATGTCTCCATTGAAACAATTAATTCTCCATCCAATGTTCCTTTCAATCTATGAAGTGAGCATATGTATTGCTTTTCAGAAACTTCTCCACGGGAGTATTGTAGACTTACATTCATCGAGTCTGTAGTTAAAAATAGGTTACCGTTACAAATCACTTGCCAAGTATCAGGATGATTGATTGACAACGATACTTCTTCTGTCTGAGTTGACTCACTCGTCAAATTAATGAAAAATTCAGTGCCCGTCGTTTCAGATTCAATCGGCGTTGTCGGGAATTGAGAAACTTCAAACGAGACTTTTCGTTGTTCATCAACCATGATGAGGTTTTGATGTTCAATACGTACGATGTTATCTTCCGCATCTAAGCCACCTTCGACATATGTCGTAACGACTATTCTCGTATTTAGTGGCACATCTGGTCCAACAATCAAATCAATTATCACGAGTTTTGTATCTCCTGCACTCATTGGGAATGTTAGTGGGGAATTTGGTGTAGTCGTAGGACCTCCAACGCCTGCAGTCAAGAAAGCGACAAGATCGTTTGTAGGAGGTGATGCCGATACATCAAATCCGATTTCCATATCAGATTCCAAAGCATTTCCAATATTAGTGATGGTTCCGTTCAACGTGACTGGAGAGTTTATCATGGCATGGATGTCTTGAGTTGTACTATTGTATGATGGATATCGAACGCTTCCTGTCATCATAATATGTGTGATTGTATTGTCTGCTGTATTCGAATCCATACCATTGGGTGAAACTTCAATGGTTATTTCGTGTAATTCACCTGCTGATTCACTCATAGGGATTGAGATCATAATTTCAACAGATGCAGTGTCATCTCCCAGATAAGAGACTGTTAATGGGATGGAATTCGTTTCTAAGACCAACCCATCTTGGCGTAACATAAATGTCCAACTTTCGGGAATATCTGGTAGGTGAAGTTCAGCATCACTTGGCCCATTTCCTTTATTCATTATTTCAACGTAAATAGAACTCATCGAACCGGGTCGTAGCCATTGCTCTGCATCGATTAACGTTAGGCTCAAATCATGTACTGTATCGATAAGAACACGTTCATATTGAGGGCCTGTGAATGAAGTCGTACTTCGAATGGATGTTACAATAGGTTTGAACGCTGGAGCAGCATCATTTGCTTGACCATTGCTAGGTGCTGTTACTGCAATGTAGAATGAGGCAGACATTCCTGGATTAATGGCTATTGATGGACGAATCTCCGGTTCAATGACCCATCCAATTTTGGGATTTACTTCAACAGATAGATCGAATATGTCCTGCCTCGTTGCATCGTTCGTTATTGTGTAAGGGACGTGTATCGTTTCCCCTGCTGAAATGTACATGTACTCATCCTGCTCACCAACAAAATCAATATTGGCATTTGAAATCATTGAGGCTTGAACAGTAACTGATTCAGTAATTGTTCGACTTGTGTCATTTTGAGCAGTGAGTGTAAGCCAAAAATCTCCAGTTGTATCAGGTGCTGCATCACTTGGAATCGTCATTAAAAATCGAACCTTAACTGGTTGATTGGGTGTTAGTCTTACAGATGTGATCTGATCAAATGATAGAGACACGCTCCATCCAGTTTCCAGGTTTTTGGATTCTGTTTGTAAATCAAACACATCCGTAGCTTGTCCAATATTGCTGATCTCTAGTTCAAATACACACGATGAGCCAGGGGCACATTTTGGTTTGATATCAGGTTGATGTATGAATGGTATTCTATCTGCGAGTACCTGGAATTGCATCGGTTCTGAAACATATACTGTAGGTTCCTGCATACTGGTTCCTATGAACGACATTTGTGTGAAACCAGTCGTTGCATTGATATCTGGTTGAATCTTAACATCGATTAGCTTCGATTCCCCAGGTAGAAGTCTGACACCTGTTGAAGGATTAACTCCCGCTCCAGAGGGGTAAGAATAGGCAACATTCCAATCCTGTGGGAGATTGAGAATTGATGGTGAGATGGAATCTGAAATATTTCCAGTATTCTCTAAATTCATCGTAATTTTACCCCATGAACCGGGGATTGCTCCGTTTGTTGAAACTCCAGTTGCTTGGAAATCATATTCTTCAACTCGAGCAGATTGGTCATAAATAATTACAATATCATCGATCCAATAGCCGTTACTTGTTCCTGAACTATCACTTGTGAATGTAAATTTGAATTGTGAATTTGCATGAAGGTGTTGGCTCGGATTAACTGGAATCAGCGGTGTAATGTGACCCATGTTGGAATTTGAGATGGTCCTCCATTCTCCCAAATTTGCATCTACAGTTCCGGCGATTGTTGCTAATTCATCCCAAGCGCCGTTCTGGTTTTTGGCATATAATTTCAATTCATCATTAACATCAGCACTGCCGGTGTAGAAAAATGTGATTCCATTTGTCATTAGCGGATTGTAAACGACATCACTGAAATCCCATACTGGCGTGGTTAGTGAGGATTGCATGTTGTTACTGTAAGAACCCGTACTCCCTTGTCCAATGTGGCATGAACTGCCCATGCTTAGAGCAGCATCTGAACTCATTCCCCATAATGGGCCTGTATTCCATCCCAATAGTGATGTACAAGTTGAATATGAATAAGCAACTGTATAATGTCTTGAAAGAATGTCATTTCCAGCATTATCATCCACGGCACCGTGGGTTGCTGTAACTTGCAGCGTATGGTTTCCAGAATAGTTGACATATACGTTGTAAAAGGTTGCTGTACCCTGTCCAGTACTTGTTAAACCGTTCATAGTTATCGTTCGATTGGCAAGTTCGAATTGCTCATATTCGTTGTGTAGAATGAGGAGATGAAGTGTGATTATACCCGAAGTTGTGGTGCCCTCATTTCGAACTGTGACTTCAAGATCCATTGGCGTGGAATTAACAGAATCAGTGGCGTACAATTCAGCTGGTCTATTGAAGTTTGCAATCGGATGATTTGAAGAAAACATCTTGTATTGATTTTCATCAGCCAAATTCGAATATGTGATTGAGACATCGACTGGAGTGATGTCTATACCCGAATTTTTGGATACCGATGAGTTTGTGGTTTCTTCAAGGATTGATGGTTCTGAAAGTGGTTGGAACATCAAGCAAATGAGAACAATCACCACAGTTCGTCCTCGCCCCATGGTCTGGTATTTACCCTCGACGTATTTGATTTATTCGTCAATGGATTCTGATTGTGCCAATTGGAGTTTTTCTTCCCGCTTCTTATCCTTGGCACGTGCTGCAAAATAGACTGTAAAGGATGGGATGAGAACCATAGAAAAGCAACCTACTACAGCAGCAAGTGCCCAGAGGAATTCTGTGGCAGCATCAATCGAGTATACTTCAATCGAGGAAAACTCTTCATTGACAGTTTGAATTTGGATTATTGGTTGAATAGATTTATTCCCGGGTTCGAGTATTTGGATAATAAGTTGTGATGAACCGTGCAGATAATCAATTTCTTTCCGGGCCTCTTCTTCTGCTTCTTGTATGTCATCAGCGTATACAGTCCCATTGGATCGTCTTGCGGGATTGGTTGATGTAAGGGAACGGAGTTCAATACTGGATTCTTCAGATTCGACCTCTATTGTATCACTAAACTGGCAATGTTCCGAGCACCTAAAGTCAACTTTATCGCCGTCAATTGTCACTTTAGCATCCTCAACACCTAGAAATTGATGACTGTAGAGTTTTGCAGTGTTTGATAGTTTTATCACTGCCCCTGTTGCCAAATCCTCGACTGACATATTCACCCATGTTAGGTTTTGAGCATCAGTCTCTACGACTGCGGTCCAGTATGTTTGATTGTTAATCACTTGCTTATCCAAGTCAATTTCGTTGAATTCTGTAGTTGTAGATTCTGTTTGGTAGATGTAGTAATTTGGTGATACGGTGGCTCCATATACTGCGTAAGAGAGCATAAAAATGAGTGTTAGTGAAAGCCCCATCAACGTTCGCAAAAGGTTGGGGTTCTGTGCTAAAGCCTTCTTCATCAGTCTTGCCAAACACGCCTGATTGATGAAGACTTGCACTCGGCCAAAGGACAATATGCTCCTCATTTTGAACGCCGATTCGCCCGTTTTATTCAAATAGGGGAGACAAGTCGGAAGGTTGCTTGGTGTAGACATGACGACCATTTATGATGTTCCTGCGAACTTTCTGATTCCAGCTGTTGCTGAACAATTGAAGAGCAATGCCTCGATTTCAATGCCTGAATGGGCTCAAGTTGTCAAAACTGGCTCATCCCGTGAGCGCCCTCCAAGCCAAACCGACTGGTGGCACATCCGCGGAGCAGCAATGTTGCGTAAAATTGCTCGTCAAGGCCCAATCGGTGTAACGCTTCTTTCACAAGAGTACGGCGGACGTAAGAATAACGGTTCAAAACCAAATACTCCAGGTGTTGGATCCCGTAAAGTAATCCGTGCTATTCTCCAACAACTCGAAGATGCAGGACTCGTTGTCACACAACCTTCGCGTGTTATTGAACACGAAAAAAGAGAACCTACTCAACTCTACTCAGGCCGTGTTATTACACCAGCAGGACACAAACTCTTGAACGAAGTTGCTCATGCAGTTCGACCCGATGTTGAAGCAGAATATCCAGGACTCGATAAGTACTGATCGGAAGTGAGTGAGTGGTTTCTATGGTTGATAATACGTCTTCAGAACTTGAAGCGTTCCGACTACGACGCCAACAAGAATTACAACAGCAATTAGCACAACAGGCTCAGCAACAAGCAGATGCAGAAGTTGAATCACAGGCTAAAGCAGTTGAGCAAAATGCTCTTGATTCAGCTATGCGAACAATTCTATCTCCAGAAGCACGAGGCCGTTTGACCAATGTTTCTTTGGTTGATCCATCCCGAGCAGAGTTGCTGAAGAAACAACTCGTCAATCTCCATCAAGAATCTAAAATCTCTGTACCTGTTTCAGATGAACAGTTGAAGAGAATCCTAGCCAACCTATCCAAGAGCCGCCGTAGTGCGTCTATCCGTCGAATCTGATGAGGGGTGCTCGAACATGTCAAAAAATAAACCAGCAGCAAAAAAAATACGCCTCATGAAGGCAGGGAAGCAAAACCGACGTGTACCCGTATGGGTCATGCTCAAGACCAACCGCAGCACAGTGTCGCATCCAAAGCGACATCACTGGCGCCGTAGCAAACTACAACGATGAGGTGATATGATGGCAAGAGCAGCAACATCCGAACTAATCGTACCATTGAGAAATGCATGGAACATTACACGCTACAAGCGTGCACCACGCGCAATTCAAATCATCAGGGACCAAGTTATTCGTCATCTGAAAGTAACTCCAGAAGAAGAAATCTACATCGATCCTGAAGTGAATGAAAAAATCTGGGAGCGTGGAATTGAAAACCCACCTCGCAAGATCAAACTGACAGTTATTCGTCACGATGAACCTGACATTCCAATTGAAGTCAAATTGTATGTGGAGGCATAAGTATGGGAAATATTCGTCCAAGTTTTATCAAAATAAGAGCTATTCGACTTGTTGAAGAACATGGTGAGAAATTCACTGATGATTTTGATCACAACAAATTGATGGTGTCACAACTTACAGACGTAAGTACAAAGAAACTACGAAATTGGATCGCAGGTTACGTTACACGTTACCGCCAACGTCGTACTGATTGAATGGAGTCGGTTCTGTGCCCATTTGGGTTGATTGGAATCGAACACCAGTGTCTGTTCATGGAAACGATACTGACCAACTCGAACTCTTGATTCTCCATTTACGGAATCAACATAATGTCCGTCGCAGATCCCTTGTTATGGCTGACCGTGAATCAGGGGGTTTCCTCTTTTTCATCTATCAAGCATGCAATCCGTTATGGATTGCAGAATTTTTGAATACGCTGGAGGGTGAATGATGGGCGATCGAAGTGACTTACCACTTCCATCATCACCGTACAATCTTGTGATTGTACTTGTTGGGGTGCAACATCCTGGGAACCTGGGTGCCGTATGCCGCTCTCTTCTCAACCATGGCTATGATCGACTTAGATTGGTAAACCCTGAATGCAGTCCTGATGATATTGAAGCTAGAAATCGTGCTAAACACGCAGGAAGAGTTCTTGATAATTGTGAAGTATTTACTTCATTCCAAGAAGCAGTCTCTGATTGCTCCGTCGTTGTAGGTACTTCAGGGAAAAGGGAAGTTGGATCGAAAACTCAAATGCGTCACTTTGTCTATCCATGGGAGTTTTCTGAAAGAGTATCCACTCATACCGACACGGTTGCACTTGTATTCGGTGAAGAAGGGAAAGGACTCGATGAAGAGGATTTGTTAAATTGTGACTATCTCGTAACCTTACCAACATGGGAAGGTTATCCTATAACGAATCTGAGTCATGCAGTGCACACATTAACCTATGAGTTACATCGGCATAGAGTGATTTCAAATCAAGGAAAAGACGAGGCTTTGCCTTCGATTGTTCCGCTTCAACGCGGTATTTCTCCTGAACAGCGTGAAGTCCTTCGAAAAGCCATTATGGATATTGCAAAGAATCTTCCCGGTGGAGAAGAAAGAAAAAAATCATTTAGCCATTCCATGATTCGAGCGTTACAACGTTCTGGTCTCCTCAGAGATGAGGCTAATAGGATGATTGGCGGGCTTGTTGATTCTGCAACAGCTCTTGCGTTTGCTTCAGGAAATGATGAATGGCGTGCATCAAGAAGACGCAAAGTGATTCGCGAAGAAGAATAGTTATGGCATCCATGTAGCCCAACTTTTCGGAGTTTCACGAACATGCATGGCTACGAGTTTCAATGCGGTTCCATATGAGTTTTTGATATGTGGTTCAACCTGATCAAAGGCCCATTTGGCTAAGTTTTCTGCTGTTGGGATGAATGGTACGACAAAGGTTCTGTGTTCTGAATTGAGATGAGATAATGCTAATTTCGCTTCTTCATCTCCAGAATATACGATGAAAGCATGGTCAACAACATCGTGAATATGTTCCATTAATATTTGACTGACATCAGAGAAATCCATGACCATTCCCTCTTCACTTACACCAGGCGTATCAACAATATCGCCTTCTATTTCTGCTTCAAATCTGTATCGATGCCCATGGAAATGTCTGCATTTACTCTTATGATTTGGAACTCGATGTCCTGTATCAGTTTCTACATATCTTCTAATTCTAGTTGTCATTCTTTCACCTCAAATTCCATTGCTGCACTATTGATGCAATAACGTTCCCCACCATGTTTCCTAGGACCGTCGTTGAATACGTGTCCTAAATGAGCGTCGCACGTTCCACAACGAACTTCAGTACGAACCATTCCATGTGTAACATCAATGATTCGGGAGATACAAGCTTCAGAATCTTCTGAATGGAATGCTGGCCATCCACATCCTGAATCAAACTTCATTTGATCCGAAAATAAGAGGGTATTACAAACAACACACGTATAATTTCCTTTTCTCTTTTCTTTGTTCAATATCCCAGTAAATGGCCGTTCAGTACCATTTTGTTGTGTTACGTGGAATGAGATTTCCGACAATGCTTCAATATTTTTTTTCCATTCGTCATTCATGAACATCACCTTTGTATTTCCTTTCAACAGCTAAGGCATTTGAAAGGATGTTTTCCCATGGTAGTACGTAGGGAATAGGATCTTTTCTACCGATTGCATGGAATGCCAGGATTCGTTCGATATCTGATCCACTTGTACCAGAACTGTTTCCATTCGTATCTGGATTATACGAAGTAATAGTGTTTCCAAGAACCGTATCAAAGTCCCATCCAAGTGTACTGATTGATTCGAGTGCATCACGGAGAATAGTTTCTTTATCCCCGTGAATAAAGGGCAAATCGAATTTAACCAGTTCATGGTCCCAATTCCCAATCTTAAACGCTTCATGAAGGGATTCGTAAAATTCAGGTCTACAATCAGGATAGATTGCATGATCTCCACTGTGGACTCCTAATGCTAATACAACATCCTTACCAGATTCTTTGGCTTTCGATAGAGCGAACCCGTAAAGAATAGATGCAAAAATAGCATTGCGATTGGGAACCACAGTCAATTTCATTTGTTCTTCCTCATAATGTCCAGTTGGAATCTCTTGATTATCTGACGTAAGTGCGGAGTCAAATAGTTTCATTGCGGGTGAAAGATCGACAATATGATGCTTAACATCATAGTTATGATCTTGACATAAGTTGATAGTGGCTTTAGCCTTTTCAATCTCTATGGAATGCTTTTGACCGTAGATATAGGAAATGCATGTGGCTCGATACCCGTTTGCTAAATAGTGCATTAAGAGACAGGTTGAATCCATTCCTCCACTAAGGGCGAGAACGACGTGCTTCAAAGAATCCCCATCCATTTATGAGTTTGAAGTGAAAGTCTCCACTCAGGATTTTTCTTAACGACATCTTCTGTAATTTGAAATGACTTTCCATTGGCTTCGATTGATTCGGTATCAATGTAACAAGGTTGTAGAAATAGATTCTCAAATCCTTGTTTTAATTGGTCATACATTGACAGGTCTTGCCCACAATAGACGACTTTCATTTCATTACCAGTTGTTTGTCTTATTGCCACATTTGGATACATCTGATCTTTTGGCGAAATACAAATCCAATCAAGTAGCCCTTCAGGGATGTCTATTGTCCCGTTACTTTCTACAGATAGGGTAAATCCTCTTCGCTTCAATAAACGATGTAATGGCCATAAATCTTGCAGCATTGGTTCACCGCCAGTAAATATTATTCGTTTGCAATCAAACTTCATTACTTCACCAAGAATATCAATTGCAGTCATACTATCATAAGTATCAAAATCAGTATCGCACCAAGAACATCGCAGA
The DNA here is from genome assembly GCA_016777125.1 of Candidatus Poseidoniaceae archaeon. Taxonomy (GTDB): domain Archaea; phylum Thermoplasmatota; class Poseidoniia; order Poseidoniales; family Poseidoniaceae; genus MGIIa-L2. Next base: position 22,246 of record JADHSC010000002.1, read on the forward strand.
TTGCACGATCCAAATCGTACAAAGACATGAGGAATACCTGCGTGATACCCCTCTCCTTGAACAGAATGGAATATTTCTACAATAGGATATTCTTTGGCTAAATCAGTTGCATCATCCATCATCTCATCCCCAGAAAGAGAGCATTGTGTCATAGAATCATCTCTGATTAGAATTACTAATGAGTTGCATAAGTTCACTTCGAGCTTCTTGTTTGTCGAAGAAAACACCACGCATTGAACTTGTTGTCATGATTGCATTTTGTTTCTTAACGCCTCTACAGCGCATGCAACCGTGTGCTGCTTGAATAATTACTGCTGCTCCAAGCGGTGAAAGATTATCCACTAAATCATTGGCAATTCCATTAGTAATTCGTTCTTGATTTTGCAATCTTAAAGCGTGATGTTCAACTATTCTAGCGAGTTTTGAAATACCTACAATTCGATCTACTGGGATATATGCTACATGCGCTTTCCCTGAAAAGGGTTGGAGATGATGCTCGCACGTAGAATGGAATTCGATATTACTTAGCAATACGATACCGTCATATCCTTCAGCATTGAATGTCGCTTCAAGAATGTCTTCCGGGTTTGTTTTGTATCCACTGAAAATTTCATCCCATGAATCAATTACCCGCTCAGGTGTTCGCATTAATCCTTCTCGCTTGGGGTTTGATTCCAAATATTGGAGGAGGGTGTGGACTGCTTCTTCTGCTTGTTCTCGTGTTGTCATATCATTCACCTTCTAATCTCCCTTGACGCTTATCTATTGTATCGAGTTGGTCTAACAATTTTCTGCAGGCGGAACGTATTGCATCTGCTACGCTGATGAACTTCTTCTCATCACCAACATGATTTTTCAGATCATTCAATAATTCACTGGGCATGTCTAAACTTACCTTAGGCATACCCTGCCCATCGTATACGAATATATCAAGAATACTATGATCTTGATGTTACGATGTCTTCTCTAGAAAACTGCTTAGCAGCATATCGAATAGTCAAGAATGAAACAAATATGGATACACTGATCCAAATTATGACGTGTTCAAGAATGACTCTGTCGAGGAGCAATTCACGTAAAGCGAGTAAAACATTTACAAACGGAATTGCAAACCAAAAGGACTCCACATCATCTAGATTGATGAATTGTGTTAGCAAAATTGGTACGATCATTGCCAACGTAATTGGCGTTAATACGGTACCAGCTTCTTTAACCGATTTAGAACGCATAGCTAAGGCGAGATAGAGTGCAACAATCATTGTTCCATAAAGGCCTACGGCTAATGTTAACAAAAGTACAGAAGCAATACTTATGCTGGGGACATTAACTAAATCCTCTGCTAAAAATGCAATTCCAAACAATAAACCTGTGACTTGTAAAGCGACTCCAACTCCAGTAATAGTGACGACAGCAAGCCATTTCCCCATGAGCAATTCAGAACGTGACAAAGGTAGACTCAACAAGGATTCAAGCGTTCCTCGCTCCCTTTCTCCAACCGTCATATCGATGGCTGGTTGTACAGCAGCTGATGCAGTCCATAATGCCAGTACAAATGGGATGAATAAGGACAAGAGCATACCTGCCTGTTCACCCTTAGTCGCTACATCAGCGTCGGAAATAATACCATCCCAACGCAATGGATTTAATGTTGAATCGGCATCCAATCCACCCGCCTCTATTCGTTCAATTGTCTCATTTGTTTCCCAAGTATTGAGGGCGTCTAGGACTCGATTACGGGCTTCAGTTGACTGTTCAGATGTTGATAAGAAGAGGACTGAATAGAACCATGTTTCGTTTCTTTGTTCAAGACGTAGAATCGCATCATATTCATATGAACGTAAGAGTGAAGAATCATTCAATGGATCCGATAGGCTGTCAAGCCCAGGTGGCAACGATACAATGGAAATTGATATGTTGCTTTGATTAAGCCCTTGCAATATGTCCTCATCAATATAATCTGATTGAACGAGTATCTCGACATTTAGTTCTTGTAATTCCTCAGCTTCGTTCTGCATGACGAGGGGGAATGCAATGAAAAGAAGTGGGAAAAGCATCAAAGGGACCAGAATTAATGCCACGATTGTACGCCAATCACGTACAAATTCCATGATCTCTTTCTTCGCAACTATGCGCATTTGTGCGAATCGAATCTTACTCATCTTCGTTCACCTCGTAACGATGGCTTCGAGTAAACAATCGACGCCACAGCAATGCAAATTTTGATGGAGTAATCGTATCTTCTTGTCGTGGTCGAGCAACTTCAGAAGTTAGGGACACATATGCTTCTTCGAGGGAATTGGTATCTGTAAGTTGGAGTAATTCTTCAGGTGTTCCATCAGCGCGTATTGTTCCATTGTGAACAATAATTATTCTGTCACATACTTGTTCAGCCTCAGCTAAATGATGTGTTGAGTAGATCACAGTCCCCCCCTCATCTTTGAGTTTCTGAACTAACTTACGTACAATTCGGGCAGAGGTAACATCCAATCCTGCAGTAGGTTCGTCCAATAAGAGAATGCTTGGACCATGTGCTAATGCCCGAAGTAGTGCTGTTTTTTGACGCATACCTCGAGAGAATCCTTCTGTATATCGATGAAGACTATCTTGAATATCGAGTAATTCTGCAAATCGTAATGTCCTGGACCATGCAATTGAATCATCTATTCCATGAATTCTGCTATGAAATCGTATATTTTCCCAAGCAGTTAGTTTGGAATATAATCCAGTTGATTCAGGCACGACACCCAATACCGATCGCATTTCATCAACATTTTTACCATCTTTAAGATGAACTCTCCCCTTCGTTGGTTTGTAAATCCCAGCCATCATTCGCAGCAAGGTCGTTTTTCCAGCACCATTTCCACCAACTAAACCCACTACAGATTTGTTTTGGATATTCAATGAAACATGTTCAATGGCGTGTACATCACCAAAGGATTTACTCACATCGGTGAGATGGAGGAGATTTTCATTCATAGTGAATCCTCGGTTATGAGGCTCGTCCGTTTTCAATTGCAGTATCCAAACCAGGATGTTTTTCTTCGAGTCGTTTTGCTCTAGCAAGTGTGTTTCGTAACTCTTGTTGAATTTCCCGTTGAGGTATTCCCATTTCGACGAGATTCCCGATAAGTGTAAATGCACCCTGAATTGCACCTGCGTCAAGGAATGCATCATTGGATATTTCCCCATGGATGCGTAGAATTTCTAATCGACTAGCAATGAATTCAGCCTCTTCGCGAATTCTTGGTCCTGCGATATGCGGCAAGGCCATCAAATGGTCAATACAACTTCTCATCATCGTAGGGTTGCCGTGAACGATTAAGAGCATTATGCTCGAACTTCCTCTTATCTCTGTTTTAGTTCGACTAAAACTCCGCCTGTGCTTTTAGGATGTACAAAGGCAATAATGGAATTATGAGCTCCTTTGCGTGGTGCTTCATCGATCATTTGTATTCCATTTTCAATGAGGTGAGATATCATATGTTCAAGATTATCAACGGATAAACAGAGTTGTTGAATACCTTCTCCACGTTTTGAAAGAAATTTTCCAATAGGTGTATCAGGGCCAGATGGCTCCAATAATTCGATATTAGGTGAACGCGAATCCGAAGAAGAGAGTGGAAAAAACCGAGTTGTAACACCTTGATCTTCAACAAAGTCATCTTTTCCTTGGGATTGGAGTCCTAATAGTGTCCAAAATCTACTTCCTTCTTCCAATGTATTTGTTGCAATACCAATGTGATCAATTTCAATTCGTTGTTTCATTTCAATCACCTAAAAACCACTCGGAGCCATATATGTTCCAAATACATCCTTCATTGCCTTCATGATTTCGCCTAAAGTTGCATCTGCTTTTACTGCTTGAATAACCAATGGGAATAAATTTTCATCTGTTGAACATGCCTTGGAGATGGAAGATAATATTTTACCAACCTCATCCGAATCTCTTGAAGATCGAGTTTCAATAAGTCTCTGATGTTGTTGCTCTGTGACCTTTGGATTGAGTTTCATAGGTTGCACTTTGATGTCTTCTTCAAGCACACCATGATTGACTCCAACGATCTTTCTTGAATTCTTTTCAACTTCATTGAAATATCTATAGGCAGTAGTATGAATCTCCTGTTGCTGGTATCCTTGTTCGATTGCTGCCATTGAACCTCCCAGAGATTCAATTTTTAGAATTTCATTCATGGTTTGAGCATATATTTCATCTGTAAGATTTTCAATATGGTATGAGCCAGCAAAAGGATCAACTACATCAGCAACACCAGATTCTTCAGCGATAATTTGTTGAGTTCTTAATGCTACAGTAGCACTTTTTTCTGTCGGCAAACCTAATGCTTCATCATAACTATTCGTATGAAGGCTTTGAGTCCCTCCACATACTGCCGCTAAAGCTTGAATCGTTACTCTACTGATGTTGTTAAGGGGCTGTTGAGCTGTCAATGAAACACCTGCAACCTGTGTGTGAAACCGGAGCATAGAGGACCGTGGATTCTCTGGCTCATATCGTTTGGTCATGAGATCATACCAAAGACGTCTAGCCGCCCTAAACTTGGATACTTCTTCGAGGAAATCATTGTGACAATTAAAGAAAAAGGATAGTCTTGGGGCAAACTGATCAATATCTAATCCTTTTTTGATTGCAGATTCAACATAGGCCAAGGCGTTAGATATTGTAAATGCTAATTCCTGAACTGCCGTTGAACCTGCTTCCCGAATATGATATCCTGATATGGAAATTGTATTCCATTTAGGAATCTGATGCGAGCAATATTCGAAGATATCAGTAATCAGTCTCATGGATGGACCTGGCGGAAACACATATGTTCCTCTAGCAATATATTCCTTGAGTATGTCATTTTGAATGGTACCAGATATTTGGTCCATTGAAACTCCTTGTTCTTCTGCCACGACTGCATACATAGCCAACAAAACCATTGCAGGTGCATTAATGGTCATTGAAGTAGAGACTTTATCGAGAGGTATTTCTGCCAACAACTCGCGCATATCTTCGAGAGTGGATATCGATACTCCAACCTTACCTACCTCTCCTTCTGACAAAGGGTCGTCAGCATCTAATCCTAATTGAGTTGGCAAATCAAATGCTACGGAGAGTCCTTTTTGACCACGATCGAGCAACAAACGAAAACGTTCATTCGTTTCTTTAGCGGAAGAAAAACCAGCATATTGCCGCATAGTCCAAAGACGAGTCTTGTACATGTGTTCGTGGATTCCCCGGGTGTATGGGGGGTGACCAGGGATTTCTCCGCCATTGCCACCAATGTGGTACGATGGTATTGCGATTCCGCCTAATGTTTCCCAATTGTCTTTACGAAACGCCACCATGAATCACCCACGACGAGGCAATTCATCAATCCTCGCTTTCAACTTCAATGTTCGTGGCCGCCAGGACCATGTGCATGACCATGGGAGAGTTCTTCTTCAGATGCTGGTCTTACGTCTACAACTTCAACACTGAATTGGAGAGTTTCCCCAGCAAGTTTGTGATTAAAATCAACTGTAATGGTGTCTCCATCTACTGCTGTAACATTGAATGGACCGACATCCGACATGAGTGTCATACCGACTTCTGGTTCAATATCTCCAAACATATCTTTTGCTATGGTTTGAATAGCTTCTTCCATTTTTGGTCCATAGGCTCGTTCTGGTTCTAGGGTAAATGTTCTTCTCTCACCCTTTTCAGCACCCATTAATTCTTCTTCGAATCCTGGTATCATTTGCTTGTGCCCTACTAAGAATGAAAGTGGATCTCTGCCTTCACTTGAATCGAATATTTCGCCCGATCCGGGTAAGGTTCCTGTATAATGGACTGTTGCGATTGAGTTTGCTTCTACGACTGACATGGTATCATCTTCTTGTTGTGAGGGCTCGAACGAGGGTTGTTAGTCGTTCCGCTACTTCTTTAGAGATAATCAGTTCTTCTTCTTTGTCTGAAATGAATGAATAGGTTTCCTCAACTCCCATTCGTTCTCCCTTAGCCCATATTTGGCCCAATAAATTGGAACGGTGTTCTTCTGCTACACTATCGTCTTCAAGGATGTCTTTAGCAGCATACTTGTATTCATTGTACTTCTGCCTGTTAAGCTTCTTTACTTTGGGTTGGCGACCACCACGACCATCATCGTGCCTTCTTCTTAGTCCAAATCTTTCAGGCTTCTTGACCTTAGTTGTAATTTGCTTGAATACATTCGTTTGCGAAGTTGTCTCTACTTCACTAACAGTTACAGAAGCCACTACGGATTCGGATGTTTGTGTCGAAACGGTTGGTTCAGGGACTATTGCCGGTTGAGCGACTGGAATCGGTTTAGGAGTTGAAGGTTCCAATATTGATTCAGTTTTCTTAATCGACTCTTGGGATTGTTTCCTTAATTCTGCCAATCGATCAGCACGGGTCTGATTTTTTGCAACAGATGGTTGACTTGAGGCAGGATTAATTTGTTCTACGCCAACGGTTGGTTTACTTTGAGAAGAGGCTTGTTTTTCAGATACTGTAAGTTTTTTTCTGGCTTCTTCTTGTTTTTTCAACAAGTCTGTTCCCATATTCCCTGATTGGGGAGTTGGCCTTACAGGTGCAGGCGCTGTTGTACCGGATTGCAGTGTGCGTTCGCTTCTTTTCTTTTGGCGGACGGCATTTGCATTTGCCGCAAAAGGATTGAATGGTTCATCCTTTTTTCTTCGCCTATCTCGAATTATGAAGCCCCCGGTAGTTGTCACTCCCTGACGACTGATTAAAAACAAATCGCATGAAACGGACTACGACCATGAGACTAATGTGTCATCTGTACGGAGATATTGATTGATTCCGCTTGCTAATAAGGACGTTTTTCTGCCAGTATTCAATTCAATATGGCCTAAAAGGGCAATCATTGTTCCATTATCGATGCAATACATTCGGGGCGGAGCGTGAGATGTCGAGTCCCTGTCCGTTGCCATAAGTGTACACATTTCTCTGATACGATTGTTACAAGCTACTCCGCCTCCTAACAAGAGCTCAGTTTTACCAGTATGTGCTAATGCACGCTCTCCGACCTCGACACATGCTGCAAATGCATGTTCTTGCAGAGACCAACAAACTGAACCTAATGAATGACCTTTCTCAATCAATCTTTGTGCGGCTGTGAGTATCCCTGAAAAGGCTAGATCCATTCCGCGTACAGGATAAGGCAATTCCAATCCTTCTAATGATGCAGCAGGATTCTCTTGTATGTATTCTAAAGCAAGTTTCTCAATGACAGGTCCTCCAGGGAATGGGAACCCCTGCATTCTAGCGAATTTATCCAACATATTCCCTATGCCAATATCCAAGGTCTCACCTAAGACTCTGTATTTCCCTTGTAATTTTGCAATTACCTGCGTATTACCACCACTTACATAGAGCAAAACGGGATCATCACAATCACACTGTTGCCTTCCAATTTCGATATGGGCCACACAATGATTAACACCAATGAGTGGAACATCTAAAGCACTTGAAATGGTTCTTGCGACAGATGCACCAATTCTCAAACAGGGACCTAAACCCGGCCCCTGTGAGTATGCAATTGCACCAATATCTGATGGCGTTAGGTTTTGTGAGCGGAGAATATCTTGGAATAGTTCTGATGAATAATCCCTGTGATGATCTGCAGCCTCTCTAGGATGAATCCCACCTTCCAACGGACGAACAGTATCGCTTTTAGAAGGATATGGAATTCCAGAGCCATCGACTAAACCAAATGAAAAAGTATGAGCCGTAGATTCAATTCCAAGTGTCCATTTACCACCTGCCATGGTTTAGCGGAGGATGGGATTGTTCTTCAACTCTCACCTCTTAGCCAATATGTGCGAACCATTTTCTTCAACGCCGGTCCATTGGCCACTCTTGATGAAGATGATTCAATAATTAATGGCAAAGCAATTATTGTTACTAATGATGTCATAACCTCTATCGCTGATTCAGTAGAAGTGGTGGAAGAATTCAAATCGAGTGATTCTACATTTGTCGATGTTTCTGGTAGAGCAATAATTCCAGGTTTAATAGACGCACATAATCACTTGTTATGGGCTGGGGACAGATTCAACGAGCATAAATTACGGATGGATGGAATGTCCTATTCAGAGATTGCAGCAACAGGGGGAGGGATTATGCAAACCGTTACCCACACTCGTAAAGCTAACAATAAACAACTTCTTGAAATCGGTAAACAAAGATTGCAGGAAGCACTCCGTAATGGATGTACATTCCTTGAAGCGAAATCTGGTTATGGTCTCTCCACAAGTGAAGAATTAAGATTATTGGAGGTCCAGAATGAACTCGACATGATCAATAATTTACCATCAATACATTCTACATGGATGGGTGCCCATGCAGTGACTCAAGGGAAATCTTACGAAGAATATACTGAAGAAATTCTTTCAGATCAACTTCCAAAGGTTTTGGATTCGGGACTGGCTAAATCTGCAGATGTATTCTGTGAACCTGGATGGTTTACGATTGAGCAATCTGAAGATATTCTTATTGAATCAAGGAAAGGAGGCTTGGATTTACGTATGCATATAGATGAGTTTTGCAATGGAGGTGGTGGCGAACTTGCATCAGAACTGAAAGTTGTTACTGCAGATCATGCCCATCATACACCACTTGATATCCGAATTGATATGATGGAAAATGGAGTTATGACTGGATTTTTGCCAGGAACTCCGTATTCGAATGGGGATGATTGGCCGGATTTCAATGAGGTTTCGAACCATAATATTGATTATACGATAGCCACTGATTTCAATCCAAACTGTCATATTAACAATTTACCATTCATAGGATCTTTATTGGTTCAGAGAAACAATGTCGATCCGTACAGCGCACTTGTATCAGTTACGAGGAATGCTGCGAAATCTACACCTCGTTCTGATGGACTAGTACAAGGTAAAATAGAAATTGGTGCAGTTGCTAATTTCAATATTCTAAAAAGCCAACATTGGGAGAGTTGGTGTATGACTCCCGGTTCTTCACCCATACATTCCGTTTGTTTAGAAGGCCATCTTATTGACTTATAGATAATAATTCTTTAAAAATAAGAAATAATAATATATTTTTAAAAAATAATTGAGGGAAATTCATGGCATGGTTAGAAACAGTGGTTTGTTCGAGTAAGAAAAAGGTCGATGCTAGATTCTTGAGAATTCTCAATGCTCATCAAGAATTAAAACGAAGGCAAGAAGGTTGTATTGCAGCTTGGGCTGCTCGTTCTGTAGATGGTCAACCACTCTTCCTAGTTCAGACACTCTATCGCTCTCGAAAGAATCTCCAAGAAATTACAAAACTCGTTACTGAAAAAATGGATTCTGAGTATGGATCTCTTGAATCATTTATGGCTGGTCCTCCTTTAGTTGGGATTTTTCAAGTGGATAAGGATGAATTTAGCAACCAATTTCAAAATTGATGGTTTATCACAACCCCTGTGCGTCGTATAATGGTAGTTATACGACATTGGCAATGGATTAGATGCTTCAATCTATTGAAGAGTTGTAGCAAATCGCTTCCAGTACAACGATTTTCATTATTTTAAATGTTTCAACAGCCAATAAACAGTCAATTCCGCTTACCAAGTAGGGGGTAGAAGTGGTATATTCTGCCATTTCTGAGCCAAAGGATATATTTGGTGTCGCCAATGAGTTGTTATCATGTCCAATCTCGAGGGATTTTGTCTAAAGTGTAAAACATACGGTCCGATCAAAGATGGTAAGGAAATTAAAATGGCAAATGGCAGAACTCGATGTGCTGGCTTTTGTTCCCAGGATGGTTGTACTGGAAAAATTTCGAAAATTATCTCTTGAATTGACAATACAAACCGATGCCGATAAATACGCGTCTTTAGTGGGACAACTACCTAGGGCTCGTGGTCTAGGGGTTTATGACGTTGCCTTGACATGGCAAAGATCGAGAGTTCGATTCTCTCCGAGCCCACCATTGAGAATTGATTATGGCGAGTCCATTCAATGAACATATTAATTATTTTTTGAACAATCAATCCTCATGTATCACGTCGACATCATTCTTAGAATTTTCAACTGATAGTTTGACTAAGGGAGTATCTTCGTCGAGTATAGAAAAATCTGTATTTCCACCGGACCAGGTTTGAATTTCATCTGTTTGCTGGAACTCTTCATCCAGAGGCATAGAAGATGATGAGAGGGAATACGCGGATGGATCTACTTCTCTTTCTTGGATACGTTGACCTGGATCTGGTGCCTTCCTATCTTCTAATGGAACTGAGGCGTGGAAGAGTCCGCATTCTGGGCATTTGAATGTACCCTGATGTTCTATTGTACCGCAAGATGGACACCTTACGGAACGAATAAAAATCTGTAAAAGATCCGTCAAGTTTAATCCTCTGGAACAAACATTTCATCCTGATAAGCTGTTATTTCATCACCAGATTCTTCTTCCTCGATAGTAACCGTCTCTTCATCATCATCAAATTCTACGATTGTTCCGTAGTATTCTTCACCATCAATGTCAACTCCAACATAGGATCCAATATCGAGTTCATCATCCTCAGGATCTGATTCCTCTTCGGATGAATCATCCTCGGTTTCATGGTCTTCCGTATCATCATCTTCAGTTTCTACGTCATCTTCTAGTTCTTCGGATTCCTCTTCAGTTTCATCATCATCTTCAAGTGATTCCTGAACATCTGCCTTATCTTCACTAACCTCTTTCATAGCCTTGACACGGGCTCTCCAAGATGGTGCTAGAACGAGATGTGTATACAAACTTCCAATCAAACCAATGGTGGAGAAAATCATGAGGATTATTCCGTCAAGATAGAATCCGCCAGGCATGGAACTTGCATCACCTGCAAGTGGCGTTAGTGAGTTCTTACATTCGCCAACCTGTACGGTTGAATCACACGGGTATGCCTGGCCTTCGTCGATGACAATGCCATCTGCATTCATCCAACCGTCTCCAGCCTCTGTTTCTAATTCAACAGTGCCTCCTTCGCCATCAACGAATGGGAACAATCCATTTGCTAATGCTGCGACAATCAATATTGCTAATCCTGTGTGGATCAATGGCCAGAAAACGTCATGCCATTGCTTGGACATGAAACGGCTATGCCATTTCGATGGGAATGTTTTGACGGTTTCAGCTTCCTCATCATCGATGCTTGCAATGGAATCTTCGTGATTTTCAATAGATGTAACGAATTCGATCATATCGATGTTTCCATCAGAATTTTCATCCATAGATTCCATCATCGAATCGAGTTCGGACTCAGACAATTCATATTCAAGGAAAATACTGAGCTTAGAACCAAGTTCTTCCCTAGTAACCATTCGGTTCCCGTCTTCATCCATATTTCCAAAAGCAGTAGAAAGAGTGAGATCTTGTTCATCAATTGAATCTAAGATGTCTTCGTAAATTTGACTGAGGCTTCGATCTTCAGTTTCTGATTCTACTAGTTCTTCTTCGGTTTCTTCTTCCACAGATTCTTCATCAATTACTTCTTCAATCAATTCTTCTTCGTCTGCTTCTTCGGTTATTTCATCGAGTTCTTCTTCTAATTCTTCTTCGATAATCTCTTCCTCTGAGTCATGCTCGACTATTTCTTCCGCAGACTCTTCTTCCGCAGGTGCTTTGATTTCTTCTTCGGATTCGGGAGCTTCATTATCTGATTCATCCGCTTCGCTTCGAGCATTCCATGCATCAGCAGCAGTTTGCAATTCTTCCTTCTTGAGATATGAATTGTCATCGGAATTGTAATTTTCTGCAAAGGCTAGGAATTCTTCTTTGTCTGAATCATTGATTTCTGCAGCAATCATTACTTTGGAAAGAACATTTTCACTGTATTCAAGACTCTCCTCGCTGTCATCTGATTCATCTGCAGTTGTCTCCGTTTCATCCACAAGATTATCACCAGCAATGATCGTTTGAAGTTCTTCAAGATCTACAAGACTGTCTCCATCTTCATCTATTGCTTGGACCAATTTATCCACTTGGCTCGGCGGTAAATCAGCTAAATTGAGCGATAATAGCCCCGTTTTCAATTCATCAGAATCGATTCTTCCGTCTCCGTTTGTGTCGAATCTACCAAACAATGATTTCACATCCATTGAATTTGTTGCCATCCAAGTGCGCAGGATATCAATCACATCATCTGCTACGAAAACAACGCCACATTCAGGACATTTTGTGGAATCTAGTGGGACGAGAGAGTTGCATGCTCCACATTCACCCAGGGCATCTTCTGATACTCCTGAGAATGAAATGTCACATTCAGGGCAGTTGGTGGATGTAATAGGCACGACTGCTCGGCAAGAACCACATTCCGCCATTGCTATCTCTTCATTTTCCTCAGTCATACCATCGTCACCGGTCTTACTCAACACCTCTGCGATTATAATCCTTCACGATGATTTTAACGATGAAACCTATGTATCTCATGTGTTCTGGTGAAATCGAGGGGATAATATGGCGGGCCAAATTCATACGCTCATTTTCTCATCCTCTAACGATTTTGTATCGGTATTTGATCAGATTGACTCTGATGAGACCTCTCACAGACTCTTCATCTCAAGAATGCCTCAAAGGAGGCTAATAGAGCGTTTAGATATTACTGATATTGAGATTTATTGGTTAACTGAAAAAGATGGTGAGGGTACGATTCCACCAAGTTATAATGCATTGTTGGATTTGATTTCAAACAGATTATCGAATCATAAAGGAACTATTTTCATAGAAGGATTAGAATGGCTTTCATCTTTGCATGGATTCGATTCATTACTTAGCTTCATACGAACACTTACAGATTCAATCCACCGGACACATTGGAATGTGTATTTTTCTGTTGATGAAAGTTCGTTCAATTCTATTGAATTAAATCATATTACGAGAGAGGCTCCTATTCTAACACTAGATGTCCTAGTGGAATTAGATTTGATTGAAGATAAATCCAATGAATTTATTGGTGTCAAGAAATCTGAAAATTTAGAAATTGAACTCCATGATGACGGATCTCCTAAATTGTTATTTCTTACGCGATTACCTCGGAGTGGTTTTTCAAAATCGCTCCTCCAGAGAAGAGTGCTTCAATGGCGTAGGATGGGATTGGATGTCTCAGAGGTTGAGTCCGCTCTTTACTCCTCAGATACAGAATCAATGTATCAAGCGTACAACATCATCGAAGAAAAAGTTCGTAGAGCAGTGCAACTTGATAATTGGATTTCAGAAAATGTCTCTGATTCTCAAGAACGTTCAATTGCTCAATTTAGGATACGTCAACTCACTGGATTAGACGAGTTAGAAGTCAGATACTTCTTGGATTAATTTTGGTATACGACTCGATTCAGCCTCGATTAAAGATAGCCAGGCCGATTGGAGTAATTCATGAGCAATACGTCTTAATTCCGAACTTGTTGTTCTATCGGTTATATCGTCGATAACAATCGTATCAATACAGCGAAGTAAAATCTCTATTTGTTTTGACGATTTATTGTGGATGAAATGCAACCCTCTTCTGGCTACGAAGAGTTCGCATGCTATTACTTCTGATGAACGTCGAACTGCTTGAAGTAAATTCCAGCATGCAGTAGATCCCATACTCACATGATCCTCTTGACCAGCAGAGGTTGTTGTCGAAAAGGAAGTTCGGGGAGAGGCATGGCCGTGTAATTCTCCGAGTGAGGCTCCGGCAGAATACTGTACAATCATCAAACCAGATTCAAGACCTGCATCTTCTGCTAAAAATGGTTTGATTGCCAGTCGATTAGGATCGAGCATCTGGTCAATTCGTCTTTCACTTATTGATGAGATTTCAAATAACGATAAGGACATGGCATCCGCTGTTAAAGCTAATATTTCTCCATGGAAATTTCCTTGAGAGATGATTTCGTGACGACCTGGATTGGATATGTCAGGAAAGATAAGGGGATTATCTGTTGCAGAATTCAATTCAGTATGAACTACCTCATTCAATCGCTGTAAAGTCTCTAAAACTGCACCATGCACTTGTGGAATACAACGAAATGAATATGGGTCTTGCACCCGATTACAATTTGTATGATTTGAAAGAATAGTTGAATCTGATAAAATGCTTCGAATACGGTTTGAAACAAATATCTGCCCTGGATGTGGTCGGGCAAGATGAACTCGTTCATCCATTGGCGTGAGAGTAGACTCAGTTGCATCGATAGACATACAGGCAACGAGATCAGAATATGTGAGTAGGTTCTTGAGCCGTTCTAATGCGAGGCATAGGAATCCAGTCATTTGACTGGTTCCGTTGATTAATGAAAGCCCATCCTTGGCTCGTAATGTTAGAGGGAGTAATTCGCATTCCATGAGAACATCTTTTGCATTACGCTCCTCATTGTTGAACATAACAGTTCCTTCACCAATCAGGCCTAAAGCCAAATGAGAAAGAGGTGCTAAATCACCGCTCGCCCCTAAACTGCCTATACGTGGCACAATTGGATGGATTCCCATGTTGAGGAATGTTACGAGTTGGTGGATGACATCAGGATGACATCCTGAATTCCCTTTTACAAGCGAATTAATTCGAACACACATCATGGCACGGACTTCTTCTACACTCATCAAATCTCCTAAACCTGTGGCATGGGAACGTATTAAATTTAATTGCAACGTTTCTAATTCTTCTGAATTGATTTGGGTATTAACTAAGGAACCGAAACCAGTATTTATGCCGTAGACGATATCATTATCTTCCAATATACGATCAACAACAGCACGAGCATTTCTCACTCGAATCATTGATTCCTCTGCTATTTTAACTTGGGAAAAATGAGTAGCTACTTCAACAACTTCTGATGAAGTCAATGTTGTTCCATCGAGAGTAAGTATTCGTTTGCTCATTTTACTCACCATTAAAAATATGTTCAAGAAGATGTTCGTCTACAGTGCTGGGTAATGTTACTTGAAGTGAAGGATTAATCTCCATTGCTTCTTTGATGGAAGATACGGCGCCCGAATTACGAGCCCATGCTCGTCGAGCAACTCCGTTGTTAACATCCCAATGAAGCATTGACTGTAGTCTTGCTTTAGCGTCTTCAGAGCCATCGATAACCATTCCAAAACCGCCATTCATTACCTCACCCCAGCCAACGCCCCCTCCATTGTGCAAACTGACCCATGTGGCTCCGCGGATTGCATCACCGATGAAATTCTGAACCGCCATATCTGCAGTCCATTTGGAACCATCTCTGATGTTCGCAGTTTCCCTGTAAGGTGAATCAGTTCCACTTACATCATGATGGTCTCTCCCAAGAATGATAGGGGCAGATATACGCCCATCTGCAATGGCTTCATTGAACTTAGTTGCAATCGCATTTCTACCCTGTTCATCTGCGTAAAGAATGCGGGCTTGTGATCCAACCACTAACTGATGAGAATCTGCTTCTTTGATCCATTTGAGATTATCCCGGATTTGTTGTTTAACATCTTCATCAGTTACTAGATTATACAAATCAGTAAGGGTTTCTGAAGCGATTTGGTCTGTAGCTTGCAGATCGCTCGCTAAGCCAGAGGAACATACCCAACGGAATGGTCCAAATCCACGGTCAAAGCATAATGGACCCATAATATCTTCAACATAAGACGGATATTTGTACTCTCCATTCGTATCAAAAATATCCGCTTTAGCACGCCCTGCTTCGAGTAAGAATGCGTTTCCATAGTCCCAGAAGAACATTCCCTTTTCTGTCATAGAATTAATCGCAAGGACGTGTCGTTGTAATGTGGATTGTACTGCCGATTTAAATTCGATTGGATTCGTATGCATGAGTTCCTGAGATTCATCAAAGGATAAGTTGGCAGGATAATATCCTCCCTGGTATGGATTATGTAGAGATGTTTGGTCGCTTCCTAAATGTACCATCACGTCTCGTTCCACCAAGCGTTCCCATAGTTCGACAATATTTCCAATGAAACCAATAGATGTCCCAACTTTATTCGTTGCGGATTCAAGCATTAAATCGATTGCTTCATCTACATTTTCTGAAATTTGTTCAACCCAACCTTGCGAATGCCGCTTTCGAGCAGCAATGGGATTGGATTCCGCTACAATGCAGGAAACTCCTGCGATAACAGCCGCCTTGGCCTGAGCTCCTGACATACCACCCAAACCAGATGTTACGAAACATAATCCTCCAAGATCGCCGTTCGCAGGAATTCCAAATTTCATCCTTGCTGCATTCATCAACGTAATTGTCGTACCGTGAACGATACCTTGTGGTCCAATATACATGTACGAACCTGCGGTCATTTGACCATATTGTGTAACGCCCATTGCGTTCAGTCGTTCATAGTGGTCAACCGAAGAATAATTCGGAATCATCATACCATTTGTTACAACAACACGAGGGGCATTTTTGTTTGAGGGGAATAATCCAAGAGGATGGCCAGAATAAATGACGAGAGTTTGTTCATCGGTCATTTGGGAGAGGTAATTCATGACGAGCAAATATTGAGCCCAATTCTGGAATACTGCTCCGTTTCCACCATATGTGATGAGTTCATTGGGAAATTGAGCAACTAAAGGATCAAGATTATTATCGATCATTAACATAATTCCCGCAGCTTGTAATGACAGTGCTTGGTATTGGTTAATAGGAAGCGCTCGAATCACACAATCTGGGCGAAATCGATACATGTAAATCCGGCCATATTTTCGTAATTCTTGGAGAAATTCAGGGCCAAGAGTACTGTGATTCGATTCAGGAAAATAACGAAGAGCATTTTCTATGGCTAACCTTTCCTCTTCTTGTGAAAGCACTTGCTTACGGATAGGCGCATGGTCTACTGAAGCATCTAAACCAGGATGTTTAGGCAATTGCGAAGGCAATCCAGCACGTATCATTGCGATTCGCCCCTCGTCATCCATACATGTGCGTAGAATTGATGGCCTTTGAGGATTGTTCACAACTCAACCCTTCGACGGATTCAAGAATAGGTCGTCTATGGCTTTACAATGACTGATACAAATCAACGGGATGTTATGGACTCCAATGAAGTTCAACGTTCAGATAATCAGTCATTCAATGCCGTTCTAGGAAGCACGATTGCAGTATGTATTGTGTTTCTATTCGTTTCAGCTGTATTTGGTGAATACTTCAAAAATGCGACATCAAATGGGGCGTCAGATAATGGCGTAGAGAATGGGAATGTCCCAATCTGGGAGAGATATCTTGAAGATTATACAGTTGATACTGATTTTGGCTACATCTTGGAAGAAGGCCCGTTTGAAATATTAGAAACTGCAAATGAGTGGAATTCAACTCATCACTTTGTTGAATATACATTGCCATTAGAGGAAGGTGGTGCTGCTCCAAATGGCTTAATCAGTTTAGCAGTTTGGAGGCCAAATGTTCCTGAAGGCATCCAAGTGCCAGTAATCGCAGAATTTGGTCCATATTTCCAAGAACCATCAGTAGAAACACCTACAATTGAGGTTCCGGGGAGTTGGCTTGGATCGATGATGGTTGAGCAACTATTACCTCATGGATATGCTTTTGCTCAAGTATCTGTTACTGGGACTGGTCGTTCGAATCATTGTATGGATCTAATGGGGACTGCTGAGCAATTAGGTAATGATGCCGCAGTTCGCTGGCTTGGTGAACAAAACTGGAGTAATGGGAATGTAGGACTTATTGGAAAATCATATGATGGTTCAACTCCATGGCAAGCAGCCATGTTCGGATCCGAACACGATTACCTCAAAACCATCGTACCAATCTCAGGTCTCATTGGAGTTAAGGAACTCATGTGGCGAAACGGGAGTGCAGAAGCTCGTGCTCCAATAATGCACAATGGCGTATATGGCTCGTATGGATTTGATGGAGATGAAGAAGATTATCAGAATATTTGCCCGGATTATCTAATTGGTCCAGGCACTGGTATGTCTGCATACATCTTGGGTTCAGAGCAATTTGGCGATTATTGGGCTGAACGATATTTCTTGGACAGAGTTTTAGAAAATTACAAAGGATCGGTGTATCTAATTCAAGGGATGCATGATTGGAACGTAGATCCGCATATGGCAGTGCCTACAATGAATATGCTAATCGATGCAGGCATCGAAGCGAAAGGACTGTTCGGGCAATGGGATCACGATTATCCAGATCGGCCAATTCAACTGAAGGATCGAAGTGATATGGGAGGTCGCGGTGGTGAAGCGTTCCCAGAAATGATGCGATATGATTGGATGCAGGACCTGTTTGAATGGTTTGAATATTATCTCCAAGACCGAGGTGAACAGCCTGGTCAATATATTGAGATTCAAGATAACCAAGGTGAATGGAGGTTAGAAAACCGATATCCACCATCGGATACGACAGAATGGATTGGTTCCTTGGGAGGGGAATTATCCAATATTGGTGGCTCAATGACAATTCTTCCAGATGCATCGAATGGACCAGTATGGGAAACAGAACCCCTCACTGAAACCATTCGGATAGCAGGTGTTCCACGGCTTCATGTTGATGTCACAACCGCAACAGTAGGTGGACAACTGTATGCATTACTCGAGGACTGCTTTCAAAATGAATGCATACATGTTGGGCATGCAATCATGGACTTACGATACCACGCTGGTGGAGATGATATCCAAACATGGGTGCCAATATTGGAAACGATTAACGCAAAGATGGAATTTATGCCTCTCGATGCAGTAATTGCTGATGGTCATACGATCAGAGTTTCATTATTATCGACTGGAGAAGATTATCTCCCTGCAAGTACTTCTTCTATTGTTACCATCCAGGAAGGTGATACTTCAACGCTTCAACTTGATGTAATCGATATTTCTGCAGACACTAGTATGCGACGTTATTTTACTCCACCAGAGTGTCTTCACGAAGTCTGCCTCGCGGCTTAGGATTCCAAAGGGTGAAGAGGATCCCACTCAGAACCATCACTATTGAATACGCTAGAATACCTTGTTGAAGGTTAACGATTTCATGTTCAATCAAGTAACCTGCAGAGATCGTTGAGATCACTTGACCAATTGACATCAGAAGCATATCTGTAGAAAAGACACGCCCTCTCATTTCATCTTCGACCCATTGTTGAGTCAATACTGTAGAAAGAACCCAATTTCCTCCACTTGCTGTGTGTGCTAATGTGACAAGTGCAAGTGTCAATAAAATTGGCCCTCCTAAACTTAGACCTACAAGCACATAGAAGAATCCACTCAAAATGATGAGCAGGCCAACCATCTTTGGCCATTTTGTAGAATCTTTGAAAATACTCCTCGCTAAGATTGGGCCTATTCCTGTACCTATCCCCCGAGCAAAGAAAAATATTCCAAATCCTAATGCAGCCCCAACAAATGTAATTTCATTTCCTGCCAGTACTAAGAAAACACCAGCCAGCCCCCCTCCTGCAATGTTCCAGGAGGTTTTTGCAAAGATAATACGAAGAAGACGCGGTTCGCTTTGAATCCTTTTTTGACCAAGCCAAATATCCTTTAGTGAACTTTTAATGATCGAACCTTCACTTGATTTGTCGTATGTTTGTGGAATGACAAGTGGCAATAGCATCAGTGTTCCAAACAAAAATGTAATTGAATCAATAATGAATGCTACATTCACGCCATATTCTGAGACAACAAGGCCACCGGAAAAAGCACCGAAACAAAGTGCTGCAGACCATGTAGCACTATCAAGGGCATTAGCGGTTGCTAAATCTTCTTCACTCACAATATTAGGAATAGCAGCTCGTTCTGCTGTAACATATAATCCATGTAAGGCCATCATGATGCCTGATATTGTAAACATCCACCACATATCTTCTGGACCGTTGACGCCAATGAATGCGAGTGCCAATCCAATTTGGAAAACATTGGTAATAATCATCAACTTCTTACGGTTAACTCGATCAGCAAGTAGTCCAAAAAGTGGTTGCATAAGGGCAAAAGAACCCATCCTGACAGCCATTAATATTCCAAGGAGTAATTCGGAATCAGTATACTCCAGTATGAGCAAAAAGAGAGCAATTGTATTGAACCATTCTCCAAACATGGATACAAAGGCTGCGAGCCAAAATCGACGATATGTACGATTCGTTTTCACCAAGCGCACATAGGAATTTCCAGACATTATGAATACCTATTCTTCTTCGGATAAATCTTTACCTTTGGATAGAGAAACAACCACCCATTTTGAAGTAGGTGTATTGGATAGTTCAGCAACTGAATCCAACGGAACTAATTCATTTGCTTCAGGAAAGTATGCAGCCATATTTCCCTTTGGAATATCGTAAGCGATGACGATCCAGTTGGCAGAATTCCGAACACTTCCATTGAAGTGGCTGCTCAGATGTACTGTATCGCGAGTTTTAAGACCGTTTTCAACCATATCGAGAGCATTCATAAGAACAACACGCCTATTTCCATGAATTCCTCTGTAACGGTCATGCAGGCCGTAAATGGTGGTGTTGTATTGATCATGACTTCTCATTGTCATCAGAACATATTCATTTTCTTTAACGGAGACATCTGGTAAAGGATTCATAGAAAATACTGCCTTACCAGATGGAGTTTTAAATTTCAACTCATCACGAGGGGGATTCGGTAGCAAGAACCCATTGTCTTGGCGGACACGTTGATTATAGTTTTCAAATCCATTTAATGAACGGGACATTAGATCCCGAATTCCATCATAATTACTCGATAGATTGAGCCATGGTAAATTGTGGGGGACTAAACGGTGTCCTAATTCAGCAACAATAGATGGTTCACTCATCAATGTAGACGATGTTGGTTTAAGTTTCCCTTCTGACCTGTGAACCACGCCCATGGAATTTTCAACAGTAACGAATTGCTTCTTGGAATTTTGAATATCAATTTCTGTTCGTCCTAACACAGGTAATATCAAAGCGTTTTTGCCAGTAATAAGGTGGCTACGATTAAGTTTCGTCGATATTTGGACTGTTAAATCTATATTTTTCATGGCTTTAGCAGTCCTTCTCGTATCTGGGGTAGCGGACAAAAAGTTACCACCCATGCAAACGAATACCTCCACTTCCCCTTGTTCCATTGCTCGTATTGATTCTACTACGTCATAACCATGTTCTTTTGGTAATTCAAAACCAAGCCCCTTTTCCATGCTTTCGAGGAAGTTGTCAGATGGAGCCTCCCATATACCAACCGTCCGGTCACCCTGTACGTTAGAATGTCCGCGAACGGGGCAAACACCCGCTCCAGGCCTGCCAATATGGCCGCCGAGTAGGAGTAAATTGACAACTTCTTGTATTACAGCTACACCATTCCTATGTTGAGTAAGTCCCATCGCCCAACAAGCGATCGTAGCGGTGGAATTTGCACACATTTCTGCAAAACTGATTATACTCTCTTTGGAAATACCTGAATCTTGAGTTGCTTGCTCCCATGAAAACGAATCCATGTGAGATTTTAATTCATCAAATTGAATGGTATATGTATCAATAAAATTAGAGTCAAACATATTTGTATCCAAGAGGTGTTTAATCACACCTTGGAATAACGCAGCATCCCCCCCGATCTTTACTTGTAAATGCATATCAGCAAGTTGAGTAGATGTTAAATCCAATTCCATATATTCTTGAGGGTGTTTAAATCGTGACAAACCAGTTTCAGGCAATGGATTGATATTGACAATTTTAGAACCATTCCGCTTTGCGTCTCTCAATGCAGTTAGCATACGGGGGTGGTTCGTACCTGGATTCTGACCCACTACTAAAATCAAATCACTTTTGTTGAAGTCTTCTAAGTGGACTGTACCTTTACCGATACCGATTGTGGAACCCAATGCCTTTCCACTTGATTCATGACACATATTCGAGCAGTCAGGTAGATTGTTTGTACCGAGACTTCGAACAAGAGCCTGATAGAGAAATGCCGCTTCATTTGATGTCCTTCCAGATGTATAGTAGACTCCATTAGAAGGTTCTTTCATTGACTTTATTGATTCTGAAATTAGATCTAAAGCGTCATTCCATGAAATCGGTTCGTAATTGGAACTTCCAGCCTTGAGTACCATAGGATGGGATATGCGACCCTGTTTGTTTAACCAATGATCTGACTTTTTCAATAAACTTTGAACATCATATCGTTTGAAAAAAGTAGGATTCACCTTATCTTTCATAGCCTCATCTGCTACGGCCTTAGCACCATTTTCACAAAACTCGAACGATGTCCTATGATTTGGATCTGGCCAAGCACATCCGGGACAGTCAAATCCTTCTTTCTGATTTACCATGAGAAGCGTCTTGATTGTTTTTGATACGCCCATTTTCCTTATTCCGTGATTGAGCGATGATATTGCAGCAGGTATACCTGCTGCTGTCTTCTTTACTTTCGTTAACCGAAGAGAGTTCTTATCTGCTGGTGTAACCCCTTCGGATGGTTCCTGCATATGTATGCCAAGCAATACCGTTCATCAAGTCTTGTGGAGAAATTCTAATTTAAACCTGCTTTCCAAGCACCAGATTCTCTTACGAAACCATAGAGCGTGATTCCATTCGCTCGTGCCAAATCCAATGCAGCGCTTGAAAAGGCTCCAACAGATGCAATACTTGGTATTCCAATACGGGTTGCTTTGGCCACGATGTCCCATCCACATCTTCCAGAAAGTAATAATGTGAATTCATTGAACGTTTTTAGGCCAGATAGTATTGCTAATCCGATAGTTTTGTCCACAGCATTGTGCCTGCCTATGTCCTCTGAAACGAATTGTACCTTACCAGTCGAATCCAAAAGGGCCGTCCCATGGCAACCTCCTGTGGCCTCAAAGAGTTCCATTTCCCCTCTCATTCCATCAAGAGCTGTGGTTAATTGATCATGTGATAATTGTTGAACATGAGGCATCGGTTTGCCATGTAATTGCTCAACAGATAGGTCGGGATGATTGCATGCTCCACAGGAGGTTGTAATGAGTCTGGGTTCAGGCGTGTTGGCAATTATCGAGTTAAAGTATGAATCTACATGACCATCTACAATGTTGTGTTCAAAATCTAATAAGGATGGGAATTCGATGGTTAACCCCTCACAAACAAGATGACCAATATGCAATTCTTTGATTTTTGATGGAGTCCCCAGTAAGGATGTATGCGGTTCAAAATCGCCGTCCCCCCCAATGCTGTGGAGCGTAATAATCGATTCCTGAACAATACGTTCCGATTGAATACTAGACTCAACATTCACTAATCGCTGTAATGGAATTTTTTGATAATCATGATTCATCATCATCGACCTCAATATCAAAAAATTCAAACTGTAGAGCTACTAATTCTGCAGAACTCTTGGCAGAAGAATATGCTTCTAGGGGTTCAGCGTTAAGTTCTAAGAAACGATTTCCCCATCGGAATTTACTGAGAATTGTTTCTGCCTGCACATATTCTCCCATCAAGACGCATGCAGCAGCAATTGCTTCTACTGTGGATAATTTAGATGGCTTGCCCCAATTTACAGGGTTCGCAGCCAAAAGAAGTGGTAATGTTCGTGCCTGTAGTCTCGTTCTTTTCATCACTGTCTCTACAGAGGATTCGATATGGGCCCATGAACAATCAAGGCCGACTATCGCTCCATTTCCTTGGAACAATTCTTTGTCTTCCGGACCCAGTACTTTCCCACAGAGTGGTTCAAGAATTATGCCTTTTCGCGGAAGTCTTCTGAAATCTTTGTGGAGTATCAATAGATCATCCTTGGAAGCACGTACAGCTGTGTTTTTCTTTGGATCATCTTGAGCAAGCCAGATGGCATGCAAGGGAATTGTCATAACCTCACCTCAAATCTTTGAGGTAATCGCCAATTGTCATGCCCCTAGATTGACCAGATCGTCCAACCATGGATTCATGTTCGTTCGCAGATTCAATCATCAAGGTTATTCCCAGTATCATTTCGAATTTCCGAATAACAGCATCCGTAGGTGGTTTCCCTGATTCTGCTGATTTGATGACATTGATTGTTTCCGCCATACGCTTTGCAAGTTGAACCTGATCCCATCCTTTGCCTTCGCGTCCAGATGTGATTCTACGGGAAAAGTCGGATGCAAGTTCTTTTTCACTCTTATTCATCAGATTATTTCGTTTCGACCGTGAAGGTTGAGCGGTACGTTGAGGTGCGGAACGTGCCCTAGATAATCCAGGTGCTTCTTGCTTGGGCTGAAGATTTAGTTGACCGATGCACCTTTGACATATTGCTAGCATTGCTTTGTTAACACGATGTTCCCGTGTTGATACCTTTGTTGCCCCACATAACTCACAATCCGCCATAGTATCTCCAATTTCTCCTGGCCTCGACAATTCATGAACCCTTCGCAATGAATCCTCATTGTGAAAACGATGCGTTGATGAACTACTGCCGTTAGGAGTAATTGATTACGATGGGTAGTGAAGTTGAGCGTGGCTCCGATTCAATAAAATCCTCCAAAGATGATGACCTTCAAATTCTGGAATCAGAATTTAGGAATTTGCAAGAGAAAACTCAAGAGTTGATCAGCGAACGGACACATCTTGAATCGGAATTAAGAAGTGTCAAAAAGCAAGCATCTCGACTTGAGGAAGAAGTGCGACACCTTCGCTCTCCCCCTCTTATTATCGGTTCTCTACAAGACGTTCTCGATCCTGAAAGGGCAATTGTTCGGTCATCAAATGGGACTGTGTTCCAAGTTGCTTTGAATCAAAGAATTGAACCTTCACTTCTAAAACCTGGAACACGAGTGGCTCTGAATCAAGACACTCTATCTGTTATTGAAGTGCTTAATGATGCATGGGATCCAATCGTCAGTGGGTCTGAAATGATTGAGAAACCAGATACAACGTATGAGATGGTTGCAGGATTGGATGAAGAAATACTTTCAGTTCGAGAAGCGATTGAACTTCCGTTGTTAAAGCCGCACCTCTTTGAAAAGGTCGGTATAAAAGCACCGAAGGGAGTACTTCTTGTCGGCCCTCCTGGTTGCGGAAAAACGCTGCTAGCAAAAGCAGTAGCTCATCATACAAATGCCACCTTTATCAGAATGGTTGGTTCCGAACTAGCCCAGAAATATATTGGTGAAGGTGGTCGACTCGTTCGCGAATTGTTTTCACTAGCAAAGGAAAAATCTCCTGCCGTAATATTCCTCGATGAAATCGATGCGATTGGCGCAAAAAGGCTGGATGGTTCAACAAGCGGTGATCGTGAAGTACAGCGGACGTTAATGCAACTCCTCGCTGAACTAGATGGATTTGATGAATTGGAAAATGTAAAAATCATTGCAGCCACAAACAGACCAGATATTCTAGATGATGCATTACTTAGACCGGGGAGATTCGATCGTATTATCGAAATACCGATTCCAAATGAAGTATCAAGGGCGGAAATACTTCAACTGCATCTCAACTCTATGAATACAAAGGGCGTACGAATAAAGCCTATTACACAATCAACTGAAGGTTTTAGTGGAGCTGAACTCAAAGCAGTATGTGTTGAATCTGGTATGATTGCAATACGACAAGAACGCAGTGTTGTCAAGCATGGAGATGTAATGGAGGCAATCCAACGTCTTCAAAAGAAGAAATCGAGAGGAGGAATTACTTCTTCTCCCGATGGATTGTATGGTTGAAGAGGTCAATGTTCAAAGTCCTTACTCAAAATCATGAGTCATGGGCAAGTCCATCATAGAATGTGTACCAAATATTTCTGAAGGCAGAGATCTTGAGAAAATCAACCGAATTGTTGATGCTGCTCGCATTCCAGGAGTAAAGATATTAGGAATTGAACCAGACTCTGATTACAATCGTACAGTAATCACATTGGCAGGAACTCCCAACGAAGTAGAACATGCTGCTTTTTTACTCATTCAAGCATCTATTCTAGAAATCGACATGCGACATCATTCCGGTGAGCACCCGCGTATGGGATGTGTAGATGTATGCCCGTTCGTTCCTATTTCTGGTGTTTCGATGGAACAATGCATAGACATTGCCCAGCGTGTCGCAATGAAGGTTGGAGACTTGGCAGTACCCGTATTTATGTATGGAGGAGCGGCTTCAGATACTTCGAGAACTTCACTTTCTGCTTTGAGGAAAGGAGAATATGAAGATTTAGTACATCGTTTTAATGGAAATTCAACCGTGCATGGTGATTCTACATGCCTTCCCGATTTTGGTACTAACCAATGGGATGAATCCGCTCAGCGTTCTGGAGCGATTACGATAGGTGCGAGAGATATCCTCATTGCCTACAATGTAAATATAGATGAAAAGGATGCTAAAATTTCAAAACAAATTGGTTCTATTGTTCGATCAAGTGGCAGATTAATGAAATCAAATGATAAGGAAAAGAAGTTTAGAACAAAGGGATTACTCGCTCACGTCCAAGGCATGGGTGTACCATTGGAAACCCATGGAATGAGTCAGGTCTCCATGAATCTTCAACAATACCGTCACACGAACCTACACCATGCATATGATGTAATCTCCTCTCTGGCAATGGACATGGGAGGAGTGGCTATTGGCTCTGAAATCGTTGGGTTAGTACCTCTTGATTCAATGGTTGAATCTGGTAAATGGTATGCCGATTCTGATGAATTATCTGATGAAGATTATGTAGCTCTTGCAATAGAGAATCTTGGATTGAGTAGTATTCATCATTTTGATCCTTATCAACGGATCATTGAATGGTGCTTGGAAGGTGATGACGAATGAACTGGGCAAATACGACCCTCAAAGACTTTCAATCTGCGTTAGCGAGTAGTAATCCCACTCCAGGTGGCGGTTCGGCTGCTGCTGTTGCTTTAGGCCAAGCAGCAGCGTTAGCCAAGATGGTTGCAGACCTCACACTTGGGAATGATAAATACAGTGACGGATGGGTTATTTCAGATTCTGTAAATTCAATAGCGACTCCACTATTAGAAGATGGTTTGGAACTTGCACAATTGGATAGTCAAGCATTTGATGCAGTCGTATCTGGATTTAAACTACCTAAATCTACAGATGAAGAAAAAGATACACGTAGAGAAGAAATTCGAAATTCAATGCTAGGTGCTGCTAAGGTGCCTTATGATACGGCTTGTTATGCTCTCGAATTATTGAAACTATTACCCGATTTGGCAACCTTAGGAAACGAGAATGCTGTATCCGATGTTGGCGTTTCCAGTTTGTTGGCTTCAGCAGCACTCAAGGGTGCGATTTTCAATATTGAAATCAATCTCAATTCATTGCCTGAATCATATGGAGTTGAGATGAGAGCGCATTTACCCGAATTATCGAGTGAAGCAAAAATTCACTCAAGACTTTGTATGGAAGCTGTGCGTAAACGATTAACGAACGAGTGATCCTGTTGAAATGTCACCATCAATGGTTACCAATTTCACTGCACCGTCGCCATCATCTGCCGCAAGCATCATCCCTTCACTAACTACACCACGTAGAGGTCTTGGTTTGAGATTGGCAACGAATACGACAGTTTTTCCTATGAGCTCTTCACTCGAATAATATTCCTTAATTCCTGCACAAATTGTACGCTGAAAATCAGTTCCATCATCGAGTTTGACAACATATAACCGATCTGCATTGGGATGCTCTTCAACATTGACTATTTTTCCTACGCGTAATTCAACTTCCATGAATGTTTCAAATTCAAGGTATGCAATACCTTCTGGTTGTTCTTCTTTCATATTCTTCTTCTCCTTTTTTCCACCCTTTACACCATGTCCGATGGTCGATGATTTCGATTCTTCTACAAGCGATTGTTCTTGTTGTACAATTTCATCAAGATCTAAGCGTTTGAAAAGTGGCTGATAATTCTCATCTGTGAGACTAATATCTACGGTCCAATCAAGAGCACTGTTCCAAGATTGTAAGTGTGCATCTCCTTCAAGACCCAACATAGCCCATAGTTTCTGAGAACTGAATGGCAGGAAGGGTTGTGTAACAACGGCAAGATATCTACAAAGTCTCCAACCAAATGCAAGAGAAGAGAGCGATTCATGACGGCCATCAGTTCCTTCTTCTGATTTAAGATGCTTCCATGGTGCAGCATTTTGTAGCATTTGATTGCCATGTTGAGCAGCATTCATAGCAAATCGAAGGGCTTCTTTGTAACGATGGCGTTTCAAAGAATCTGTTATTTTTGAATGAAGTGTATCAAGGAATGCGATGTCTTCTGCGTGTAACACATTATCATCGAATTCTAAGAGCGGAGAGATGCCTTCATTTGGCAATCGAGCGGTAAGAGACATGACTCGATTTACAAAGTTCCCATAAGTAGCAATAAGTTCGTTATTGATACGATCTACGAATTCTTTCCAAGTAAAATCTGTATCATGTCCTTCTGGCATATTGATGCTAAGGTAATATCTCAATGTATCAGGATCAAATCGTTCTAAGAAAGAAGGTAACCAGATTGCATGTTTCCGAGATTTAGAAAACTGTCCGCCGGCGAGCATAAGATATTCCATTGCAGGTACGTTATCTTCGAGATGGAGGTCCCCAATAGTCGGTAACTCGATAGGATCATTTGCTGTTTTACCATTTCTGACATGATTTAATCCCATTAAAATAGCAGGCCAAATGACTGTATGGAATGGTACGTTGTCTTTGCCTAAGAAGTAATAATGACGAGGATTCGATTGTTCCTTATTTGTCCACCATGCTTCCCATGCTGAGGAATCCTCACCATACTTCTCAGACCATATTTGGGAACATGTGAGATACCCTTGGACAGCTTCGAACCAAACATAAATGCACTTTCCAATCCAATCATCTCCATCAATAGGGACGTTGATTCCCCATGTCAAATCTCTCGTAACTGCTCTTGGTCGAAGACCCATATCGAGCCATTGTTTGGTCATGGCGCGAACATTCGGTTTCCAAACAGATTGCCTTTGATCTGCATGGAGTTGCAGAGCTTCTTGGAAAAGGTCAAGGCGATAAAAAAGGTGTTCTGTATCTCGGATTTCAACATCAAAGGTTGGATTCATTTTGGAAATAGGATTTCGCAGTTCAGAAGACTCGTATGTCGCGCCACAACTGTCACATTGATCTCCTCTAGCGCCGTCAGCCTCGCAAATTGGGCAAGTTCCCTCAATATATCGATCGGGGAGGAACCTGCCACCGCCTGAAGGATTCAATTCGTAATATTGTTCCATTGTTCTCATTTCAAAGAAACCAGCATCGTATAAATCTTTAAAATTTGATTGTACACGTTGTTTGTGTTCTATGTCAGTTGTTCTGTTGAAGAGTGAACCTCCATATTCAACACCTCGCTCATCTATATTTGGCATCCATGTGCATCCAAGGTCGAGTAATGCTTTAGAATTAATTTCATGAAAACGATCAACAACATCTTGCGGCTCTATACCTTCTTGTTCAGCAGATACAGTAATCGGAGTGCCATGTTCATCAGAACCTGAAACCATCAGTACACGATTGCCTAGAGCCCGTTCGAAGCGAGCATGGATATCGGGAGGAAGGTAACATCCAGCAACATGACCGAGATGCAGTGGTCCATTTGCATAAGGCCAGGCCACGCAAATTAGTACGTGGTCTCCATCGCTCATGTACTGTCCAATGAATCAACCATTTTCAACTCGACCCTCAGTGAACATAAACAAACGTCATTTTGAATAACGTTGTCCTCATAGGAGTGTTTACCTGCGGAAAGGAGTACTCGTTCATCATGGGCCTTGAATTACTAATTTTCTATACAATTTTGGCTATTGGAGTCTCATTTTTATGCTCTATTCTCGAGGCAGTTGTACTGTCTGTTCCTAATACACAGGTTGCTGTTTGGCAAAAGGAATCGGATAAACGTGGCGTCATATGGTCGAAATTGAAGGCAGATGATGCAGTAAAACCTCTCACAGCAATCCTAACACTGAATACCATAGCACACACGATGGGGGCTGCCGGTGTAGGTTCACAGGTGCAAGAGGTTTATGGGAATGAATACCTCACAATAGCGTCGATATTGCTAACACTGGCTGTTCTCTTCCTTTCAGAAATTATTCCAAAGACTTTAGGCACAGCATATTGGCGTCAATTGTCCTTGATTACCGGAAGATCTCTAGTTGTAATTACATCATTACTTGTCTTTATTGTGGCTCCAATTCAATGGATGAAAAAGATCCTTCCAAGCGCAGATGGTCAATTGGTTACAAGAGACGATTTAGCTGCATTAGCAGATCTTGGTGAAGAAGAAGGCGCCCTTATGGAGGATGAAGAAACTGTCATTCTTAATTTATTGAGATTAAGAGAGATACCAATTACAGAAGTCATGACACCACGAGTTGTCGTTTCAGCCCTTCACAAGGACAAATCCATACGAGAGGTACTCGATGAAAATCCAGTACTTCGATTTTCTCGGATCCCTGTCTTTGATGATTCGATTGATGATGTACGAGGTTTAGTAATACGTTCTGAACTTCTTGTCGCAGCAAGCCGTGATGAATGGGATAGACTTGTCGAGGAATTCTTGAAGCCTGTGCAATTTATATCCATAGACCAAAGTGTAGATTCTGCTCTCGAAATGTTCCTTGGTGAGCGACAGCAATTTGCTGTTGTTCGAGATGAGTTTGGAGGCACATCTGGTATCCTTACAATGGAAGATGTCCTAGAGACCTTACTGGGTGAAGAGATCGTGGATGAGTTGGATGAAGTAGATGACATGAGAGAACTTGCTCGAGTTCAAGCAAGCAATACATCAGAAGAAGAGTGATTCATCTTTCATCCAGTCGAGAATTAATTGATCTCTTTCTTCGTTGCTACGTTCATAACTATGTTTGAGTTCTTCAACAATATGATACCTGAAATTTGTATCTCTATTCGAATGTACATCGACTAAATGCCTCCAATGTTTTTCTCCCAATGTGTCATCCAACTTAGCTTGAACAAGAAGTGTAGGGGCGTTAGGTAGCCCCCATTGTGGAGATTCTAAGAATTTGATATCAGCAATCTGATAGTGAGGGTCATTCATTGAATTATAGTGTCTTAGAAGCCTTCTCATCATCCATGGATGCAAAAACTCGGGTATTCGCAATACCGTACAGGTTCTATTATTGATCAATGAATAAGAAGTTACGGGTGATTCAAGAATAACTCCCTTTAGATTATTTGAGGTCTCCAACTCAGCTCTCAATCCACGTTGGGCAATGAAACCACCCATACTGTGCCCGTGTACTATGAATCCATTATCCAGCCACCCGTTGTTGGAATAAATTTCCATCACCTTTTCAAAATCATGACACGCATGCATAGCTGCCCAGTGATCAACAGGAATATTGCCACCATGCGCCCTCATTTCAAAGAGAATGACATTATACCCAGAATCAAGATATATCTTGGAACGACCCTCCATATTCAAAGCCCTTGAATTCCAACCATGGATAAGTATTGCCAGAGGTTTGGAATCGTCAATAGGAGTTCGTATCCATCGAACTGGATAACCATCAATCTCTTGTTCCTCACTGATTAAGTGCCCTGGAACGTTGGAGAATGACCTTTCCGCAGGCAATAGCAGCATTAATCCCAAAGTAAAACTCAACCATAAATCTACGATTACGACTGGAATAAAACAGATCAACACCAATGTACTATTCAGAGGGAGATAAAGAGTGATTAAGAAAATACCAGTCCATAATAAGAGATGGATGAAAAATGGCTGAAACCGCTTGATGAACATGGCCAATTAATGGTAAACAAAATCCGTTCAATCTTCTGATTCAGAATCTGAATTTTCTTCTTCCTTGTTTTCTTCAGAAGAGACTAATTTGGCTTTTTTCTTGTCTTCGACCCTCTGGGCATATTTCTCACCAAATTGACTCATACTTTCGAGACGAGCACGGAAGCCGGAGGTTTCTCCACCTTCTGAAACATATCGAACAAGATATGATCCAAACATCAAGTCGAATAGGCCTTGACGCAAATCGCTGTTACGGGAGAATTGCCAATTGACGATCCATAGAATCATCAAGATTGCACCTATAGATGTGAATGCAATTGGGGTGCCGCCGTCCGCTATTTTACCAGCCTGAGTGAACACCATAATGAAACCAATTAGCGATAATACACCAATGTTATTTACGATTAAACCATGAAGAAACAGTGGTTTAGTTCCATCGCCACGAATGTAACGAGTTGATGAGGTAAATTGACCGAGATTACGCCCAGTCCATATTGGCAATACAATTCCGTTAAAGATGAAAATAAGACCTGCTCCTGCGAAAAGGAGTGTGGTGGCAAATCCACCGCTACCACCGCCAGTTGTAACCGACATAACTAGTGCCCCAATGAGGATTGAGAAATTGACTGTGAAATTTACCCACCAAGAAATGACTCGATTCAAACTCGAAGCAATTTCAAATTCGGATGAAAGGCCTTCGGGACGTGCCTTCTTTACCTTAGGTTTCTTTTCCTTTTTTGCTTTTTGAGGCGCTGGAGTTGCTTTCTTTGCAGCTGCTTTTGCTGCCTTTGCTACTGGCTTTGCCTTCTTGACAACTTCTTCATTCGTTTCGACCTTATCGAGTAATCCCATATCATCACTTCACTTATGCGTACATTTCCGAGATTTGCTTATACAATGCGAAATCCCCTGATTCTACAAATGCTGTTATCGAATCATCTGGCATATTGCCCAATTGTTCATCGATAATATTGAAGAATATACCGCGGCGTTCATCATCAATTGCTGATGGGTCAGCACCTACTTCTTTGAATAATTCAAATCCATCTGATGCCATGAAGGTTTCAATCGCATCTTCTGGCAATTCATCTCCAAGGAGATCGTTTACGATTCCAAAGAATTGAGTGAACAGTTCATTTGCTTCATCCATTTCGTATTCAGTTTCATCTGATTCATCAGATTCCTCAGTGGCTTCAACAGGTGTGACCTTCTTTGGCTTAGGGGCTGACGTAATTCCCTTGAGCGCTTTTCTTTCTCGCATTAAAGCTTCAAGTTGAGGAACGAGGGTTTTGAGTGACGCTTTATCTTGCGCTGCTTTGGCTGCTTCATACTGTGGTTTCAATGAACGAAGTTCTGTTTCCACTTCCGCAAGACGATCTGGTTCTTCAGCGTCGAGTAATTCTACAACGGGTTCAGAACGGATATCGTTTAACGCTTCTTCTCGTTCCTTTTTCCTTAGGACAATGATATCTCTGTCTAGAGAGTGGCCAAACCGATCGGAGTATCGGTCGAGGAGAGAACCTGCCTCTCCGGACCCAAGTCTATCAATAGCGCCATAAATTTGTGGAAGTGGCTTTGCAGAGCGCTTTGCCCACAATTCCCCATATTCATTTGCTTCTTTTTCAGGAGTTGGTGCAGCCAATGGTGCTGGAGAAGGAGAGGTGACTGGAGCAGGAACGGATGGTGCTGCTGAAAGAGGTTGAGGGACTGGAAAAGGAGCGGGTGGTAACTCTGCAGGTGCTGGTTGTAATGGAGGCAATGGCATATCAGGAGTGGGTTGTTGACCAGGTAGAGGAGGTAATGGCATGCCCGGCATTGGAGGCAACGGAGTGGCTGGAACATTTTGTGATTTGTTCTTCTTCTTCCGGAACATCGGCTCACCTCTAAACTGATTGGAGATGATACTGCCCTTGAACCTTCCCACAAATAGGATACGGAAAATACCTGATTTCAACAAATAGTTTAGACAAGGGAGCCCCAACCCTTGAGGCACAAAAATGTAGCAGAAGATTCTGAAACATCAAGGACGTCACCTTGTTTTACGTCATGAGTGGTATCACCAAACCGAACAATTGCATCTTCAACAGTGATTTCGACTTTTAGATTCCTATCCATACCGAATACAAAGGCTTCATTCAATGCGTCGAAAGGATTTGAACGATCGGGGTCAAGACGTTCTAATTCAAATTCAGTGACCCGCATACCTGTTTTCCCATGAAGTGATGTTGGCCATCTAATTTGTCTCCTAACGTCAATTGTTACAACTTCATCCGTCTCACCAGCTGCACCCAGAACAATTGATGCATCCGACTTAACCAAATCAAGAAATAATCCTTGCAACTTTCCGAGGGCTGCAAATTTCCCGTCGAGTACACGCTGTAATCGATCTTCATGAGTAAAAAGATCTGCTAACTTTTGAATTGAGGCGATTCCACGCCCTGGTTTTCCTTCTCTCCTTAATTGCTCTTTGAGCTCGAGATGTAATGTTTTGAGTGTCGTTTTTGAACCCTCAGTATTCGTTGCAATATCGGTTAATTTACCAATTAAGGTAGGAATTTGGTCACGAATTCTTTTCGACCAACCTTTGGAATTAACATCGTTATATTGCGCCAAACCTCCTGACACATCAACCCCTTCACCGCGAATATGGGATACAAGTTCTCTTCTTGCTTCTGAGTCAAGATGAAAAAGAGAGGGGTCTCGATAATGGAGGTGAAATCCTCGATGTCCTGAAAAAGTCACTTGTAAAAATTCCCTTTTGAAGCCAAATTCAGGTTCCAAGAAATCGTTCCATAGAGCGTGCCCTTGGTCACGGATTACATCGAGCATGCCCGGGAAATCCATATCGGTAACACCAGGTAAGTGATCACCATCCAAGTCAAAAATTAAATCAGCACCTTGCCATTCCTTTGCATCCATTTTCATTTCATAGGGTTTATTCCAATAAGCAGTTGAATAGAAACAAGAATGCATCGCTCTCTCGGATAGGAACTGGCGAAGTTCAGTTTCGCCTCTAAATGCTCGATGTCTTAGAGGTGGAGAGCCCCCAAATGGAATAAACATCCATTCACGCATGGACATACGAGGAGGTCGCCAAAATTGGGATGTTTGATAATAGCGACCAAAACGATGCGCAAAACGTGCCCATCCTTGTGATGCCATAATAACACTAACAGGTGACAGTTATTGAACGAGACCCACTTTATTTTTTGATGTAGAATTTCTGTTCAGTAGTACTTACTTCTGTGACCGAATCAGCACCAGTCCTTTCAACGTAATGATCCCAGCAATAGTAGTGTTCGTTATGAACCATTGAAGAGCCGAAAGTCAATCTCAATCCACAGTCATGACATCGTGGACCAATCTCACCATTAGGGGCTTGAGCTAGTTGTACGTGTTCGTGTGGCATCTCCTCACCATTCGTTCCTAAAGGTCAAGGTTCTAAAATGTCGTGATTGAATCAATATTGACCCATGGAACTTTTTGCAACCCAATCCAAAAGGTCGAGAGCAACTTCGCACGATTCACGTACTTCAATAAATGAGTCGGTAAGGTATCGTTCCAATATTGGCTGAGCGGTGAGATTTCCTATCGCCCCAAGTGCTTCTGCTGCTTCATGTCGCACCATCACATGCTCCTCAACATCCGAAAGCCGATCAATCAGTGCAGGGAGTGCTTCATCCATCTGCATCTGCCCTAACACATAGGCTAATTCATGTCGTAACAGAGCACTGTTCGTCGAAAATGCCTCGCAAAGAGCGAGACAGGAGGTGACAGTTCGGATGTTACGGAATTTGAATACGATACGCATACGTTCGAACATACGGGCTGAATCATCGAGTAAAATAGATTTCATATGTTCCATATCTGATTCATGAGAGGCAGGGGCGGGATCAACCGAGCCATATTCACTGACTTCTGGTTTTCCGGCCATGTGAACACCTATTTTTCAGTGGCGCCAATAAATTGCATTGAGTCTTCAGAAAATGCTGGATCGATTAGGCCGATTTCTTTGCCTTCTTTTAGGAATCGTCGAATAGAAGCTCTCCCTTCGGGTTTGTAATCGATGGTTCGATCATTGACATACATGGTGACAAATTTTTGATTTGTTTCGTCGTCAATACCTCTGCCCCAAGCCTTTGCGAATTCTAACGCTTCTTCGGGGTGCTTGATTGAATGTTCAATACTCATTTTGGTGTACATTGTAATATCCTCCATGATTTTGTCACCTAAGTCTCTACGAACGACGTTACCTCCCAAAGGCATAGGCCATCCATTGGTTCGGTCATTCCACCAAACGCCCAAGTCTATTAAAACGTTCAAGTCATGTTCAACGTATGTCAATTGTCCTTCGTGGATGATAAGTCCACAAGCGTATGTGTCATCGAGAATACGTGGTATGATTTCATCGAAAGGTACGACTTCAACGTTTACATCCCCCCAAGCAAGTTTAAGCCCCATATATGCAGATGTTTTCAGTCCAGGAATGGCTATGACTGAGTCCTTTGCATCATCTAGGCTCAGGCCTTGCTTTGAAACAATCATCGGGCCATAACCTTCGCCCATTGAAGCACCGCAGTTCATCAAAGCGTAATGCTCAGCAATATCTGGAAAGGCGTGAATTGATACTGCGGAAACTTCCAATTCCTGTCGCATTGCTCTATGGTTTAGCGTTTCTATGTCTTGTAGTTCATGGACGAAATTATATCCTGGTGTAGGGAAGGCATTTGTTGTCATTGCATGAAACATAAAAGCATCATCTGGATCAGGAGAGTGACCAATTCGAACAATCATGTTGCCATTCTCATCGAGGGGTAAAGATGCCATGCTCCTTCCAAGTTGAAGAACTTCATGAACTAACCGATGAAAATTTTATACAACCAAATATCAAAAATGATACACTGATGGGATTGTTTAAGTATTGTATTGGCCATTATCCAACATGGGGAAGTCACCAATGTTGAGGTTTCTCGGTATCCTCCTTTCACTCCTCTTCATTACCCCGGTCATTAGTGCAGATTCAAATAATTTATTTTATGAATCGACCTATGACTCCACAATCCAAGATCAGGGATATAGGACCATAGAAGTTAATCAAAATGGGTCTCTTGCATACGCCTCGTTCGGCAATACACTTGTCCAATATTCTCCTTCCAATCAAGAAACTATACAATCGAAAGTGTTTGATCAGGAAATATTGTCTCTTGCATTATCGCCAGATGGAACAAGAGTAGCTCTCACAATCAGAGACGGTGGTACAGCAACAGATACAATATACATCCTCGATGCTGATACATTCAATACAAAAATATCCTCACAATCAACGGCATCTAATGCTCTACTTCTTTCATGGACAGATAACGGTGCTTCACTGATAACAAATCATCCTACATCTGGCTTAATCAAACTTAATCGAGAAGATTTGGGTACTGAAGTTCAGTATACAGGCAATTTATCGGGATTGATAGTATGTACTGACATATCGCCTTCTGGATCTTACACGATGGGTGTAGACGAAACTGGAAGACTGACAATATGGAATTCAAACGGTGATTATATCCATCACGAATTTTTACTCGACAGTAGTGTTAACGATTGCTCCTTTGACCCCACAGAATCCATGTTTACAGTCAGCATTGATGGCGATACAATTCGTAAATGGACTCTGTCTGGTTCTGAACTTAGACCATTAGACACCCCTGGTATTAAGTCGTATAAATGGTCTTCAAATGGCCAGTATGTTTACGTCCATAGAACCATATCTGGTGAATTTCTTTCAACTTATGATTCATCTGATTCAAGCAAAATTTCAGAAGTTTCCCTTTTCCATCAATTTTCTGAATTTGAAGTATTAGAATCAAGTCCCGGTGTAATAGATTTTGCACTATTTACATCCACGACTGATCATGTTGTAACATATCGTTCTATTCACTTAAAGAATGGAGTAGGTGCCTCTGGTTCAGATTTCGACAGTGATGGTATACCAAATTCAATAGATGATGATGATGATGGAGATGGTATCGAGGATATTTGGGATCTTAATTGTGATGCTGCGGAGAGTTTCAGTTGTGACCTCTTACCGGATGAAAACTATATGCGCTCCATGAATTTGTTCCTTAATGAAACGGTTTTAGAAGTAGAAGAAACGTTTACTCTGAACAAATCGGATTCATCAACCATTCGCGATTTATCTCGTTATTCACTGGATTCGAATATCAAATTATCTACGGAAGAGGCACTGCTCTTTGCAAACTCATATTGCGATAACATCCACGAAGAAAATTATTCACAATCTATTCACGATGCGATTGAAATTGACGGGATTTCTTTGAATTATATCTCAATGACTTGTATTGTTGTGTCTGGGATGGAGTTGACACAAGTCGATGATGATCGAACCCATATTCGATATTCTATTACAACCAAGTTTAACTTGACGGGAGAGATTGTAATCGGTGGTAGTGAAGTCAGAATCGTATACCAACCAACTCCTGTTCAAGGAAGCATTACGAGTCTTAGTGAACAACATCCTATTGCAGTATCAGTTTCTGGACAAGAATATGAAACTGATTCTTTTTCCCCATGGTTTTTGCAAGAAGAAACCATTACGTTAAGTTTGAATGAAAAAATGAATGATAATGATGATTATCTTGTTGATACTTCTGTATTTACTTCATGGTGGTTCATTGCATTGGTTGTTTCATCCATTCTTATCGTTGGATTTATGTTGTATAAGTTAGGGAACAAAGAAGATTCATATTCAATTAGTTTGGATGATGAAGAAGATCATGAGGATCAAATATTCGAACTTGATGAATCAATTGAGGACACCTCTTTTAGTGATATAGAGGAAATAGAGGCTTCGATGGTCCCTAAAGAAAACGTCTCTAGAAAATCATCTCCTCGCGCTCGATCAAGGTCAATACGCCCTGAGAAGCAACAGGAACGAGCCCCAACACCTCGGAAAAGGAGGACAAGGGCAACGAAAGATGATTCAACTGTCATAGTATCCAAACGCCGTCGTCTCGTCGAGGATGAAGTCAAGCCCAAAGTGAGGAAACGAAGAGCGGTGCGTCAATCGATTGATGTGGACGATGTCGAAATGTCAGAGGAATTGAATCGATACGAAGAGAATTAATCACCACATGAATTCAATTTTATCATTCATACCACAACAAAGTGTAAGATATTCCTGTAGACCGGAAACGTGTTCAACATCGAGTCTGTTAAACACTTCACCAAAGTATCGATTCATACGTTCAATCGACATATCAGACTGTTGATGGGCATTGAGGATAACTTGTTCTCTTGTCAATAGATCGTTTTCAAACAACTCTAAACGTTCCATCAAGGCTGAATGTGCTCGTTTAACGAATTCAATTGGGGTATCCTTTCTTGCTGCAAAGACTCCGAAGACCATCGGATGACCTGAATGTTCAAGCCATGCTTGCCCTAAATCTAATTGAACAAGTTCAGGATTGCTCTTTGCTCTATCAAGGGCTCTGTCTCCAATAAGAAGAGCTCCATCACATCTATCCAGCATGCTGTCGAGATCAGGGCCCATTTCAACAGGGCGCGGGTCGAGCCCCCTTACCTTTAGTAAATATTTGAGTAAAGCCACAGATGAAGCAGAATCACTCGGCATTGCGATGTCTCTCATCTCATCGACAGGACGATTTCCAAAAACGAGGACACTTCCTACTTCCCCTTTCGAACTAATCCCGATTTCAGGTATGAGGACGAGTTCTTGGTGGTGGCGTGCAAAATCAGCTGCTGGTATCGGAGCGAGCACACAATCTCTTCTCAGTAGATGCCCGGTTAACCAGGAAGGGGGTGCTGGTAAGACGTTGAAGGCAGGGTCAAGTCCTAGAAATAATGGATCACAATTCATGAATGCAACTCTACCAATCGTATTGGCCCACAACAATTCACTTCCAACATTCATTCCAATTCCTCAAACTACAGGCAGTCTTCTCGGTTCTTTTGGGGGTACAAATTTCTCAAATTCAGAATACGTGGTATTCCGTTTTATTGGTATGTTGCCCGAACGGGTAACAAGTTTAGCTAACTGGTTAACACCATAATCCAATGGAGCCTTAGACCCAGCAAGATGCATAATCGATTCCTGCTTCACAGTCCCATCAATATCATCTGCACCAAATTGTAATGCAAGTTCGGCCATAGAATCGCCTATATTCATGCGATATGCCTTGATGTGAGGTATACTATCAAGCATAATCCGAGAGACTGCAATTACCCTAAGGATTTCTTGTCCAGTGGATAATTGTGCCATTGGAAGTCGTGTAGAGTCCGGTAAAAATGGATAGGGAACGAAGCATTGGAAACCTTTGGTTTTATGTCCTAAATCTCTTAGTTGAATCATATGTTCTACTCGTTGTTTCGAAGTTTCAATTGTACCAAAAAGCATAGTACAGTTACTTGGCAATCCAATATCGTGGGCTACTTCATGAATATCGAGATATTCTTGGCTTGATTCCTTGCCGTTACAAATGATTTGACGAACATCATCATCTAAAATTTCTGCACCACCACCTGGCAAGGATGTTAGACCTGCCTCTTGGAGTCGAAGCAATGTATCTCTTATCGATAGGTTAGAGACTTGAGATAGATGTTTTATCTCGACCGCTGTGAGGGCTTTTATTGATACATGTGGATGCTCTTTCTTAATTCGCTTAAACAATGAACAATAGTGATCTATGTCCCATTCAGGATGGAGTCCTCCTACGGAATGAACCTCGTTCACAAAAGAAGAAAATTTCTCTAATTCTGAGAGGTATTCATCAATAGATAAAGCGTAAGCATCTGAGGCCTTAGGACCTCTCCTAAATGCACAAAATCGACAAGCGAGTACGCAAATATTTGTTTGGTTGATATGAACATTGGAATTAAAGTACGCATTATTGTCAAACATTGCGATTTTGTGAAGATTAGCTAAATGGCCCAATTCGTTAAGATTTTTACATTCAAATAAATTACAACCATCTGTGACGTTTAGACGTTCATCACCAAGGATCTTATCCACGATGAGTTGTAGTGATTCCGACCATTTAACGTCACGAATAGAACGTTTTAGGCGGTCTTTCCAGTCCTTATTTCTATCCGCATCTACAATAGCGGATTTCCACTTGGTCATGTCCGTCCCTCACGCTCATTCTTCATCAAGATGTGGATGAGACCACAATCAACGACGGACATTGAAAAATCCTACATTAACCATGAATTTCCTAAATTCTTCAATCAAAAATACCGTTGAGGCTACCAGCGTCAATACCAGCCAGTCGAAGGATTCAAGCGATGTAGTACTCAGCAAATTCCCGAATTCAATATCGATCAAAGGTATCGTACTCGTAGCAAAGTGTACAAAGACAAAGAGAAGGCTTGCAGAAATCAAAATTGCATAATTGATTGCCTTGTTTGAAAACATACCTAGAGTAAACAAACTTGCCTCTCCAGATCTACAATTGAGAACATTAAACAATTGATACACAATAAACACAGCAAATGTCATTGTTTGTGCTTGAGCGAACATATCCTCTGCATAATTTTCCCAGCCATCCATTGCCACCTGATCTCCTGTAAGACAAGCATCTACATCGAAATTGACGTCTGATGCAGTTGTGAACGGAGCGAGAGAACACTTGTCATCAGTGATAACTCCGCCTCCAGAAAGGTAGAAGATGATGAGGGTTCCAATAACCATTACAGCACCAAGATAAAAGATAAGGCTAATATCTCGAGAATTTGGTAATCCTTCATCCACTGGCCTTGGAGGTCTTGACATAACATTGCCATGACGTTTTTCAACACCTAAAGCTACTGCAGGAGGACCGTCCATGAGAATATTGATCACGAGGATTTGGGTTGCTGTTAACGGTAAATTCCAACCAAATATGAACGTAGATATGACGATAAGAGCGACTGCTGCAACATTTGTGGAGACTTGATAGCGGACGAAGTTGCGTATGTTTTGATAGATCTTTCTTCCTTCTTCAATAGCATGTACAATGTTTGCAAAGTTATCGTCTTGCAGAACCATGTCAGCCGCATCTTTTGCAACGTCCGTTCCAGCAATACCCATTGCAATACCGATGTTCGCCCCTGACAATGCGGGAGCATCATTGACACCATCTCCAGTCATTGCAACGATTTCCCCTTTTTCTTGTAAGGAGGCTACAATCCTCATTTTTTGATCTGGCGTTACTCTTGAAAAGATTGAACCTTCTACAGAAGAAGAAAGTTCTTCATCAGACATTTGCCTCAGTTCTTCCCCACTAACTGGAGATTCTGCACCGGTATTGATTGAAAGTTCCTTCCCGATAGCAGCCGCAGTTAGATGATGGTCACCGGTAATCATCTTGACTTTGATTCCAGCATCTTGACAAATCTTAATCGCATCACGTACCTCTGGTCTTGGAGGATCCATGATTCCAACAAGACCTAAGAAAATGAGACCACTTTCAACAACTTCAATATCCTCCACGTCTTCGTCAGGTTCTAATTTTCGAGCTGCTAAAGCAATAACTCTCATTGATTTTGAACCCATAGAATCGTTTACTTTCTGAGCATTTTCAAAGTCAGATTTATCAATTGATACGATTTCTCCGTCTTTGAATCGGTGGCTTGTAATTGGAACAAATCCACCTGCAGCCCCTTTTACAAAGACCCATCGATCACCCTCATATTCATGAATAACAGACATTCTTTTACGGTCGGTATTGAAGAAGAATTCATGGATTCTTGGGTGGCGTTGTGCAAACTTTCCAATATGTCCGTTCAACTTCCACCCAAGTACAGCACAAGCTGAATCAGTAGGATCTCCTATTGCCGACCATCGCCCCTCAACATTTGAGATTTGAGAATTATGGCACAGGGAAAGGCAAGCAGCAAGGAGTCTGAAAGATTGATCGCTTTGTAGTGATGACATTTCAGAATCGGATAATTCGGCTCCATCCCCAATTAACGTACCTTTTGGACTGAAACCGTCTCCGCTAACATTATACAAATGATCAACAGTGTGAAGTTGTCGAACTGTCATTTCATTCTTCGTCAAAGTACCCGTCTTATCAGAACATATCACTGTGGTTGAACCTAATGTTTCCACAGCCTTCATGCGGCGGATAATGGCTTTGTGGCGAGCCATATTTCGCATACCAAGAGCGAGTGTTATGACAAGAATAATCGGTAAACCTTCCGGTACAATAGCAACAAAGATGGCGATTGCTACGATAAACTGATCGACTGCAACTTCCCAAAGGCTTCTATCGCCCCCTATTGCAAGAATCATTTTAATCGATACGAGAAGTACTGCCACAATTAGTGCAATAAACCCGAGAAATCGACCTAATGATTCCAATTTTAATTCGAGCGGGGTCTTTGGTGTAACAGCATCCGAGATGTCACTCGCAATATGTCCCAGTTGGGTTTGCATGCCTGTTTCAACGACTAAA
The DNA here is from genome assembly GCA_016777125.1 of Candidatus Poseidoniaceae archaeon. Classification (GTDB taxonomy): domain Archaea; phylum Thermoplasmatota; class Poseidoniia; order Poseidoniales; family Poseidoniaceae; genus MGIIa-L2. The sequence goes on from JADHSC010000002.1 coordinate 65,375, forward strand.
CCAATCGCCCGACCAGTTGATACAGTTGTGCCCATGTACATCATGTTCCTTCTATCAGCGAGTAATGTGTTTGGATCCAATGGATTAACACGCTTAGTAATCGGTTCAGATTCTCCAGTCAAGGCAGATTCATCCACTCTGCATTGGTAGACTTCTAACAGACGTATGTCAGCTGGAACATTCAATCCTTCCTCGAGTTTGACAATATCACCCGGGACAAGTGAATCAGTGGGTATTTCAGATTCGTAACCATCTCTAATCGTAACACAATTGGAAATACTCATTTGCTTGAGTGCATCCATTGCTTGTTCTGCTTGACCTTCCTGCCAGAAACCAAAAACTGCATTAGCTGTCAATACTAAGAAGATGAATATTGCATCTCCTGGTTGTTCAGGATGGATTGCTAGTGCAACAAGTGCAGCTCCGATTAACAAATAATTTAATGGATCATTATATTGACCCAAAAATCGTAAAATTGCGGATGTCGGCTCAGGCTGTTCTAATTGATTTGGCCCGTACTTATCGAGACGGTCAATAATTTCAGTTTGCGCCAATCCCTGAGGGTTGGAATCAAGAGTAGCAAGTGCTTCTGCATTGTCCATTGCGTGCCAGTTTTGTTGAACCAAATATATCACCCAAGGAAATCAAATTGGTCGAAACCACCGATTACCCATTTCTTTCGCAAACATGATGATTTATGATTATAATGGAGGACTTCCCATAAAATGGATTAAATGAAATTACTATAGAATATGGATAATACGTATCCGAATCTTTCTCAAACCATCAACGACTCGGGTGTGTATGAGCGAATTGGATGGACCCTATATTCCGGCCGATGAGCAACCACTAGAATTGACACTAAGAGCGATCCTTGTTGGAATTGTCTTAGGTGTTCTCATGACTGCCGCTAATGCCTATCTTGGGCTTTATGCTGGTATGACCGTTTCTGCAAGCATTCCTGCTGCTGTAATGTCAATGCTGATACTTCGTAGTATGTTCAAGGATGTCAGTATTTTAGAAAACAATGCAGTACAAACGATGGCAAGTGCTGGTGAATCACTTGCAGCGGGTGTTATTTTCACAGTACCTGCAATGTTGGTCATTGGTATCTGGGTTGAGATACAATGGTTCCCTACTCTAGCAATTGCATTACTCGGAGGTTTGTTAGGGACCATGTTTACAATCGCTCTAAGACGTCTCTTTATCGTTGAAGAAGCCCTTCCTTATCCTGAAGGTGTGGCCTGTAGAGAAGTCCTTGTAGCTGGAGAAGAAGGTGGAAGTGGCGCGTTAGCCATTGTTTACGCACTAGGAATTGGAGCACTCTATGGACTGATGGTCAAGGGATTCAAGGTCGTACACAGTGAAGCCGAATCAGCATTTGAGGTATTCAAGACACGTATCTATGCAGGAATGGATCTTTCCGTTGCTTTACTTTCTGTGGGATTCATCGTTGGCATTCGAATCGCTTCATTCATCTTTTTAGGTGGCGTTATTGGTTATGCTATACTCGTGCCATTGGTCGGTTTTCTTAATGGATGGCCTCAATCAGATACATTAGCAAAAGGATTCTACACGCTCTGGCTTGAACAAGTTCGTTATGTTGGTGTTGGAGCAATGGTCGTCGGTGGAATCTATACGCTTTGGAGTATGAGAAAAACAATTTTTACAGGACTAAAGAAATCATTTGTCCAAAATGATTCAGACGATGAATATCATTTGAGAACAGAAAAAGATCTACCAATGAAATGGGTCGCAATGGTTTGTGGCATACTTGTTGTGCTAACATTCTTCTTTTATTGGTACATAACAGGCTCATTGATTCTATCATTAGCAGGAGCATTATTCTTAGCTATCGTTTCCTTCTTTTTCGCTGCAGTTGCTGGATACATCGCAGGAGTGGTGGGTTCAAGCAATTCCCCAGTATCTGGAATGACAATTGCAACCCTTCTATTCACAGTAGGACTCGTTTGGATTGTTGGCTCATATTTCCTTGGTCTTGGGCAAGAAGAATTGATGTATGCAACTTTGCTCATCGCAGCGATTGTAGCGAGCAGTGCCGCAATTGCTGGAGATGTCATGCAGGATTTGAAGACAGGTCATATGGTTGGCGCAACACCTTGGCGTCAGCAAATTGCAGAAATTGTTGGTGTCATAACTGGTGCATTCGTGATTGGACCAACGATTGCACTCCTTCACAAGGCATTCCAAATTTCATCGACTGCTTGTATCGCAACGAATGAAAGAATCGTAGCAGGTGTACAAGAACCAATCGATACACCCGATGGCTTCTACAATTGTAATGATGCACTTTTTGCCCCTCAAGCAGAACTAATTGGAGCGATTGTAAAAGGAGCATTTGCAGGCGACATAAATCTCCCTATGGTTTTCCTTGGGGCTGCATTAGCCGTTGTATTGATTCGTCTATCGATGCCCGTAATGTCCGTAGCAATAGGTATCTATCTACCTCTTAAATTGAGTGTTCCAATTATGCTCGGTGGTATTCTATCATCCTTAGCCATTGGTTCCGCTTATCTTCGTGTAGACGGGACTCTCGATAGAGAACCATCCAAAGAGGCAAAACAAGCCGCATACGAAGTCGAAAGTCGAGGAGTTTTAATTGGAGCCGGTTTTATTGCAGGTGAATCTATTTTGGGTGTTTTAATCGCTGTATTGATTGTACTCAATATCAATCTTGATGAGGTGTTCGGAATAAATGAACTCCCTCAAAGCCTCTCATTACTTTTCTTTGCGTGGTTTGTTGGCGTCTTTTTATGGCTCGCAACGAGAGCCTTGCCAAGTGGAGGGAACTTAGGGAAGGATATATTGACCACTGCTAGCCATGCGCTCAAGAAATTCGTTCGTTCGTTCATTCCAAATTCAAAGTAATACCTATGGTAATTATCAAAGGCCAAAGGCGATGGCATAGTATTACTGGTGCCCATGCAACACACTATCGAAGAACTGGAAGAACTAGCACGAAAGTGTCGAATTGAAATTGTCAAGATGGTGTACCGAGCACAAGCTGGTCATCCAGGTGGATCACTGTCTGAGATCGATTTGTTAGCAGGGCTCTATGGAACGACATTACGTGTTCGTTCTGATGAACCTGATTGGGAAGATCGTGACAGATTCATCCTGTCAAAAGGACATGCTTCTCCAGGTATGTATGCATTACTCGCAGAAAGAGGATTCATTTCCCATGAGGATTTAACCTCCTATCGAGTTCTCGGAGGTGTTTGTCAAGGACACGTCGATATGAAATGGTGTCCCGGTGTTGATTTCAGTGCTGGAAGCCTTGGTATGGGGCTCTCATATGGTATGGGTTGTGCAATTGCAGCCAAACTCGATGGAAGCGAAAGAAGAGCCTTTGTTATGCTTGGAGATGGAGAAATTCAGGAAGGATCAGTCTGGGAAGCAGCTATGGCTGCTGCACATCATGAACTTGGTAATCTCAAAGTTATTCTCGATCGTAATCGTATACAGAATGATGACTTTTGTGAAACACAAATGAGAATGTTTGATATTCCAGCCAAGTGGAGAGCATTTGGATGGAATGTGAAAGAAATTAATGGCCATGATATGAATGAAGTTGTTGAAGGCATGAACTATCTTTCAGAAACAAACGATGGGCCATCCATACTTATTGCCCACACTGTAAAGGGCAAGGGCGTTTCGTTTATGGAAGACAATCCCTCGTTCCATGGTGCAGCACCAAACGATGAACAGTATGCTCTAGCACTTTCAGAATTGGGGGTGGCAGTTTGACACGCATGGCTGCAACACGAGATGGTTATGGTCAGGCATTGCTTGAACTTGCAGATAATGAGAAAGTGGTTGTTCTTGAAGCCGATCTCGGAAAATCCACAAAATCACTCCACTTTAGAAAGGCCTATCCTGAACGTACAATTTCCTGTGGTATTGGTGAGCAAAACATGCTTCTCGTGGCTGCTGGTATGGCATCGAGTGGATACATCCCTTTTGCATCAACATTTGCCATATTTACAGAACGTGCATTTGAACAAATGAGAAACGGTGTTGCACGACCTGGACTTGCTGTTCATCTATGTGGTTCCCACGGTGGAACGCATACTGGAACTGATGGTTCATCTGCACAATCAATAGAAGATTTAGCAATTTTTAGAACACTTCCAAACGTGACAGTCATGCATCCAAGTGATGAGGTGAGTACACGGATTCTAACCAAGCGACTTGCCACATCCACAAATGCATCATACATGAGAACTGCACGAAATAAAACACCTGTTCTCTATGATGACACACCAGAAGACTCTATCCAAATAGGAAAGGGGCTTGAACTGAAAAATGGTAGCGATGTAGCAATTGTTGCTTGTGGCGTTCTGGTTTCAGAATCCCTAAAGGCAGCTGAAATGCTAGCACAGGAAGGCATACAGGCAACTGTAGTTGATATGCATACGATTAAACCACTCGATACTGATTTAATCAACAAAGTTGCAGAACGTTGTGGTTGCATTGTTACAGCAGAAGATCATTCCATAATCGGTGGCCTAGGTGGAGCAGTCGCTGAACATCTCTCATTGACAACAACCACTCCATTGGAACGAGTTGGTGTTAAAGATAGATTTGGTGAATCAGGACAATCCGATGAAATGCTCGAATTAATGGAGTTAAGTGCACCTCACATTGCAAAGGCTGCACGTCGAGCAATGCAACGCAAGTAAGGCATCCGTCATATTGAAGGAGTGCCGACTAGAGCGGTCACTATGGAGTTCTTCCTAGATACCGCAGACGTAGATGAAATTCGAGAAATAGCCGCTTGGGGTATTCTCGATGGTGTAACGACAAATCCCTCTCTTATCAAAAAGAGTGGACGCGATTTCAAAGAAGTTGTTCGTGAAATCGCCAATATTTGCTCTGGGCCGATTTCTGCTGAAGTAACTGCAATGGATACTGCTGGTATGCTTCAACAGGCAAGGCAACTCAAAAGTGAGTTGCCTGAAAATGTCATTATCAAAATCCCTTGTACTCCGGAAGGTCTAGCAGCAACAAAAGTTCTCACCGATGAAGGAATTGATACCAACGTCACCCTGATCTTTTCAACTTCACAAGCACTTATGGCTGCCAAAGCTGGTGCAACATACGTATCACCTTTTATTGGTCGAATAGATGATACTGGCCATGATGGAATGAACTTGATTGCTGAAATCATGGAAACCTGGTCAAAGTATGATATTACGACCAAAGTACTCGCAGCTTCCATTCGACACCCAACCCATATGCTCCAGTGTATGCAACTTGGAGCACACACGGCAACTATGCCAGCGAAGATCTTCAAACAATTAATGACTCATCCGTTAACAGACCGCGGCTTAGAAGGATTTATGCGAGACTGGGCCGAAGTTGAAGCCGCTGGAAATGCTTGAATTCAGCATTTCTTCACGAAAGGAGGCTTCATGAATGATGGGCTTCCAGCACATCACAGCGAGGCCTCATAATGACCAGTATACAGGACCGGTTGCAACAACTTCTCGATGGAGAACTTGATGCTGCAGATCTGGCTGAAGATCCAACCCTAGCATCATTAGCAGACCGGCTTTACGGAATAAAAATACAACCCGTGGCTCCAAAGAAATTGAGAGATTTCGATGAGCCAGCCCTTCCTTCAGCACCACTTCCATCGACGAATATGATGATTGAAGTCATAGGTGATGTTGCGCTCGAGCATCCTCCTGCTCCATCTCCAGAAATACAACTGAGTGGAGCCCCAATTCCGATGCCTGCAATCGAACGTAAAGGAAAATCCTTTGGAGCAATGAGTTATCTGTCAATAGTTGGACTTTCATTTGTTGTTGCAAATCTCTTCGGTTTATTTTCAACTCTTGTAGGATCAGCATGTACAAAGGCATGTTCTGATGAAGGCAATACAAAGATAAATTTGATGGAGTTGTACAATCTCAATTCCATCGATGGATGGAGTCAACCTCTTACTGAAGGAATCATTGGAATTCCAGATATCGTGGCTTGTGTTTCGCTTTTAGCTGCTATATTCCTGCTGAGAAAATCATCGTGATGATATGACAGATGTTCTTTCTGAAATTCTTGCCTATGTGGGCATGGCGAGTATTCTATTAGCATTTTTACTTGAAACAAGAGATGCTCTCTCCAGTAAAGGAATCGTCTATTTATTGCTCATGGCCATTGGTTCAGGTCTTCTCGCTATTCGAGCATATTTGATTTCTGAATGGGCATTTTTTATTCTAGAAATTGTGTGGTGTGGAGCAGCAGTTATTGCTCTTATTTCCTCAAATAATGTTGATAATCAGCCGTCATCTTGATGAGCAAGGTGCTCGACCAATCAATCATGGGCAATCCAGCAAAGGCAAAGCGAGGAATACCTTCGAAAGTCGAAGATTTCAATGCTTGGTATCCATTTATTGTTGAAGCAGCTGATCTTGTTGACAAGCGCTATCCAATCAAAGGAATGGATGTTTGGCGACCTTATGGCTGGAAAACGATGCGTCAAATCGATTCGTTAACCCATACTGAAATGGACCGCACAGGTCATGAAGAAGTCAATTTTCCATTGTTAATTCCAGAGGATTTGCTTGAAAAAGAAAATGCTCTTGTTGCTCGTTTGAAAAGAGCAAGAGAAGAAGGTGTTGATCCAGATGAACTCAGAGACGAAGAGGATGAAGCCGGATTCAAAAAAGAAGTCTACTGGGTCAAACATGCTGGAGAGAATGAACTTGATGTTCCTATGTTTTTACGGCCGACGAGTGAAACTGCAATGTATACCATGTTCCCTCTTTGGATTCGTTCGCATAAAGATCTACCATTGAAAGTATATCAGATGGTGAATACATTCCGTTATGAGACAAAACAGACTCGTTCATTCATCCGTGTTCGTGAGATTCATTTTTTCGAGGCACATACAGCACATGCAACTGAAGAAGATGCGACCCAACAAATCCATGAGGATTTAGACATTGTTGATAAAATCATGAATATACTGTGCCTTCCAATCATCAAAGCTAAGCGGCCAATATGGGATACATTCCCAGGTGCCCATTATACAATTGGAATCGATGCAATTATGCCAAATGGAAGAACATTACAAGTTGCAAGTTGCCACCATTATCAAGACCAATGGGCTAAGGCATTCGACATTACCTATGAGAACTTAGATGCTAAGCAACAACACGTTCATCAAACAACCTACGGCATGTCTGAACGTTTACTCGGAGCTGTTGTCGGTATGCACGGAGATGATTCTGGTTTGATTATGCCACCTGCAATCGCCCCTTGGCAAGTTGTAATCTGTCCAATGATTCGCAAGAACTCAGAAGTCGATACTGTCGCTATATCTCATGAAGTTGCAGATACATTGCGAAATGCAGGTTTACGAGTCCATGTAGATTCACGTGATTTACATCCAGGTCAGAAATACTACGATTGGGAGATCAAAGGCGTTCCATTACGCCTTGACATCGGACCAAGAGATGTTGCACAAGGAAATGCATTTGCAACCAAAAGAACTGGTGGAAAAGAACCTTTGAGTATTGATTCAATAGTTTCTGAAGCGAAAAGATGCCTTGATGAAGTTGCTGATGTTCTTCGGTCTCGCTCACTTCAACACATGGATAATGTCATTCAACCATTACCAGCATTTACCGAATCAGATGGTACGTGGAGTATGGAAGGAGCAATAGAAGATGGCCATATCTACGAGTTTGCATTTGCCGGAACAGATGCGCATTCAGAAATTATAGAACGGGCAACTGGTTTAACATTCCTTGGAGATGCGACCGATGAATTCGATGAACCTCAGCCATGTCATATGACTGGAATAGAAACCACTCGCAGAGTGCTTTTGGCTAAGACGTATTGATTACATTCCAAATGAAGATGGATCCATATCCATATCTCCATCTTTCATCATCTGTCTCATCTGTTTGTTGAGTTTACGATTTCCGCCCATTCCCTTCATCATTTTACGGGAGCGCTTCCATTGAGCGATAAGTTCTCGAACATCCTTTTCTTTTACTCCAGAGCCTCGAGCGATACGTTGAATTCGTTCTGCCTTGATTTTAGCAGGTTCGTTTTTCTCCCAACCAGTCATTGAATCCATAATCGTACGATAGCGATCTAGGTTTCCTTGCATAGCCTCTTTTTGAGATTTAGACATCCCTGCAAGACCACCAAACATGTTACCCGGTAGGAACGACATTAATTTGTCAATTGTACCAACTTTTGCCATCATTTCCATCTGTTTATACATATCATTGAGTGTAAATCGGCCGGACATCATTCGTTGAGTGAGACGCATGGCTTCTTCTTCATCCATATCTTCAGGAGCCAAATCAATGAGTCCACGGATATCACCCATTCCAAGAAGACGTGAAATGAAACGGTCTGCTTCGAATTTTTCGAGATCCGATACTTTCTCACCCACACCAATGTGTACGAGAGGAGCACCTGTTGCAGCAACTGCTGATAGAGCACCTCCCCCACGTGCAGTACCATCGAGTTTTGTTACAACAATTCCCGTCACTCCTGCTAATTGATGGAAGGATGCAGCGACAGGACCCGCAGCTTGACCAACTTGTGCATCAATGACAAGCCAGCGCTCAGTAGCACGTGTGATTGAAGCAATGTTTTCAAGTTCGACCACAAGTTCCTCATCTAATTGATGACGACCTGCAGTATCGACGATAACTAAATCTGCGGAAGCACATGCTGCTAATCCATTACGAACAATCTTAGTGGCGTCTTTTTCATCAGGCTCTCCATAGACAACCACTGAAGAATCTTCGAGTAATTGTGAGAGTTGAGCATACGCTCCAGGACGATGGACGTCAGCTTCGATTACAGCAACTCTCAATCCATGCTTTTTACGGTACCATTCAGCAAGTTTCGCTGTCGTTGTGGTTTTACCTTGACCGTAGAGACCGACCAACAGAAGCGTTGCACCACGTGGTTGGAATTCATGATCGGTGCCAAGTAAGCGCACAAGTTCCATGTAGAGAATATTCATTGCATGTGTTTGCAAATCAACACCAGGTCGAGGTTCTTCTTCCCGCATTCGTTCTTCGAGTCGATCGACAATTTCCTTTGTTTGTCGAACGTTGAAATCTGCTTCTTGTAAAGCCCTTCTCAGGCTCTTTGTCATCTCTTTGAGTTCATCCTCATCAAGACGTCGTTTACTCTTTAGAAAACCTAGAGAACGGAAAATTCCTCTGGATAAACCTTCGAGCGCCATACTTACCCCACCCATCAATCTATTTTGAATTCAACGGTGTTCATTCTCCGATTGGAACTTCAAGGAGGAGGATATCATTCTCAAGTTTAGCCTTAACATTGCTTGATTTCACAGGTGATTGTGTTGGAATTTCATGTTCTCGCCCATTTACGCCAACAAAGAGGATTCCTTCTTCACTACGCAGAGAAAGATCATCTCGGTCAAGCCCTGGGAAGTGCAAGTAAATACGTTCAACATCTTGCTCTGACTCGGCATACATTCCACGATGTACTGTATGATTGAGGCGGTCTCCAACGTCATATGGGCCCAGATGCACACCTAATTCCGATACATCCCCGTAAAGTAATTCACCATAGGCTCGTAATCGTTCAAGACCTTGAATTTCTCCATCAAATAAATCCATGGTTGTAACAGGTATCTTCAATTTTTCATTTAATTCTTGAATGTGTCCCTGCTCTTCTTTTCGTCTTTGGATTAAGAAAGGATGATCGAGTTCTGGAGTTACACGGTTTACCAAACAACCTGTAACTGGTAATTCGTATTCGTTCAACGATGTGTTTGCCCTCAGAGTTTCATTAACACCCATCCGTTCAGGAATTGTAACTAACGTAAAGGAAGTTGTGGATTCATCACTGAGTACTCTTCGAACATGAAGAACTCGACGACGGAATCGTTCGAGTTCGTCTTTCATGGCTTGACTTTGTTTTCTTCCAAAAAGCATTGAACGAATTCCACCGGAAACCCTCATCATTCGTAATAATCGTCCTGACCATGCCTCAATCAACTCTGGAAGGGCCAAGAATCGAAGTGTATGGCCTGTTGGTGCTGTATCGAATACAATAACATCCCAAAGAGGGTTCTCAACGTGTTTGAGAAGTTCATCAAATGCAATGGCTTCATCGAGTCCAGGAAGAATAAGTTCACTTGTTTCGACTTCATCTTTAATTGAAGCCATCTCTTCTTTGGCATCAGCGTCAAACATTCCGCCTAAACCACCCAATGCAGAGAAGGGAGAGGAGGACATACCAGACAAACTCTCACCCAACTTTGGCATAAAACTTGATAATTTTGCTTCTGGATTCAATTCAAGACCAAAAAGTCCGGGCACACCATCCACTGGTGTCGGTTCTGATGAGAGATCTACTCCGAGAGAGTCTGATGTCGAATGAGCGGGATCACTTGAAACAAGCAAGACCCTGAGTCCTGAATCTGCGAGCCATACCGCAGTTGAAGCAGATGTAGTGGTCTTACCCACGCCGCCCTTTCCACCGAATAAGAGTAATCTCGCCATGGTCCTGTCAAACATAGGAGGTGTTTGAACTCATTCCCTTCGATTTTTCCTATGCATTCATGTATGGGAGGCAAGAGGGAAGGTCGTGGTCAATCAATTCCTCGTTTTTCAAATCGCTGCAGTATGCGGCCTTGTTGGAATGACGTTAGGATGGCGTGGTGTGATGACAAAATACGCCGGATTTTATGATCTACCAACGGCTTGGAATCAGGTTTTCTGGGGAATTTTACTAGGAGGCGCATATGCTTCCTATGCTGATAATTCATTATTCATCCCGTATTACAATGCAGCAGTATTAGAGTCTGGTAATGGAGAATTAAACATCATTCAGTTCCTCCTTGTACCACTTCTCGGAACCATCGGCATGCACCTTTTACTTCGAAGGCAACGCGTAAGAAAAGGAGGTTCCCAAGCAACAAGTGGTTGGGCTCTCGGTCTAGCAGTAGGTGGAATGTTAGCAATTGTACTCATTCAAAGGAAACTTGCCACCGATATGGATCAAGTTTGGGATTATGTTACAGTTGTATCACTTGCATTCTTTGCCCCACGTGTTGAGGGTCTCATCACAACATTTCACGGAACTCTAATGCTGAAAGGGAAGCGTTGGGGAGCAATTCTGCGAACCACCTTTTGGAGGACTCTTTCACTGACAATGTTCTACTTTGCATGGTTCAATCCATTAGCTTGGGTGTTCATCATTCCACCAGTACTGCTTGTGAAAGATAATGCAGAAAGGTGGGTTTGGGACTCTGTTCCAAAAGAAGGTAAGCGACGTTGGAGAAGAATGCAAGCCGATAAAGTTCGAGAAGCGAATGCTGCCAAACAGAATTCGAAAAAATCGGCTCCTCCTAGCACGATTATCTACGTAGATCATGTAGCAGCAGGTGAACAGGAATGAAAATTCCGCTTTGACTTCACCTATCAAAGGATTGGTCGGTCATCTCACACAACCATTAAACGATGAATGGCTAACCAATTCTCTATGGGCTCCTGCCCTTACTGTGAATCTCCGACAATGGATGGTGATACCATCTGTTACTCTTGTGGTAGAGTGCTTGCTAGCAGTCGCATCATGAACGAACGTATTGGAATGCAACTTGATCGACATTCTGGGGTTAATACCTACAAGATGACCACAGCGCCAAAACGTCGAGGTTATGTTCAAACCGATCGTGGAAGAAGTAAAAATATCCTCAAAGGTGGACGAAATAGATTCAGAACATTGGTCATGTTAGGTCTCGTTGCTTTCATTATGTTATCACCTCAGGCGAGAGAACACATTCTTTCTGAAGTCGGAGACCTCAAAGAATTCCTTGAAAATCCAACATTAGGATATATGGTGTATGATATTGATGCCGACTATACACTCAATCGTATTGTATCTGCGACAAATGGTGACAATACACCTTCTTCCATGTTGGAGAATTTGCCAATCTCACCAGATATCAAAGCACTAGAGGGCGAAGCCTCAACGTTTGTCTATACAGACGGTACCAACCCATCACCAAATCAATTAATTCAAGATGTGACAGAGATCAAGTTGATTATTGATGGACAGACAATCAACATACCACTGGAAGGGATTCCTCCACGCATGGTTGCCGATAAAATTACCACTGCTAACGGACATGAAGTGTGGTGGCCTGGGACTTCAGGCACCGGTGAAGACTTCTGCATAGGAGGCCCTTGTGTCAAAGTTAGAGTCAATTTGGGACCATCTGAATCTACGACATACGAGTACCAAACAACGATCAAAACCAAATCATACACTTGGGATGGAGATTCAGGCAATATCCCCCCAACTGTCCCAGGGTTCACTTCAGGTATTACTTCGGAAACCAGTGGCACCTTTGCTGATTTTGAAAATAGGGGAGATGGAGTTCGAGAAGATACCTTTACAGATGCTAAATGGTACAACAAGAATCGTTTAGATCAATATGATTATGCAATCGATGGTGCAGCTGCTAACGTTATTGCGGCTGTTGCAAGTGTGGAAAGTAATCTGCCCGAAGGAAATGACAACGTATACGACTTCGTACGTGGAGTATTTGATTACATTCGAGACAATGTCCAGTATGATGATGATGCCCCTAGTCCATCTCGAAGCGGACCAAGTTGTTTAGGTGCAGGAATCGGAGATTGTGACGAACAAACCAATGCATTCCTAAGCATGCTCAGAGTTCGAGGTGTACCAGGATGGTACGTATTTGGTGTCTTGTCAAGCCAATCCTTTACACAATGGGAAGCACACGCTTGGGGATACATTCAACTTCCAATGTCTGATGAATGGTGCAATCAAATGAACATTGATCTCAACACCTGTTTTGTTGAAGCTTCGGTAGATGTAACCAACAATAAATGGCTTCTTCATACATCTTCTGCACTTATCGATTGGATCGAGAAACCGGATCCTACCGGCACCTATATCAATGCCTTTTATCGACCAATTTCACATATCCACAATAGCAATGGAGATGGTATTGACCGTGATCGTACCTTCGATACTGTTGGTGCAATCAATTATGGCGGTGGGAAATTCCCTGTCTATCAGTGAGGTGATGAAGAAATGCGAGTAATTATTGGTGGTGCTGGAAGAGTAGGGGCTGAATTGGCTCGTGCTATGCGTGCAGAAACAATGGATGTTGTTCTTATCGACAACGATTCCCGAGCAGTCAAAAATGCTCAATCTCTCGATGCTTTGGTGATTCATGGAGACATCACTTCCCGTGAGTCCCTCAAGGAAGCGGGTATTGGGGATGCGACAGTGTTTGTTGCAGTTACGGATTCAGATGACCGTAACCTCATTGCATGCGCACTTGCTGAAGATGAATATAAACGACAAAACGGTTCTTCAGTTCAAAAGACACTTCTTTCGATAGGTCGATTTCGAAATCCACATTATGTTGCTGAACATTCAGAAGGTCATCTAAAGCGTTGGGCATCTGTCGATTATGCAATCGATCCAGTTGACGGAGCAATACGACGCTTAGCAACTGGACTTCGCTCTTCTGCGATTGAAGAAGTGATACCATTTGGACATGAAGCATACATTATCGAATTGAATGTTACGCAACATGCTTCTAATGTCATCTATCAAACCCTGTCAGAAGCAAGTTTGGGAGTGGAGGGTGGATTACCACTCATCGTCGGTGTGAAAAGAGATGGAGAAATAAGTACCGTCCCTACAAAGGATTTTTCATTAATGCCGAAGGATATTATCGCTGTAGCTACAACAGGTCTTGCATCCTTTAGCCGCATTCTTACATCCTTCGGGCATGAATCGATCGACTTCCCAACTAAACCGAAGGTTGCAATCATTGGAGCAACTGAAATTGGGAAGCGGATTGCAGAGGATTGGTTGCGAGCTGGAGCGTTTGTTACTGTAATCGAACGTGATTTAAACATCGCAAATAATCTATCAGGATCAGATATTGGATCTCATGGAAATCTCGAAGTTATACACGGTGATTTCCTTGATCGTAACATCCTTACTGAAATAGGGATAAACGAGCATCATATTGCAATCGCAGCATTGGATGATGACCACATTTCTATCGCAGCGGCCTTATTGGCGAATGATATGGGCGTAACTCGAACGGGATTGATTCTCAAAGATTCGGATTTAGTCAAGGTCACTCAGCGGATGGGTATTACCTTCGCTGTTGACATCAAACGTGTAGCTGTGGACAACATATTAGCACACATCCATACAAGGGCCTCGGGGGCATATGCAATTCTGTCAAACATTCCGGATATCGTTGGAATTAGTCTTCCAGTATCGAGCGCCACCAAATTTGTTGGTAAGCGAGTTGGGGATGCGGGAATACCGGATTGGGCACGTATTGCCTTCATTCAACGTAGAAATACAACAGGAGGATGGGAAACTTTACGCCCATCTCGAGACAAATCCATTGTTGAGGGAGACCGACTTATCTTGTTTTGTAGACCGGACAGAGTCGCTGATCTTGAGAAGAAATTTAAGGTGTAATCATGCGTTTTGACGTACTTGCCTTGATCCTTGGTTGGACATTGGTTGCCTTGACGATTCCGCTCGTTGTATGTGGAATCCTAACTGGATTCCTGGATGATTGGGATTTAGCCATTCTGGCCTTTTCAGCCCCTGCTGCATCATCGTTACTCATTGGATACCTCATGCTACGATTCGGTACTCGAAGAAATACCCACACTCGATTACGAGATCGGGAAGCCTTTGCAGCCGTTGCCTTAGTTTGGCCTCTTGCAGTACTTGTTGGAGCACTTCCCTATTGGTTAGGAGGCGTATTTCATGGTCCATTTACCGATGGTTCTGACCTTGCCGACATACTTCGAGGTGCAGTAAATTCGTGGTTTGAATCAATGTCTGGATTTACCACGACAGGTGCAACTGTCATTTCGACATCGATGAGCCCAGGCTGTAATCCAGGTATGGATTGCATCAACTCTCAGCCAAGAGGACTTCTTCTATGGAGGTCCCTTACACAATGGTTTGGTGGAATGGGAATTATTATGCTCGGAATGATGATTCTATCTCGCGTTATTGGAGGAGGAATGGCACTTGCAAGAGCAGAATTAACGGGCCCATCACTTTCTCGATTGAAGCCTAAATTACAAGAGACTGCACTTGCATTATGGACTCTGTATCTCGTGCTTACAATACTTGAATTCGGGTTATTAATTACAATAGGAGATCTCAATTGGTTTGATTCTTTAAATCATGCATTAACCACTATGCCTACGGGTGGGTTCTCGACCTATGACGGCAGCGTAGGACATTTTGATTCATATACTGTTGAATTAATCATCATACTCTTCATGTTTATCGGTGGAATTAACTTTACATTGTTATGGTTCATCAGAGAAGGGCAATTCAAAAAAGCATCACAGGATGAGGAATTCAAAAACTATCTTGTGTATATTTTTACAACATTTCTCTTCATAACAATCGCTCTTTTACTTACCAGAGATTATACAACGACTGATTCGTTTGTTGATAGTTTATTCCAAGTGGTTTCCATTGGAACGTCAACAGGATACACATCTACTGATTATATGCAGTGGCCAGTATTCACTCATCTTCTCCTCTTCGTTCTCATGATCGTCGGTGCATGTGCAGGCAGTACAAGTGGTGGATTGAAACTCATGCGAATTAATCTTGCTTTCAAGGTGGCGATGAGAGAGCTTATCCGAATCGCTCAACCGAGAAAAGTACAAACTGTACGCCTAAACAATCAAGTCGTTGGAGACCAGCAACTCGGACTAATTGTAGGGATGTTATTTGTTTGGATTGGTTTATTTGCAATATCTTCGATCATACTTTCATTGATGATACCTGGGGGAGATTTTGAGTCTATTCTCGCCTTAGTAGCCTCAAGTTTGGGCAACACTGGACCAACTCTTGGAAACTATGGTCCAACCGAAACCTGGGCAGGATTGAATTCTGGTGCATTGATATGGACTTCTATACTCATGTGGTTTGGTAGGCTGGAATTACTTACAGCAGTGATTCTTCTCCACCCACATACGTGGAGATCAGAATCGAAAGACCAAACTAATCGCGGGGCATTATCCCGATTGAAAAGAATGATCTCAAGAGATCCTATTGAAGAATCAAAATAGAGTTCGTTGGGCTGAATCAATTGTAGGTTCTTCAATGGTTTCTTCGACAACTTCCTCGATTGGCTCCTCAGGCGGTAATTCCTCGATGATTTGAGCAACAATTGGTTCTTTCCACTTTTGTTCTGCCTCATCATATGCTTTCATCATGTCTTTTGTAGACTTACGACTGACTGGCATATTGCACAAGGTAGCATGTTCTTGGGAACTTAATCCTAATGAAAGTGAGATTGCAAAATCGTTAGGATCTCCTACAACAGAATCCTCCCTACTTAACGCAGACAACAGGGGTAAGAATTCCCGACGTACAGTCGATTTACTGGTTTTAGACATATCCGATAGGTGTGAAATGATAGCAGGGCGTGTCCATGAACCTGAACGTCGCAAATAGTGTGGATAACTGGCATAAATGCGTCCTTCGAGAGGTTTTGAATTAGCAACACTAGCCGAGAGAGATGAAAGATGGAGTGTCCAATATGATGAGTGATGAGCTAAATCACGATATCGACTTTCTACTGACTTATCTGCTACAATGAGAGCTTTTGAGGCCTTTTGGATTGAATCATTACCGAAGAGTGAAGAATTATTCCAATGAACCCAGTTCATCAGATCAGAGGGTTGTTTGTCAATGGTCCTGCCAAGTTGAATTGCATCTTCTGCCGTCCGTGAGCGATAGAGATTTTCCATACCTGGAAAAACTTCTGTCGTGACATCTCGAACACCTGCTTCAAGATGTTCAGCAACTTGATTTTTTGTTAATGAAGAAACTGAACCTGTTGATAGAACTTGTAAATCTCTGACCAATGCCCGTAAATCTCCATGATTTCCTTCGATTAAAGATTCAATAGCATCATCTGTAAATTGAATACTTTCCTCCCGTAATACTCTGCGAGCAATACGACGTAATGCTTCATTAGAAACACGATCAAACGTAATGGTCTTCAGATGTTTGGAAAATCGATCTTTAGTATTCCTCCAGGTTGAAGATGAACGGCCCCACAAACCCATGATGTCATTACATGCCAATATGACTGGTTGTTTGGTTGATTCGAGGAGTCGTAATAATTCTGCTTTCCCACCTGAATCACCCGATAGTGGAGGAGAATCTGATCCATCAATTTCCTTACGAATACGCTCTTCACTGACCGCTCGTAATCCTCCACCAATATGATCGACTTCATCGAGGAGGATGAGAGTCTTTTGTTGTGGTTTATTTGGGTCATGGAAAAGTGAGCGGTGAGTAGATCCTTGAGTTGCTGCTTTACGAATAGCAACTGCATTTCTTGAATCACTAGCATTCAGTTCAATAACCGTCCAACCCATATCATGGGCAATTGCACGAGCTACAGTTGTTTTACCGACACCAGGTGGTCCGACGAGTAGGATTCCTTTCTTTTTTGGATTACCAGTCACCCATCCATCAAGCCATTCCCTGATATGACGACGCTGAATTTCATTCCCTTCCAATTGATGTTCAGACATTGGACGATGGCGCTCTGTCCAGTCTGAAGCACCGCTCATATCCTTTCATTATGTCGGCGGTTCTTGAAGGTGCTTCTTCGATTCAAAGAAACGGTAATTCATCAATTGAAATTCGTACTTGCGAACCATCATCTCGCTTTCGCATTGTAACAGTGTTGTCTTCGAGCGATTGATGGTCTACTGTAATGCAAAGTGGGACGCCAATTTCATCAGCTCGAGCATAGCGCTTTCCAATTGATCCACTCGCATCATACATTGAAACCAGATTCGGAATCATGCAACATCGCTTATGTAATTCAGATGCAATTTCATCCATTCCATTCTTTTCAAACAGTGGGAGGATAACGACATCGATTGGAGCAACCAATGATGATAATTTGAGCATTCGATACGGTTCTCCACCTTTTTCTGATTCATCATAAGCATGATCAAGAACATGCCAAAGAATACGATCAATACCGAATGCAGGTTCTACTACATGAGGGATGAACCATTCACCAGTTTCCTTTACAGTCTTTTGAACACGCTTGACATGCTGAGACTCAACCGTTAATGTTCTTCCATCATTGAGGACAACATCGACAGGAAATTCAGTTTCTAAATCGAGTGATTCAACGAGTTCTTTCACTTGCCCAGCATCGCCTCTAAAGGCAGGACCTGCGACACCACCATCGATTGTCCAACCATCTATTTCCATAATTTTTGGTTCTAAGAATTCTCTGCGAGCACGAAGTGTTCTTCCACTCGCTTTTTCATGTGCTTCTAAATCATAACACCCACGATGTGCTATACCCACACATTCAATCCAACCATAGGAACCGTGTAGTTCAACATCCCAACAATCAGATGCATAATGAGCCATTTCGTCAGGAGCATGTTGTCTAAATCGGACTTTTTGTGAATCGATTCCTAGTTCGAGGAGGAAATCATAGGTCTTCCCCATGAAGAAACCAACGGTTTGATGACGAATCAATCCGCTCGAGATTGCGTGGGTGAGAGAGAGTGTGTGGACTTCACCTTCTCCATCAAGTAATTCCATTAGCGTCGAGTCCCATTTTGAAAAGTCATGAGATTCCTGAATACTTGGATCAATAAAATATTCCATTTCCGCCATGTTAAATTCTCGTAGGCGAATCATACCTTGTCGTGGTGAAATTTCATTGCGATAGCCTTTACCAACTTGAATTGCACCGAATGGTAATTGTTCTCTGAAATGCCGATACAAAGCAGGAAACATAGTGAACATACCTTGAGCTGTTTCTGGGCGCATGAATCCTGGGCGTCCTGATGATCCTGCTCCTATGGTCGTTGAAAACATCAAATTTTGCGCTTCAATTGGTGACCATGAAACCACTCCACATGCCGGACATTTTGGGGAAACGTCATCGAGAAGGGCTTGCAAATCCTCTCCATTTAATGAATCAGGATTTGGATGATGGGGCTCAAGTAATGTATCTGCACGACTTGCTTCATCACATTCACCACATTGAGTCATAAAATCAGAGAATTCCCCTACGTGACCACTTGCTTCAAGAACTTCGTAAGGTGTTACTGTTGGAGATGATACCTCTACAACATTACCTAAACTTGTCCAATGATTGAGCCATGCTTGGTTAATCTTTGATCGAAGTCTTCCGCCGACTGGACCGAAATCATACAATCCCTTAGCACCACCGTACAGGTCAAAAGCAGGAAGTAAAACTCCACGTTGCCTCAACATTCCTTGAAGTCGTTCAAGTCTTGCATCATCAGCCATTGAAGTATCCCCGTAGTCTCTGCTGTTGCACAAGGCATTTCAAGTTCACCTCAGGGATGAAGGCTTGGATTCATTATGCAGAGTGTTTTTGCCATTTGACAATCAATGGTAGAGTCGTGGAGGACGAATAAACTGCCCGTTTGAAATCCTATTACATATGGAAAACTCTTCAAAATACAGGGAACATAAGAAAAGACCAATCATCGTATTAGCAACTCTATGTTTTCTGTGCCTTTATTGTGTTGTCTCTTGTCCAACAAAAGCGCTCTACTAAGGAGCATTGCACAAAATATATTGCAATTACATTTCGCAAAATCAAGCGAATATCTACCCACCTAATCCGTGATAGGAGGGGAAAAGAAAGTTATCGGTTGGGCTTAAGCCATATACGAAAGTATCATATGCAGAGCACCAACGCTCTCGCACCACTCAGATTGGTGAATAAAAAATGCCTGAGATAGAGTATCTGGATAAACCCTACGATACTGAGGTTCTTTTGGACAAATTATGTCCACCGGTTCGAAACTGGTTTGTTGAAAAATTCCCTGATTTTACTCGCCCACAAAAACTCGCAATACCCACCATTATGGACGGCGGCCATTTGCTACTTTGCTCACCTACAGGTTCTGGTAAAACACTTACTGCATTCCTTACAATTATAGATCAACTCGTAAGAAAAGCTCTTGACGGTAAATTGGAAAAGCGTATTCATTGCGTATATATTTCACCGATTAAGGCCTTAGCAAACGATATCCAAAAGAATCTCATTGGACCTTTAACCGAAATTTCAGAACGATTTCTTCCAGATCGAGCTCAAGAAATAAAGGTAGGATTGAGAACTGGTGATACGCCTCAGTCAGAACGCCAAAAGATGCTAAGGAACCCACCACACATCCTTATCACAACTCCTGAAAGTTTGGCAATTGCGATTACATCTCCTCGATTCCAACCGATCATTAGTGATGTTGAATACATGATTATTGACGAATTACACTCTCTTGTCCCGACAAAGAGAGGTGTTCATCTGGCTCTTACCCTCGCATACCTTGACACCCTTCTTGACCGCCCAGTGCAACGTATTGGAATTTCTGCTACAATGGAGCCTTTGGAGACTGTTGCCGAATATCTTGTCGCAAGTGATGATCGAGAGTCTCGGGGAGAAGGTCAACAAGTATACATCGCTAAAGTATCAGGTTCGAGGGAACTTGACTTGGATATCATCATTCCACATCAGAAATTTAGTGATATGGCAGTCTTAAAAATATTAGACGCCAATATCGATGTCATTGCAGATTTAATTACTGCTCACACAACAACACTGGTTTTTGCAAACACTAGGAAGATGACTGAAACACTCGTACAGCGTCTACGACCTCAACTTGGCGAACTCATAGCAGGACATCACGGCTCAATGGATAAGAAAATCCGCCTTGATGTTGAACAGAAACTCAAGAAGGGCCACCTTCGTGCCGTTGTTACATCTTCTTCACTCGAGATGGGAATTGATATTGGTACTGTAGACATGGTGATACAACTCGGTTCGCCTGGAGACATTGCTACAGCATTGCAGCGTATCGGAAGAGCAGGTCACCACGTAGGTGGAATCCCTCGTGCTCGATTCTTACCATCGAGTGTTGATGATCTTATCGAACTGGCTGCACTTCAAGCAGCGATACAAACTGGAGATATGGACCGTTTAGATTTCCCTGAGAATTGCCTTGACGTCGTTGCTCAATTCCTTATCGGCCTTGTCATTATCAATCAAATTGATATTGATGAAGCGTATGAAATTGTTTCAAGTGCTTGGAATTATAGAAATTTTGCTTATGATGATTTCATCGAAGTTCTTGATATGCTTGAAGAAGAACGTCGTGTATGGATAGACTGGGAAGAAAATACCTATGGCAAGCGTGGCTATGCCAGAATGATCTATTACACCAATATTGGAACGATTGCTCCAGATAACTCCTACCTTGTATTCAATGCAGAAGGTTCGATTTTAGGTCAACTCTCCGGTTCTTTCGTCTCAAATCTACGTGGAGGCGATGTCATTTTACTCGGCGGTTCAACCTACAGAGTAACCAATATTCAAGGTACGAGAGTCAACGTTGCTTCTGTAACAGGATACAGGCCTACTGTACCCTCATGGTCTGGAGAAGCGCGTTCACGAAGTAGGGAACTTTCAGCCTCGTTACTTTCATTGATTCGCCACTGCATGATATCCCTTCGCAGAGAACAAGATCCGAGGGTTATGCTTACTGAAGCCTACGGTCTATCAAAACCAGTTTCAAATGCTATTGCACGTCACCTCGAAGAGCATACCATTGATTCGTTCCAGGTCCCTGAACCCAACAGGATTCTCATTGAACAAATTATTGGAAGTGGACACCCAGCCTACCTCATCACAACCTGTAGGGGTCGTGGATTCAATACAGCGCTTGGATACTTCATGGCAGGTATCGCTGAGACCTCAGGTGTAAGTGTAATCGAATTATCTTTCGATGAAAATGGCTTATTGATTCGTACAGCGCAAGAGGTTGATCCATCCCAACTCTACGAAGCATTCCGTTCAAACAACCATATCGAAGTCATCGAACGATATATCCTCAATACACAGATATTTGCAAAGCGATTTAGAGAAGTCGCAGGGCGTTCAATGATCATTCCTAAGCGTGTTGGATCCGAAGAAATTAGTCCCCAGCAATTCCAACAAAAGGCTGACGCCCTCTTGAATCGACACCGAACCATGGAAAATTCATTGTTGATGAGAGAAGCTAAGAATGAGATTCTGTTTGGAGACATTGACATCATTAGCCTCAATCAATTTTTACAATCATGCATAGAAGGTGATGCACGAATAGTCCACACAAAGGTAACTGTGCCATCGAGACTCGGAATGAGTCTGTTCATGTCAGCATTTGAGGACTTAATGTCGATGAAGACCAGGGCGTTCCTTGTCAAGGACATTGACCCTGAAGTTCTAAGGAGACTCCTAGGTACTCGTTCACTCGCCACTGAATTAACCACTGAACAACTCGACCGTTACTACAGTGACAAAGCCCCTGTTCCAAGTAATCCTGAAACATTGTATGAGTTAATGCAACATGGTGGTGGACTTGATCGTTCATTCCACAATCCACTCTACAAGGAAAAATTAGAAGGTATTGACCTTGAAATGATTCGAAGTTGGGTAGAGGACCTTTGTACCTCTGGTAAAATCACCAAATTGGAAGGAACTGGGATGCCAGAACTGGATGGAAAGTGGTTTAGCCCATTCATGGCTGAAATTCACGGAACACTTGGTTGCTTAGCAGCAAATAAATCAGATTCCATTATTGATTTGCGGGATTACGATACATCGGGTATGTCCTTCAAGGTAGCAACTGCATTCCAAGGTACACAACCCACTGAATGGAAGACAATGACCGTTGGAGACCCACACGAAGCAATGCGTGTGAAAGTCCTTGAAATGCTTGGTTCTGAAGGACCTAAAACCGCAGATATCATTCACAATAGGCTACCCTTTTCCGAAAAAGCAGTGGACAGAATCTTACATGAACTTGAAACTAGAAACGTTATTTCAGTCGGATTCTTTACGCAAACCGATGAAGCAGAATTTATCCTCAAGGTTGATGAGCACATCATCACAGGAGGTGAAGAAGAAGTTGTAGAATATCGATGGATTCAGAACCTTGTCCTTGAAAAATCATTCAAGCAGTATGCAGATGTTTTCGATGCGTTTAATGAACACGTTTTCGTACAAAAACAACAAGAGTTATTGTATCGAATCAAAGATTTCCGATTCAAAGATTGGAAAGATTTGCAACTGGATTCTGATGTCATCAGTGGACGATTATTACATAATCGAATGGGCTATACAACAAAGAACAACATCCCGATGTTACTTGGTTTGAAACCTGAACCTTGGGTAGGCGCTATGGAAGATGTCGTGCTCTCAAAACTGACACCACATGAAAATATCACCCGCCAAGAATTGATTCAAGATTTCCCGAAAGGCGAAGAACATCGCCAAATGGAACGTGATGTGAAGAATGCGATATCGAATCTAGATCGCCAAATGCTCTTTGTTAAGCAATTTGAAGAAGTCATAGGGAGAAGAAGACGATTGTCCCTATTCCACAAGGTTCACGGTGTTTATGACCCTATGGAATTCGAAGATGCATTAGCAGAAGTAATCCGTCGGATGGGGCCAGTAAAAGCAAGTACACTTCGCTTTTATGTTTCCCGCAACTATGAAGATCTACTCGTTGCATTATCAAATCTTGAGAAAGATGGACGGATTGCAAAAGTTACAGCACTCGTACCAGATCCAGAAAATTTCTATTGTGCTCCTGGTGAAGTCGAATTGCTTCGAACTCCGCGAAGAGAAGACCGGGAAATGCGGATTTTGACTCAATCCGACCCTTATGTTTCCCGATTCATTTGGGAAGTTCGCTCAGCACTTGACCGTGGATGGTATCTCCCTGTATTCAAGGGTGTAGATCCTGTCGGAAAGGTCCTCATGTTCAAGGTAAATGATTATCTTGAAATCAAGGACATGCACGTACCAACAGCGTACTTTGAGGAATTCTGTGATGCATTCCACATCTTACTGGATAATCACGCTGACCAACTTGTGGATGTTGCTGTATTGACCAATGTCAACAGTGAACCCATCTCTGAATTGAGTGCTCCGATGCGTTCTGGATTGGAACGTATAGGTTTCAAACAAGTTGGAGAACGCATGATACGTGGCGGTGTTGTCGATCCGCAACCTCGAGAAATTGCAGAACGTGCTCTCTTCCACAAACACCACCTTCATCAAGAAACACGTCATGAAAATGAAACCTTAGCTCTCAAAACCATCAAAGAAATACGTGATGATTTCGCATTGCGTGGTCGTTGTGAAGTATTCCGTACAAACCTCAAATCCATGGCGAGTGCGAACAGACTCCACAAAGGTGTCAACATGAGGGGGCACCAAGTATGGGCTCCTTACGAGCATTTCGAAACATTGCTCACAATTCGAGGTATTCCTCCAGAAGATGATCTGGTTGATATTGTGGATTTCTTTAGCACACAATCCGATCCTAATCTCTTCAAGGAACGCCATGCGTTAACTCAGTCTGAATTCAGGAAGCTCGTCCAACCACTGATTCGAACGGGGCATATTGTGGAAGATTTCCGAGGTGGATTTAGAGCGGTACATGCTCGAACTGATGTGGATCCTGTAGAATTGCGAAGAGAATACCTCAGAAGTCTTGTCAGTGATTATCCTGTGATTACCCTCAAACAATTATTACAACTCTCAGGGACACCGTTCAAGCCAGAAGAACTGAAAGCCATTCTCAATGGGTTTGAAGAGGATGAAACCTTAGTCAAAGGATTCCTTATCGAAAACCTACACGAAGTGTGTTGGGGTCGTAAGGAACTTCTCTCATCGGCCAAAGAAATTAATCCAATTCGAGACTTTGTCTTACCACCGACTGATCCAATCGCACCATACTTTGGTGATGTTTTGAAAGAGCGATTCGGATTTGGAAGTGCTTATCTCGTCTTCCGAAATGCTGAACCTGTTGCAGCTTTCAAAGCCAATACACGGAACAAAACGATTGACGTCACCGATTATGAAGGCAGCGAAAAGGGATGGAGAGTTGTCAAGGAATTCGCATGGGAACATCAAATGCCACTCAAAACAGAGTTGCGTATTGGTGGCAAGAAACTCCAATAAATAGTTTGTAAAATCTCTTTACCAATCTGTTATAATAGGACCCATCATTAGAAATTAACATGAGCCTAGTAGGCAATGGTCTTATCAATCACCAACGAGTGAAAAGAATCATGGAGTCTCGTAAGAGAGTTATCGGCCCAAGTCTCGCATTCATGCTATTGGCATCTACATTGCTCGTATTCGCATCACCAACACAAGCGGATATCACCGATGAAATTTCGATTTTACATACTGCAGTAAATCCTGAAAATAACAAGACGTATCACCTTCTTTCTGCATCTTCTTGGGAAGATGCAGCATTCCGGGCACGATCATTAGATGGCTATCTTACCACCGTGGATTCAGATCTTGAAAACGCCTGGATTTTCGATACATTTGCTGGATTCGATAATCAAAGTCGCCATATCTGGATTGGATTGAACGATGTTCAAGATGAAGGGATGTACCGTTGGCATGATGGAACACCATTTTTGTACAGAAGTTGGGGAGAAGCCCAACCAACTGGAAGTGATGATGCAGATTACGTACATATCGCCTCAACGAACATGGGCAACATTATGCCTGGTACTTGGAATGATTTAGAAAATAATCCAGAGTACTTCCCAGTCTATGGTGTCGTAGAAGTGGGCCAAGGTGCAGATTTTTCACTCCGATTTAATGGCATAGAGGATCATATTAAGATTTCAAATGATGATGGTCTTCAACCAAATGCGTCATTGCTTATTGAAGCCACAATTAAACCATCTGATTTGAGTGGGATACGATTCATTACCATGAAGGGTGATTATGGCTGGGGCATGTACCTCTCAGAGGGATACATCGGCTATTCTTCAGAATACAGTCTCTCGAAACACCCATTATCGAACATGTCGGTTACTGTCGATAACTGGTCAACCATTGAAGTTGAGATCATAGAGGGTGTTGGCGGTGAATTCAGAATTGATGGAATACCTGTTGGGAATATTTCTGCTGAAGATGCAAACATACCTGCAGGTGATTTCGGTTCGAATGATTGTTTCACTTCCGGAGCATCATGTGACGAACTGTACATAGCTCGTATGGGCGCAGGATGTGATTGCTACCATTTCGAAGGTATCATTGATGATGTAACCATCAAGTCAATGGATGATGTAACCTGGGAAATTATGACTCAATGGACGTTCTGGGAAGGCGAAGGCAATGATGTTGGTGATTCCTTAAACGATGAAATGTTTGAACGGAATGGAGAAATTCATGGAGCAGATTGGGTTATGCCTGATGGCTCTATTATCGCTCAGGCTATTGAATTGATTAATGAAGATTATATCATTATCGAAGATGTCAAAGAAGGAGATACACTTCTTTTCTATGTCGATGTTGAGGATTTGACACGATATCTCGATGTATCCTTTTGGGCTTGGTCAGATTACTATTGGGAAGAAGATGTAGAAGAGGATCAATTCAATGTGTATGTCGGATACGATGAAATTCCTGCCCCGTGGGACTATGATATGGAATTGACTGGATGGTATGGTTCAGTATATGGAAGTTTTACTTGGCCAGAACATGATGTCATGTGGTTTGCTCTTGTAGCAAATCAAGACCTAGAAGAACTCGAAGTCAGCACGTACTGGGATCTTGCAAAGGCTCCACCAAGTCTTGAAGAGATGACAGAATTGTTCAAGGGTGTTCCAATCACACAGCAATCGAATCAAGCAGAGGATTACGAAGCTGCAATCAATTACTATTTCGTAAACGTCACCGAACCACTTACTGAACTTAAAGTCGAGACATATGGTGGTAAAGGAAATATTCAGTTAGCCATATCGAAGGGTGGACCGGTTGATCCTGACTATGGATGGGGCTTCGAGTTTGAAGATATTATACCGGGAGAAGGAAGCACTTCATCCACAATGGAAGATTGGTCTATGGGCCAAGGGAATAATGAGGAAGTCAATTTGTTTGATGTCGAACCTGGAATCTACTATGTGGTCACTTACACGTACCGAAAAGCCGACGATTATACAATTCTTGCAGATATGAACTATGCTCCTACAAATGCTGACCCAACAACTGCTGTGGAACTCACACCTGGTATTGCTTATGGTCCTATGAGTGGCTATGATGGACTTGATCAATACTTCTTCATTGACGTACCAACAGGTACCGAACGACTTGAAGTGGATCTAGATGGAGGATTTGGTGAAGCAAGTCTCCATATGCGTATCGAGAATACTCCTACTGCAAGTGAAGCCGACCATCATTCAGGTTCACCAGGGGCAGGTGATAAAATTGCATTCAATAATCCAACTCCTGGAAAATGGTACATCCTTCTTGATTCAGAAACAGTATTCAGCGGTGTTGAAATTACAGCATCCTTTGCAGACCTCTACATTTGGGAATATGATGGAACTCCAGTTCAACTGTTTAAGGATGAGCAAATCGATGGATTGAGTGCCCCTTCTGGAGAAGACTTATTCTTCTACGTTGAAGTTGGAAGAAATACTCAAACTCTGATCATCAATACATTCGGAGGCTCTGGAGAATTGCTTATTGAAGGAGATGGTGAGACTGACTTTGGATTTGATGACTTTGATTTCTTTGATGAGGACATGATGGATTCTGGAAGACAATTCGGTGAAGAAGAGTGGATTTCGTATGGCGAAGGTACATATCAAGAATTGTACATCTACTTCCCTGCTGAGGGTAGGTTTGACATTACCGTTACTTCGATGGACGATTTCTCTGAAGTCTCAATTGTTGCAACATGGGATGGGCGAGATGGTGGCCCTGATGGCCCTGATGAACCAGTTGACCCAGAAGAAATCATGCCTTGTGACGAAGGTTTGAAAGAAATGATGACTGATAATGACATTAACGGCGATGGACTCATTAGTGCATCAGAATTCAAATATTTTGATGACTTTGACGGAAGAACAATCGAATTTTCTGAAATCAATCAAAACGATGATTCATACCTTGAATTCAATGAAATTGTAGCCTTTGCTTGTTCCTGTGAAAACGAATTGGCCTTACTTGACATGCAAATCGATGGACTTCTATCGCTTTCAGATTTTGATGAGATTGAATTCAAGAACGACTATCAGTCTATCAAATTAGATTTCAACCAAGATGAATTCATTGATTCATTTGAATTAAGTGAATTCGCCCTCGTTTGTACAACATCCTACAACCCAATGGATACAGATGGGGATGGTGTTCTTGATCCTGATGACAAGTTCCCGAACGATCCTGATGAACAATCCGATGCTGATGGAGATGGGGTTGGAGATAATGCGGACTTTGCCCCAAGCGTATCCAACGACATCGTCTACAGCGCTGGTGCAGTAATGTTACTCGTTCTCTTTGGTGTACTTGTTCTGATTGTTCGTGGCAGTTCGAAAAGTCCTGAGGATTTACAACAAGAACAATGGAACAAAACCGATGCATTTGCAGAACGAATGATGGCTATGGATGGAGGAGAAACTATGCTAGAAGCTCCTAATCTTGGACCTGTAAGCGATACGATCGCTCCAATAACTGACGAACCAGTTCAAGCCTTTGAAGCTCCTGGGGAATTAGAAGGATATGATTTCGGTAACGAATCCTCCTTTACAACTGAATCACAACCACCTGCAAGTTTGATGGGTATGATGGATAGTCAAGGCCGTGAGCATATCGAATATCCTGCACAAAGTGGAAAGTATTGGCACAGAACCTCTCCAGACTCGCCTTGGATGAAGGATTAACTGGGCTGCTTCTGACGTTTCCGTAAACCGACAGATTCCAGTAAACGTAGTATATGTCTATGTAACTCTGGTAAGAGTTCAAACATTGCAATTGCCATGATGAACATCGCAAAGAGAGATACAACTCGAGAAGCGTAAGAGTGTCCAAACTCAAACATACTCATACCGAGGTATTCCCATCCCTCATAAGAGAGATGCATCCAAACCAATCCTGCATTTCTGAACAAGTTCAAAATGTGGATGATGGGGACTGTGAAGAGAAGAGCACGTATTCGTCGCTTACGATCGATATCAAGAACAGAGATGGCTCCAATGAAGACGATCATCGATTGAAGAGCTGTACAAGCAAGAACGAAATTGATACCGATCATGCCCCCATCAGCCATGATCAGCTCTGTCTGATACGGGTGTTCAGCAAAAGAATCTGTCATAAACCACTTATTGCCATCCCACTCAGACCAAAGAAACGTTCCAGAATCTGTGTTGACATATGTCTCTCCAAGTTGTATGTCTGCAGTTCCAGTAAACGATAGAAAGAGAGCAACTTGAGAGGCTACAAACCAGATTGCTAGCACACTGAACCAAGGTACAGAAGCAATCAGAAGGTATGGACCCCCTGCATAAGCAATACATCCTCTCGCCCAATTCAGAGCATCACGGTCTCTTTTAGTTAAGGAACGTGCCTCAGCGATAACCAATCCCACACCAAGTGGAAGAGCTAATGCCGTCATTATTGTTAGAACAAGATCACCGATTTCAAAGTAATAACCGGATTCATTGAAAAAATATAGAGCAACAAGCATCCAGCCTGTTTGTGCAGGTCTGCTTACTCCGCTCTGGTGACGCTTATGCCATGAAAATCCAAGCAAAATCATACCAAGAGCACCACAAATTGTGGCATACTCCTTTGGTATCAGCATAGTAGGTCCTAGAGTATCCTAGATAGAAACATTTGCTCTTAATCCCTCCACTAAATCCAACAACCCCCAATCCTTGGGTTGACCATGAAGGGACCTGTCATTGACGGAGAAGGGTGGGCAAAGGGCCCCATTGCTTTTCTCGACCGTGATGGTGTACTCAATTATGGACGTGAAGGATATGTCAACAATCCTTCACAAATGAATGTTATTCCTGGTGCAGGTCATGCTATTGCTCAATTAAGAGAATCTGGATTCACGATTTGTGTTGTAACCAATCAATCCCCAATTATGCGTGGTTTATGGGATGTTGAACAATTACATACAATCCATGAAGAGTTGCGTAAACAATTGTTGAATGAGAATAAAGATGCTGTAATTGATATGATCCTCACATGTCCACATCGAAATCGTGATCGTTGTGGTTGCAGAAAGCCGTGGCCAGGTATGCTTCGAACAGGTCACGAACTTTTGAGAAATCAGCGTGTACTTCATTCCAAAATTGATTGGGCGGGAAGTAAACCAAATTCATGGAACCCATTGGACACGATGGTTGGCGATCGTAAATCCGATATGGGCGCAGGCTGGGCAGTAGGTGCTCGTACGTTTGAAGTCTCATCACAACAGGGTTTACCCCAAGTGATTAATCGTGTTCTTGATACATTGGATTCTGGCGATGACTACGATCCCATGAGGTGGTAAGATGGGGTGGCTGGGGCTTGATGATACAGATTCACTCAAAGGTGGTTGTACCACTGAAGTACTGTTCCAATTATTGAACGATTTACCAAATACTGTTTCATTTAGAAGCCCCCGACTTGTCAGGCTATGGCCATTTGCAAAACAGCGAACAAGAGGAAATGCTGCGGTGGCTGTTGAATTGATTACTGAAAATGAGGCAGAACTTCTGACTCACCTCGACCAGTGGTGGAAGCAACATATTGAATCACTCAAAGGAATTCTTGGAACAAGCGACCACAGTGAACGTACACAATATCCAACAGATCCCGGCATGGTATGGACAAGCGAATTAATGACAGATGAAGCGTTTTACAAATCGGCTGTATCTTCCGAAATTGAACTGCAAAATGTACCGGAAGTAACACGCTACTGGGGTGGAAATGGAAGAATCGGCGCAACTGCTGCAGTCCTATGGCCGGCGGCTCAGTGTACATACGAAGCCATTGCTTGGAGAAGCAATGAAGCAGAGGGAAGACGTCAATTGGATGAAGTAGCATTAGCTGAAGTTGAGGACTTAAAGGATACATTTCTGTGTAGAAATCCAAAACTGGGCACCAGCCTTCTAGCACCGAGAGGAAATTCTCCAGTTCTTTTTGGAATTCGTTCATGGACAAAGGAAGGGGCGCAGCATGCACTCGATATTCTTGAACAAGGAGAGGATACCGAGCCAACCAAAGGTTCACTCGTATTCCAAACCAACCAAGCAACAGGTGATCATTTAGAAGAACCAATAGAAGCCTTTGTCCGGTCCAAATCTATTTTGAAAAAGGGTCATGTTGTCCTGGAAACAACACAAGGAACATGGATGGCTTTTCGACAAAGTGGACATATCGCTTTGCTCTCACAGTGGGTCATAAAAGGAGATTTATTAATCGGAAATGGACTAAGAGATGAAGACAATGTTCTTCATCTTGAATTACTGAAGGTTAAGAAGTCAATAAGTGAACAGAAAAGACCTCTTTGTGTAAGGTGTAATAAGTCGATGAAATCGATGGGTAAAAACCAGGGTCTTCGTTGCAAAAGATGCAACTTAACCTCTGATCGAGGTTGGGTTGAAGTTAATCGAATCCCGCCTTTCCAAGATTGGGTCCAACCCCCTCCGTCCTCGAGGAGACATCTCTCAAAACCCCTTGAAGATATGTAATCTCCATCAAAACAATATTTACTGAGAAGACATAAGAAGGCTCATGGCAGACGACCTTACCAAGTACGTAACAACGTTCATTCTCATTCTGATGTTAATCGGAATGATTGTCTTTGTTGCAATTCGTGCAAAACAAAATCGAGAAAACATGATTGAAAATCATGCTCCTAAGGTGGCAGGAGAGGACGAATTGGAAGGAGGAGCACGAAACCCTCAACGATTTGATGAACCTGATGAAGAAGCCCTCGAAGAAATGGCAGAACTTCTCGGTGAAGACTCAGAAGATGAAGCCTGAATCATCTATTTTTCCAACGAGTTTTGTTCCATCACAGATCAGAATTTTAGATGCTTGTTCTGTTTCTTGCAATGTCCATATCTCAAATCCACCATCCTTTAGAACCGCTTCACTACGAGGCTTAACCTCTGTATTGTTTCCATTTACTTCAGTCCCTGCTTTTGAGATAAGCAAAAGTGTAGTGGAATCATCAATCCGCTTTTTCAGATCGATCACCGCCTTAATGTAACGAGAAGGAATCCGTCCAGTTGATTCACACCAGTCATCAAGAACAATCAAACCGACACTCGGTAAATTCTGTTCTGCTTCAACAATTGCATCAACACAACGTTCCATATTACCAATCAAATTCATCGCATGAAACCGGCTGGCTTCCACAATGTTAAGGGATGAAAAAAGTTGAGAAAAGCGAGTTGCATTTGGCATATGCGGAGATGCCCAGAGAACTCTCCCCCCGCCTTGTATTTCGTCGACAGCACAATGCAAACCAAGAGTTGTACCTCCACAGCCTCCGTCCACTGAAAGATGGATTCTTTTTCCTTGCAGATCAAGCACCCAACGTTCGGCCATAACAATCCCAACCAGTTCACAGATTTGACATTAACATCAGCGCAATGCTCATGACCTTCCATACGAACCCACAATCATGAGCGGAGAAGTTCGAGAAGGGGAGCGTATTCCAAGAAGAGAACCTCCTCCCTATGAAGAAGCAAAGGGATTCGCCTCCGCAGTAGCCCGTGATGGCTTTTTGGCAACAGCAATTAAGGACACAAATCAATATGGCCCAGTTGGAATGATGATCTTGCTTTTCATCGTTGCCACCATTACTGGATTTGCCATCAAGATGCTCGGTCTTGTCGTGTGAACTGAATATATTTCATTCACTGCAAAGTCTACTATAATCGGTCTGTAGTAGGACAAAATACAAACCCTTTACTGCCTCTGATAAAGATATGAGTGAACGTTCCGTCAATGTTGAGAGTAGAACCTCTTCACAAGATAAGCGCTGGGCAATCATGGCTGCGTTATTAGGAACAAATACAGCAGTAATGCTCTTTCAAGGTATTGAACAGGAAGCAAATCCAACTCAAATGAGAGAAGTCGCTTTGGCGATTATTGCAGGTACCCTTCCCTTCCAAGCAATTTATTTTCTAATTTACACGTACCTTCTTGAGAATAAGGGAACGCTGAGTGAAAAAATGGTTAAAAAACTGGGTTTCGCTTCAGCCATTTGTCAGATCTTTGGATATGCATCCCTTGTCGGTGTAGCTATGATGTGGTACAACCTTTCTGTCTATGTTGGGCTATCATTTTTGATATCCAGTATATTGGCAATGATTCTGATTAGAACAGCAATGATGCCAGATAAATCTGAACTCTAGAGGCTTTATTTCCAAAAATGCTCTCAAGTAAGGTTCATGAAGCCTCTTCTTGAGCGTGTCTTATGGCGTTCTGTCCACTCGATTATCGATACGGCTGTCAAGAGTTCAAACACATCTGGTCAGAGCTGGGTCGTCATGAGCGCCAGTTAGAAGTTGAACGAGCCCTCATATGGGCTCACATGCAACTCGGAAGAGTCTCTCAAGCAGATTATGACATTGTAAAGTCAATTGCCAATCCAACATCGGTTACAAAGGAAAGAGTTTCAGAAATTGAAGCGGAAACGCGACATGACATCATGGCCTTAACAAAAGCAATGGCTGAAGCGGCTGGTGAAGCAGGGTGGTGCATCCACCTTGGGGCAACCTCAAACGATATTGTCGATACAGCAGTGGCTCTTCAACTTCGAGACAGTATTGTTATGCTCAGAGAACAATTATGCCTACTCATTGGTGTTTGTGCCGATGTTGCAGAACGAGAACGAGATACTGTTATGCTTGGAAGAACTCATGGTCAAGCAGCAGTTCCAATTACCTTTGGTCTCAAAGCAGCAGTTTGGCTGGATGAATTGAGAAGACAACTTGTAAGACTGGATGAATCTACGCCTCGTATTGCAGTGGGTAAATTCCTGGGTGCTGTAGGAACAGGTGCTGCTCAAGGAGAAAATGCACGTGAATTACAGCGATTGATTCTAACACACTTAGGACTTGGTGTTCCTCTAGCAACAACTCAGGTTGTAGGCAGAGACCGTTATGTTGAATATGTGTCGTGGCTTGCCAATGTTGCTACATCTTGTGAGAAGATTCTCCAAGAGATACGAAACCTACAACGCTCAGAATTGGCAGAAGCAGGAGAAGGATTTGACGTAAAGAAACAAGTCGGATCATCGACAATGGCGCATAAGAAGAATCCAATCAAGTCTGAAAACGCTTCTGGATTAGCTCGAATCGTTCGTTCATTCATTATTCCAACCTATGAAAATGCGCTACTTTGGCATGAGAGAGATCTTGCAAATTCAAGCAGTGAACGATTTACTCTATCACATGGTTCTGCTCTTTGCGAAGATGTCATTGCCAAAACACGAGATGTGTTGACCAATATGTGGGTCGATGCTGAACGTTGTATGGAGAATATCAAATCACAACGTGGATTGGTTATGGCTGAGAAGGTAATGATCGATTTAGTCGACCATGGTATCGCTCGTGATGAAGCACATGAGATTCTTCGTGAAGCTTCGTTTACCGCCGTTGCAAATAAAGAGGAACTCATCGATGTTTGCAGTCGAACACCAGCAATTGTTGCTGCATTTAGTGCAGAAGAACTCGAAGCAATGTTTGAGCCTGCAAATCATATCGGTGTCTCTGGAGAAATTGTTGATGAAGCAGTTGAACTTGCTCGTAAGGCAATTCAGTGAACATTTGTTATTGTAAATACGCCGCGTATTGAATCAAACGATGCAGTCCCCTCCACGTGTAAGGTTCGTGGCAAGTGTGGGCCTCCAACTACAAACGTCTCGTATTCCCCTCCTTCCCCATCGACATTAAACCGATATTTTTCAGAAAGTGATCGAAGTTCTTTGACATTTTCTAAATCCAATATTCTTCCGAGCCATTGACCATCTAAACCGTCACAAGAAACAGAATTTATCATAATCTTAAATCCATTTTCAATCATCCCATGAAGATGAGAGTAAGGGTCTTGATGCCACAGTGGGGAGAACGAATGAATTCCAAGTCGATGAGCCATATTTTCAAGTTTCACCTTTTGGAAATCACTGCGCAAGGCTCCACTGACGATTGCATCAAGGTTCAATTCCTCCAATACAGTCTCCAAACTTGAAATCTCATTATCAACAGAACCTTCAGCATTGACTGAATACCACTCAACCTGGGCGGCGAGGGCTTGATGTTCAACCCATTGCGTGGATGGAACTTGGAACATGTGCGAATCACCGTCTTGGATCTGGACAGTAACTAACGCAACGACATCCCAGCCTCTGCATTGCGCCCACCACCATGCTGCCGAAGAATCCTTACCACCAGAGGAGAGCACGGCGATGCGCATGGATGAGCGTACAAGTTCAACTTCATGAGATTAAGGGATTCAAAGCCAAGTGTTCAAATGGGTCCTGTTCTTGGTTTGATTCAAGGGTCGCCTACCCGCACCCTCATAAAGCGTCGACGACGAGAAGGAAATGGTGAGATAATGCAACCAAGTGGAAGAGGATACGATCACGGAATTACGACATTCAGCCCAGACGGAAGATTATTCCAAGTTGAATACGCACGTGAGTCTGTAAAAAGAGGAACAACAACCGCTGGTCTGAAGTTCAAGGAAGGAGTCGTTCTTGTCTGCGACAAGAGAATCTCATCTCGCCTTATCATTCCAGAATCCATCGAAAAGATGTTTAAAATCGATGAACACATTGGTGTCGCAACATCCGGGCTCGTAGCTGATGCTCGACAACTCGTTGCTCGTGCACGTGTTGAATCTCAAATCAACAGAATCACGTACGCAGATACTGTCCCAGTTGACGTATTGGTCAAGAAATTATGTGACTTCAAGCAATCATTCACACAATACGGAGGGTCACGACCTTTCGGAACTGCCCTACTTCTTGGTGGCGTTGATGATGAAGGAATTCATCTCTACGAAACCGATCCATCTGGTGCTTACCAATCATACCATGCAGGTGCAATTGGTAGCAACAGGAACACAGTTATCGAATATTTCGAAAAGAACTGGAAGGCTGGCATGACACTCAATGCTGCTATGAAGATGGGATTAGAAGCACTTCGTTCAGCAAACGATACTGAACTCAACCGTGAAGCGGTTGAAGTTGTTGTCATTGATGGAGATGGATACAGAATCCTCGACCGTGGCGAAGTTACAAAGCAACTAGACAGACTCAAGCCTCTAGAAGACTGAAAACAGGTAGGTTCATTGGGACCTTGCTCCATCGTCCAATTGGTGGAACCATGGTAAGCCTCGATAATTCCGTTCTTGCTCGCATAGAAAAGGGTGGAAAGCGCTACGAAGCTCTTGTCGATCCAGACCAGATTGAAGAGTGGAAAATAGACCCATCCAAATTCGACCTTGACGATATTATGGCTATGGATGAAATATTCCATGATGCTCGAAGTGGTGAAAGGCCAACTGAAGAAATACTCATGAAAACATTCGATACACTCGATGTTGGAAAAATCCTCATGATTATTCTCAAAAAGGGAAGTATTCAGCTTACAACTTCCCAACGAAAAGCACGTGTTGCAACAATGCGTCAACAGATTATTCATCACATCCAAACACAAGCGATCGACCCGCGTTCAAAATCCCCCCATCCGAGAACTCGCATCGAACTGGCTTTGGAAGAATCAAAATACACTGTTGACCCTTTCAAGCGTTTAGAAGATCAAGTGAAAGATGCTATTGCTAAACTAAAACCACTGATTCCACTTAGTTTTGAATCCTTACGTTTGGCATTCCGTATCCCAGGCTCCTCTTATGGAAGCGTGAGTAACCTTTTGAGGTCCTATCAACAAAAAGAAGGATGGCTTGAAAATGGAGATTGGGCATGTGTCGTCGAGATACCTGCTGGAATGAAAGGAGACCTCATTGGTCAAGTTTTGAAGCGGGCATCAGAAGCAGAAGTCAAAGAATTGTAACACAGGCTCAGGGGTGTCCTTTATCATGGGATGTCCAGTGGCCGGGACTGGAGAGAAAAGAATGTCCGAAGGTCAAGTTGGCGCCGAGCAGCGCCTAGTGACCCCGGGAATGGTCATCGGACCATCCACCGGGAAGCACGCAGGTTCTGGTGCAATAGCACAGAACGAAGAATTCATCGCAACCCGTCTTGGGTGGCTTAACGAACAGAACGATGTCGTATCAGTTCGTCCAATTAACAGCGCATACATGCCACGATCAGGAGACTTGATTGTAGGTGTTGTTGCAGAAGTAAGAAACAACCTTTGGTTCTTCGACGTTAACGGACCGTTTCAGGCACTTCTGCCTATGTCTCTCGCCCCTTGGAAAGTTGAATTCGGATCAACCCGACAACACCTTGGAATCGGAGACGCAGCACTCGCTCGTGTCCAGGAAGTTGATGAGGCCCACAACATGGTCCTTACAATGAAGGGCATTGGACTACGCAGACTCAACGAAGGTTGCGTTATTGCTATTCCAGTCAATCTCATCGATACACTTCGAGGAGAAAACAATTCAATGGTTAGCAGAATCAGAGACTTATCAGATTGCCGAATTATCGTAGCAGATAACGGTAGAGTTTGGGTCGATGGAGATGCTGACAACATGTTCACAGTACGTGGACTGATACAAACACTGGTCGATGAAGGCCACATGAACAATTTCGAAGATGCAGTACATGCACTAGAACAACAACGAGGTGAAAACTAATGGGAGGATATGGAGACGTCAAGCTATTGCGAGACGATGGAAAAAGACTAGACGGACGCACAGTAGATGAAATGCGTCCAGTATCGATTGAAGCAGGTGTATTACCTGCGGCTGATGGTTCAGCCATGGTAACCCATGGACTGAATGTTGCAGTCGCTGCAGTATATGGGCCAATGGAAGCACATCCTCGTAAGATTCAACGACAAGATCGTGCAGTTATTGACGTACGATACAACATGGCTCCGTTCTCAACTGGAGATCGTATCAGGCCTGGATTCAATCGACGTTCTCGTGAAATTTCCAAGGTAACAGCAGAAGCGCTTGAATCTGTTGTTCTTGTTGAGCGTTACCCACGTTCAAAGATTCGAGTTGAAATTGAAATTCTTGCTGCTGAAGCAGGAACTCGATGTGTTGGCATCACCGCAGCAGCAGTTGCATTAGCCGATGCAGGTATTCCAATGCGTGACATGATTGTCGGTGTTGCTTCAGGAAAAATCGAAGACACCGTTGTCCTCGATTTGGACAAAGCAGAAGACAACTATGGACAAGCG
The DNA here is from genome assembly GCA_016777125.1 of Candidatus Poseidoniaceae archaeon. Classification (GTDB taxonomy): domain Archaea; phylum Thermoplasmatota; class Poseidoniia; order Poseidoniales; family Poseidoniaceae; genus MGIIa-L2. The sequence continues at coordinate 103,658 of JADHSC010000002.1, forward strand.
GATCTACCAGTTGGAATTCTTCCGAACACTGGAGAAATTGCCTTCTTGCAAATGGATGGAGACCTCTCTATTGAAGAGTTTAATCTTGCAATGGAATACAATTTCAAAGCGGCTTCTGAGATTCATGAACTCATGGTTGATGCGCTTAAGCGTCGTTATGAACGAGGTGATAACTGATGGTTGAACTTGTACCTACACTCTTGCGCCAAGAACTTGAACGACTCGCAGCAGAGAATCAGCGAATTGACGGACGTGGACAATGGGATAGCAGAGATGTATCCCTTGAAGTTGACTGCCTCTACAATGCTGAAGGATCCGCAAAGGTTGTTTGGGGAGACACCATCATCTATGCTGGTGTAAAATTCGAAATTAGAACCCCTTGGCCAGACCGACCGACACAAGGTTCCTTGATGTGCGGTGCTGAACTCCGACCTGTTGCTCACAGAAAGTACGAGCCGGGCCCACCATCTCCTGAATCCATTGAATTGGGTCGAGTTGTTGATAGAGGAATCCGTGAATCGGGTTGTATCGATATGGAGAAACTCTGTATCGTTCCTGGAGAGAAAGTATGGGGTGTCATGATCGATATTCACGTACTCTCTGACGGTGGAAATATCTTCGATGCTGCTGGACTTGCTGCGATTGCTGCATTGCGAACTGCAGTTGTTCCTGCTGAACGATTTGATGTTGGTGAAGATCATCGACTCTTGGTCAACGGCTCTCCAATTATGGCATCGTTCACTCGAGCTGGCGGAAGATTCGTTTACGACCCATCTGAAGAAGAAGAATTAGGCGGAGATGAGCGAATCCACATCACTCTCGGTGATGAGGGACACCTCCATTCTCTACAGAAGGGACTAAGAGGAGTGTTCACTCCGAGCGAATTTGCAGAGATTCTTGCGGTCGCAGAGCAGAAGTGTACTAAACTACGAGAAATGGTTGCAGAAAAGGAGGGGAACTGATTGGCTAAGAGAACCCAGAAAGCAAAGGCTACAGCACGATTTGGAGCACGTTACGGTGTTAGCGTACGACGAAATGCAGGCAGTGCACTCGCTAAGAAAAATGCAAAATACACATGTCCAGTTTGCCATTACCGCAAGGTTACCCGACAGTCCGTAGGAATTTGGTCCTGTGGAAAGTGCGGACACACCTTTGCTGGTGGCGCATGGGAACCCTTCACACGTGCTAGCGATGCTAATTCACGTATTCTTCGACGATCTGCCGAAGGAGCAACGACTGCTGATATGGCATTCATTGCACAACAAGCCGCACTCGACTTCGAGCGTAAGGCATCTGAAGAAGAGGAGTGATAACGAATGGCGGAGACGCCCTTTTCACTCGTTTGCACAATTCAGCGTTCAAATGTGCGTCAGCGCAAAGCAATGCAAGAATCTATGGCGAGTGAGTCTGAAACAACTTCAATTGACGACACTCAATTCAGTTTCGATTTACACGAAGCAAATGCAAAAGATCTCAGAGCAATGTGGAACACGCGTATTCGTGGACTCATTGCAGCCGATGAAATTCTCAAGGTAATCGAAACCGCAGGTTCATCAACCAATAGCGATTCGAATGAATTATGAGCACCATGGAACAACTCCAAGTTGTCGTTTCCGAAGTACAAAATGCACGCCATCAAGTGGCCACAGTTCGTGCCCAATTACAAGAACTGAAGACCACAATTGATGCTGTTGAAAAGCATCCAGAAGGCCTATCACTTCATCGACAACTCGGCGGAGTCTTGGTCGAAGTTGACAATCGCGACGAACTTGTTGAAGAATTGAAAGCCACTCATTCCACACTTTCAGAACATGCAGAGCGTCTCGCAGAGCATGAAGCAAAACTTGTAACAGCATATGAAGAACTCAAGAACTCACTTGAGGGAGAAGCTTGACCTCGCATAAAGAACAACTCGAAGCCATGAAAGTATGGCTTGATAATGCTCTAGCCGCAGGTGCAGTTCCAGTCGTAACTGGACAGAATGGTGACATGGATACCGTGGGATCAGCAGTTGCGCTGTCATCATACCACTCTGGAATGCTATCATGTGGATTACATCTTGGTAGAGTAGCGAAAAAGATGGTTTCAAAATACGATGCTCCATTTCGAAAAATAACAGAAAAAGGAACTGCTTGGCCACAACATATGGGCGGTATCGTAATCGTTGATGCAGGTTCTCCTGATCAGGTGGGATTTGACTTACCAGATGTTCCTTTGCTCGTCATTGACCATCATGCTACCAATGGATGGGATCTCAAAGAAGAGGATTTGATGCTGCAATGGGATGTGCGAGCAACAACAGAAATAATTACTCAATTCCTATCGAATCATGCTCCTAATTGCCTCTCAACGAATGTACGTAAAATGTTACTAGCAGGCCTGATTACTGACACTGGTCGATTCAAACATGCTGATCATTCATCGTTCAACACTGCATCTCTTCTTCTTGAAGATACCAAAATCGACTATGCTGAATTCTCAGAACATCTCGAAAAAGAACAGACAAACCCGAGCGAACGAGGTAGTTTGCTTCGAGGTATGGCTCGTTCTAAAATTCATGCAGCAGGAGATTGGTCTCTTGTAACAACGTATGCTGGAACTCTCGAAGGAAGACTTGCCTCGATGCTTCTCGGCGTTGGTTCAGACGTAACACTGGTTTCACGATTTAGAGATGGCTCTACACGATTGACTGCACGAGCAACGCGTAATGCCACTCTACGTGGAGTACATCTTGGTAAAATTATGCAAGCGGTTGCTCAACAACATGGTGGTGAAGGAGGCGGCCATGATGGCGCAGCAGGTTGGACTGGTGAAATCGATCGTATTCGAGCAGAATCGTCCTTTATTGCGCACCTAACATTACAAAAGGAGTTGAACGAATGAGACCAAAAGCTCCTGGATTATTTATTTCGAAATGGCGAGAAGAAGGTCCTGTTGGAATTGAGATTGCTGAACAATGGCGAGAAGATTCAGGTTGGAATGACTGGATGGCAATCATGGAAGCTGCATTGTATCTTGATGCTGCGGAATTAATTGAACTTATCTTGCCAGAACTAACGCCTGCACAACGAGCTACATTCGACCTTGTACGCAGAAGAATGCTTGGAGATACTCGCCTTGAAGAAGCGATTGAACACGCCCTTACCGTTTGTAGAACTCCAGATACAAGGGACTTAGCACTCGAAGGAAGGCTTCGTATGGAGCGTGGATTGCAACGTTTCGAACGTGGAGACACTGCTGGTGCAGAAGAGGACCTAACCTGGGCAGAAACTCGATTGAAATCAGTCTCAAAAGCCAGCAGAGATCATGACTTATCCCTTTTGAATAAAGCAGCATATCATATGGCTAATGGTGAAGATTTGATGGCTTTGCAAGTCTATGGTGACATATCACGGAAAGAGAATCATGCTCATGAAACAATCGCTATTTCCAGAATAGGAGCAACAAGAATTCATGCCAGATATGGCCATATGTTCGATGCAGCAAGAAATGCGTGGAATGGGCACGGTCATGCTATCTTGGCACAACAACCAACGATGGCCATCGAGGCAGGTTCTCTCTTCCTCGACTTAACGATCGACCATCAGGATGAGGAAGCAGTTCGTTTCCAAGATCAGGTTGATGAAGCAAAACCGAGAGATGCGAGTGAAGTTACACCACCTCTATCAGTCCATCCAGATGATATTAATGGCGTCTTTTCATGGTGCATGGAACGTCTCGATAAGATACCAAATGGAGAAGATCGTCCAGACTTAAGAGCGATGGTTATGATGGCTAATCGACTTGGACAATTTGAACAAATGGATTGGCTAGTAACGAAACCAGAACTGGTTCAAGATTCTATGCTCGTCGCTGTCATTCTTGGTTGCTCACTGGATGAAAACCAGACAAAAGCATGGACAGAACGTCTCCAAGAATTAATGCCCTAATTCTATAGAGTCGACCCATTGGCTCAAATCAATAACTTCTTGAGCATCCCAATGAGTGAATGGTGGCACATGTTCAAACCATCGTGCTTCACTAACCACTTTGTCTGCAACCGTCCAAGTATCTCCATTAAATGGTGAATGTTCTGAATCAACAGAAACCAAGCCAACCCATCCATCAGGATAATATTCAGTATTCCATGAAATCAGTGTACCATTCCCACCAACTTCTTCCTGAAGTTCTCTCATCAGGGCATCTTCTGGAGTTTCCCCTTCTTCGACGTGTCCACCTGGGAATTCCCAACCTCGATCAGGATGACGAACCATCAAAATATTCCCACCATTGATCACAGAGTTAGGATTCTTAGATTGAACAACGTAAGCCAGTACAAAGGTTGGAGGCATTACAACACCTACATCAGATTACGACATTTCTCAAGGTAAGAATCAGCCCAATTCTCACCTGAGGCAACTAGTCTCCGGGCTAAGAAGAAGGCTTCAGAAATATTATTCGATTCAATTAAGACATCTAATTTTGACCTATCTGGATGGATAAATTCTTCAGGCATCTCTGGAACTGGTTCATCTGAATCAATGAATTCGACCGTTCTAACACGACGTGTTAATGATTCCATCTGTTCCAGGAACGCTGTTCGATGGTTCAGTTCAGGACCACTCCATGGTTGTGACTCGCCACCATCCATTGATGTTGTGAGTCTTGAGAGGAACTCATCACGTGCAAGAAGATGAGGTCGTAATGTTTGCACATGGTCATAACAAGACCATGCCGAATCAGTTTCCTCTCTTCGTTCGTGCAATCTACCAAGTTGCATCCATAGTTCATGGTTTGAAGGACGATGTGCGAGAAGATGCCGACATAATTCGATGAACAAATCTTCGAATCCCTGGAGTCGTAATTGTTCAATACGGCGACCATAAATGATGTTTGCACGCTGATCTCTGAAATCTAAATCTCTGCATCGGTCGGCAAAATCTGCAATCTCAAGAAGGACTTCATCACTTTGAGAATCACCTCCACCGCGAACAACGAGTGCCTCCCACCAAGCGTCTGCTGTGAGAGGATCCCGGGTAAAGGCAGCTTCAAGCATCTCTACTCCATACTCAAGATAATTCAGATTCTTCAACTTTTCAAATTGATCAACATCTCTTCCCAGAACTGTGAATATATCTTCAAGAACAATTCCTAAACCATCATTATCGCTGAGTAGTACTTTGATATCAGAAAGGCAACGCCAGTTTCTCTCATCGGTAAAATCATGCAAAATGGCCTGTCTTGCATTCTGTTCTGCCCATTGGAAATTGGAATCTGAGCGCTCCGGATCACTCTTCGCCAAGCGAACGAACTTCTGGGCTTGAGAACGATATCTATTGCCTAAATTCCTTCGTGGATGTTGTAAGTTATCTCCACTATGCTCTCGCATGGCGACCCTCCTATTGGACACTCTGATAGCCTTCTGGGTTATCTCCGTGATGGATAGTTGCATCGAAACCAACCTTGGACGTTTTACCATCCTCATATCTCGATGGGTCGAGACTCGACCCTTTTTGATCACTGTAAATGTAGGTATCTCGGTCAGGTTGCCAACGAGTAACCATAGCCCACTCGACACGAACTGGGTTACCAATATCGATGTCCTCATCAACGATGGTAACCATCTTCATTGAACGATGACCAGCTAATGCTGCTTCAATCGCTTTCTTTGAATCTCCTTCGTCATGCTTTCGGATCTTTACGACTGCAGCAAGCCATCCACAACCGCCTTCCGACATGTACACATCAATACAATCAACAACTTCAGAAACTGCATCTTTAATCGTAGGTGCTCGAGGCAATCCCATGAGGGTCTTATGCTCAGCTTCGCCAGGGATAAGAGCATGGAAAATCGGCTCATTCCTATGAAGAACGCCATCAACTTCTATGACAGGTTGTTGACGAACATCATCAACTGTTCCAGTGATGTCAACGTATGGCCCTTCATCATCTTCTTCGGTGGTAATTCGCCCCCACATTGCATATTCAGCATTTGCAGGAACTTGGATACCGTTTGGCAACTCGACAAGTTCAAGAGAAGAACCGTAAAGTTTCTCATGAAGGGCTGCTGCGATTGATAATTCATCAATTGGTTCATCGAAAGACATCGCCCCTGCAAGAAGAACGACAGGATCAGGAGCATTGACGATTGCAATATTTACTTCATGTCCCTTTGATCTCGCTTCGTCGACCATTGTTCTAAGATGACGTGGTACAAGACGAACAACAAGATGAGATTCATCTCGAAGGAATTGCCGATGAAAACTCATGTTTCTTCGACCATCAACTTCTGCAATAATTACGCTAGCAGACATGTATCTACCACGGTCTTGTGGCCAATGGTGTGGAATAGGTAGGACTGTGAGATCTACTTCGTCTTGCATACAATCATACACGGGTGCATCAGAAGGTGAAACAATGACTGGCTCAGTCGGATTCTTCATAGCCCATGCAAGTGTATCGATGTAAACGTCTGGTTCAATTCCTATTGCTTCACAGAGCCGGTCTCTAGTAAGCATATTGACTGCGATTTTGTGACCATTGGCTTCAGTGATATTGTCGAACAACAGCATGGGATGATTGTGTTCTCTGCTGTAATTCCATACACCATGAATCAAGCTAACCTCGTCTTGGACAAGACGAGCATTGGTCAAATGGTCGCGGAAAGCCATGATTCACACCTCAGAATTTAATCTGAGAATCTTCTTGGTATCGTGCTTGAACTTCTTCATGGTCCTCAGATGGTGCAGAAAGTAAGTTCATTCCCAAGAGAAGGCATACGAATCCTAGAACGTGACTCGACAATAGGTCGCTGGTTTCAGAGACAAACTCAATCCAGTGATTTACAATGACGAGAAGGCCCAAAAGAATAGTTATCAGCGCCAATAATGGTCGCATAGACTTTGGAATCATATCTATACCATAGGCATCGTATTTATGATGTTATTCTTTGGTTGGTTTCTGTAAATATTTCAGGCCTATCAAACGGCGACTTGATATATGAAAGCAAAGTCGCAAAGTTGCTCGAATGAGGGATTATCATGGGTAGAGGACTGTTTGCAGGCGCCAAGATGGCTAAGGATCGACAAAAATTCCGCTGGTCGGATCGTCGTTACAAAAAGCGTATGCTCAAGTCTCGAGCACGCCATGACCCGCTTGCTGGGTCCACACAAGCCAAAGGTATCGTTATCGAAAAAGTCGGTATTGAAGCAAAACAACCAAACTCAGGAATTCGAAAAGCCGTCAAGATTTCCCTCACCAAAAACGGTAACAAACTCACAGCTTTCGCTCCCGGCGATGGTGCAATCAACTTTATCGATGAACACGATGAAGTCATGGTAGAAGGTATCGGTGGACGTATGGGTCGTTCATACGGAGATATTCCTGGTGTCCGATACAAGGTCATCCAAGTCAACGGTGTTTCACTCGATGAAATGGTCCGTGGCCGAAAGGAGAAGCCTGTACGCTGAGGTGTTGAAGATGACAGAAGAAGTAATCGAAGACGAACGACCAATCGCTGGAATCGGAACTTTAGTTTTCGGAAAGTGGGATGCTGCTGAAGTAACCTGCAACGATCCAGGACTTGCCCCCTATGTTAACCTCTCAACTGTCGGAGTACCTCACTCTGGTGGACGACACGCAAACATGTGGTTCGGAAAATCTAAACTTAGCGTTGTAGAACGCTACATCAACAAACTCATGCGAACTGGATCTTACACAGGTAAGAAACAAAGTGCAATGAAGGCTTTTGAAACTGCACTCGACTCTATTGCAGAGCGCCGTAAGACAAACCCATTGCAGGTTTTCGTCGATGCCATCTGTCATGCAGCCCCAATGGAAGAAATCACTCGAATTAAATTCGGTGCTGTCTCCCAACCTAAGGCTGTTGACTCTTCACCTTCACGCCGACTCGATGTTGCCCTCAAGAACCTTGCAAAAGGTGCACAACAAGGAACTCACAAATCCAAGAGAACCTTGAAGCAGTGTATCATCAATGAACTCAACAAAGCTTCAGAAGGAGACTCCACATCATATGCAGTTTCTAAGAGAGAAGAAGTTGAAAGAATCGCTGCTTCCGCACGATGAAGACGACAAGGTCACGGAAGAATTCCGTGGAACTTTTGCGACTCACTTAAGAACCCCATTCAAGTGGGCGAATTGAACCAGACAGGTGGACACCATGGGACGAAAAGAAGACAACATCAAAAAGGCTACAGTAGTCATGCACATCCTACCGCAAATTCGCAATCTATGTATTGCTGCGCACATTGACCACGGAAAGACAACGCTCTCTGACAACCTCATTGCAGGTGCAGGTATGATGTCAAGCGACCTCGCAGGTGCTGCTCGTGTTCTCGACTTCGATGAACAAGAATCTGCACGTGGAATCACCATCAACGCAGCTTCAGCATCTATGGTACACGCTGTTGAAGGAACAGATTATCTCATCAATCTCATTGACACTCCAGGTCACGTAGACTTTGGTGGAGACGTCACTCGTGCTATGCGTGCTGTTGACGGATGTTTCATCTTGGCTTGTGCTGTTGAAGGCCCAATGCCTCAAACCGAAACAGTCGTTCGTCAAGCACTCAAGGAAAAGGTAAAGCCAGTTCTTTTCATTAACAAGGTCGATCGACTCATCAATGAATTGCAAGTAACTCCTGAAGACATGCTTAAGCGATTTGAAGAGACCATTGCCAAGGTAAACAGACTCATCAAGCAATTCGCTCCTGAAGAATTCAAGAAATCATGGCAAGTCAGTGTCATGGACGGAACTGTTGCTTTCGGCAGTGCATACCACAACTGGGGAATTACCATTCCATACATGAAGAAGTCTGGTGTTTCAATGACCCAGATTTTTGAATACTGTAACAATGAAGATCAGAAGACACTTGCTTCAAAGGCTCCTGTTCACGAAGTTCTACTCGATATGGCAGTTACCAAACTTCCAGGTCCAGTTCAAGCACAACCATACCGTATTCCAAATATCTGGACAGGAGATTTGGACTCGACTATTGGAAAAGCAATGGTTAGTTGCGACCCTGATGCAGAACTGGCTATGATGATTACAAAAATTTGGATGGACCCTCACGCAGGAGAAGTTGCTGTCGGCCGTATTTACTCCGGATCAATTTCACAAGGTGAATCCGTCTACGCAATTGGAGCATCCAAGCCAGAACGTGTTCAACAAGTCAGCATGATGGTTGGCGGAGACAGAATCACAGTTCCAAAAGTTGTTGCAGGAAACATTGCAGCGCTCACGGGTATTCGAAGTGCTGCAGCTGGTGTAACACTTTCAAGAGACAAGGATTTCACTCCATTCGAAGCAATCCGTCACTACTCAGACCCTGTTGTCACAGTGGCTGTTGAACCGAAGAGCATGAAAGATCTACCAAAGTTCATCGATGCTCTACGTTCCCTTGCTAAGTCAGACGCTTCACTAAAGGTTACAACAAACCAAGAAACTGGAGAAGCATTGCTGGCAGGAATGGGAGAACTTCACCTTGAGATTACTGTTTACAGAATCGAAGAAGAACAAAATATCAAGGTAAGCGTCAGCCCACCTATTGTTGTTTACAGAGAAGGTCTGCAAGGAAGCAACCGTGGCCGTGCGTTCGAAGGCAAGTCCCCGAACCGTCACAACCGTTTCTTCTTCGAAGTTGAACCGCTAACACCAGAAGTTGTAGAAGCCCTACGCTCTGGAGAATTCAAGGAAGGAACAGTCCGTCCAAATGATGGTAAGGAAGTTGGAAACAAATTCGGTGCTCTCGGTATGGACAAAGATTTGATGCGTAAGATTTACGCTATCAATGGAACCAATGTTCTGGTTAACGATACCAAGGGTATTCAAGGACTTCACGAAACACGTGAATTGATTATTGAAGCTTTTAATGAAGTCTGTGTTAAGGGACCAATCGCTGATGAACCTGTTCAAGGAATGTTTGTTCGTCTTACTGACGCAAAACTTCACGAGGACGCAATTCACAGAGGACCTGCACAAACAATCCCTGCAGTTCGTAATGGACTCAAGGGAGCAATGATGCGAGCTAAGACAATCATCCTCGAACCTATGCAGAAAGCATTCGTTTCAGTACCAAACGACTGGCTTGGTCAAGTAACTCGTGAAGTTACTAACCGACGTGGAATTATCGAAGACATGCCGAGTGAAGGCGAAGTTACAACAGTTATCGGTGTACTTCCAATCGCAGAAACATTCGGATTCTCCAACGATATTCGTGCAGCTTCCCAAGGCCGTGCGGTCTGGAACACAGAGAATCTTGGATTTGAAATGGTCCCACCACAATTATTCGACAAGGTAGTCGCTCAAATTCGAACCCGTAAGGGATTGAAGCCTGAGCCTAACTCAGAATCTTACTACTCTGATTGAGCATGTTGACTGGATCCGTCCTCGGCATCTTTGCCACAGAGGAAGGTGGTGTACCAAAACCGTCTGTTGATTCAATAGACGTACGTCTAAACGGTGTCCATGGAGAACGTATTCGTGATACAAAGCATCACGGAGGTCCTGAACGAGCAGTTTGTATCCTTTCGAATCAAACACTCGAATTCCTTCAGAAAGATGGTCATCCAATACGTGGCGGTTCAACTGGAGAAAATCTTCTCATCGATGTTGATGAAGACGTATTAGTGACAGGTATTCGATTGAAGTTTACAGATGTTGAATTAGAGATTACATCTCCTGCTCCTCCATGTAAAACAATTAAAGAATCATTTACAAACGGAGATTTCAAACAATTATCCCACAAACTGAATCCTCAAAGGACTCGTTGGTATGCGAAAGTCATCCATGAAGGAATTATACGTGTAGATGAAATTGTTGAAATCAACTCAAACGCTTGAGTTGAAGATCGGTTAATTCACGAAGAGCGAGCATTGCTGGACCATCTGGCAAACGATCAAGACATGCATGAGCATTCTTGTGATAGTGGTTGGCTTTTTCACGTGCATATTCAATTGAACCTAATTGATTCAGAGACTCCACACCTTGTTGAATCATTTCAGCAGAGGCTTCTTCACCCATCCCCAATACGTTAAGTAAGTTATTTTTCACTTCACTTTCTGGTTGATTTAAAGCATGGATGACCATCAGAGTTTGCTTGCCTTGAGCAACATCAGATCCAGTAGGCTTACCCAATGTTTTGGAATCTGAAAGAACATCAATTAAATCATCCATAAGTTGGAAACATAGGCCAACAGAAAGGCCCCACTCAGACATACAATCGATAACATCTTGATCAGATCCAGCAACTTGTGCTCCCAATTCAGCACAAATTTGGAACATGACTGCTGTTTTACCCTCAATCATCTCCAAGTATTCATCTTCTGTTACTCTTTCACGAGTTTCAAATTCAATGTCAAGTTGTTGGCCTTCAGAAACACGACGAACCATCCAAGCAATTCGATTTACTAACGATGGTATGTCTTGCAGTTCTATGTTTGCAGACATTACAAGACGTTCGAATGCAATGGCTAACATTGCATCTCCTGCATTGATAGCAGTTGGAATATCATATTCAACGTGAACAGCATTCCTGCCTCGTCGAATTTCATCATCATCCATAATATCATCATGAACGAGGGTGAAATTATGAATCGTTTCAATTGCAGCACCGATATCGAGCAAACCGGAATGCGTGTCTCCAACGGCTCTTCCTACAAGCCATGGAAGTGTTGCACGCATTCTCTTGCCACCACCCTCAATCAGGTGAAGCATGGCTGCAGCAAGACGTGCATGACGTGATGCTTGCAGACTTTCGACAATACGGCGCTCAATGAATGGTCGTACTTCTTTCAAACTCGTGGACAAATCTGCGCCAATAGCGCCAGGCAACATATGAGTTACATCACCCATATCATGAATCAAATCATCACGTAGAGATGCACATGCATCCTCGTCTCCAATAGCTTTCCACCAATCTTCGGTCATAACTCTTGCAGCAATACAGCGGAACCATGGTGCGATGATATCATCTGAATCTTCTGTTACAAGCATTTGTTCAAGTTCTTGCTCGTCAACCCAACGAACTTCTGCGACCTCATTTGGATTAGGATGCACTTCAACATCGGCTTGAATCATAAGTATGTGATCGATTTCACGCTCAATCCATTCAGCATTCATACGAGCACTATACTTCATTTTGGTTATGAAATGGAAGTTTTCTAGAGGAACAGACTTAGGATCAATACCTAATTCTTGCTCGAGTTTACGAACTGCTGCTATTTTCACGCCCATGGCATTCTCTTCGTTCATCTCTTCTGCACTGGCGAGTGGATGAGAACAACAGGAATTCGCCCATACACTTGGAAATGTGATTTTGTCATGCGCTCGTTGCTGTAAGAGCAGTCTGTTGTCCTTATCGAACAAAAGAATACTGAAGGCACGATGTAATGAACCCGGTCCGTAGTGACTATCTGCTTTACTTATAGGACCGACGACACTATCATTTTCATCAACTTGTAAAACGGCTTCCGCCATCATGGTTGCTTGGGTTTCATCAACAGTGGATGATGCCATTAAACCAGCAGCCTGCTCATCAATAGCAGCTTCTGGAACATCTCCTGATGCATAGTTCGACATATGAGCCCCATCCTGTCTTCCAGCACCCGATACATAGACAGTTCGCCTCTGTTCGGAGAGATGGATGACTACTTCCTGCGAATTGACCAGTTCTTACGACCGAGACCTTCCAAGGCCACTCCAGTAAGAATTCCCCATAGAATGGGATACTCAAGTTCAAAATAGAACAAAGGGATCATGGCTACAAATGCAATTATCCAATGATGAACCCAGACGAAATTGTTGCGGATGTGGAATTTAATGTTTTCAGTAAGCCAACGAATTACCGCAAATCCAAGAATAATTCCAATTGAATAGATTGCAAACTCCATCGTATCACCTTATCCTAAAATCGTCGTCCCTTTCCATGGCTGATTACGAACCAAATTAAGAATACGCTCAGGATATTCACCATTGATCAAATGAACACTTATTCCGTTTTTGGCAACTAAATGGCCTCGTTGAATTTTCAAACCAATACCACCGGTAACATCGATATCGGTTTGGTGGAGTCCTTCATAGGACACATCCGGCGACCAGTGTTCAATCAAATCGTCATCCGTAGCGAGGTGTGGAGGGACTTTGAGCAGACCATCGACTCCGCCCATAGCAAAGACGAGGGATTCTACATCAGGTAATTCCATTGAAAGCCTTGCAACGAGATCATCGCCTGAGAGAATACCGAATTTAATTTCACCATCAACATCGACAACGTCTCCAAATGTGACATGGACAGTTCCAACATCATCTGATTTGAAGCGAATAAGATCTCCATCAAATTGGGGCCCCAAATTCGATGCCCATTGATGGGGTGGATGAGATAAAGCATTGAGATCGACTCGTTGTAATTCTGAAAGAACAATGGCATTAAGCGTTAACATATCTTTTCGAACATCCTCAACTGCTTCTTGTTGTGATGAGCAAGTGTCATCGACGAGCTCAAAGTCTGGGAGATGACCTTCGTTTAATCTCCAGCGTTTTGCTTTTAGATGGCCAAACGAACCTGCTCCATGGACAATAATGACCTGAATACCTTCCTCAGTGATTTCTTTAATGGTCGAGCAAAGGTTTCTGATGATCTGTAGATGAGCCACGGACTGTTCGTCTTTCTTGGTGATGAGAGCACCACCAAATTTGACCACAATTCGCCTCCCCATGAATATTGCAGGCATCAATACCACATGAGGATGCCTACAAAAACACAGGATTCAATAGGCTGCTCTCGTTGAGTCGGCCATGAGCGATGATGAGCCTAAACTCGATGCCTTCCTTCGACATCTACAAGCCGAAGTGGATACTGCATCTGAAATCGCAGACAATAAAGAGCGTGATGAACGTCTTTTCCAACTTGAAGTGGCTATACAAGAAGCGATTATATTCGCCAATAGGTATAGAGAATTACAAAGTCAAGGTGTTAACCCAATGATGCTTGTTGACCCGAAAATTCAGGCAGACCATCCTGCACCACCTGCAACGAAGAGTCAATCGATTCTACTTGGAGCACACGTGTGTGAGAGTTGTGGAAAGCTACTCGAAAGTGATCTTGACTTCTGCCCATCTTGTGGTGCAAAGAAGTAATCACTCTTCTTCTTCTTGTTCCCAGCGAGAAACTGTTTCAACGATCATTGGATCGTCTTCGCCTACTTTGTACAAGTATTCTGGAGGAACTTCATCAGTCAGATAGACTGTCGTTCCAGCACGGTAAATGGTGTGGCCATCGGCGACAGCACGAACTGTGTCAACTTCAATGATTGTAGGACGGCTGATTCTAACGTGCCCTGCTTCCAAAGCATTGACGATTGTTTTTGATAAGTGAATGTGGTTTCGGTTTCCTGATGTGATACCCAATTGTACAATCGCTTCTGCTTCAGTTGGTTCACAAGGCCAGTAAAGAGCCTCTGGAATATCATCGGTTGGCAGGTCAAGTTCAATTTCAATGGAATGACCATAGGTCGCTCGAATCATTTCACCTTCGACTTGGTAACGTCCTTTTTCATCAGCATTAGCGATGGCTTCGAAGTGCCATCCACGGAGCCAATGATAATGGCGGCGTTGTCCCGAAATTGAATCTGCTAGTTCACGAGTACTTACCCATCCGTTGATGTCCATTTCAACATTGAACTTTTCTGGAGCGTGTCTCAAAACGAGAGCAAGCATACGACCGAGGCTTCCCGATTCTCGATCACTCATGATGAATTTTCCTTCTTCGTTACAGACAGGGCAGTTTGTACCACTAAAGTGTCCGTGCTTCTTACATTGGCGCAGCATAGTTACAGCCTATCGCCTTTCATTCATGAACCCTGCGGGTGATTGAACCGACTCAATCAAATGCTAGTTTGAACTCGCAACGTCATGGTCGATGTTGCAATGGTCGGTGCTGGTCAAACAAAATTTGGCAACCATCCATTAGGCCTCAAAGGCATGTGGTCAGAGGCTATCGAGAAGGCTTTTTCCAGTGTTGATAACGATTGCTTGCCGAGTATGGTGGATGAGGCGTTCATCGGTAGTATTGCTTTTGGTGGATCACAATTAGGCAATACAGCAGCTCTCTTAACCGAACATTCTGGCATGGACGGTGTAAGTGTACGACGGGTCGAAAATGCATGTGCATCGTCTGGTTTCGCCCTTCGAGATGCATGGATGACAATCAAAAGCGGACAGGCAGATATCGTCGTTGCCGGTGGAATTGAAAAAATGAATGATTTATCAGCCGAAAGGAAGCGATACTGGCTTGGAGTTTCTGGCGACACGGAATGGGAACGTTTGGCAGGACTTACATTCCCTGGCACTTATGCGTTAACTGCTCGACGTTACTTTCACGAGTTTGAATCAACACATGATGACCTTGTCCATGTATCTGTGAAGAACCACATGCATGGCTTTGACAATGAAGTCGCTCATTTACGCAAAGATGTCTCGTTTGAGAAAGCAAGTTCTGGAGCGATGGTTGCCGATCCGCTCACTCTTTACGACTGTTGCCCAACATCAGACGGTGCTTCCGCAGTTATTCTCGTAGCAGACCATCTCGCTCATCAGTTTACTGATACGCCAATTTGGGTCAAAGGGTCTGGAGCAGGTTCAGATAAATTAGCCCTGCATGACAGGCCGAGTTTAACACAACTACGAGCAACTCAATTGGCATCTCAAAAAGCATACTCAATCGCCAATATTCAGCCGAACCAAATCGACTTGGCTGAAGTCCATGACTGTTTCACAATTGCAGAAGTTCTCGCCACAGAAGACCTTGGATTTGCAGGACGTGGGGAGGGAGGACGCTTTGCACGTGATGGTCAAGGTCGGCGAAATGAAGGTGATGTTACAATTAATGCAAGTGGAGGACTGAAATCAAAAGGCCACCCACTTGGTGCAACAGGAACTGGACAAGCGGTCGAAGTCTTCAAACAATTACGACATCAAGTAGAATCACCACGACAAGTACGTGATGCTGAAGTTGGCTTGACACATAATGTAGGAGGCTCAGGAGCAACCTGTGCCGTTCATATCTTTGGGAGGGAGAGATAATGCCTATCTCAAAATCTTCTGTTGAGAACGTAATCTTTGCAACCAGTGCCTATGGTGATCGATGGGCAGGTCCTGATGGAGATCGACTCACAATCGCTTTGCAACTCCTACAGTCAGAGACTGCATCGACGATTCAAATCGATTCCTTTGTAGAATCACTTGAGTATACGCCGAGTACTGCGGTCTCTTCAATTATCGAATCGACAACCGATTGGAAAGTAGACTCGGATGGACAATATCATTTGATTGCATCCAATTCATCATTCATTGTAGCCCTTACAAAAGATGAACATATTTCACAATGGCCAGACTTATCTCTTGGGAAAATGATTGATGAAGATCATAAAAATTCAATCCATGGGGCATGGAAAAAAGAAGTCGCTGGCGTAAGTCAAGGTGCCTACGTATCCCAATCCCAGCATAGGCTTGCCATGCCATCACGCCTTGGTTTACATGCTCAAGAAGACGCTTCTACCATCGTCTGGCCGCCTCGACAACTCAATGCAGAAGGAGAACGAATCGCTCCAGCATCAAACAAACTGGACAATCGTGCATCCATCCTAACTTGGACAAGACTAAGTGCAGCGGGAGCCCCTTCCGAATTCTCATTGAGAGCTCCATTACTCGGTGGAGTATCCACGGTTCTTGTTGAATTTTCATCAGGGCCAAAAGGAGTATTCATGCTTGCAGATGATGAAGATGGACAGGCATCGATAGGCCAAGAAGTCTCATTTGAGGTACGACGCTTGTATGGTCAAGATGAACTGATCCACTACGGACTCAAAGCACTTCTGATTTAATTTCTAACCTCTCGATAGAAGCCTTCATAGAAAGATTCGCTAGTGGCGATGCATGGCTGGCTTTGGTGGCATCCGTAAAGGTCGAAATGAAGCGATTGAGAACATCTCTGTACAAGACGAAGGTGATTGTGCACGTTGTGGTGGGGAAAGCCAACCATCTACAATGGATGGATACCTCACCTGTAGTCGTTGTTCTTACGAATGGAAAGATCCAAACTATGTTTCTAAAAAGACAAGAGGACCACCACCAAATCATCGTAGAGATAACGAATTGATTCAAGAATTCAAGAATGAAATGGAACGAGGAGACCTCAAAGGCATTCTCGGAGTCGATTCCAACCTCTCAGAAGCACAAGAAAAGTCTCTGCAACGATTGGAAGATAAGTGGATGACTGGAATGCAAGGGCACTACAACGCTGCTTCTGAAGATAGAAAACCACTTATGATCAGTTTTGATGATGATGACAACATTGTTTCCACTGAAGTGGCAGCATTAACCATCGTATCAAACGGATTTGATGGCGGTGAAGAAATACGACTCGAATATCCAGGTAGAGGAACTGAATTTTATGCATACAACGAGAAAAGTTCTACAGGTTGGAGGCGAGGAGATTCCAGCGAATCGACAGCTCGCTCGATTTGTAACGTTATTAATCGCTCATCTGAACTTGTTTATGCAAACTTGAATGGAAATCGAATCTCCTTTGAATTACGTGGTGATGACTTGAAACCAGAATCCTTAGTCTTGTTTGTCGATGACCCTGGTGGCCAAGATATCGTGGCTGAGAAGGGTGGAGTCATCCTCGATTTCAGAGACGTGACTGTATGGGATGATTATCGCAACGTTGTCGCTCTTGTTTTGGAAGATGGAATCATCTCGCCAAGTGAAGATCAGATGCTTTGGGTTATGCGCCAACAACTTGGAATCGAAGAAGAACAACATGTTGCTCTTGTTTTGGAAATGTTTGGAGATAACGCATTGAAAGAATGTCCCAATTGCAATAACATGGGACAACTGTACCCTGAGTACTCAGCATGGTACTGCCAGGCTTGCGAAAGTTGGCTTTGACCATCATTCTATAGAAAATAGAGTCGACCTATTTCTGCTCCATTTTAAGGGAGTTGAGAGAGGGATGCTTCATAAAGTGGGCGGATGTCCGTAAAATAGGCGAACGCTATGGCTGAAGACGTATTGTATATTGGAATTGACTTGGGGACTTTCCGCTCCGTAATGGTTTCATCAGGAAATCACGAAGAAGAAGAACTCACTGTAATTGGAACACCAAAAGATCCAATTGCTCGAAACTTTTTGAAGAGAGATGTTCTCTTTGGAGAAGAAGCACTCAAGAACAGATTGGCTCTCAATCTATTCAGACCTCTTGAACTTGGTGTCATCAAAGATACAAAAGAAGATAGAGAATTCATTGCTCACTTCATTACCCACCTTATTGGGCTATCCGATCCTGAAGACCACGACCGTGTTGTCGCAGTTATTGGAGCACCAGCTGAAGCAAGCCACGTTGACAAGACCGCAATCTTCGATGCTGCTGCAGGATCAGTTAACGCTGCTATGATTATTTCAGAGCCGTTCGCTGTTGCATATGCTCTTGACATGATTGAGCACACACTCGTTATCGACATCGGAGCAGGAACAACTGACCTTTGCCGTGTTTACGGAACTATTCCAGGACCTGGTGACCAAATGCACACTGGATATGCTGGAGACTACGTTGACGCTCAAATCATCAAGGAAGTTCAATCCAAGTACAATGGGGCTCAAATCACCAAGGATATGGCTCGCCGATGGAAGGAACAATACTCCTTTGTTTCCACATCCACTCCTGATGGCCCGATTATGGTAGATTTCTCTATTGAAGGAAAGGCAATGAATCTGGACATCACTGATTGCATGCAACGTGCTTGTGAATCAATCGTTGAACCAATCGTTGAGAACGTCAAGAAACTTATCGCTACCTCCAACCCGGAATACCACAACGAGTTCCGCCGAAATATGGTTCTCGCTGGTGGCGGATCAGGAATTCGTGGACTCGGTGCTCTCATCGAACGCCGACTCTCCGACATGGGCGATGTCAACGTACACGTTGTCGATGACCCAGTCAGACTCGGTGCAATGGGTGGCCTCAGACTCGCTATGGAAGTTCCAGAAGAGATGTGGAAGAACCTCACACTGGCTTCAACATGATTGTGGTCTAGATGAACAAACCTTTGACAATCACTGGACTAAGTATTGCATTGGTTTTTGCGATAGTTATGGTTATTGGCTTTGTTGGTGTCATGAGTTATTCTCCTAATTCGGATAACATAATTCACGATACTCGGGAGGATGGAACCACATTTGTTAATGGTGATTATTCGCTTCCAGATGTTTTCGCAGTTGGCGATGTTGATTGTTCAACATTTGAAATCAAGGTGATCTCTCAAGATGCTGAAGGAGATGTATTTCAGGAAGATGTGTTTTACAGAGACTGTGATGCTGAATTCGGAGATTCTGATTATACATATTTGGGCGACATCGACACTGATGGAGGCAACTACATTTTGGAAATTGAAGGAGATATCGTCATCATTGATTCTGGTGATTTGATCATTCCAGGGTTAGCCATGTCAGGCGGTGCGGGTTGCTGTTGCCTTGGCTCCATCTTGGGAATTATTGGGTTGATTATTGGAAAACCAAAACCACAAGTTCTGATGGTTCAACCAGATGGATCAGTAGTTGCAGTACAAGGACAAGTTGTCCAACAATCAATGGATGGTCAGATTATTACTCAACCGCAACAAATTGCAACTCAACCCCAGCAATATATCCCTGAACCGCAAGAGACAGTTGTTGAAGAGTATAGTTTCGAACAAAAGAACGAGTGGCAGTAGATTCCTATGTGGACTAAAGAGACCAAAGTGGTCATATTGACAGGTGCTGGTATCAGTGCAGAATCAGGTATTCGAACCTTCAGAGCATCAGATGGATTATGGGAAGACCATAGAATCGAAGATGTAGCTACACCAATGGGTTGGGAAAGAAATCCTCAACTTGTGTGGGATTTTTATCAAGCAAGACGGAATCAGTTGTTTGAAGTTGAACCTAATCCGGGTCATCTAGCTCTTACAACACTTGAAGAATATCTCGATGAGATGCTTTTGGTTACTCAAAATGTAGACAACCTTCATGAACGTGCTGGTTCCAAAAACCTCATTCACATCCATGGTGAACTTGAAAAATTACGCTGTGAAGAATGTGATTATGTTGGAATCATGATGGATGACCACGACCTCACATCATCATTCGTATCTTGCCCAGAATGCTCGAATGCAGTCATGCGCCCTCATATTGTTTGGTTTCATGAAATGCCTATGCGAATGTCAGAAATTGAAAGAGCGTTGAATCAATGTGATGTATTCATCGCCATCGGAACAAGTGGTCACGTGTACCCTGCTTCTGGTTTTCTTGCATCTGCAAAACAGCAGGGCTCATATTGTATAGGCATCAACCTTGATGCACCATTAAATTACGATCTCTTTGATGAATTCCACCAAGGTAAAGCGGGTGAAATTCTGCCTGAACTTGTTCATCAATGGATTAATACCGAGCAAGCATAGGGATGAATATTATGTCAGAAACACTAGTTACAGGAGTCATCATATTTTTGATAATTGCAGCCCGAGGTTTTCAATTTTGGAAACGATATGGTCATGATATCGATGAATTCAAGAGGTTGTCTCAACGATGGAAGCAAGCCACAAAACCAATAAAGAAGTCTTTGGAGGTAAACCTCTTCATGTTCGATCAATTATCAATAGCAAGGAAGAAACCTGGACATTGAAGTCTTCAAATGATGTTATGAGGATATTAGAATCCCAATATCCTTGTAAAGGCATAATTTATTTTGAAGATTCAAATGAGGAAGGGATTCATTTAGTGTACACAACCATTGAAGAAAATAATAATGCGATTATGAACATCAGTGCAAAGAATGGGACTGCAATAATCGAAGAAGGTGAATTTAACATGGATCATGAATCACCAACTGGTGTGTTTAATATCATAAATACGCTCCTTAGAGAAAGGACGAAGAAAGAAGAACTTGATGATTTGTTTAAAAATTGACTTATTCTTCTTCCCAACCATGACGAGAGGCGAGATCTCGACTTACAAGCGGGTTCTTACAGTGCGGGCAAGTGTCTGCAGGTGAAAGAAGGTCTGGACGGATAGCGAGAACTGCCATACAGTTTGGACATGCTGCAAGCATCTCTCCATCCATTAGATTCGCTTCTGGTGTTGAAACAAATGTATGATAGCCTTGTTTGTATAATGGAGAAAAGTGGTATCGCATTCTGTTGAATGAACTGTATGATGCGTAACCCATGATCAGAAGGAAGAGAATTGAGCCAACAGAACCTAAGATGACGTAGTAGAGATTGAGAATGAAGAGTAACAAAAACAACAACGATGCCAACGTCAGGATAATGGCACCGGGCCAATACGCCCAAGATTTTCTTGAACGATAAGAAAACCATGTCGAAGTTGTCGCAAACAGAGGAATCGCCCAAATTAAATGGGATAATTGTCCCAAAAAAACCTCTGAAACGAGGGCTAGGTCATATGCAATCAAAACAATAATCAGGCTATCGATTGCTAAAACTAAGGAAGTGCTGCGATGCGTTTGAGTAAATAGGGTGGAAAGGGTCATTGAAGCCTGTTGACCACCTGAACCTGCAAGAACAATGTCCTCACTTCGGTCCCCTGCCATACTGTGGGCTACAAGTCCCCAATCAAGAATGCTTGTATCGAACGAAGAAGTCATGATACACAAGCCTCTCGCAGGTACATGACCGTCGGAGATACCGGTGTTGAAATGAAAGGTTCTAGCCTTTCAGGACATCGAATTATCGTTGGAGTCACAGGAGGGATTGCAGCTGTTGATACTGTTCGTCTACTTCGTGAGTTGCGAAGGCATGGAGCAGACCTTTTGGTGATCATGACCGAGTCTGCTCAGCGTGTCATCACACCACTCGCTGTTGAATGGGCGAGCCAATGTGAGGTGATTACAGATTGGAAAGGGGATATGCAGCAACTCGAAGATGCTGATGCAATACTTGTCGCTCCTGCGACGAGGAATACAATTGCTGCACATCTTCATGGTATGCAACAAGGACCGCTTTTAATGGCGCTTAGTGCTGCTCGCTCTCGTAATACTCATGTATTGATGGTACCGAGTATGCATGGTGATTTAGCCTCTGATCCTGTGACAGATGACATTGTGGAACGACTTCGTGAAGAAGGAATAGATGTCATGTGGGGAGATTTGGAAGAGGGTAAAAGAAAAACTCCAGACCATCAGCATATCGTTGCAAGGTTTGCTCACGGTATCAATTCCCAGAAAAAGAATAGAAAAAGCGTCGTAGTTACCTTAGGAGGTACATACTCACCTATTGATGATGTACGTGGCATTCAAAACACAAGTTCTGGAAAGACAGGTTACCAAATTGCAGATGATATGTATCGACATGGTCATGACATCACTTGTGTTGTTGGCAAAACATCTGTACAAATGCCCCAATGGCTACCACTCTGCATCTCTGCTCCACAACCTCAAACAATGCTCAAGGAATTAATGGCTATTGCAAACGATAACATCGATGCTTGGATTCATACAGCAGCGGTACTCGATTACGTTGTTGAGACTCCGGCAAATGGAAAACTTGCCAGTCAACAGGGCCCTCTTGACATTACACTTGTTGAAGGAGACAAGCATATTCTAGAATTGAAGTCCAAAACAGTAGGTTCAACTCGAATTGGCTTCAAATTGGAATCAGGCATTAAGCAACGTGATCTCATTCACAGAGCTGTTGCTCAAATCGAACATTCAGGAATGACTGCTGTTGTAGCAAATCGATTGGAAGATCTACATGACCCTTCAAAACCGAGAGGATATCTCGTGGATAAACAAGGAAGTCACTTTGTGCTTGAACATGAATTAAACCTCTGTGATGCTCTTCGAACGATCATTGAACGAGGAGATTAATGTGCGCTACTTTGCACTTGTAGGCCATCGAGCAATGAGCAAAGGAAAACTTCCTTTGAACGATTTAGCGGGTGGTGCTGGACGCATGGATGTCCTTATTCGAGGATTGATGGCTGGATTATTGAAATCACACGGAATTCGGGAAGATGTCGAAGTTATCCTTCATCTTCAAGGTGGACCAGGTCCTCACCGTCGTCTGAAATTTATCGGTTCTGAATTGAAAGGATTTCATGCAGAAGAACGAAGCGTTGCTGGATTGATTGCTAAATCCATCAAAGAGCCTATGCCTGCTATCGGACAATGGGTCGAAAGGAGTCCTGGTGTCTATGATGGAGGAGGTACTCTACAGCGTACGCTCAAGGAGTGGCAAGATACACCATTGATTCGTCTGGATGCTGATGCAGAACGATTGTGGAATGAAGACGCAATATTACCATCAAATTCAAACTCGAATTCTGCTGATATTGCATTCATCCTTTCAGACGATCTGCCCTTAGAAATCGAAGAAGGTGTCCCAAGATCATTAGGTTCAACATGGCTTCAAGGACATCTTGCAATCGGCTTGTGCCACTTCTTATTGGATGAAAATGTGGAACTCAACCTCTAAGCCAAAGAGGGAAGCCATCAGTTCCTTGTTCAAGTGCATGTGATAGAAGTTCATCATCCAAAGCTAACGGATGTGTCTGAGGCCAGTTCGCAAGTGAAGATATACTTGCAAAGTCTTTAGCGACTGAATCACAATCGCCTTTATGGACGGGTTCAGTATCAATATATGCAGCACCGATCGTAAAACGAGCCTCAACTGTACCGTCATCATCTCCAAATTGTACAGCATCCCTATACCATCTCATGCCCAATCGAGTTGTTTGAAATTCTCCATTCCATGTCGGTGGAACATTGATATTCAGCATTAATTCACCATGTTGAAAGGCATGGAGAAGCATCTCCATAGCATCCTTGTTGTTCCTTGTTGAAGCGGCCATAGGCCATTTCGAGACATGGAAAGCATCTGCATCAATGTGAGGACGGCAAAGACTCTGGGGAATTATTGGTAGAAGATCAAGGGCACGTTCAACCAATTGAACAGACCCCTCAATACCTCGTTCCATCCCTTCGAGTTCGAAGGATGTAAAGGAACATGCAATTGCAGGCATGCCATATAATCCCGCTTCTCTTGCAGCTCCCATCGTTCCACTGTGATATGAGTCCTGTGAGAGATTTGGTCCTAGATTCACACCAGATACAACCAATGAAGGAACGATTCCAGGTAAGACTCTCTCTAAGCCACCATCAAGTGCTACAATCATTGTATCGCAAGGAGTACCATCGAGAGAAAACAGATGACATCCTACTGACGAATCTAAATTCCAATTTGCAATGAGATCGTCTCTGTTGTGCAAATCCATTGGTTTACCGAGATTAATTTGCATGCTACATGCTGATTTATTCGTCGATGGAGCAAAAGCAATGATTGCAATCCCCCTCTTATTCAGGGACTTTACTAGCATCTCGAATCCAGGTGCTTCGATTCCATCGTCATTTGTCAACAAAACCCATTTCTTTGACATCATTCGTTCACTCCTTGTCCTTCTGCTCTATGAAAGGCTGTTTGATTAGAAAGGTGCTCACCATAGATAATTGAAACAATACCGAGCATAAGAATAGGTCCACCAACCCATGTCCACAATCCAGGAACGCCTGTTGAGAAAAATAGCCAACCGATGAGAGATCCAATCACAGGTTCAAGGGTTACGCTAATTGATATGAGAAGTGGAGAGACATATTTCAGACAATAATTCAATCCTGTATGCCCAAGAATACCAGCGATAAAAGCGAGGAGAAGGAACCACCATAATGTTGAGTGGGTAAAGTATCCAAAGGCTCCAAGTGAACTGAAATCAGATTCCAGGAGATAAGAAGTAGGAATGAGCATAAGACCGCCAATCAGGGTCACAGGGAAAGCATAGACGAACAAAGGCATCCATTCTCTCAAAATACGTCCACAGACGATGTAACCTACAACGAACACTGCCCCAAAGAAGGCTAATTGGTCCCCAAAGAACGTAACCGATTGGTCACCTTGTACATCACCAGCATCGAGTAAAGATATACCTGCACCTGTGAAAGCTGCGAGACCCCCCATGAGTTCCATCCGACTAGGTTTACGAACAAAGAAAAACATACCAACGAGGATTACAAGTGGGTGAGCAGTAACAAACAGAAGAGAATGGGTTAAAGATGTGTGATCTAAAGAAGTCACCCAAAATCCAAAATGAAGAGCGAGGAAGAATCCACTGCCGATGATTATAATCAAATTCTTAGGCTCAAGTACCCTTTTTTTAATGACGTTCTCTGTCGCAAACCATTGCCATAATGCAAGGGGTGCGAGTAATAAGGCTGTTAATTGTAATCGCCAAGAAGCACGTAATAGGGGTGGAATCTCATTAACATGTGTGAAGATTGCCCCTGCACTCGAAACACCTAATATTCCGATTCCTAATACAGCCCAAACGAACGATGGGACGCTTGACCCACTCATGCAGTTCACGACTCGTTGACTAACTCAGCATCCATGACTGGGCTTCCACCGATTACGCCTGCTCTCTTGAACAGAGCGTAGATTCCATATCCAATACCGACATTCAATCCGATGAAACCAGCCATTCTTCCAATGTACCAACCAGTACTATTTGGATTGGCAACAAGTGTGTCAATGAATGAAAGTATACTGGATTCAGTTCCAAAGAATGCTTCACCAGTTAAGAGTCCTGCAGCGACCATGAAGGTACTCAAGAGAATAAGCGCACGCTTCTTTTCAGCAGCAGTCGCTCCTTCTTCTTCTTTGATGGCCTCGATCTTAGGTTTGAGTTTACGCTCTTCCCACTTGTCACGACTGTATCCACCAATCAGCATTGGGAGGGTGTGAGGGACGTCAAGATACATTCCGAGACCGAATGAAGTTCCCATTCCAGTAACCCATTCGACAAACATACCCAAAAGGAATCCAATTGCAAGAAGCGTAAGGTCGCCTTGTCCCTCAGCAAAAATAACCGAGAATGTAGCGAATGCATTTGCTTGTGGTGCGATTAAATCAATACGCCCTTCTGCAAGTTGAATCGAAAGGAAGATTGCGACTGCAGCTCCAATAATGGCTCCAGGAACCACACCCATGATGTTACCCTTGGAGATATGATACGGGCGGTTACCGATATACAGGCTGTTCTTGTAATCACCAATGACAGTTCCGGACATCGAAATCGCAGATCCAAATACAGTCGTTCCAACCAATCCAAGCAGAACGGCATCTTGCTTGGACAAACCAAGTGCACTATCAAAATTCAAGAACAAACCAAGGAGCATCAATAGGACGATGAACGAAGTACCCGAAACTGGTTCAATACCTGTTTCACCCATAACACGAACTGCGATAGCACCCAAAAGGAAAGTGGTGAGAATAAGCACTGTAGCGAAGATAAACGCCGCAGCAATCGGGAAACCACCAACCCAGAAGATGAGGATCATCGAAAGGAACGTTAATCCCATAAAGATTGGAATGTGCATAAGAGGCCATTCATACCATCCCTTACCTTCCATGTATTCTTGTGAACCTTCACCCTTGAAGGCAGAACCAATGTCCTTGAAGATATTAGCAAACGTTCTCCACATCTTAGCAAGACCAAACATACCTCCACCAACGATTGAACCGATTGCAATCGTTCGAACTGTCTTGGAGAAGGCGATCATCTGAAGGGCTTCTCCTCCACCTGCTGCATAGTCTTGGATTGGTACATTTGCCTGTAATGTTGCGTCATATACTGGGAAGTTACTGTACACTGCAAGTGGTACTAAGAAGAACCAACCAACAAGTGTTCCAAGATTAACAAGGAACGCTACACGAGTCTTCATGAACCAACCAATTGCAAACATCGATGGAGTCAAAGCCACACCGACATAAGTGTAAGCGAAGGGATTCCAGGCACTATCTTCCGACCATTGTGTGTATTTCTTCGATGACCCATCTTCGTAGATGCCAGATGGTTGGTGTATCTTTCCTGCACTGTAAAAGGAGGCAAGACCAACATCTCCAACGTGGAGTGTTTCCGCTAAGTAGTCCATCACAGACAGTTTCTTGTCTGATAACCAGATGAGTGGATACTCGATGAGGAACATTCCTATCATCGTAATACCAGTCCAAAAACCAATCGTTTTCAATGATTCACGAGCGTGTTCAACTGCACCTGTGTTCACGTCAGAAGCGATATCAAGCATTTTCAGAGTTGCCTCGAAACCGGGCAAAGGAAGGGGATCTTCTACAAGCCATACACGTCTGAAAATAATGAAGTACATGACACCAAGGAAACCAGCGAACATTGAGGCTACAATGGCAATAAATGCAAGTCTAAACGCCTCACCATCTTCTAACGTAATCAAAGGCCCGTCGGCCAACGAGTACTGTGCTTTCGATGCAAGCAAGAAGATTGCAGGGAACGTAAAGATGAATCCTGTAGAGGCGTGTGTTGCACCAGTTGTAGCAGAAGTAGCGATGTTTACTTCAGAAGGAGACCACTTGAGGGCCATCCCAAGAAGATAAGCAATATACCATGCTGCTGATATTGCCAATCCTAGTTTAAGTCCAATATAGGCGGTTACACCAGAAAATACTGCTCCAATAGCAATACCGAGCAAAACCTTAGGCGAGGACCAGTGTGATACTTCAAAGGATTCTTCAATATTCTTTTCTTCCAAATATTGTTCAAGAACACCTGTGTTGAGATTGTTGTACATCTCATCGTCAAGCCAAGTAAGAGTTCCATCCTCGATGGCTTTCAATCCCTTTGCAGTAACGGGCTGCCGATAGGCAGACTTTTGCACTGTTGAACCTTTTTTTTGCTCATTTTCAGCAGCCATAGTCTCCCCCTCTGAATCCTTGGTAACGCGGGCACTTGAATACAATTCCCCTTCTTTGGCTAAATATTAATGTGTAAGAGGGTTTATTCCCATCTACGGGGATGGGGATTCATGAGCGGAAAGATAGGAACCACTGAACTTGCCCGGCTTGCTGGAAAAGATTTGAACAATGATGGGAAGATAATCAACCTCGTAGTCGTTGGCTCGAGTCGATTTTATGATTACTCGGTTATTGAAGAAATTCTGGATCAGTGGATTGAACTTGAGGGATATCCTGATATCATCATCGTAGGCGGTGCCAGCGGTGTTGATTATCTTGCAGAACGCTGGGCTAACAATAACAACATACCTTTTGTTGTGTTTTCAGAAATGTGGTCTAAGCCACGTCCTGGTCTTGAAGATTCAGGTAGAGGGGAAGCTCCAACAGACTTAACAGACAAACTCCTTGATGCTGCAACACATGTACTCGCTTTTGAAAGTAAGACGAGCAAATGGACAACGATTGTTGCTGAAATGGCCAACGAGATCGGTTTACCTACTTACGTGTATCACTTGGAAGAATCTTGATTATCATAAATAAAACGTGCAGGAATCCCTCCCCATGTTTCATTGTCAGGAATGACTTTCCGTTTTGGGAGTACTGCGCGACTGGCAAGAACACTTTGGTTTCCAATACGTGAACCAGGTCCAACCATTGAGCCGCCCCCAACAAGTGCTGAATGCCCTATCGTGATTTTTTCAAGAACGATCCTATTTCTTTCAACAAGGTGTCCATTGAGCGTAGCACCGCCTCCTATTACGACGTTATCTCCTATCTCAACCAAGGATGGATCATTTAGAGTAATCGTATTGATATTGACATTTTTACCAATTTTACATCCAGCTAATCGGTAGTATCCATTTGCGAAGAAAGAGGGCACAACATGTGTTAGAAACGGTTGAGTCGAACGATGCAATTGGCCACAAATCGCCCATCGTATTGTCGTCAATGATGCGAGAGGTGCCTCAATTTTATCCTCAAATCTCAGATGAATAATGAATTGCAAAAACCCGGAAAGGAGCAATAAAAAGAATCCCCAAACTAAGAATGCTATCGAAGCAGAAAAACCTGTTATTGCTAGGTCAATCCAACCACGATCGTTTGCGCCGTATGCATCAAGATAATCAAACACATAGAGAGCAGGGGCAATTGGAAGTCCCCAAACAACACCCATCATTAGGATTAGGCATATTGTAAGAAAGGCCTGTATTCGGGTAAAACCCTTCATAGACAATCACCGAAAGTTAATTCTGATTTCATTCTCCTGATTCTACTTCATTGAGTAAGCCATAGGCACGAGCATCTTCTTCTTCAGCGACTCGTATTCCTTCTTCAAGGTCGACTCGACTTGTCAGGAACGTACCAGCAAGAATCACGATGGTGATACTCAGAATTGCAACACGACTGTCGAAAGTAGTACTCGCAACTGCATAGAGCGCTGTACCAATCATAGCAGCTGACTTTCCAAGGAATCCAAAGAATCCAAAGAATTCCGAAGCTCGAGACTTAGGCGTAAGTTGAGAGAACATCGACCGTGCTTGAGCACCTGCTGAACCCATAGCGCAACCTACAAACAGACCGAGAATGACCCATTGCATTGAAACACCAAGACCGAGAGGCTCCCAAACATAATCTCTCATTGTCTTTGCCCACCAATCAATCATACCACCTTGTTCCACTTGTGTTGGATGCGTATCCCCTACTTCAGAAGCACCAGCAATTGATTCATTACCACCGATGATGATGATTGAGAAACGATGATCATTCGTATTATTAAATTCTGCAACTAATGCAGTAGCATTTCCTTCAGAGATGGTCTTTATTTCATTCTCATCCTCAGTCGCCTGTTCTGCTAAGAAGGATGCTCCAAAGACACCTACTCCAACCAACAAGAACGCTGCAAAAATGCCCATCATGCCCAAATTAGCTCTTTGAATGAACATAATTCCTGTTCCAAAGATACCTACAAATGCCAGGATGAAGAGACATACAAGAAGTCCCTTGCCCATTGTGCTTGAACCAGATGCCTCTACGCTGTAATCAGTTTCGGGGAAGTGTTCT
Source organism: Candidatus Poseidoniaceae archaeon (assembly GCA_016777125.1). Taxonomy (GTDB): domain Archaea; phylum Thermoplasmatota; class Poseidoniia; order Poseidoniales; family Poseidoniaceae; genus MGIIa-L2. The sequence goes on from JADHSC010000002.1 coordinate 133,586, forward strand.
TGGAATCCATCTCTAAATTCTGCATCTCCAGCAGAGTCTTCTGCAATCCAGCCTTCATATCCACGATCATACAATGTTGTTAGTACATAGGCTCCGTCATCGGTTGTATCATTGCCATCAGGATTATCATCCCATTCAAATTGGAAATCATAGCGTGCAGCATCTTCTTCGCCTTCGAGTTCGAGTGGTGCAAAACCAGCAGCAGTTACTGAAACAGCAGAGTAGATGATGAGAGCAAGCATCAAAGCAAACTTTGTGCCCTTCTTTTCAGCGAGTTTACCGAATACAAATGTCATAGGAACGGCTACAACGTTTACTGTAAGCAGCAAGATAACGTTCATACTTGGATCCAAACGAAGAATAGATTCACCGAATGCACTTGCCATGCTTGCAATTGTGTTTACACCATCATAGAACAGAAGGTAGGCGATAAGGAAAAACGCCAAGACTTTGAATTTACGGATTTCCTTAGCGGTGGTATAGACTTGGGCGTATGCAAGTTTTGTTGCCCCAAGTACACGCTGGAAATTATTCTTACCAAAACTCTTCCATTCGACATGTTCTGCAATTTCTGGTTCAGGCGTCCACTGGAAGATGAGTGCTCCAAAGCCCCACCACCATAACGAAGAAGTCACAAAGATGACAGCGAGTTTGAAATCAGTGTCCCAGTTAAGACCAAGGAGAACGACAAGATGGAAGATAAGAAGCATAGATCCTCCCATGAAACCATACATGTAACCCCAAGTGGAAACCTTGTCTTGATCTTCTCTCTTTCCGAGATAAGGCATGAAGGAATAATAGATGACGTTACCACCAGTAAATCCAATTGTACCAATCGTAAACATAACTGCAAGGACAATATATCCATCTGAACCAAAGTACGGAGCAGCACCCATGAGGGCAGTGAATGCAATACCAGCAACGGTATACCATTTCAGAAGTTTCTTCTTAATCGGCATTTTATCTGCAATTACACCTAATGCAGGAGCAGTTGCAACAACAAAGACCATTGAGAATGTGAGGATTGTTGCATAAAATGTGTCTCCAGATTGAGTACCAGTTGCCTTATTGTATAAGCTTGCCATCAACGCAGGAGCAATGACGGTCATAACAGTCAATGCATATGCTTGGTTTGCCCAATCAAAGAAATACCAGCCTTTCAATGCCTTTTCTTCATCGACCGGAAGAGGCTTATTGGTGCCCATTGGTGAATTGACTTCTACAGATTTGATAACTTCGCTCATGGTATCCCTAGCCACACCACGTTTGACATGGTTTATCAAAAGCGACCCTACAAATGAGTATAATCCACCATATTACAGCGAGTTACAAAATTTCAAACCAAAGATATCAACTGGCCAATTCATGAGCCAACAATTTCCGCGAGTTCTTATCACAGGTTGCACTGGATTTCTTGGCCGTCAAGTAACAAATGAGTTCCTTTCAAGAGGATACTTTGTTCGAGGGACTACTCGATCCCAAGCAGAAACATTTGAATCAATTAAGAGTGATTTCGATGCCGGTGATCGTTTTGAGGTATGCACTACCGACCTTCTTTCAGATGCTGGATGGGAAGATGCAATGGAAGGAATTGATGCGGTAATTCATACAGCATCCCCATTTTCTGCTCAAGAACCTAAGGATGAACAAGTCCTCATTCGACCAGCAAGAGAGGGAACAGTTCGAGTTCTAACCCATGCATACAATGCAGGCATACGTAAATTTGTGATTACGTCATCAACTGCGGCTATTTCTGGAGCGACACCGACAAAGAAAGATCAGACTTATTCGCATGAAAACTGGACAGACCTTGAGCAAGATGTATCTGCGTATACCAAGAGCAAAACTCTTGCAGAAAAGGCTGCATGGAAATTTATAGAAGAGAAACGAGATGCCCAGTTAACCACTGTAAATCCAAACGTTATCTTTGGTCCCTTGCATAGTGGTTCTTCCGGAACCTCGTTGAGAATTATAGAATCGATCATCAGCAGTTCATACCCTGGTTTCCCAAAGATCAGTTTTGCACCTGTCGATGTCCGAGATGTTGCTTGGATGCATGCTGAAGCGTTAGAGAACGAACATCTTGTAGGTGAACGATTAATGATGTCATCAACTCCGATTACAATGCCTCAAATTGCTCGTATTCTCAAAGCAAAAGGTTGGAAGATGACGACAAGAACATTGCCAAATATTGTGGTACGATTCATGTCCCTCTTCATCAAGGAGGCCAGATTGATTACGAGCGGCTTAGGTAAAACAAGCTATTACGATTGTTCAAACACAACGGAAAAAACTGGATGGGTATCAAAATCTCACGAAGAGATGATTCTTTCAGCAGCGGAATCATTGAAAGGTCAATGATCTCGAATGATGATGTAGCGACCAAGGGCTTCTTGCCACATAATCTCTTTACCAGCTTCAATGTTCATTCCTTCACCAGGAAGTGGAAGAATCATCATTGAGTGGTCTCGCATGTTCATTGCATGAACTTCTCCATTATCGATATGGGTCACCATAGCAGTTCCCTTTTCGATCATTGGAACGTTGATGGAATCAGTAACAGTCCCAACGTGTGAAATTTTCTTACCTGTGAAAATACTTTCAAGAGAGAGACGTGCTTTTGCTGAACCGTGCTTTCCTGGCTTAGATTTAGAAATACTCAAAATCTTGTAAGCTTCTTCATCAACGACACAAAAACGTCCGACTTTTAGGGTTCGGATTTCTACTCTATCAGTTCCTGGCATAAATAATCCGCATAGGTGGTGGCTTAAGACAGTTGGGTTTTCGATTGTTGAATATCAGAGTTCTCTGACATCAAATCGCTGTCCAGATTGTTCAATAGAATGAGTTGTAATCAATGGGAGCAATTTCTTTGCGACATCCTTTGGGTCACTTAATTCCCCATCTTCATAGTAACCAACAAATGAAGAGAGGGAAGGAAAGTCCTCAGAATTCGTAGAACGAATCTCCTTTTGCATATCTGTATCGACAATACCAGGAGCGATTGATATTGCAGTAATTCCGTCTCTTTTTCCCTCTTGCGCCAAACATCTTGCCCACATATCTTGGCCTGCTTTAGCAACACAATAGGATGACCATGATTCCAATGGGCGCAAGGAAGCGCCACTTGAAATCGTAGTTACTCGACAATGATCTGAAGACTGCATCAATGAGTAAATCCCTTTTGTGAGCCGTTGCACTCCAATGAGATTCACTTGAATATTTTCAGCCCAAGCATCACTTGGGGATTTGCTCATTGGCATTATTGGTGTGATCATACCTGCATTATGGATAATTCCATCGATTTCCTTGAAGTCATTGTTGAGCGAAATTATGGCTTTGTCAATTGATTCATTATCAGCCAAGTCACAAACAATAGAGGAAGATGAAGTTGATATTGACCGCACCATCTCTCTGGATTTTTCCAACGATGGTGTATCACGTGCCAGTAAGATTACCTTCACGCCTGAAGTGGCCAAAGCGAGGGATAATTCCAAACCAATACCTTTCGAAGCACCAGTAACAAGGTACGTTTTTTGTTCCATAGATGTTCCTGCGGATGAAAGTATTGATACTTTTCCGAAATCAGAATTCAAACAGGAGTATAAGAATCAAGAAAAGAACAAAACTTCGTGTTCGGCCTGCCAGAGTATCTCTCCGAACGCTGTAAAGAAGCAACTACTCATTCATCCATCGGAGAATCGGGCCCTGTTATCGTCTGGCTAAAGTCCTCATTTAGGACAGAAGAAAACCCTGCAATCGATGCAGGGCGTATTCTTGCTAACAAACACAACCTTCCTCTATTCATCTATCATGGAATAGACGAACGTTACCCTCATGCATCTCTTCGACATCACAATATGCTTCTCGATGCTTCTGTCGATATGCATCATGGATGTACAAAAATAGGAGTAGACTACTTCTTACATGTGGCAAGAGAAGGAAATCGTCAATCTGTAATGAACGAATTATCCAAACAAGCAAGCCTCATTATAACAGACCTTTTCCCCCTACCTCCGTGGAAAAATTGGGTAAAACATGTTGCTGAAAAAGCAACGTGTCCAGTTATCGAAATCGATTGCCATTGCGTTGTTCCAATGCCTGTGTTTGGTAAATCTGTTGATCGCCCATTCAAGTATAGGGATGCTACAAAGCGACTCCGCAAAGCGAGAATCAATAACATATGGCCCAAACTTGAGATTAAAAATATATCATGGACGGGCAGTCTTCCATTTACTCCCGTTGACATCGATACTGAAATTAAACCTATGAAGAAACGATTCAGCCTACTAAAGAAATGCGACATAGATGCTACAGTACTACCTGTTTGGAATGAGAAAGGTGGCCAATATGCTGCTTTAAGCAGATGGGATGAATTCAAACAATCTGGCCTCTCAGGTTATGCTCGAAGAAGGAACAAATCAGAAGACCCCAATGGTGTATCTCGATTGTCAGCAGCCATTCATTATGGCATGATCTCTGTAATGAAAATCGCAAGAGAAACAGCTTCCTTTGGCACAAAATCAGCTGATAAGTTTCTTGATGAACTCTTAATCTTTAGAGAACATGCTTGGCATCATTGTTATTCATGTACAGATCCTTACGGCTCGCACAATCTCCCTCAATGGGCGAGAGAGTCTTGGAGAGATACTGAAAGCGATGCACGTAGCATTGTGCTGAATAAGGAGCAATTCGAATTCAGTCAAAGCCCAAGTTCCCTCTGGAATCTATGCCAAACCTCATTGTATCGTCATGGTGAGCTGCATAACAATCTCAGAATGACTTGGGGTAAAGCAACACCACTCTGGACCAAGAGTTTGGAGGAATCAATAGTTATGGGTCAACATCTCAATGATAAATTTGCACTGGATGGACGAGACCCGTCATCAATTGCAGGCGTTCAATGGTGCCATGGGCTCTTTGACAGAGCGTTCTATCCACCATTACCAGTGATGGGTGTTGTTCGTAAAAGGGATATTGGAACTCATAAATCAAGGCTCGATTTAGTAAAATACGAACAGCATGTATTACGTAAACCTAGTGAGCAATCCCATCCATTCATCATCATAGGGGCAGGCTACTCTGGAGCATATTCTGCTTACCTACTGAAATCCTATGGATACGATGTTCTTGTTCTCGACAAAGGAACAATCCCTGGAGGGAGGTCCTCAACCAAGACACGTCCGGAAGGAATTTACAATCATGGTAATGGAGAGATTTGGAATCCAAATCCTTCAGAATGTACAATCCCACATAACGCAGATCAGCAAATACATCAGTGGCTAGAAGGCATAGAAGTTCAATGCGAAACCAAAGTTACTCGAATTATCCACCAAGATGAATGCGTCCATGTTGAGGATGAAAAGGGTAATGTTTGGAAATCTGATGCATTGATTCTGACGTGTCCAATTCCTCAGTGTTACGAACTTATTTCGAGCAATTTGCCTGATGAATGGGCAAGTCACCCTTATGACTCATCATGGACACTGATTTTGACCCATACAAATCCTGCACCTCGTTCATTAATATTCTTAGAGCATGATTCTATAGAAAAAATACGACGAGGTTTCAACGATGAGTACTCAAACCATATCATCCTACAGATGACCACTTTATGGTCAGATAAGTATCTTGAAGAATCTCGTGAAGAAATCATAGCACGGGTCCTAAAAGAGGCTCAAGCAGAATTGAATTCTGAATCACTTGAATGGATTTCGACTGCGAACATCCATGCGCATCGTTGGAGGTTTGCACGTCCCAAGAGATCTCCAACACCTGTTGAAATTGAACGAATCTCATTCGCGGGTGATGCTTGGAGTGAACCGATTGGAACGATTGAAGGGGCAGTGAATTCAGCGAAATGGGCAGTTGCAGAACTCTTGTGGAATTTAAATTCAAACTCCAAAGTTAAGTCAGTTGGATATCAGACGAAGTTATTCTGACTTATCGAATCAAAGCGTAGCCATTCCACCAGCAGGCATGGCATCCATCATTGAGATGGTGTCTCCTCGAAGACTTGGACCCAGATTGATTGTACCAAAGATACCAATATCTGCTAAATTATGGGAGAATGCGAACCATGTCCGCCCATATTGATCAACTCGAATATCAAGGAAATCACCTAATCCACCACATCGATTGTATCCACAATCAGTTTCTTGATCGATTGGATCTCCCACCTTATTGAGTTGAACCGTTGTGAACAGAGGAGTTTCATTGAATGCATCTGTTGCATATGTGAGATATCCATTCCATGTCTCTTCATCGCCTTCAGTTTCACCGACATAGCCGAATGCAACTGTGCCAGGATCTCCTGCAACAACAACAGGGAAACCAGTTCCTGAGAGATTAATAGGAGGAGCGATCATTGTTGCATTGGACCATGTGTCGCCTTGATCGATGGAATAGGACCAGTATGGCATGTTATCAAGACCCATCCACATTGCGTGTACGTTCCCTTCGCTATCAACTTCGACTTGAGCTTCTTCTGCGTTCCATGTGTCAGCAGTTCCTGTTACGGATGTTGGCAACACATGTTCAGTCCAGGAGATGCCTGCATTCGTTGTTCTAAAGATAGAATATCCATCACCAGTACAACCTTTGTTTCCTCGATAGAAGTTCCCATCAATGCTTCCGACCAGATGTGCACTAAGACCGCCAGAAGAGCATGTTACGGGAGCTCCAGAGGTTTCTGGGCCCCATGTCGCTCCACCATCTTGACTCGAGGAACAAAGAGGATGAGGGGCGTTTCCATTGATACAGAACATCCATGTTGTTTCGTACAATGCTGCTGGCATGTTGCTGCTTGCAATTGTTTGGTGATCCTGAACTGAGTAGAATTGTGTAGCAACACTTGGCCCTTGCCAGCTTGCACCTTCATCATCAGACCATTCAACGGTCATACCGAGTAATGCATGCATATCGAATTTCATGATTCTACTTGTCCAAGGATCAACATAGATGTAGGGGTCATTTGAATTTGCAATAGGGAGAAATGGATCATAGATGTTTTCACAACTATAGTCCAAGACATCTACCATTCCGATGAGATCACATGAAATGATGGCTGTTGAACCTGCTGGACCATTACCATATGAACTCATGACCATCATGTCTGTTTGAGTGATACCCATGGTTGGTTCGAATGTGGACATACCAATGCCGTAGTAGGTTCCTTCAGCTGGATATGGGAGGTTTCTGCCTTCAAGAGCAACGCTATCATTGCCCCATGCATCAACTGCACCAGCATAGTGATACCATGTCAACTCATTCTTCTCAAAGTTCCACACAGATTCTACAGTTTCCACAGTGGTTTCAGCATCTTCTGCGAAACATCCAGCAAGTGGTGTTGACAAAAACACAAACACCAGGAGTACCGCGAGAGGCTGCTTCATGATTTGATGCTAGGTCAGGTTTCAATTAAGGATTCGCTCGACCTAAGTCTCACACACCGATATCATAAAATGAGGTATTAATCATATCATACCAAGGGTTTTGACCAATTCCAGTCAGTCGATTCAATCAATCGTGTTCAAAATAAAGAGTTATTCCCGACGAGGAATGGAATCGGACTTAGGATACACATCCCATGGTTTTGTCCCACGCTTACGAAATGCGGACTTCCACATTGATTTTACAATAAGCAAAGCGAATTTGAAGGTCCTTTTGATACTCTGAAACGGATGCAAGAGGTACCAAAGAGGATTCCTCCATTCCCTGAGTGGGTACCGTAATTGACGAATAATTCCATCTGGAATCTCTTCGTTCACTCCATACACCATAGGGCGCCGATCTTTTGGCATGAAATACGTACCAAACAGTTGATCCCAAATGGGTAAGAATGTGGAATAGTTTGTCCATATAGCATCTGGTTCATTGGTATGATGCCAGTGATGAAATTCTGGTGTGATAATTAACCGATGGAGCCATCGAAGTTTCCATCGAACGTTGGCATGCAAAAACAGTCCCAAAACGAGTTGAGCTGCTGCAAGAGCACCAGTTATTTCCAGACTAAATCCGGCTGTTATCAAGAACACAAAAGCAGGTGCTAGTATCGTTCCATCCAAAGGATGACCTCGAAATCCACTTGCCCAATCAAGGTGCTCAGTTGAGTGGTGAATCGCATGAAACTTCCATAATACTGGGATCTCATGATAGAAACGATGTGTCCAATACACGAGTGAATCGAACAAGATAAGGCCAATGATGGGCATGTATTGTTCAGGAATTTGTTCAACATATGGCTTGATTAAAAGACCAGGAATCCAAGCTAAACTAAGAATGGCAATACCAACTGCAACAATTCCAGACAGAATAGCCAGAATGGGTGAAGCCAAAGCATAGCCAATATCGGTGTCAAGTTTCGGCCGTCGTATTTTTTGTCCTTTATGTCGAGGGAAGAGTTTCTCAAATGGAACAACAATGACGAAAAGAAAAATGACAATGAAAATTGCTTCTGTCGATAGGTACAAAGCGCCTGCGATCAAAAGAAGGGCGAGAAAACGAAAAAACATCGCCACAATACGACCTTTTGTCGTAATCTTCTCATCATCCACATCGGGACTTTAGCAATATATCGTTTAACGCTATCTCAGCATTGCATACATACAAGGAATATTAAGCGCAAACTCTCAGCATCTATCATGTCTTTCATAGCATGTCCCCAGTGCATGAGCATCAGAATTTATCCCTATATGGGATTCATGACAGGGCAACAATACCAATGTCAAGATTGTGAAAACATTTCACCGATCATCCTCGAATTCGATACGGAAGAAGCATACAAGGCTGTTTTCCAAGCTCGGCTTGAAGAAGAAGAGTAAGGAAATCTACTTCTGTTGCCCCTTTTCATCCCGAATCTTGATATGTAAAGAGTCCAATTTTCTTAATGGATGGGATGCATATGGATGAGCGCAAGCAAGACGCAATGAGTGAATCAATGTTGAGAGCATTGATTGAAGAACACGAAGAGGAGCAACAAATCAAGCGAGAAGTTCGTCGTGTTCAGAAAGCCAATTCAACATTCGAAACGCTTGCGAACAGAATCATCAATGATGCGCAAAACAGTCAATCTCATCGTTCGGTCGCAAACAGTTTACTAAAGGACATAGGTGTAGGAATTACACCGAAAGAGAATCAGCGAAATCCCCTCCGTCATGTAGGGCGACGAGCCAAGAAAATGCCAATTGGAACCCGAAAGATTCGACGGGTAAAGAGGCAATCAAAGGCTCCTTTACGAACAAGACACCGTCCCGCCATTGGTCAACAAACCACTCAAATGTCGCATCGAACCCTTCGACCGTGATTAAACAATCATGAAAAAGGGAAACCACCGCCGTATGGTTGGTGAGTCCATGGAAGATATCGCAAATCCAAGCGAAGAACATCAAATGCTTCGGGAAATGATTCGAGATTTCACTCACGTATTTGTCGAACCACAAGCACATGAATTTGACAAGAAAGAGCAATTTAATCTGGATTTATTTCGCCAACTCGGGGAACTAGGACTTCTTGGAATCACTGTTCCTGAAGAATACGGAGGATCTGGCCTTGACGCCGTTGCAGCAACTATTGCTCACGAAGAGTTATCCTATTCAGACCCGGGGTTTACACTTGCTTACTTAGCCCACTCCATGCTCTTTGTCAATAACTTAGCTCAAAACGGCTCTGAAGAGCAAAAGAAGCGAATTCTTCCAAAGGTATGCTCAGGGGAATGGATTGGAGCCATGGCTATGTCAGAACCAGATGCAGGTACTGATGTTCTTGGACTTTCGACAACAGCAAAGCAGAACGATTCAGGTGATTGGATTCTAAACGGTCGAAAGATGTGGATTACAAACGGATGCATCGATGATCAAGGAACCCCTGCTGACATCGTCTGGGTCTATGCTCGAACCGGACATGACGAAAAAGGACGTCCTCTCCTCTCAACCTTCCTGGTCGAAAATGGAATGGCAGGCTACAGTGTTGGTCAGAAAATCTTTGACAAAACAGGAATGCGTGCTTCAAACACTGCAGAACTTGTTTTCGATGATTGTATTGTTCCTGCTATGAACTTGGTTGGAGAACAAGGTAATTCATTGATTCACATGATGGGTAATCTTGAGATTGAACGACTCACACTGGCTGCAATGTCACTTGGTATTGCTCGTAGAAGCCTCCATGAAATGAATCGTTATGCTTCAGAACGAGAAGCATTTGGATCTCAAATCCGTTCATTTGGACAAATGCAACGACATATTGCAGAATCATGGGCAAAGTACAGAGCTATGCGTGCTTACATCTACGATACAGCCAATACGATTCAACTCGGTAAAGCCGGACAACGTCTTGATTCAGATGGCGTCAAACTATTCGCAACAACTGCTGCTAAGGAAATAGCCGATTCAGCAATTCAAGTTCTTGGTGGCTACGGATATGTTGGAGAATACCATGTCGAACGACTATGGAGAGATTCAAAACTTCTTGAAATCGGTGGAGGCACTCTAGAGTCCCATCAAAAGAACATTACAAGAGATCTCGGAAAGAACCCAGAAGCCATCAATCGATGAGACCTATTCCTCTTCGAGTATATTCCTCTCTGGCGAAGAAGGTATATCGACAAATGTAATGTCTCCTACTACGATAGAAAATATGATGAAAGATGCAATCGGAACGGTGACAAGCCCCATCCAAGGGAAAATAAAGGTAAAACCGGTAATCATACCTAAACTAGCAGCAAATAATGGAATCGGAACAATTTTGTCATCATATTCTAAGATACTCATCTTCATTATTTTTGGAGTAGAGTTCTTGGCCTTTCCTAGACCATTTTGCTAGGCACTGACATCAGATTTCGAATCGGATTCTGTTTTCTCGGCGATAACTTGTTTAATTTCGACTGGTTTAGAAGATACTACGGAAGGCTGAACAAGATTGGAATAATCCATGGCTCTTTTAGCTTCAATCTCCATCTTCTGAGATGCTATGTCTAGCCATTTTGCCCTCATGATTTCATATTCCTTCATTTGAGTTTCATACAAAATTTCTGCTTTATTCTTTGCAGTAAATTCCAAACGAACGACAGTGAGCCACAAGAAAGCAGATGTGCAAATGAGGAAATATTTTATGAAATTATATTCACCTTGTGATGTAATGTCAAAAACAGAAGTTCTGATCAAGACTGCTACTATACCTGCTGTGCTTAAGAGAGCAAGCATTGTAATCAATAATTCAGTTGTGTCGCGGCCAATCCTACGGCGCATTTTTGGCAACTCAGGGGCTCTATCGAATGTTTTAGGCATAGTTCACCTAAGAGTGTAGATAATATAACGATTTTCACACAAATCATTATTCAGAGACCAACATGTCCATCAATCGATGACTTCAACAGTTTCTTTGACGGATACCAGCGAT
>JADHSC010000036.1 GCA_016777125.1 Candidatus Poseidoniaceae archaeon
CCTGGGACAGTTGAGTCTTTATTGAAGAACCTCCGAAACACAATAACTCCAGCGCAAGGTGGTAAAAAGTCATTGTGCTGTGAGAGGTTTGAAGATTATCAAATCAAAGGTTTTTAGTAAGTAGTTTCTAGATTTGAAAGGGTTATGCTATAAAACCGTTATGAACAAATTAAGCAGTCACAACGGGTTGCAGTCCGTCCTATTCGTCCCTACCCATGTAGTTATACAAGAATCGTTAAGGTGAATTAAGAGAATAAGGTTACTTTGAAAGGAGATTTCCTAAGAAGATTTTTGAAATAACTCATTTTAGGCAGAACATGAAGTCCCTTGGAGAGATAGAAGAAGACCTTGCAAACAAAACAGAACCAATTCTTGGATTCAAACCATCTTCTAAATTCAAAAGAGGACCAATTGGAATTCTTATTTACGTTCTTTGTGGAGTTATTGCGTTCTTTTCATTGAGAAGTGCTGGCGTATTTTAAAATCAGTTTCAATGATTATTTGGAACTCTCTGGAAATTATTCAATTCGCTTCATCTGTTCTGAAAGAAGAATTAAAAAATGCATCATAGTGGACGCAGCATGGAATTTTGGCATGATCGTTGGCAAAGCCAAAAAATTGGTTGGCATCGAAAAATGTTCAACGATTTGTTGCTAAAACACTGGGCAAAAATCAGTGCAGTTGAAAATGGCAATGTTTTGGTTCCATTGTGTGGTAAATCTTTGGATATGCTTTGGTTGGCAAAGCAGGGCTACACTGTTGTTGGAATCGACATGGTTGACCAAGCGGTAAAGACATTTTTCACAGAAAATGAGTTGAAATACGAGTCCGTAAATATCGGGAAGCATACAAAATATTCAAGCCAACCTTTTACCATCTTTCACGGGAATCTCTTGGACCTTGATGCGGGATTAATTCAAGCAGATGCCTGGTACGATCGAGCTGCTTTAATCGCTATTAGCCCATCAGATAGGAAAGACTACGTTGACCAAATTCGCAAGCAGACAAAGTTAGGCGCGGTTGGCTTACTCATCACATTCGCCTATCCGCAGGAACAAATGCCAGGGCCACCGTTTGCTTTGCATGATGATCATGTAAGTGATCTATTTTCTGAAGGCTTTAAGTTGGAGCGTTTGGAGAAAATCGATTTAGAAGATGAGAAAGATCGGGGTCTTACAAACGTGACATCTTCTGTATTCAAAATTACAAGAATTGACGATATGTAGGGCTCTTCAAGCCCTGAGAATTATTTCATCAAAGGGGTACTTCGTGAAGCCATCCAAAGATGTCCTCTTCCTTTTCGTTTTGTATTCCTGTCAGCATATCGTACAGCGTTGTGGTCATGATTCCAGGAGTTCCATCACCGTAGGTTACTTTCTTGTCATCGTGTGTGATTGAACCGATCGGAGAGATGACTGCTGCAGTTCCACAACAGAACGCTTCATCAGCACTCATTGCGAATTCAGCACTGACTTTCTCTTCATGGACATCATATCCAAGGTGTCGTGCTAAGGCAATAATCGATGCTCGAGTGATTCCTGGGAGAATGGTTCCTGTCAGTTCAGGCGTGTAGAGGACATTGTCCTTGACACAGAAGAAGTTCGCAGCGCCCACCTCTTCGATGTAGGTGCTGGTTCGAGCATCGAGATAGATGACTTCAGCATAGCCTTTCGACTTTGCAATCCTGCTTGGCATCATACCTGGTGCATAGTTTCCAATCGCTTTAACGCCACCAGATCCACCTGGAGCAGCTCGATGGAATTCATTCGAAATAAGCAAGTCGATGGCCTTCATTCCACCCTTGAAGTACGGTCCAACCGGTGTGACGTATATCATGAACGAATAGCTTGGAGCAGGAGCAACACCCAGAACAGGGCCACTTCCCATCAACAATGGTCGCACATACATTGCACCACGACCCATTGGTGGGAGGTAGTCGATGTTGGCTTGAACGACTTGTTCAACAGCATCAATGAAGATTGATTCAGGTACTGGAGGCATCTTCAGGCGGTCTGCACCACGTTGCATACGTCGTGCATTTTCATCAGGACGGAAGAAGACAACACGATCTTTCGCAGTTCGATAGGCTTTCATTCCTTCAAACAAGCCTTGTCCGTAGTTCAAAACGCCCGCAGCTGGGGAGATGGAAATATTGCCGTATGGACGCAAGTCACCAGGCATCCACGGGTCCTCTGCAGTTGTTGTTGCAACATACATTGTATCGGTCGGTGTAAGCGAAAAGGTGAGTTTGTCCCAATCAATATCCTTGCCCATAGTTTCAACCCGCGACTTTCGCTAAGGAGATTGGGCTTTCAATCCTTGCTCATCAAATTCTTGACAAAAACGCTGGTTTCTGCCCAACTGGCGTGAGGCTTGGTTTGAAGACGGTCGAGGTATAGGGCAGACCATGAACGCATGGTCAGGTCGGTTTGGCGTGGTCAGCGGCCGTTACCATTCGCATGGCGAAAACGATGCGCCTGAAACAACCATCGAGTTGTTTGGACGCTGTGAAGATGGTGCTTCCATTTGCCTTCTCGTCTCTGGACTACGACCAACCTTTGAGATTGCAACCATAGGAAAACGAAGCAGAGATGATCCGATTACAGATGCTGAACTTCATCGAATTGAAGTTCTTCGTCAACGTTCGGACATTGTAGACGTTCGTGGCCCTGTATGGAAATGGACTGATTTAGGAGAGAAACCAATCTGGACCGTTGAAGCGATTCAACCGTTTAATGTCCCTTCTTTACGTACTGATTTGATGAAACAATCTTGGATGATTTATTCTGGTGATATTCCCTTTGTCAATCGATTGTTTTTGGACAATGATATCGGTATGCATCTGGCTGTAGAAGGTCATATTGTCGATTCGAGAGAATGGGATGATGACGACGATGTGCACAAAACCAACGTGCTGAAACACGGTGGAGTTGGGCGGTATGCTGTAGATCGAACCGTTGCAGTGAAGCTTGGAAACGTGAAACAAAGCGAACCATTTGCAGTTCCTTGGAGGATTCTCTCATACGATTTAGAAACCAGTATTGCGCACAATACCATTCTATGTGCTGCTGTTTGGGTTGAAGATATGGCAACTGGGGTTCGTCGTGTCTATGAATATCGAGGTGCTGAAGACTTGATCATGGAACAGATGACCAAGATGGTTCGCGATGAAGATCCTGATATCATTACAGGATATAACATCGATAACTTCGATTTCCCTCGAATGGTTGAACGCATGGAACATCATACGAGTCGGAAGCAATGGAAGGCGAGAAGCAACCTTCTCGGCTGGGGACGTACGCCACATCTGGAAACTGAATGCAATCGAAGTCGAACAGGTGTTCTTCCTCGTCGTCAATCGAATCGAGCTTGGAATCTTGGAGGACGTGCCATCGTCGATGCGTGGTGGCAGGCACGTCAAGCACTCAAACCGCAACGAGAGACGCTCTCCTTCATTTCACAGTTGCTTTTCCCAGACCAAGAGGACAAGCAGAAGATGGATATCGATGCTTCCAATATGGATGTTGAATGGGCCAATCGTCCTGATGAGGTCATGGAATATTGTGTTCGAGATGCTGCATTACCTCTCGATATTCTCCATGCAATTCAAGCGATTCGACGTAAAGAAGCGGTTGCTGCTGTTGCAAAAGTACCGTTTGAGACCGCTTCTAATGGAAGCACAAGTCAACTCTTGGACAGCCTCGTTGTCCGTCTAGCCGATCGCCGTGAAGTCGCTGTTCCCCTGACAGGAAGCGCAGAAGCAAAAGAAGGTCAAATCACTGGAGGCTACGTTCACGATGTTGAAGCAGGACTCCATCCATGGATTGCAGTACTCGATTTCAAGAGTATGTATCCAAGCATCATGATTGGACACAACGTATGCTACACGACTCGAATCGACCCTTCACATCCAGAACAACCAGGCGATGATGATGAGATTCACACTTCACCAACTGAAGCAAAGTTCTGGAGTTCATCGTACCGCAAAGGAATGGTTCCAACCTTACTCGAGGATTTGATGGGTCAGCGCGATGAACACAAAGCCCTGCTCAAGCAAGCACGTGATGATGAACAGGCAGAGAAAGAAGAGTTCCATGATGCAATGCAATACGCGGTTAAGATTCTCATGAATTCCTTCTATGGTGTCTTTGCTTCTGGCTTTTACAGATTCACACACAAGGATTTGGGCTCATCGATTACAGCTTGGGCTCGTCATAACATCAAGGCGATTATCCAGAAACTCGATGAAGAAGGACATCACGTCGTCTATTCAGATACAGATTCAATCTTCGTACGTTCTCCCGTGGCTGAGGGTTCACCTTCTGTACTTCGTGAAGATGATGACCAGGAAACCATTGATGCGTATGAGGCTGCCAAACAAGCCATGATCGACTTTGGACTCGAAGTTGCACAACGATACAGCAAAGATTCTGCCGTTCTGGAATACGAGAAAGGGCTTTCAGTATTTTTTAGCCACGGTGCAAAGAAACGATACGTTGGTCAAGTGGTCTATCCGAGTGAAGAAATGCTGATTCGTGGATATGAAACACAGCGGACGGATTCGTTTGAATATCTGACAACAGCGATGAAGCAAATGTTCCAATTCGCCCTTAATGACGAACGAGACGCATTGATTCAACACGCTCTTGAAACGGTTGCTGCTGTCAAGAAGCATGAAGTTCCTGCTCGACGATTGATTCTTGCTAAGTCTTGCAAAGGGCGAGTTGATTCCAATGGTGCCGTTGATTTCACCAAGGACTACGCTCGACCTGAAAGCATGGCTCAGGTACGTGCTGCTAAGATATTGATCGAACGAGGCCTTGGATTTACACCGGGAATGAAAATCTCATACGTCGTCACGAATGCTTCAAACCGGCCCATGCAAGTCCATCCTTGGATTGAATCTGAGGATGATGGCGGTATACCGGGTTACGATGGGCGATTCTATGCTGAACGGTTAGCAGCTGCATTGGGCCGAATTACCGAAACCTTTGGATGGACTGCAAAAGATCTCTTCGGAGGTCATAGACAGACCTCATTGTTCTCATTTTAGGTAAACAAAACGCAAAAGGCTTCTAAATAGCCAGCACACAGGCAATTGTATGGGCGCTTGGAAGAAAGCAACGTTACTGGCTGGTTTGATGATGATCAGCGGACTTGCTGGCTGCTTTGGAAATGATGATGACGATTCGAATGGCGAAATAGTCGCAGTCTTCACCTATTCACCTGCCACAAACATTCGTGCAGGTCAAACCATCGACTTCGATGCAGCCGATTCCCTGCCGAGCGGTGTTGCATTAACCTACAAATGGGACTTCGATTCCGACAACTCGATTGACGCTACAGGACGAACCTCCGATTGGAGTTATCCAGAGACTGGAACATACGAAGTGACCTTGACAATAAGCGATGGTTCCAGAAGCCAAAGTACGAGCAAGGAGTTGACAATTGTCGATGCATCAGCGGTTCCTCCAACAGCAGAGATTACTCCAGAGTCTTCTGATGAGGACTGTCTTGGTGAAGATGTTGATGAAGGCAACTACATTCATATCTGGATTTGTGACTTGGATAAGGCTCAATCAGACCGAACTGCAGATGGTGAAGTAACGATCACACTCGATGCAGGTGATTCAAGTTCTGGCTCAAATGATGATTACATCTCAAAGTATTACTGGGATATCGATCTTACATACGATGCAGATGGCGATGGCGATTCAGAGAACGACAACGATCTCGAAGGAGAAACCGTCGAATGGAAAGACATTCGTCCCGGCGAATATGAGGTTGGTTTGACCATTACAAACGGAAAGGGCTTAACCGATTCTGATGATATCAAGGTCTACGTCTCATACGGGGCTTCTTGGCTTGATTTCCCAATTGGAAGAAGGACAGCACAAGGCCCTACTCAAATTGATTATGACTTTACAGTCAATTACGACCAAGATGCCGGAAACACAATTCGTAAAGTTGTTGCAGATTTAATGTACCCACAAAAAGATGAGCCATGTGTCTTTGGAGAATGTACCGGTAAACTCGATATCGTTGCATTTAACGAAGAAGAAGAAGAGGCGCAGAATACAGAACCATCCGATGACTCAGCATACGAATCTCGGGATGGAAATGATTGTGATTCCGAGAAATACTGCGTAACCATGACTCTTTCTTCATATGTTTTTACAGACACTGACAACACCTTTGGTGCTGGAGAATGGACGATGATGGCCTCCAATAACGAGACTGCTGACCAACAAGTAGATTCGTTCTTCTTGAGGCTTGTCTACAAGTGATAACCGCGTCGAGCACACACATTTCGAGAGAAATGGACAGTAGAATATCACCGACTCTTTGAAATAGGGGAGGTTTGTCGCAAGAGTCGCTAAGGAGCAATTATTATGCCAGCACAATGGGAAGATAAGAACAAGCCACATCGTAACATCGTCTTCGTCGGTCACGTTGATCACGGAAAGTCGACCACTGTTGGTCGTCTTCTTCTAGACTCCGGTCACATCGAAGAACACGTTATCGTGAAGAACGAAAAACTCGCCGCAGAAGCAGGTAAGGCCGGATTCGGACTTGCATATGTTATGGACGGTCTAAAGGAAGAGCGCGAACGTGGAATTACCATCGACGTCGCTCACAAGGAGTTCTTTACTCCTAAGTACTACTGGACTATCATTGACGCACCTGGTCACCGTGATTTCGTAAAGAACATGATTACTGGAGCTTCTCAAGCAGACACAGCAGTTCTACTCTGTGCTGCTAACGACGGTGTTAACGCACAAACCAAGGAACACGCTTTCCTCGCAAAGGTTCTTGGTGTCAAGGAATTGATTGTCCACGTAAACAAGATGGACATCTCTGGTGTTGACTGGTCAGAAGACAAGTACAAGGCAGCTGTTAGCGAAGTCACTGCACTTCTCAAGATGGCTGGATTTGGTTCACAAATCGACAACATCCCAATGATTCCTGCTTCTTCATTGAAGGGCGACAACGTTTACAAGAAGAGCGAGAACACTCCATGGTACAATGGACCTACTCTCTTCGAAGCAATCGATGCTGCTGCAATGCCAAGCAAGCCTCTCGACAAGCCACTTCGACTTCCTATCCAAGATGTCTACAAGATCTCTGGTATCGGAACTGTCCCAGTCGGTAAGATTGAAACAGGTACTCTGAACTCTGGAAAGACTGTTGTCTTCAACCCATCTCAGAAGTCTGCTGAAGTCAAGTCAATTGAAATGCACCACACAATCGTCAACAAGGCTGAGCCTGGTGACAACGTCGGTTTCAACGTCCGTGGCCTTGCTGCTGACGAAATCCGCCGTGGTGACGTTGCTGGATACACTGACAGCGAACCTACATTCGTTCGCCACGACGAAACCTTCGTCGGTCAAATCCAACTTATGGACATTCCAAAGGCTGTTTCCGTCGGATACACCCCGGTTTTCCACGCACACACCGCTCAAGTTGCTATCAAGTTCCAAGACCTACTTGAAAAGACAAACAAGAATGGTAAGGAAGCTAACCCATCGTTCCTCAAGAACGGCGATGCATGTTTGATCCGTTTCCAACCAACCAAGCCTTTTGCTATTGAGCAAATGGACACCTTCCCTGAATTGTCCCGATTCGCTATTCGTGACATGGGTAAGACTGTCGCTGCTGGTGTTTGTCTCAAGATTGAGAAGAAGTGAGTTCCAATACTCAATGAAACTTGAACAGGAGGTATGAATCATGGCAGCCGTTACCGTCATCAAACTCACCGGAAACAACCACCCCGATATTGATCGTGTAGCAAGCCACATTCGTGCAATCTGCGAACAAAGTGATACCAAGCTTCGAGGTCCAATTCCTCTACCAACACGCCGTCTGGTCGTTCCTGTCCGACGTGCACCTGATGGTGAAGGAAGCGAAACCTACGACCATTGGGAACTCCGAGTTCACAAGCGATTGTTGGAAATGCACATCAACTCCGGTAAGGATGAAACCTCTCTGCGACAAGTCGCAAAGATCGACATTCCTGATTCAGTCACCATCGAGTTATCGATGAGAACTGTAAACTGAAGTGAAACGTTTCTCTGAAACGTTGTTCTAATCTAAACAGGCTTAGCCATCTTGATTCTTCAAGATGTTTTGATTACAATGGTGCAGCTTCTGCAGCACCAGAGTCGATGAGCCACTGAGCCATACCGGTCTCTAAATTGTGAACATCTCCTGCTTGCAACATCAACTCAGATCCATCTGCTGTTGCTATTGCTTCATCGAATGAAGTAAGGATTCGTATTCGAATAAGAGGCGTCGTCTCGACTGCCTTCTCTTCTTCCTTTGGAGTCTCGTCCATCCAATCATCAGTAATTGCCGATGTTACTGATGGGGCGAGTTCCATGGCTGCACTATGCCTACCCTCGCTCGATGGCGCCTGGGGAAGCGGTGCGGGTGGAGTCACATCTTCTTCATTTTGCTCAGGTATTGGTACGGGTTCCATAGAATCCCATTCCAATGCAGCAATTCGATCTTCTTCATCGATATCGATTGTATCCACAGGTTCTGGTCGTTGATCTTCAAAGACCAAGTCTGGTGGTGCTTGATTCGTAATCGGCTTTTCAGTAAAATCACCCAATTGCATCGTCCCTGGTTTATGGGTCGGTGCTGCAAACTCCATTTCTCCACGAAGTCCATCTTGCATCTCCTGCCACCCAATGGTCTTCTTGAATCGATCCATCTCTGTTTGAATTGCAGTGTAAAACTGACGTTCAGCACCGTCTGTTTTTTGCCAATCCAATGGCGGGAGAACAGTTGCATTATCGCTTGCACTTGTTGCCATACGAAGCGATTGTGATGCAGCATGTTGCATCATTGCAACCAATCGGCGACGAGCTAATTCTGAAGCGATATGCCGAACATTTGCTTGACGCTTCTGTTCGTTCTGTACTCTCAAGTCAGCACCATGTTGGCGGATCATATTGTGAATCTGAACATCCAAGGTTGTGAGTAATCGCTTGACCATTTCCCAGAAGTCCTTTCGAGGAAGATGAACGGGAACTTGACGATTGGTTTGTTGGCGATATGTGGCGAACAACTGCTCCTGAATCTCACGGGCTTGAAGGTCCGTAAGCATGGTGTCGCTCGACATCATCCGAGCCTTACTCTTAGAGTCTTTGAACTCTCTTGCGCAGACTTAAACAGAACAGACGAGGCTTCATACCAAATGCCTCACCTTGCGAAGCAAGGTGAGATGGATGAACATGCCCTCAAATCAGTACAAAGCAGTGCTTCTCGTAGCACTCATGGTACTTGTTGGGCCCTCGACTCTTGTAAAAGGTGCGCCTACAATAACATCATCTGGTGAAATCACATTAACACCAACACTTGGCAATGAGTCTGTTCTTACCAACATTTCATCCATCGTTCAGGTGCCTGCAAACCACACGATAACCGGAGGTTATTTGGGAATTCAGACTGAATGGACTCCTGTTGCAGACGGTGGTTCGTATTACGGTACAGGTTATGACAGAGGGTGGTTGAATGGAACGTTTGACAACACTTCCTCGCTCGCTCACGGCGGTAAACTCTCTCTTTCTACAGATACATCATTGGGATCATTGACGGATTTTGAAACCACGACCAGGGTCCCAACAGGTTGGCTTGGAATGGGGCCAGATGGATATGATTGGACGGTTGTCAATGTGACGACACTTCAGGGGCAAGAGCAACCAACAAGTGCAAGCAATGGCGTGCACGCTCTCGCCTTTGGTGCAGATTTAGGCCTAACAGCGAACATGACTTCCTGTATTCTGTCTCCAAGGTACTCAACACCTGAAGTTGTTCGAAATCTCTCACTTTCATTTGATCATTGGCGCTCGGTTACATCAAACGACGCCCTTTGGGTCGAGTATACCCTCGATGATGTAGAAGCATGGAATCAATTGATTCCAACAAACGGTTACAATGCCACAGTAATATCTTCTCATCCAACTTCGGTTCAATCCTTTTCATCTGTTTGGAGTGGTTCATCACTCCAATGGGATTCAGTCCATTTCCAATTAGACAATCTCGCCAACATCAGTTCGTCGCAATCCATGCGCTTCAGAATGTGTGCGGATATGAGTGACGATATCTCTCAACGAGGTGGCTGGTTTATCGATAATCTGACATGGCATAATCAAGGGGATGAACCTGGTTCATGGTTCCACGGAAACTTGAGTGGTGATTATGCGCCAAACGCAGATGGGACACTGGTTATGCCCGTAGACTTCAGTGGACTTGCTTCGCCAATTGAACTTGAAATTCGCTCGAATTGGGATATTGAAGGTGGCTCCAACGATGGCATGACCATCTGGTATTCACTCGACAATGGAACTTCCTGGGTACTCTTGACTCCTCTTCCGGGTTTGCCTGGTAACGGTGTGGCCTATCAAGGCCAATTCTACGTCGATGAGTCCTTTGCATGGCTACCAATGTTCTATCCTGTACCAAACACAGTTTCCAGTCATAGCAATGCTTCGTATGGATTGTTGAAGTTCAATGTCCAAACAGATGCAATTGTCAATCATGGCGGTTCTGCTCCAGCTTCTGGTTGGGAAGGGATCATGATCGACGATGTCACTCTCCATTCAGGTGCCAATACGGCCACTCCAATCAAGCGCGTATTGAACAATTTCACGAACATGCCAGATTATAGCAATGGTTCAATCGATGGATGGCTCGACAATGTAAGTGCTCCAAATCAATGGCAATGGGTTTCCACCATGGGTGTCAATGGACCAAGAACCGCCTTTGATTCATTTGAAGATGCTCACGATGCGCCTGCAGGGTGGTCAATTCAGAACATTCGTGGAGAAGGCTGGACGCTTGGGACAGTGAACAACTCGTCAGGACAAGGTCCAAACGGATGGCATTCAGGCCAAAACGGAGTTGGAATCAAACTCGATGGACAGTATCGTGCAAACTCATATGCACACATCATCTCTCCTGAATATCGCTTACCAACCAACGCAACATCACAACTCACCTTCCGACAATGGATTTGCACAGAAGCTGCATGGGATGGTGGAGCAGTATCACTTTCAACCGATGGTGGATTGAATTGGTGGTACTTGCCAGCAGATCCTGGTGGCTTCCATGACCGGATTTCAACAGTGAACACAAATTCTCCATTCTATGGAGAAGGTCTTCTCGACGGTTCACGTGTAACGGGTGGTTGCCATGGCGTCATACGTGGCTTTGAACTGAAAACAGCGGATATCACCAATCTTTCAGGCGAATCTGTACGCCTTCGCTTCTCCTTCTTCTCAGACGAATTCGTAGAACGAGATGGATGGTATATCGACGATGCTGGAATTGAGATCTCACTGTTTGAGAACGAAGGAGAATGGGTCTCTGAACCGTTCACACCGAATCCAGTGTTTGGCTATGGTGTGCTAGATGCGAGTGCGATTCAACCTCAAAATACAACGCTACGGTTTAGCATCATGGATATGAACGGAGACATCATTCCTCAATATGAGCGAATAACAGCACCGAAACAAATTCTACTCAACCCAGAAGAGTATTCTTCGGTACGTATTGTCGTTCACATGTCAACCACAGACATTCTGGTAACACCAACGCTTGAACGCCTCGGGCTTGGGCTCAAGCAAACATTTGGAGCGTATCAAGTCCAAACCAATTCATTGTCGTTTACAAGCAACCTCAGTGTTGATTCAAATGGATACATTTCAGCACCTTCATCGACCACCCTGTTCAACACGTTTTACCCCCAATGTTACTGGGGAGAAGTCATTGTAACGCACCGTGGTGCCAATTTAACAGGTTTTGGAACCGGGTTCTACCCGCCATTCACTCATTTCTTGCAAACCACTTCATACACTTCACAACCTATTCCTACGACGACGACTTCATACTCAACTTCAGGGCAATATGGATTTTCTACGGATGCAACGGGGCTTAACTTAACGAGAAATATGGCGCAAGGAGATTCCTTCCTGGATTTTACGATTCAGCCGATATGTTCAACCGGAATCGATGATTTACAGGTGACGATTGGAAACAATGCCATTGATGGATTCCCTTATCCACTTACTGGAAACGATACAGGATTAAGTGAACGAACAAAGTTTTACTCCGTAGAAAATGGCTCATTCGTCAAATATGGGAACGAACATGGTGATCTTGAATGGGAATCGAAAGCTTCCGTGATGTATGATTTAGGCTATCATGGGTATTCTCGTACAGGTACTTTCCTACAAAATGGTGTCTTGAAATATCAGTTCATGGACCAATTCGTACTGAAGGTACAAACTGGTGAAAATGCAACCAATGTCACCATGTGTGATCACTATTACAATGGGTATCAACTTCATTCCGTACTTGCATTTGTTCCAGCGAATACAACACGATATATCCATGTAACAAGCCCTGGTTTGAGATTTAATACAACACATCCTTCAATTGCGAACGCTACAGGAACCCATTACGATTGGGGGCGTATCTCGATGTTCTTACAGACTGATCAAGATGCGAATTTAACAGCACATTCCTTGCGTTCTTCATCAGAACCGTCCATCTTAAACTTCATCTATTATTCAGATACAATTCTCAATTCAGTTCTCAATGCTTCGAGTACGAATGATTCAAATTCGATGATTGACATACCGATTTCGATAGAAACTGCAAGCGGTGGCGTGGTTTTTAATTTCACAGTGGCAAGCGAACCAGTCCTCATTGACACGGTTGTTGATGCCCCTGCTTCTCGATGGTTACCAGGGACGCTTCGTGAAGTGACGACACATCACGTACGCACTGATCCAAACAATCCGCAATCAATCGCACCAGCTCTCGAACGAATCAATATCTCAATGGGGCCATCAACATCTCATAACGATGTACGAATCACTGCTGAATTAGATCGATTGGATACAACACCACGATTTATCCAAACTTCAGGGGCAGGTATTGCTTCACTCCACCCCTCCTCAAACGTTTCATGCACTCGAAGTGAATGCACAGTAACATGGGTCTTTGAGAGTACGTGGTTAAACGATGACATCGATGATGTGCATTGGATGGCTTTTGCAATCGATGAAAATGGATTGAAAACAGGTCCTGCTGTTTGGGCAGAAAATACAGCATACAACGATGTTGAGAACGATCTCGAAGCCTTTGACATCCGCGCCTATGATGATGAAGGACGCGCCCTGCATGATTGGACTCAGCCATTGTGGCCATTGCATGTTAACCCAGACACAGCGATGTTCATCAGCGGGCGTGTTCGATTCGAGGGGGTTGCCGATGGATGGGTGCAAGAAGGCGAAGCACAAGTGACGGTAGAAGCACGCGCAGTGCCTCCAAAGAACATCAGTGGAGGGTCTGATGAATGGCCCGGTATTCCAGTTATCTGGTCTCTCAGCAATACCTCAGAAGTCGATGTATTCGGTCAATTCTCAATCCCTCTGACAATCCCCGATGCGGACGAATTAATTAGCGGTACGCGTATTGAAGTTCGAGTCCTTTTGACACGTCGTGGACCTGCTGGAAACCAAGTCACTACAGCCTTTGATAGGACCGCAGAGTCGACATCGTTCGAAATCGTATACGATGAAACGAAACCAGATTTGATTTCAGTTGAAATCCTTGATCAGAGTGGATTACAGCCTGCAGACGGGCATATCTGGATGCCTGAGCGTCCAATTCCACTTCGATTACTGATTCAAGATGCGGAAGGCCTTGAAACACCATTGACGATTTACACATGGGCTGAAGACAGAGATGATGCAAATGGCAATGGCTTGATGGAAGAAAGTGAATATCAATCATTTACTACAAACATCAACCGAGGCGTCTTTGAAGCTGAAGTTGATTTGCCACTTCTCCAAACCAGTGATGTCCTCTCACCAGGATACGAAGAGGGACGATTGAGCGTCGTGGTATCAGGGTTTGATTTGGCTGGAAATTCATTGCAAGGAGGCGGAACCTATGGAGAAGAAACTGATGCAGCGACGGTCTACGTTCAGCCAGGGATGCCTACTTCCTTAGTACGAGAATCATTTACTACCGATGCCATTGGAGGATATTTATTCTCTGGACAAACACATTCGATGTCGTTTGATCTCATCGATGGAAACGGGCTTTCAAGTCTTGACTCAATTACGCTTGGTCTCTTGAATTCACAACAAGATGATTGCTGGATAGAACATCTTCCACGCTTCAATGTAACATCTGGTGATGTGATGTGTTTTGAGGTTCCACCAACAGTTACCTCTCAGAAAGATGCTCTCACGTTCCGATGGAAAATTACCGTTTCATTCCGCTTACGTTGGGATGCTATGGACGCTTTGAGCGATCAGCGATTTACCCCGTCTCTTGTCGTCGAGGATGAAAATCAAGACGTTGGTTTAGGTGCAACATATCTAGAAGATTTGAATTGGACAACACATACACGAGTGTCGTTTATTCTCGATGATGTGAAAGATCGAGTGGCTCCTTTTGGAACGTTCGAAAATAATATTCTGACGCTGCAGCTCGATGATTTTGCTGATATTGACATCATTGTTGTTCATGAAAATACATCGGAACCAGCCCTCCATATTCCCTTTGACAGTCGTGTAACGTGGGATGTAATTCACAACGCAGCGACGTCGTTTTCAACAGAATCAACCATCGATATGACTGGCTTGAGCAGCCATCGCCTCGTCCTCAATTCGATGACTATCCCAAACGGTGTGGCAACACTCAACATTGGGTTAACTGGCAGTGTCTTCAATTCTTCAACACCTCTGAGCATAGGTCTGCAAATCGATGAACAATCTCCTACTGTGGCTCTTGAACTTGGAACGTTCAGTGACTTGGATTCAAATAATCTCAACAATGTTCCAATTACAATACATATCACAGATGACTACGGTGTATCTGAACGAGGAGCGATGGTTCATTGGTGCTATGTACGGGCTGGAAAGGTTGTGGAAGGCTCAATTGGAGAGAAATACCTTGATTCAATCGGTACGACTGGTGAAATCACATCGTTCCAAACCATTCTCAATGTTGAGCAAACAGGCGTTTTATTCGAGAAGAGTGATCGACTTAGCGTCTGGTTCTCCCATCAAGACCGTTCAGGCAATCCGATGGTTGGTGAAGCAACCGAGTTCAGCCCACTCGAAGTTTATGTTGTTTGGATGGCATTTGAACCTGTTCCAGTTTCGATTGAAGCGACGCCTTACAGACCATCAGTTGGCGAGATTATCGATCTCGTCTTGACCGTTGAGAACATTGGTTACCTCAATGGTTCAACCTCCTTTATTCTGCAAGATGGTGATGGTATCAAACTACGTGAAATTACCTTTAATCTTGAAGCTGGAGAACGAGAGAGCATAACGTGGGAAATCGAAGCGTGGACGACTGGACGACTTGGAATGACCTTAGAGATGGACAACAACAGCGTTCTCATTCCTGTTCCTTTAGCTGATGTTACCGACGATTCTGTCGATCAGAAATCCTCTGCTTCCGAACTTGGTTTGAACATTCTTTTGTTCATTCTTGCAGCAGGTGCAGTTGTTGCAACATACCTCATGCGTAAGCAACGTATCAAAGACTTGTATGATGAATTTGACCTCGATGATGATAGCATCAAACCACCGCCACGTCCGTTGGATTTGATGGATATCGATGAAGAGGAATAGTCAAGAAGAAGACCATCGAGGGAAGCATACGTGCCGGGGTTCCCGAGCGGTCAAAGGGGGTGGACTCAAGATCCTCTGCGTAATGCTTCGCAGGTTCGAATCCTGCCCCCGGCACCATTCTTCATTGGTTTTTTTCAACCACTTTTCCTCATCATCGGCGATGACTTAATGAATAATTGAGTCGAAGGAATTTCATGATCACCGATCCATCTTTGAATCAGCAAGATACTCCTCCTGCGAAGGTACATCCAACTAGCGCTTACCAAACAGATGGAAATTTACAAGCAACTTACTACTTTTCACAAATAAACAAGAGAGATAATAAAGTAGCTAAATATCTAATTGGGGGGGCTATTCTCATTGCCCTCACCGTTGTACTTTCAGGAGTATTGTATTGGTGGGCGAGTGAACTCGCAGAAGATGAAATCGTTGGGGAATGGAATAACCCAACAGTTACGATGGAATTCAAATCAGACGGTTCTGTAAGTGACTCGGAGGGCGTCTGGAACGAATGGAGAGTTTCAGGAGACACATTATACCTTATTGATGACGAGGAACCAGAGTATGAATATTACTTCAAGTATAAAATATCATATGAAGTCCTATTCATTGCACCAATCGATATGACTGGCTCTATTCAAAGTGAAAATTGCGTGGCATTTGCTACAGATGGGGTCGAGTGGGAAGATAAAGAATACACAACGTGGCCTTCGTGGTGCGCTGAGGAATAATCACAGTTCTTCGAGTTCTTCTTTAGCATCTTCAGTCAACGATTGGAAGACTAATCCTTCC